>JABLXU010000019.1 GCA_013177805.1 Candidatus Omnitrophota bacterium
TGATCCGGCCCGCCTGGAACAGTTATGCGGCGTGAAGTCCACGGGAACGGCGCAACACCGGTCCGGCTTGCCTTTGCCGCTGGTGAAGGCGGCATCCGCGAGGAAATTGGATCATCCGGGCCAGCCAGCCGTCTATGAGAACGCCGTTGGCCAAGGCCGTGTGCTGTATGCCCCCGAACCGTGGGAAACCTTTCACGGCCAGGATTTGTTTGTCTCCAATCCGGAACTGACATCCGATCCGCAGAAGAATTTGTATTTATCTCTGACTCCCTTAGCGGACGTTTATCCGCCCGCGGAGATTCACGCCACCACCGGCGTCTGGCGGATAACGGAAATGAAATCCAGCCAGGATACCTGGATCACCCTCCTTCCCCGCTCATCCTGGAACGCAGAAGCCGCGGTGGCAGTAAACCGCCCGCCGGTTTCATTGCAATGGACGTTCCATGACCCGGTTCCCGCCGGGGTGTTGTTAAACCGGAATCATCACGCGGTCGCCGCAACCGGCTCAGCGGCCTTGTCCCTCTCCACGGGGCTCCACATTCAAGGCGGAAGCCCTTGGATGATGATCAGTTTGGATCAGCAAGCCTTGTCCCAATCGGAAGTCTTGCTGCTGTGCACTATGCGGGGTGGAACGGTGCGATGGGACAGTTCTGCAGGCAACTTCCAGGCGGAAGCCGTCGAATGGCGGCAAGGAAGCATTGTCCCGGTTTACCCGCAGCCAATCCGCCGCGATAACGGGACATGGGAAATCGATACCGAACCCAACGAGCTGTATCTCGTAACCAGTGAAGCGAAAAGAGACCAGAGCCTTACCCTTGCCCAGGATCTATTTCTAGGCCAGCAGGGCGCACTCGACAGCGGCTTGCCTGAATGAGCCGATACCTTCCGGCTTCAAATCACCCCCCGTTCCCGCAACGCCTTGATGACATGCTGCGTGATTTGCGCGACGCGGTCTTCTTCCAAGTTTCCGGAACGGGGCGGGCAGCCTTCCGGCGGGGGATCCACATAGCCGAAATCAGCCAAAATGCAGCGCAGCACACGCTGCAAAGCGGCGCGGTCGATTTTCTGATTGGGGCTGAGCGGCTGGCGGCTGGGCCCCATGCGGATGCCCCGCAATTCGACCGCCGCGCGGAAGCCTTCGGGAAAGTCCGCGGAATATAACATCGTATCGAATAATTCCAATAAGCGGTATTGCAGTTGAACCGCTTCCCCGACGCGGCCGGATTTGGTCAACTCATACACCATGCGGGTTAGTTCGGGAACCACGCCGCTGGTGGCGTTGGTCCCGCCATCGCAGCCGATCAGCAGCATGGGGACGAGGACCGCTTCCCAGCCGGTCAGAAAGACAAAATCCGGCCGGATGGGGCGGACGGCGGCGATCAGGCGCATCATAAAGGCCACGTCGCCGGAGGAATCCTTGATCCCCACGACGCGTTCCAGTTCCGCAAGCCGGCGCAACGTGGAGACATCGATGGGGCTGGCGAACATCGGGATGTTATAGAGTGTGATATCCACCGGTGAATGGAGCGCGATTTCCCGAAAGTAAGCATACACCGATTCGGGACTCAGTTTGTAATAAAACGGAGAAACAATAGCGGCGGCGCGCGCGCCCCATCCGGCGTAGGCTTCACACGCGGCAAGGGTTTCCCGGACATTGGCTTCGGCGGCGCCAGCCAACACGGGGACGCGGGTTCCGGCTTGCTCGCACACGATGCGGATGATGCGCCGCCGTTCTTCGGGCGTGAAGCGGATGAACTCACCGGTCGAGCCGTTGGGATACAAGCCATGCACGCCGCGCGCGATCAGCCAATCGACATACCGGCGCAGTTCGGCCTCGTGGATTTGCCCCTGATCGTCCAACGGGACCATGTGGGGTGTGAATATGCCTTCGATTTTGATGGCCATGCTTCTGACGCCTCGCCGAGTGGCGACAATTTACTCGATTATAGAGTAAGAATGCCTTTCGCTATGGAAGGGCTTCTCTCATCCTCCCAGAGAAAGAGGGAATCATTCCTGTGGTCCTTCTTTTCCCAGGGCTGACACACCCTGGGCTATACTCATGCCGCGCCGTTGGCGATTAGAAGTTCTCTGGCCTGCCAGTCAATCCCGGCCAACAGGTCAATGGTTTCTAACCTCATTTCCTTTTATATCCATCGGGATGCGCAAGAAACCATTGCCACGCGGTATGGATGATTTCCTGGATATCGACATAGCGGGGCTTCCAATCCAGAAGCCGTTGGGCTTTTCGCGCCGAGGCGATCAAGCGGGGCGGGTCACCCGGCCGGCGCGGCGCTTCGCGGACCGGAATGGGATGGCCCGTCACGGCGCGGGCGGCTTGGATCACTTCAAGCACCGAATAGCCCTGTTCCGTGCCCAGGTTGCATGTGATGCTTTCTTGCTTGATATACTCCAGCGCGCGGAGATGGGCATCGGCCAGATCGCTGACATGGATATAATCGCGAATGCAGGTTCCATCCGGGGTATCGTAGTCGGTCCCAAAGATCGAAACGGCCTCCCGCTTGCCCAGGGCGGTGAAGAGCACCAAGGGAATCAAATGGGTTTCCGGATCATGATCTTCGCCCTGTTCCAAGGCCGCGCCCGCCGCGTTGAAATAGCGCAGGATAGCGTGCCGGATGCCATACGCCTCCTCATAGCTTCGGATCAGCAGCTCAAAAGCCAATTTGGAGCGGCCGTAGGGATTGATCGGATTGGTGGGCTGTGTTTCATCGATGGGCACGTTGTCCACTTCGCCATACGTAGCGCACGTCGAGGAAAAAACAATCCGCTGGACCCCATGGCGGCGCATGGCGTTAAGCAAATGATAGCCGCCGATGAAGTTGTTATGAAAATATTCTTCCGCGCGCGTCATGGATTCGCCCACGTACGCGTAGGCGCCGAAATGCATGACCGCGTCCACGCGATGCGCCTCGAATACCCGGTTGAGGGCCGCTTCGTCACGCAAATCGCAAGTCTCGATGACGGCCCTCGGCGGAACCGCCTCCCGGTGGCCGCGCTCGAAATTGTCCACCACGATGACGCGCCGGCCCTGCTGGAGCAACGCCGCTGCATTGACGCTGCCGATGTAACCTCCGCCGCCGGTGACCAGAATGGTTTCGGGATGATTCATATTGGTATCGTTTTTAATTGTAAATTGTGATGCCAGAAGCAATCTACCTGATTCCCGAGAGAGGATGCCTTCCGCCTTTGCAGGACGACCCTCACCTTCACCCTCTCCCAGAGGGAGAAGGGATCTTCTTGCACGCTCAGCCAAGCACCTGCCCTGGATACCAGAAAAGATCCGCCTGCAGGAATCCCGTCAAAACTCTTCTTCGTGGCGCCAAAGGACCGGCTTGCTTTCAACGGATCGCGACAGCCTGCCCCGTGCGGGCTGATTCATAGCAGGCGGCGATCACTTTTTGATTTTGCAGTCCAATCTCAGCGCCCACCCGGGGTTCCCGGTTTTCCTGGATGGCCTGGCTGAATTCCTCGATTTCCGATTGATAGAGGTTTTCCGTTCCGGCGGTGATGGGCGTCCCTTGCTCTGACGCGCGGGCTTGTTGCGCGTCATAGCCGGCCGCGGTCTCTTGGAGATAAGCGGTCATCTCGCCGCCGCTGCTCTGCCCGATGGTGCCCCGGGCCACTATGCCGCCTTGGGAGCCATACAACTCCAACACATTTTTGCTGCTATTGTCCGGCACGCAGAAAAAAGCATCCACGGTGGCCAACGCGCCATTGGCGAAAGACAACAGGATTACAGAACTGTCTTCCGAGGCATAGGGATGGACGAGATTATTGACAAAGCAACTGACTTTCGCCACGGGGCCGAAAAACATCTCCAGCAGATCAATGCAATGGCTGCCCATGTCAATCAACGCTCCACCGCCGCCCAGAGCGGGATCCTGCCGCCAGGCCCCCGGAATGGGCGGATACCAGCAGGACAGTTGCGCGCGGGCATAGACCGGCTTGCCCAGCCTCCCAGCCTGGATGATTTTCAGCGCGGCTTGATGCAAGGGATGGAAGCGCATCATGAATCCCACCCCCAGCCGCACGCCGGCTTGGCGGCAGGCTTGGATCATCGCTTCGGCCTGGGGAACATCCAATCCCAGCGGTTTTTCGCACAAGATATGCTTGCCGGCCGCAGCGCAGGATTGCACCTGACCGGCATGCGCGAACACCGGTGCCGCCACATACACCGCGTCAATATCCTGGTTCAGCAATTCTTCCAGGCTGGAACACGCTTGAACCCCATATTGCGCCGCGACTTCTTGATTGACCGCCGCGTTCGTGTCAAACACCGCGGCCAATTCGGCATTGCGGGCTTTCGTGATCCCTTCGGGAATCGTCCGCCGCCGCGCGATGCCGCCCGAACCGCTCACGCCCCATTTGATTTTGGCCGTCATGTCGGTCTCCTGTCGAGAAAAAGGGCAAGACAATAATAGATTCGTGATTTTTTAAATTTACTTCACAAATTTACTTCGCGTACGCGTCAATCACCTTGAGAATCGCCTGGGCGATCTGGCCCATGTCTTCCTCCGTGAAAGTGGGATAGGCGAAGCAAGTGAACGTATGGCTTTCGTGCCAGAGGGCGTTGGGCACTTCCACCCGGCTGTAATCCACGCTGGCCGGATTGGTGTATTCTTTGGAGGTAAAGGGAAACCCGGAGCGGCCGAAGGCATTGTGTTTTTGGAAAGCGGCTTCGGTATGGCATTGAGGCCAGAAGACTTTCCAGCAGGGCGCGCCTTCGGCTCCCACGGCCCGCACAAACTGCTGGATATCGCAGTTCATGTTTTCAATATCCAGCGAAAAGGCCAACACATACCAGCCATTTTGCCGCTCAGGCGTGTCGATGGGGAAATATTTAATCAGCGGGCATTTTTTCAACGCGTCGATCAGAATATACGCGTTGCGGCGGCGCGTGGGCAGGTTCCACCTGTCGAGGCGTTCCAACTCGGCCAAGCCGATGGCGGACTGCATTTCGGTCATGCGGTAATTCCAGCCCAGCCGGTTGTGGATGTAAGGCAGTTTTTGTTCCAGTTCCAGCAGATTGAGGCGCTCCCGCACGTCATAGCCGTGATCGCGGAAACTGCGGGCTATCCAGGCCAGATCTTCGTCATCGGTGGTGACCATGCCGCCTTCGCCGCCGGTGGTGAAGGTTTTGTTTTGGCAAAAACTGCAGCCCGCGATATGGCCGAGCGTGCCGGTTTTCTTGCCTTTGTAAACGCCGCCGTACGCCTCGGCGTTGTCCTCAATAACAAACAAGTTGTACTTACGGGCGAAATCCAGGATCGGGTCCATGTCGCAGACATTGCCATACAGATGCACGGGCATGATGGCTTTGGTGCGTTCGTTGACCAATTTTTCGGCGGACTCCACGCTGATGCAGTGGTCTTCGAGATTGACATCGGCGAAGCGGGGGATCGCGCCCGCCTGGACAATGGAGAAACTGCTGGCGATGAAGGTGTAGCTAGGCACGATCACTTCATCGCCCGGCCCAAGGCCCAGCGCGGACAGGGCCACGTGCAGGGCCGCGGTGCCCGTGGCGACACTGATCGCGTACTTGCTGCCCTGCCATTCGGCGAATTTTTGTTCGAATTCCATCCCTTTCCGGCCGGTCCAGTAGTTGACTTTGCCGGAACGGAGGACCTCTTCGACAGCCTGGATCGCCTTTTCGTCGAATTGCGGCCAGCCTTGCAGCGGGTTGGTGACGGCCTTGGGGCCTCCCTCGATTGCCAGTTTCGCGTTCATGGCGCGCTTCCTTTCCCCAGGTGATAATGGAGGTATTTTATCTTTTCCGGGATTCCCTCACCCTGTCCCTTTCCCAGAGGGAGAAAGGATTATTTTGTGCTCCCATCCATACTCGTACACCGATAAAGCTCATCCACGGATAACACAGGGAGAACGAGCAGCATTTGAATCAAAAAGGAATGCCGAGTCAATCGAATCAGAGCAAAGAATCATTTAAAGAATCATTGATTTTTCATCTTACTACTTCCGCAACCAGCCGGTCTAGTCATGTGATTCCCAGAAAACCGGCTTGGGCGTGCCCAGTGGCGGAGGGAAGAGGGCTCGTGTATAATGCCGCGCGGTTCGGATTCCGATCCCCGAAGGAGCCCCTGTAATCATGTGGATATTCCGATTCCCCTCCCCCCTGACGTTACTCTGTGGCATCCCGGCGGCACTGTGGATTCTTCCCCCCGCCCTGGCCATCGGCGGAGAAGTGCTTTCCATTGGCGGCCGCCTGGAACCCTTTGTGGACCTGTTTCTGATCGAATCCCTGGAAACTGCCGAATTGCGGTTGCATCCGCCCACGCCGCGGGAAATCGTCTTCACGTTCGATCAACCGTGGGAAGGCCCCTCCAGCGCGTACTGCACGGTGCTCCAGGATGGGAACCGGTATCGCCTGTATTACCGGGGGTACTGCCCGGACGACCTGGACGCCCAACAGGTCAGCTGCATGGCCGAAAGCACCGATGGCATTCATTTCACCCGCCCCCGCCTGCAGCTCTACGAGTTCAACGGCTCCAAAGACAACAACATTGTCTGGCGCGGGAAGGAGGCCCACAATTTCGCTCCGTTTCTCGATGCCAATCCCCATTGTCCGCCGGACGAAAAATGGAAAGCCCTCGGCGGCCTGCCGCCCGTGGCGTTCGTGTCGGCGGACGGGATCCATTGGCGTAAAAAACAGGAACTGCCCGTCCTCACCGAGGGGGCCTTCGACTCGCTGAATATTGCCTTTTGGGATACGGAAGCCGGATGCTACCGCAGCTATTCCCGGTCGTGGACCAAGGGCGATTTTGGAGGATTCCGCGCCATCCAAAGCGCCACCTCGGATGATTTCCTGCATTGGAGCAAGCCGGTGCAAAACCAATATGCGGCCGGGATTCCGGTCGAACATTTTTACACCAACGCGTGCGTGCCCTATCCCCGGGCGCCGCATATTTTCTTGTCCTTCCCCAAGCGTTTCGTGCCGGAACGCAAAAAAATCGCGGAGTGGGAAGGGAGCGGCGTGTCCGACGCGGTATTCATGAGCAGCCGCGACGGCGTCCATTGGGACCGCTGTTTTTTGGAAGCCTGGATCCGGCCGGGACTCGACCGGCGCAACTGGACCCACCGCAACATCATGCCGGCCTGGGGATTGTTGGAACTTAATCCGGAAGAATACAGCCTGTACCACAGCGAACACTACCAGTGGGAGGACGCCCGTTTGCGGCGCGTCACGGTCCGCAAGGACGGCTTCGCCTCCCTGCATGCCGGCGCGCGGGAAGGCACTGTTCTGACCAAGCCGTTCCGATTTGAGGGCACCGCGCTGCGTCTCAATTATTCCACTTCCGCCGCGGGGCATATCCGTTGCGAAATTCTGGAGGAAGCAGGCGAACCCCTCCCCGGCTTTAGCGGCGATACGGGGGCGGTGATGTTCGGGGATTCGCTCGATGAACTCGTGGTCTGGCCGCAGGGGAAGGACGTGGCTTCGCTTCAGGATCGGCCCATCCGGTTACGAATATCGCTGCGGGACGCCGATTTGTACGCGATCCGGTTCGGCGCGGGGGACTGACATTCCAGTTACCACTCGGCGGCGCGTTTCCTATAGCGGTCCACGGCCGCCGTATCGATCCGGGGCCGCGCGTGATGTTCGGGGGGGATATTGATCCATCCATCCCGCACGGCAATGGGAGGGTCGATGATGTCATCCTGGTACCAGCGGCGGGAGGCTTCCACATCGGTGGGATACGTGCAATTAGGATGCAGCGCCAGGTATAAGGCGTGCAGCGAGGCGAGGCCCAGTTCCGGCATGGTACCCATCCAGGTGGGGATGCCCCGCGCGGCGCAGAGTTCGATCACCTCCCTGGCCTTCTGGATGCCGCCGAGGCGCTGGATCTTCACGTTCACGATCCGGCAGGCTTCCATTTCGATAGCCCGGCGCAGGGTCTCGGGACTGGACGCGCTTTCATCCAGGCATACGGGAGTCGATAGCCGGGCTTGCAAGCGGCGGTGGCCTTCCAGGTCGTCTTTCGCGAGCGGTTGCTCGATCATGAGCAATCCCATGCCGTCCAACTGTTCGAATACAGGAAAATCGGCCGGAGTGTAGGCGGCGTTGGCGTCCACCATGAGAGGAATTTCCCCAAACACACGGCGGATTTCCCGCAGGGGTTCCACATCCCATCCCGGCTGGATTTTGATCTTCAACCGCCGGTAGCCGTCGGCGAGATAGCGCTCACAGGCCTGAATCAAACGATCGATGGTGGGATAAATGCCCACCGCCAGGCCGGAGGCCACCGGCGAATATTCGACACCCAACGCTTGGGTAAAGGAGATCGCTTCGCGTTGGACGGTCAGATCCCACAGCGCCCCTTCCAGTCCCGCGGCAGCGAAGCGGTCGCATTCTTCCGCCAACAATTCCCGTGCCACGAATTCGGGATGGAAGTTCCGCGATTGGAGGAGCCGGGGGATGGCATGTGCCGATAAATACGCCCACGAAGAATCCGGGGTTTCCGAAGAATAAAATCCGCCGGCCATCGGCGAGGCTTCGCCCCAGGCTTGGATTCCATCCATTTCGATGCGGATCAAGACCGCTTCCTTGGTGCGCACTTCGCCGGAACTGATCCGGAACGGTTCGGTCATGGGGATCTCGACATGAATCAGGGAAACGCGATTGGGCATGGATTTCTCCCGGCGCGCAATGGGGATCGATGGATTCCAGGTCATCCACCATGTCATCGTACGTTGTCTTTGGGAAGGAATAAAGGACCTGAAGAAAGAAAGGCGGATCCCCGGGCTGATGCGCGGAGCATTTCAAAATGCCGTGGGCGCGGGCCACGGCCATCCCGTATTTCAGCGACTCATTCAAGATGAAATCTTCCCAGGACCTGATTCATCCACCAGAGATCTGCCTGGCCGGCCGAACTCGCCCCTTCTCTATTCATGCGGCGGATTTCATTATATGGTTTCTATTTTAAATAGCACGCCGGAGAGCCCGAGCGCGCCCCCGGCGTGGACCGGATGCAATCATCGGACATGGGATACTCATGGATACGGCCCAACTGGTCTTTGCGGATTACGCCGTCATCGCCGGATTTTTCGCGGTCATGCTGGCGATCGGGTGGTATTATTCCGGGAAGATGCGCACTTTGCAGGATTATTTCAGCGGCAGCCAGAAAATTCCCTGGTGGTTGTCGTCCATCTCGTTTTACATGAGTTCCTTCAGCGCGTTCACCTTCGTTTCGTATTCCGCTCTCGCGTATCAATACGGCTGGGTCGCCGTCACGATGTATTGGGTTACCGTGCCGGCGTCGCTCCTCAGCGCCTATTTCTTCGCCTCCCGTTGGCGGCGGGCGGCGAACACCAGCCCCTTGGAGTATATCGAAGAACGGTTCGGCCCGGCGCTGCGGCAATGGCTGGCATGGCTGGGGATTCCGGTCAAGGTGATCGACGACGGCTTGAAGCTCTTCGCCATCGGCACGCTGGTTTCAGCGGGATTGGATTTTCCGCTGCGTTGGGGGATTCTCCTCTCCGGCGGCATCATGTTGACTTACACGTTCTTGGGAGGGTTATGGGCGGTTATCATCACCGATTTCGTCCAGTTTGTGGTGATGATCTTGGTAGTGGCGATATTGGTGCCCCTTTCGTTCATGAAAGCCGGGGGTGTAACGGGATTTCTGGAGAATATCCCCTCCGGTTTCTTCGCGCTCACCACGCCGAAATACAATTGGATCTACCTGTGCTCGTTCTTTGTGATTATCGCGCTCAATTACAGCACCTCGTGGTCTCTCGTGCAGAGATACTATTCGGTCCGGCGGGATTCGGAGGCGCGCAAAGTCGGTTACCTGGTGGCCGTATTGAATGTCATCGGCCCGCCCCTCTTCTTTTTCCCGGCCATGGCGGCCCGCGTTTATCTCCCGGATCTCGCGAATGTGAACGAAGTCTACTCGCTCCTCTGCCGGACGCTCCTGCCCGTGGGCATGACCGGCATGTTGATCGCCGCGATGTTTTCCGCCACGATGTCCATGATCTCCAGCGATTACAACGCCGTGGCCTCGGTCCTGACCAACGACGTGTACAAGCGGTTTGCGGGAGCGGGACAAAGCGACCGGTCGTTGGTCTTCGCCGCCCGGCTCTTCACCTTGCTGGTCGGGGTGGTTTCCTTACTGACCGCGTGGGTGGTTATGAACAATCCGGGGCAGGAAGATCTCTTCCAGTTGATGGTCCGCCTCTTCAGCATCTTCCTGCCGCCGGTGGCCTTGCCCATGCTGGCGGGTCTCATCACCCGGCGGGTTTCGAACGCGGGCGGCATCGCCGGTTTGCTGCTAGGGATGACGACCGGACTGGCGGTGTATGTACTGGGAGGGGATGAATCGTACGCGTCCCTGCGCCAGGAGCCGGTGATCACCGCGTGCACCTTGGTCAGCACGGCGTTTGGCCTTCTCGCCGGCACTCTGGCGCGGCGCCGCACGCCGCGGCAAGCCGCCGCGATTCAGAATTTTTTTAACCGGATCGAATCCCCGGAAGGACCCCAGCCGGCTGATACCTCCCCGGCCCAGTCCACGTCTCCCCTGCCGGTGATCGGGGTTTCGATCGGTTCACTGGGCTTGTTGATGATCGGGGTGATGCTTTTGACTTCCGTCCAGGAAGGATTTGCGAGCCTCCTGGTGGGATTTATTATGCTGGGATTGGGCCTCTTGTTCTGTGGAGCGGGCCGTTCCAGCCACGAGGGACAAAAGCCATGACACAAGCCAACGCATCGTTAGGGATCGCCATTTTGGGATCGGGATTCATGGGCCGGACGTACGCCGAAACCATCGCCAAGTACACCCGGGGGGCCCACCTGGTGGGCGTGGCCTGCGGCTCCCGCGCGCCGGCCCTGGCTGCCGATTATCACATCGCTTCGCATTCATCCTATCAAGATTTGATCGCGCGCGATGACGTGGACGCCGTGTTCATCGCGACTCCGCACGCGCAACACGCCGAGCAGGCCCTTCACGCGGCGGAGGCCGGGAAACACCTGCTAATCGAAAAGCCCATGGCCTGCACCGTCGCCGAATGCGACGCCATCCTGGCCGCCTGCGCGTCCCGGAAGCGCTTCTGCACCATCGGCTTCACGCAGCGGCTGCGGATCTGCAACGCCAAGGCCAAGGAGATCCTCGACTCGGGCCGCCTGGGCCGGATCCAGCACATCCGGTCGTATCACATGGTCCCCGGCGGGATGGCCGGCCTGCCCAAGTGGCAGTTGGAACCGCAAAACCTGGGAACGTTGTTCGGCCACGCGATTCACAATTTCGATAACATCCGCTGGCTGACCGGGCAGGAGATTCAAACCGTTTACGCCAAGTGCCGCAGCCTCGATCCGGCCTGCACGACTGAAGGCACCGCCGATGTGCTGATGACCTTGCCGGAAGGGTGCACCGCCTACCTGTTCTGTTCGTTCCAGGTGCCGAAGCCGGGATTTCCCCGCTCGCAGTTCGCGTACCAGGTCATCGGGGAGCGGGGGCTGTTGGACATCGACGCCTACGGCGAAGCCCGCGTGGCGTTTACCGGTGGAACTTGGGAGACGGTGGCCACGCAAGCGCCGATCGACTGGCAGGGCAAGGGATTTCTGGATCCGGTGCGGTTGGAATCGTATTCGTTGCACCTGCAGGATTTCATCGACAGCATTCGGCAAAACCGGGAACCGTCCATCACCGGCTGGGACGGGCGGCAAGCCGTCGCGGCGGCGCTGGCGGCGTATGAATCCAGCCGGACGGGGAAGGAAATTCAGTTGTGACTTGCTTCCGGAACTTCGAATTCTCCTGGAAAGAAACCGGCAGGGATCAGGATTTCCCTCACGCCGATCCTCCCGCGGAGGGCCCTCCAGGATGAGAGCGGACATAAAAGTTGGATCTTAAAAAATACCCTCCCCCTGACCCGCTCTTCTGGAGGGAGAGGGGACCGGGGTGGATTTCATCGATCCTATCCAAGAGACGCGAATCAGGGATCAAAACAAAAGTACGCACGTAAAGGATGAGTCCCAAAAGGCTTTCGCCATGAAAACTGACCAATCCAAGAATTTATTAGACCGGGCGCGGCAGGTGATTCCAGGAGGCATATCCAGCAATGTCCGCGCGAACTGGGAACCGTTTCCCTTGTTTTATGAACGGGGGGAAGGTTCGCGGGTGTGGGACGTTGACGGGAATGAGTATATCGATTATGTGCTGGGCCGCGGGCCGTTGCTGCTGGGCCATTCGCCCCGGGAAGTGATCGAGGCCGTTACCGCGCAATTCCACAAAGGCCTGATGTACGCCGGACAGACGGAATTGGAAATCCTCGCCGCGGAAAAGATCCGCGAACTGGTCCCCTGCGCGGAAATGGTGCGCTTTGCTTCCTCGGGATCCGAATCCGTCCATGCCGCCTTGCGCCTGGCCCGGGCGGTCACCGGCCGGAAGAAAATTCTGCGGTTCGAGGGGCATTACCACGGCTGGCTGGACAACATCGCGTGGAATTTCGCGCCGCCGCTCGATCCGGATAATCCGCGCGAATCGCCGAAGTTGTTCCCTTCCTCGCTCGGCCAGACTCCCGAGGACGGCGCGAACTTGTTCGTGTTGCCATGGAACGATTTGGCATTGGTCCAGAATTTGTTTGAACACCATGGCGATGAGATCGCGGGCGTGATCACCGAGCCGATCATGTGCAACGCGGGGGCGATCGAGCCGCAACCGGGTTTTCTCGCCGGCTTGCGGGATGTGTGCGATCAGCACGGCGCGTTGCTGATCTTCGATGAAGTCATCACCGGCTTCCGCGTCGCGCTGGGCGGGGCGCAGGCGTATTATCAGGTCATTCCCGACCTGGCCGTTTTTGCCAAAGCCATGGGGGGAGGCATGTGTGTCAGCGCCCTGGCGGGCAAGGAAACTTATATGCGGTGGTTCGGTGAATTGAAAACCGTGCACGCGGGGACGTACAATGCCAATCCGCCGGTTATGGCCGGAGTGCGGGCGGCGCTGGATTTTCTCAGCGCCAATGAGGGCGCCATGTTGAAAAAAGCGCAAACGACCGCGCGCCGTCTGATGGAACGGTTGCGGGAATTGGCGGCCCTCACCTCCCTGCCGCTGACGATCCGGGGCGTGCCGCCGGTGTTTCATGTCTCTTTCGTGCCCTCACCCTCGGTGCCCGTGACCGACTACCGGACGGCGCAGCAGGCGGACAAAGCGCTCGCGCGCCGCTTTTGGATTGAACTGCAGGAACGCGGCGTGCGTGTCATTCCCGAGGGGTTGTGGTTTGTCTCCACGGCGCATACGGAACGCGACGTGGAGGAAACCGTCAACGCAGCCGCCGCGGCCTTGCGCGCGGTCGAACAAAGCCAGGGAGCAGAATCATGAAACGGAATTTCTTCTTCTTACCGATCGGCATCGTAACCGGCTGCCTGTGGATAGTGCCCGCGTCATCCCCATCCGAAACGAGCATCAAGCAGCGTCTGTTTGAAAAGGTTTTTGGCAAGGCGGTGGTTTTGAATCCCGAAATCCACCAACAGGTATTGCAAGCCGATCGGGGCCAGCGGATTTATGTGGACACCAATCAAGACGGCCGCCCGGAGGAAGTTTGGTTCATTGACACCGATTCCCGCCATCCGGAGAAGTACCGGCCCCTCTTGGTCCGGGTGATTGACGAAGACGGCGATCTGCGGGAAGGGCAGGAGCCCGATTTGGACAGCGATTTGTATATCGCGGATTGGCAAGCCGACGGGACGGTGGACGCGGTGCTGGATTACACCGACGTGGACGGCGACAACGACGTGGACGAGATGGGGATCTACTTCCACGACGGCCCCAGCGCGTTTTGGAAGCAGGATACGCTGCGTATCTGGTGGGGGCGGGACATTGGGGACGACAATTTGTTATGGTTTGATGTGGGCTACACGTACGATCAGACGCTCTGCCAATACCGCACCCATTTCGGCGGCGATGAAGAATTTGTGGCCTTTGCCCTAACCGAAGACGCCACGGAGTGGACCCCGTTCTTCGAAAATCCCTTCCTGTTTTATGATCACGATCATGATGGCGTCACCGAGGAAGTGCTGCGGTTTTCGGGCATCGGCACGGCGGTGGAAAACATCCGCCACAGTTTTGACGCCGACAACGACGCCACGCCGGACCAGCCCCGCGATTTCGATGTTTCGCTGACGGCCTGGGCGCCGGGCGCCTCCGCGATGGTGAAGAACCGGCCCCGCGGACATTCCGATCTGCACTTTGATGAAACCGTGGCGGAGAGAACGGTCATCCGCGGCCTACCCACCGGTCCTTTCCTTCGCTGGGACATCGCTCCCCGGTTCGCGTTGCCGGTCCGCTGGGAACGGATGATGCTGACCTGGGATGAAATCGATTTCAACATCGACGGCCAAGGCCGCGCCGATACGAATGAGCGCTGGGAAGGCGTCATCGCGCACGGCAATCCCGATTTCCCCCAGGTAGGGGGACCCAGTTGTGGGCCGTTCAACAAGCGTTATGAATTAGCCATGCACCCCCAATCCAGCGTGGAGATTTATTATCATCCCACCGATCAGCGCATTCATTTGAAAGGAGCGGCCCGCGCCTGGATGGATGTGGATTCCAACCTGGATACCATACTGGATGGCCGTTATGGAATGCGGGACGCCAGCGGGGACGGCGTCATCGACACGTGGGAGTTCGATCTCGACGCGGACGGCCAAGTGGATGATACCTGGACATCGGCCAATCCCGCGATCCAGCCGATCGGCTGGAACTGGCCGGAAATTCATTCCATCATCACCTCCACCCGCCAAGAGTTGCCCAAGCGGCTGTACCAATTGAATCAAACCTTGTCGCTCACTTTAGAGAAAATGCCGCCATCCAATCAAGACAACCGCTTCACGCGCGAATGGAATGCGCTGTTCACCGGCATGGATTCTTCATTGCAACGTCACTTGCTGCAAAGCGATGAAACCGTGTGCTTCTACCTGAATCTCCTGAAGGACCGGTTGTGGGTCCAAGTGAAGCGATCTTCTGAAATATCCCCCTTGATTATGGAATCCATTCACCAGGCGCGCGCCCGGGGGGACTGGGAGGGGATTTCGTCTCTTCTCGTGAAAGAATTCGGGATCAACAATACCTATCCCCCCTATGAGGATTGGATTGCCGGCATCCGCCGCGATCCGCAAGCCATTAAAACCGCCTGGGCGCAGGATTGGGTGCCGCCGAACATCGGATGGGAATCGGAAAAAACCGCCTACCGGGCCTATTGGGGGCAATTCGATTTCTTCGGGAAAAAACAGGATTGCCTGATATATCCCACGATCGGCGCGCAAAGCTATCATGACGAAACCGAATGGGGCATTGACGCGCTGCTGGTGGGCGATTCGCCCGGATCGGGTGGAATCACGTTGTATGTCAATGGGGAAGCGTATCCCGTGTGGTGCGCGGAAGGGAAATGTGACATTGAATTTACCAAGCGGATGATCGAATCCAGCCCCAGCCGCACTCTTATTGAAATGCAGGCGGCGGGAGCCGGCCCGCAAGACAATCCCTACACGATTCGTTTTCAATGCGCCGCGTTGGCGGGGCGGGCGGACACCCCCATTCAAATTGACATCCGCGGCGGAAACGCCGGCGATGAACTGGCGCTGGGGATTGGACTGACCAAACTGCCCGAGGAAACGCTGCAGTTGGATACCCAAGCGGGCGTGTTGGGTGTGTGGGGATCCCAAACACCGGTCATTGGGACCATCGGCATGGGAATCGTGTTTCCCGCGGAGCGTTTCATCCAACTGCGGAACTTGCCCAATGAAAACCAAGTGGTGCTGAAGGCCGAACATAACCAACCCATCACATATCATATCCAATGCGACTGGCTGCGGGGGCGGCGCTTCAACCGGTGCCCCGGTTTGGCCGAATGGGTCGAAGAACTGCGGAAACTGGCGGCGCGGGTGAAAGTCCAATCAACCGAACCATGAAAATAATCGACGGCCACGTGCATATCGGCAAGGCCACCTGGTGCCATATCGACGCGGACGCGGATTTATTGATCCGGGAGGCGGACCGGAACGGCATCGAGAAACTTTTCGTCACCGATTTCATGGCGCTGACGTATGACATGGCGGAGGGCAATGAGTTTCTGCGCGCGCAAATCCAAAAATATCCGGATCGTTTATATGGATATTATACCGTCAGCGCGGGACGTTTCGGTCCGTGGATTGCCGGTCAGTTGGACCGCTATGTCAGTGAACATGGATTCCGGGGCTTGAAAATTTATTCCGTGCCTCCCCTGCAAGTGATTGACGATCCCTATATGATTCCCGTGATCGCCAAGGCGGCGGAATTGCGGATTCCCATTCTCGCGCATTCCACCGGGCCGGAATGTGAATCCCTGGCACGGCAGGTCCCGGACGCGGTCATCATCAACGCCCACATGGGATGCTGCCCTCAGGCCCAAGGCGATTGGCACCGGTCGATCGCCGCCGCCAAGAGGTATCCCAACATTTACCTGGATACGGCCAGTTCCTCCTTCGACAATAACATGATCGAAACCGCCGTGGCCGAGGCGGGAGCAGAAAAAATCATCTATGGATCCGACCTTCCTCTGCTGGATCCGGCTTTGCAAATCGCGAAGATCATGGAATCGGATATCACGTCAGCCCAAAAAGAGATGATCCTTTCTGGAAATATACTGCGCCTGCTTTCCTTACGGGATAACTAGATGATTATCGATATCCATGGATATTTTGGCGAATGGCCGTATTGGCCGCTGCGAAACAGCCATGAGGCGGCGATTCTGTGCCACATGGACCGGCTGGGAATCTCCCAGTTAGCGGTCAGTTCCTTGCGCGGGATTTTCTCCGATCCGGGGGGAGGCAATCAGGAGGTCATCCGGCTGGCGCGATCCCATCCGGACCGTTTCATCCCCGCGTTGACCTATTCTCCTTACGCGCCGGGCCGGGAGCGGTATGGTGAGGATTTCAAGGATTTGCCAACGGGCATTGTGAAGTTGTTTCCCATTCAACATACCTATGATCCCCTGGAAGAAACTTACATTCACGAGTTACTGACGTTCTGCGGTGAAAAACAAATTCCCGTGATGATCCCCTACCGGTTGATGATGAGCTGGCGGTTTCCGGTTTTCGATCTGAAGAAAACCGGCCGGCTGGTAGCTTCATTCCCCGAAGTTCGTTTTATCCTCGCGTCCATCAATTATCTGGCGGAATTGCAGAGCGCGCTGCATATCGTGAAGCAGTACGCGAACGCGTATATCGAAACATCGGGGATGATGTCCTTCGGTGGAATAGAAACCGCGGTCCGGCAGGTTGGCGCGGAGCGGATGCTGCATGGGACATGCCTGCCGCTGCAAAATCCCGCGATCGGCCCGCTGAAAATCCGGAACGCAAGTATAAGCGAGGATGAGAAAGATATGATCCTCTACGGGAATGCCCAAAAGTTGTTAGGAATGAAGTAAAGGGTCAATTTATTCGGTTGCCGAGAAGAGAGGCATTCCGCCTTTTCAGGGCATCCCTCACCCTGGCGCTCTCCCTGAGGGGACGGAAAAGGGAGGTCCTTGCTGTTGGATTAGGTTGCGCTGGGGTGAGTATCGCCCAGGGTTGAATTGTGCCCAGGGTTGAAACCCTGGGCTGGTGTACGGCGGACCCTTGAAAGGGGCGCTATATGGAAAGGGGGGAACACAAAAGCCGGGAAGGTGGAGTGGGGTAGAAAGGGACTCCCATCCCCCTGGCCCTCTCCCAGAGGGAAAGGGGTTTTTGAAAATGGGCTTCATCAATCCTTTCGGAGAGATGCGGTCCGGCGGCCGGGAAAAAGCGCGCACCGGCCGGATGAGCCGCAAAGAATACCGGCCGGCGGGAGCTTAGTTCTGAAAATAGCCTTCGAAAAATTCCCGCAGGGGGCCGGGATACATGGCCCGCTTGATCTTAGCCCAGGTCAGCTGATCGGCAATGCAATAATACAGATAGGTGTTTCCTCGATATTCGATGATATCCGGATCGGAGGCGTTGATGCCTTCATTCCAATCCGGCCGGAGTACCGGATTGGCCGCGCTCCATTCCCACTCGTTCAGGTCCTTGGAGCGGGCCAGGTATGTCTCGAAATACCAGCGCGGCGCGCGGTGTTCCAGGTACAAAAGATAGTAATATCCACCGGCATAGCGAATGCAGGGGCAGGCGGCGTAGCGGTCCTTTAAAAACACCGCGTCCGGCACTTTGCTCCAGTTCACCAAGTCCCGCGAGACGGCGAATTTCACGCTGAAAGGCGTGTATTGGGGATCGTCGGATTCATAGGCCATGACATAACCCTGATCCGTGGCGCAGACCGAGCTGTTGAAGAGATGCTCGTTTTCCTGCTGAATGACCACCCGGCTTTGCCAGTTTTGCAGATCCGGCGACATGAGCAAATTGACATCGTTCCAACGGTTGCCTTCTCCCCACCGGGATGCGTAAACATAAACCGTACTGTCTTGGACAAACGCGCAGGCCAGGCTGTAACCTTCTCCGAACCGGGCCAGGATTTTGCCGGTGTCCGCTTCCCGGATTCGCAGATAATATTGGTTCTGTTCACCTTCAGCCGCCGGGCGGATACATTCCAGCAGGCAGAGTTGGCCTTGCCATTCCAAAGGTGATATTTCACAGTATTCATTGATGATTCGATCTTCTTTCCTTAGTTTGGAAGGCAGAACCGGTTGCGGCGGCACCACGTCCTCAAAAACCTGGACCGGCCAATGACCCAGGCGGCGCATGCCGGCGGGGACTTCTTGCTCGAATTGCACATAGGCGGACACGGGCGGCGTGGTGGAATAGCGGATTTCGCCTTCGCCCGCGCCGAAGACTTTGTAACCCATCAGCAGGCAATCTTCCAAATCGACATGCAGCCATTGGCCCTTGATTTTGCTGTTGATGATCCCGGTCGAAGGTGTCCCGCGGGGCTGGGAAAAGTTCAGTGAGATCAGCCGGCAGCCATGCAGTTTCACGCGGGTGTACCCTTCATATCCAGGATTCCCGGCTTGCAAGGCGTTGTCCGGCCCGACCAGGACACAATCCTCGAAGGTGACATCCGGAAAGTCCGGCGTGGTTTTGTTTTCCGCGCGGATGTAAGCGCCTCCGGCGTCGCCCCACCAATCGAGCGACCAGAGATGGCAGCGCCGGAAGATCACCGGCTCATCGGGCCGGGCGATGAAGTTTGCCGCGCCGCCGCCGAAAGCCCGGCCGATCCCCACGCTGTCTTCCACGACGATCGTGAACGGCTCCAGTTTCGGGGGAAGATCCCAAAACAAGCCGGCATCTCCGCCCGTGGCGTACACATGACGAATCCGCCAGCGGTCCCACGCCACGCCCGAAAAATCGGGATTGGCTTTGAAATTGCTCCACCAATCGACGGATTTGAAGCCTTTGTGGGGGTCGCCGCAATCCAGGACGGCATAGCCCGCCGCGCCCGATCCCCATGTGCCATCGAAATCCGCCAGCAATTGGTTATAATTGCCTTTTGCCCCTTTGTAAGCCGGCGAGAGATTCGCCTCCATGTACGTATCCGGGCGGACGATGATCCGGTGGCCGCCCTGGTCATCCGGCACGGCGTCCAAGGCCCTTTGGATGCTATGAAACGCCTTCGCCCACGACGATCCATCGGAATCATCCCCCAGTTTGGATACATAGATTACGCATCCGGCTTTGGTTATATAGCGGATCAGCAAAGCCATATCCAGCGGGCTGGGCGCGGGCTTGTATTTTAAGAAAAACGCGGCCAATCGTTCCCGGACTTCCGGCGCGAAGGGACTGAGCCGCAGCCAACGCCCGGGAATCTGCACCAGATTGGGATTGGAGCCCGGATTCCCGGTGATCTCGCCGAAGAGCACGCCGTTGTTGAGGCGGGCGAAGCCTTGCGTTACGGTTTTGCCCAGCCGGGCCATGTCTTCGCGGGTAAATATCTGGTTTTCATGGGCCAATAAAACCGGCAAGGCCATGGTTAAGGCCGCGTGGGATATGTCTTCCCCCCGGATGTCTTCCGTGGATTTCGTTTCCGTAACCGGATCGAGGGGAAGCCAGTAAGGCCAATAATACGCGCCGTCCGGCGCTAATGTCAGGCGGTTTTTGATATAGCGGCCGATGGCTATCGCCCGATGATAGTAGACTTCTTCGCCGGTCAGTTTCCCCAAAAGCCATAACGCTCTGCCCATGCTGCTCAGGCGGTTGCCCGGCAGCGGTTTGCCCTCCAACGCGTTTTCCTGATCCATGCCAATGTAATGGCCTTCCCCCTCTGCCGGGCCGTCCCGCCATTGGCGGTCGTGATAATGCAGGCTTTCCCGGGCGGCGCGCAGGATGGCTTGATCCGCGTCTCCCCATTCGTTGCGCAGCACCGGATTTTCCCGCGCCAGGAGCAGAAAATCCAATATCGGATACACGATCATCCCGGTATGAACAGCAAACACGGCCCGGCCGCGTTCCGCGTATTTGTCCGAACTCCACGCGGGCGCGGTTTTTCCGGTCCAGAGCGTGACCCCGCGGATGTCATCCCGGGCCGCCAGCACGGCTTGGACGCATTGCCGGTTCGCGTCCAGATAGCGCCGATCGCCGGTGCCGCGGTACATCTCGTTGAGAGCCATCATGAAATAGGCCCATCCCCAGGCGATGCCGCCGTTATCGTTGTTGATGGTTTTCAGGTTTTCCACCCATCCTTCCCTCAGAAAGAGCGCATCGAAGCGGGCCGGTGAGGCGTATTCCTCCAGCCGGGGAAGGGGTTTTACTTCCGGAAACTGGGTTAGAAACCGCCGCGTATATTCGGCGTCCTGTTCCGCTGTCCCCATCCCATCCGCGGAGGCGGCCGCCACCAGGCCAAGCGCCACGGAAACGCCCACTGCCCACCAACCAACAACCGCATAATACCTGCCTCGTGGCATTGCTTGCTCCCTTCCCGCAGACAAGAATCCTCGTGATTGATCCCCGGGGCGATCTTACCGAAAAAATTCAACACTTGATAGGACGCAAGAATTACTCGTGTTTTCATTCAAAGGGCGGGAGTTCAATTTTCAATGAAGAAAGCCGGGAGCGCAGAACCGCGGGGCGAGTTGTATTAAGTTGTAAAATCGCGGATTGGTGAAATTAAACGGATCCGTCCATCGCTTGACATGGTTTCGGAAGATCCCTAGAATTTTCCAACCATGTAAAATCATCCAGAAATTCACCATTATTCTCTCCTGGGGGTAGGCCATTACCATGTTGGAAACCGGAAAATCTCAACTGTCTTTCACATTGATTGAATTGTTGATCGTCGTGGCCATTATAGGGATTTTGGCGGCCATCGCGGTACCCAACTTTCTCAACGCGCAAACCCGGGCCAAGATCGCCCGTTGCCATGCCGACATGAAGGCGTTGACCACGGCCATCCAGCTCTTCACCACCGATCACAACAAGATGTTGGTGGACATCCGGGATGACGACACCACCATCGGCACCGACCGGATTCAAAAGGATTTTCAAGGCGTGGGTTGGAACGGGGGATCGGGCAACCGGAACAATCTGGCGGTTTTATCTCCTCTGACCACACCGGTATCCTATATGGGATCCATTCCGCGGTCGCCCTTTTTCCCGGCCCACTTGTTCAACATCAACAGCGGCAACAACGAGGCCTTCGGCCGTATTGGGAACGATGCCTACGCGTATTGGGACAACGATCCTGAAATCCAAGAACCGGCCGGCAACGATCATCAGGATTGGAACCTCAGCGCGCTGGGGCGGTACGTTCCCCGCTTGAAACCGTGGGATTTCATCCTCATTTCATTTGGGCCGGCGGCCAATACCTCCACCACCTTGAACTCGGGATTGCCCTACCATCCCTCAAACGGCCTGAACAGCAATGGAGAGATTTTCTTGACCAATTACGGCCTTACGAATGAAAACGCTTCCGACCGTAAGACATACAACTGACATCCCATCAAGAATAGAACTTGTTTGACAGATTACGCGCCGCACGTCACGCCCTATGGGTATACGATGGGAACCGCCCTCTTTCATTCCTTAGGAAGGGAATTTTCCTATCACTCCTCCTCATGCCTCAGAGGGCACAGGAGGGGTAGAAAATCCAGGTATTCAATAATTAAAAGCCAAAAACAGTAGAATTATTCGGAATTCCGATAAAGAGGGCTGATTCTTGACATGCTGGTTTTTCTTCCTAGAATGAAAAAGGGGCGTGAGGTTTTTCATCGGATGGGAGGATATTTCAATGTATAAGTGGAAGTCGGAGTTCAGAGGTTTTACCCTGATCGAATTGCTGATCGTGGTCGCCATTATCGGCATTTTGGCGGCCATCGCGGTACCCAACTTTCTTAACGCCCAAGTGCGGGCCAAGGCGGCGCGGACTTTCGCGGACATCAAAATGTTATACGACCAGGTTCACATCCGCAAATTTGATACCGGTTTATGGCTGATCGACGGGAATGACGCCGGGCAAGGACCGGAGGATAAATGTTCTCTGCGGGGCGGGTACAGTTTTTGGGGGAAAACGCCATCCCAAGTGGGCGTGAACACCAACGGGTTGGGAGAAAATCATTGGAACGGCCGGATTTGGGAGCAATTGACCACACCCGTAGCGTATATTTCATCCATCCCCCTGGACCCGTTCGCCAAAGGGCTGTTTTATGGCTATGAAGACCGGGATTGTTCGAACACGGTAGGCAGCCACTGGCTGATGTTCGCGGCGGGACCGGACGGGGATTATGGCGACTGGTACACCAACCGCCGGGCCATGCCGTATATGCCCAGCAACGGCGTGGTTTCCAACGGGGACATTTGGAAGGCGGTCAAGCTGCGGGGCAATTTGTGGGAAGAAATCGGCCTGTTCGACTCGTATTTCTAAATCCAATCTGTTGTGGTGGCGGGCCGGCAGGGGGATCGCATCCGGGGTGTGATGCTGTACGCGCACAGCCCGAATCATAGTGAGGAAGATTCATCAGCCGCCTCTCCGTCAGGGGAGGCGGTTTTGCCGTCTGAGGGGATAGATACCTGGGATATGATTTCCTCTGCCTTTTCCGCATCGTCTTCAAACACTAGGATGCGCGAGTGGCCGTAGGTTTCCTCGAACAGGCCATCGAAGGCCTCGTCGTGGAAACTTTGGACGACATACCGGATGCCTGCATCATCCAAAGCGCCCTTGATCAAGGTTTCGTGGACCTCGTCATTGGTGGTGCCCACAGGCACCAGGTTTTCGTCGGTATAATCCATCGGCGTTTCTCCTTGAAAAACAGATGGCATCATCCGGAAAGTGTGAACCGGATGAGGGAAAATCGATTCCATTCACTTCGGGATGAGGGCGGGCACTCAGGTCCGTCCCGCAAAATTCCCCTCACCCTTACCCACACCCCGAGATAGAACCTATCAAATGGATTCCCTCACAGGGAGAGAGGCGAAGGGGCGAACCGGGCCCATCTCCCAAGAAGGATCGTTTCACTCCGATTTCACCGCCGTATTGCATCCTTGGCCGCGGCGGGTCCAGGTCAACTCCAAGTCGTCCATCATTTTCCAGTCGAGTTCCGGTTCGCGGCCGGCGGTGGTGAGGTAATTGCCGATCATCATGCTGTCCGCCCCGGCCAGGAAAATCAGGCTTTGCAGGTCGCGCAGGTTGGATTCACGGCCGCCGCAGATCTTGATTTCCTTGCGCGGCAAAATAAACCGGAACAGGGCGATAATGGACAGGATGGTCAAGGGGGCCAGCGGTTCGCGCGTTTCGAGAGGCGTGCCCTGAATGCGGTGGAGGAAATTGAGGGGCACGGTGTCGACATCCAGTTCACGCAGGGTGAAAGCCATGTCGATCCGGTCGTCCCAGGTTTCGCCCATGCCGAAGATGCCGCCCACGCAGAGGTTCAGGCCGCAGGCGCGCGCGGTCCGGATGGTTTCGATCCGGTCCTGGAAGGTATGGGTGGTGCAGATGGAGGGATAGAAGCGTTCCGAGGTTTCCAAATTGTGGTTGATCATGGTGACGCCGCATTCACGCAGGTATTGGAGCTGCTCGCGGGTACAGATGCCCACGGAGGCGTGGATGTCGAGATTCACCTCGCGCTTGAGGGTCTTCACGATCTCACCGAGGGCCTGCAGTTCCTTGTCGTTTTTGATGCCCCGGCCGCTGATGACCACGCCGAACGACTCGGCCCCGTCGCGTTCGGCCAGGCGGGCGGTTTGCAGGACTTCCCCGGGTTTCATCAGCCCGTATACCGGGGCGGCGGTTTGGAAGTGGGCGGATTGGGCGCAGAACGAGCAATCCTCGGGGCACGCGCCGGACTTGGCGTTGACGATGGAGCATAGGCTGACGGTGTCGCCGCGGAACCGCTCCCGCAGACGTTTGGCGTAGTGGAACAGGAGCATCGCGTCGCGCTTATCGATGGCCGCGAGGCGGGCGGCTTCCCCGCGGGTGGTTTCGTGCCCTTCCTCCAGAATCCGGCGTGTCAGATCGTCGAGAAAAACCGGGAGTGGAAGCGCGGGATCTTGGATATCGTGATTGAGAACACAGACAGATTCGTGAACGGTCATTGGGTCAAACTCCTTCAACCGAAATCAGATGGATTGTAGCACCGATCCATCCGTCTGTCTGGACAATGATTGGTCTGGAACATGAGTAGAGATAAAAACAGCCGTTTAACGGGCTGGGGTGATTTCAACCGCGGGCGCGGCGGTATTGCCCCCGCCGTTGTCCCACACGATGGTCCCCGTGATCCCGGGATAGGGCGCGAGGCGGGTGATGGCCTCCCATAATCCAGCCCGGTTGAGACCTGCCTGCCGAATCCCCTCGACCACCAACCGGGCGGCGTCGTAAGCATACGCGGCAGCCTCCAGCGGCCGTTCGCCATAGTACCGGATGTAACCGCGCGTGAATTTCCAGTACGGGCCGCAGGTTTTGCGGATGGGAAAAGGAGCGGCGAGAACCATCGTCCCAGGATACGCCGCTACCAGTTCGCTCCGTGGCAAGCCGGGAATCCAGGGGACCAGGATGGTGAGATCCGCCCGGGCCTCGCGCAACGTCTGGAGCAGTGAGATTAAGTTTTTCGGGGGGAGGTGGACGGCCAGGCCCTCGGGCGCAAACGAACACGCATGCCGCACGGTTTCCCTGTAATCATCCGCCGTGGGGGATACGGGGATGTGAAACACCAGGGGAACACCCTGGGAGGCCATCACGCTTTCCCATTCCGCGGCGGCCATGCGCCCGTCGTGATTCGAGGCAAAGATCAATCCCACCCGTTTTAAGCCACGTTCCAAGATACCCCGCTGCACCAGGGCCACAGCCTGGGCGCGGTCGTCGGGGGGAAGGCGGAAAATCCACGGAATCCGGATGTGCGTGAGCGAGGGATCGGAAGAGACCGGGGATAACAGCGGCAAAAAAGCTTTGGTAACAATCTGCTGGGCGACATGGGTGGATTCGCCATCAATGGAGCCGATAACCGCCCATACGCGGTCTTCATACACCATACGGATTACCTCCTTGGAACCGGCGCCCCAGGGATCATCGGCCCAGCGGGAGATCAGAACAAACGGTGTCCCTTGATAGCCGCCCTGGGCGTTGGCTTCCTCCAAGGCCAGTGACGCGCCCCGGATGAGCGCGCGGCCCACGGGCTGACGGGGATCATCCGGCGCGAACAGGCCGATGCGGATCTGATCCAATTCGGCGGGATCCGCTGACATAAGCTCCGGCCCGTGGAACTCGAGCGGATCATCCAGCATGCGGCGGTAAGGCGGCCAGCCTTCTCCAGCAGAAAGAGCGTGGACAAAGAAGAAGAGGATAAGGAGGATGGGGAACAAGGATTTATGGAATAATCTATTGGTCATGTTCATTTTGCGCATGATGGATTGGAATGGCCGTTTTCTTTCCACTGGGGGTGATGTATCGCAATGTGTCGATACCAGGCGGTTTGTCACACGATTCGATGCGGGCGGTATTGCCGTCCAGGGATAATTCCAAAAAGGCGGCGGAGTCGCGCAGACGAAGTTCCAATCCTTTGTAGCGGAGCGTGCTCCCATTGCACAGTACCACCCGTTCAGCCTGATCCCCGCGTTCCGAGACAAAAGCGATTTCCGCATGGAATTGCAACTCAAGGTTGGCGGCTTGCGCATCGGCGTCTTGGGGCAGTGGAGTTCCCGCAAAGGCGATAATATGGCGGCGGCCGTCCCGGAGATCGAGCGAGAGAACGCCGTTAAAATCGGGGGATTCCTTCTCACCCGGTATTTCCAATGGCCAACGTTGGATGGCTTGGATTTCCGGTTCCTGTTCGAAGGGATCGATTACCGCCACGAAGCAAGACCGCAATGGGGGCGAATCGGTTTTTCGCCGGATCATCAGGCGGGGAATCCACTCGGGGGCACCGCCGAAGAGGCCCGCGTCCACCCAGCATTCCGCTACGGACGCTTCGGCATTCGCGGTCAGATCGGTATAACGCAAACGCACGGACGTCTCCGGCGGGAGGTATTTCATCCGGTCCTCGACCGCCCACACCGCCGTCCAGCCGGCGGGGGCGCGGGGATCGCTATGGAAATTCCGCATCAAGGTGCTGTACCCATAATCCGGCGCAGGCTGGAGATTCAGTTTTTCCGTGGTGACCGTTCCAAACGTGGAGGACAGGAACTTGGCGTGATCGCTGCCTCCCACGATATGGAACAAGTCGACCAGGTAAAAATCGCGGCTGGAAACATCGATCAGCGCCAGCGTACGTTCATACCGTTCGCCCTGGATCAATCGCGGCGCGTCAGCCCGGATGATGTGGAATTGCTTCCCGCTGCCCCACAGTGTGGTGGTCCCCTCCGCCGAGGGTTGATCCTTCCCGTCCACCGCCACGGTGTTGTGCGCGGCGGTTTTGGTATACCACACCGCCTTGGGCGAGTCCCAGCCGCCGTAGCCCACCGGGGGATAGCCGAAATCCGGCAGCAGGTCGAGGCCCTTGGCGAAGAGGCCGATGTTCATGCCGTCGTGGTGGCTGTGGGCGCCGCCCGCGTCGTAATCCAGCCAGGCGGCCCGGCGCTGATCTCCCCGGCCCGACCGCAGGATCGCGAGGTTCCATTGTTGCTTGTTCACGTCGGAGAGTTCGATCTCATCGCCCACCTGGCCGATTACCTGACGGACCTGGTTTTGGAAGGCCTCCGGATCCGGAGCGCCGATATCGTGCGGCAGGCCATCGACCGACCGGCCGTTGCCGATGTACAGGCACTGCACGAAGGCGGGATCCCGGGTCAACTCGTACAGCCGCCACATAAACTGGAACATGGACGGCTCGATGCCGGCGGCTGGTTTGGCGAACGAGACTCCCGCGTAGTTGGGCGATTGCGAGGCGAAGGCCGATCCGTCACCTTCCTTCGGGTAATATTTTTCGAAGCACCAGGTATCGATGTGAAACCGGAACGTCTGATGCAGGGCGGGAAATTTCGCCAGCAATTCCGGGAGCAGGGAGGAATCGAGATGGTCGAACTTCGCGAGCAGTTCGGCGATGGCGTGCGGTCCGATGGTGGTGTAGCCGGTCAGGCCCTTCTCGCCGGTCACCCCGTCTTTTTTCAATGAGGTTTCCAGGACGGAGGAGATCATCCCCAGTATCTTCTCCCGGTTGGCCGGCCAATCCAGTACGGTTTCCATCGTCAGAATCGACACGGGCGTGCGGGGATAGTTGGAGCGGATCTTGTATTCATGTTCGATGGTGTCGCGGAAAATCCGGTTTTCGATATTGGCTTGGATGTCCGCAAAGGTGGTTTTGGGATTTTCGATGGCGTACTGCTTGGCTTTGCCGGACAAGAACGCAACCAGTTCTGAGTCATTGGGGAGGGCGTCGAAAATCTGGTCATAGGCCTGCGCCAGTTCGCGAACTTCCTCGCAGGCGTCGTGCCACGTGGAGATGTACCCATTGGAACCGAGTTTGCGTTCATAGACGACCGCTTGTTCCTTGAAATCAAAGGTGGGATACACATCCGCGACGCGGTCCAGGAGGATGGCGGCCTTGCGCGCGTACACCGGATCACCGGTCACAAAAAACGCCTCGCCGAGATGGACGATCCCCGCCAGGACCAGTTTTTTCCATTGGCCATAGACCAGATAGGCGCCGATGAACCGCCAGCGTTTGTCCCCTTCCACGAAGCCGGTCCCATCATCGACGCCGAACAAGTGGAGGGGATCGTTGGAGTCCGGATGCTCCGTGTTGAATAGGAGAGAACGGTCCGCGCGTTCCGGATCGAAGACGCCATGTTCATCCAATCCGGATTGGTAGAACGCGGCGAAATCGTTGGTAGGAAACAGCGCCTGGCAGTGGGGGCATTGGGTTTTGTACGGATGGTTCCAGGGATCCATGATCCAGTCGTACATCTTCACGTCTTTTTTGCAAGCCGGGCAGTAGCCGTCCGACCAGACCATCCACGAGCGCGGGAGGGTGGCGCCGAACATCATGCTCCAGAGCGCGTCATCGGACGCCTCCCGCCAGGGCCGGGCACGTTCCACGACGCGGGCTTGCGCTTCCTTCGCCCATGGGAATTTTTGGGCGTTGGAGATGATCTGAAGAGACAAGGAGCGCGGATAGAGAACACTGGCGGTTTTCTTATGGGAAGCCTCTTCCCCCCAGGCGGGCGGGATGAGCATCATTCCCAGCAAAGCCAGACAGGCCGGGAAGAAACCGCCCGGCCGCCAAAGGAGGGAGCGATTCCATTTCGCATAATGTGGAAAACAGGAAAAGAGGCGCATGTTGGAAACTCCAGGAAGGATTGTTGTTTGAATCCATTACCCCGATTGAATAGGGATTCCCTCACCCTGGCCTTCTCCCGGGGGGAGAGGGAATTTGGGGGTGATTTTCATTGATTATTTCTAAGAGACGCAAACCGGCCTTCGGAAAAAAAAGTACGCGCTTCCCGGATCCGTCCTATTTTTCGGAATTATTGGTTCGGCCGGTGCACGTAGCCGCCACCGCGGGCGTTTTGTTCTTCCTTGCTGTTGGAATGGTAAATGCACCCGATGGACCGGATACCGTTGGTGATGTCGTAAAAGATCCATCCCATCTTGGAAGGCCCCAATCCCATCATGAACCAATCGAACGACATGATGTAATCCGCGGGCCGCGAGGGTTTGCCCCGGGTGGCGGGGCCGTCGTAGGCGTCGGTATCGTTGCACATGTAATAGGTGTAATCCGGCCCGGAGGTGGCATACAGGTCATGCTCCATGGCCAGCCCCCCCACGCGGAAGGGATCGGACGGGAAACTGCTCATGTAGGCGACGGGCGTGGTGAGGCGGCGGAACGGCCGCGTAGGATAGCGCTCCACGTAATTGCTGCGGGGAAAGTCGTTGCGGTCGAGGAAATACATATCCAGGGCGGTGTGCAAGGCCCCCATGTCCGTGTACGAACGGGTGATTTTGGCCCGGGTCTGCGCGTTTAAAAAGTTGGGGACCGCAATGGCCGCCAGAATACCGATAATCGCAACCACGATCAGCAATTCGATCAGGGTAAACGAGGAGGACCACTTTTTTAGCATAATCAAACTCCCCTTCAAAGTCATTCGAATGGCGTCCACCCGGGAAGAAACCATGCCCCCAGGGGATTTCTCCCGTTTAAGGAAATCCTGTCTGGGTCCATTATAAATCCTCCGGTACCTTCAAGAATACGGAATTCAACGATCTTTCGCTAAAAAAGAGCCGATGGATAGGCTACGCTGCGCTTTGAGCCCACGCTAACCACTGTTGTCCGGCGGCCCATAAAAGGGGCGCCGGGGGGAAGAAGGGGGGAGGGAGCGGTTTTGTGTTTCTGTTCTTACGCGTCCACCACTCTTACGCCTCGTACGCCGAATCAAGCCCTGAGGCAGTTCCGCATCGGCGTACATCGTTATGAACCATCGAGGCGGGGATTGGTGATTTGGGGTGGACCTTACGGGCCTTTGCGCACTAGGTCGCCTTTGGAAATCACCCCATTGGAGGGATCGTACTTCAAAACGTCCTCCGGCGCGGCGGATTCATTGTCAAAATACTGGTTGGGACCGATGCTGAAGATGAAATAGGCCTTGGGAACGCCCCGGTGAATGAGAAAATTGTCCCGCGTGAAATAGACGTACGGATACGGGGGGCGGGATTGAAAATGGCGGGCGTAGCGGGGATCGTTCCGGTGATTCTCTTTGGTATGGAAAATATCGGAGGGCAGTTCCGAGATATACGCCAAAGGGGTGGTCAAGACTTTTTGAATGCGCGTCTGATCAAATAATTCCTCGGTGCGCTCGAAATAATCGTTGCCATCCAAGGGGTAGCAATTGTGGTCCAGGGCGTACGTTTCGATCACGGTGGACAGGGTTTTCATTTCCGCGTAGGCGGCGGATACCTTGGCCTTCACCTGGGCGTGCTGGTAATTGGGCAGGGCAATGGACGCCAGGATGCTGATGATCGCCACGACCACCAGCAATTCGATCAGCGTGAAAGATTGTTGAGAGTGCGTCAACTTAAACATTATGAACCTGTTGTCCCATCGTGAGGAAACAACCCGCCGTTCTAGTCCGGGTCCAGGAGGTTTTCCGTTTGATGTATCCCATTCTGCCTGGTATCAGAAATCCTAGAGAGGCCAGGAATCGCACCCCATTTCCCTCATCCTGCTTCTTTTACCGAGGGAGAGGGCAATTTCGGGAGGAACCGGGAAACCGCCGGGCTGCATTCCCTTATCACTATCCTTGTCACGCCATTTATGGGATTGATACGCACTTTCTGAATCGGTTTACTATTCGTGCTTCTCTACCATAAGTATATCCCATGTTCGGTGGATTGACCGAATCTACGCCAAATCAGTTTCCCTCACCCTGCCCCTCTCCCAGGGGGAAAGGGAATTTTGGAGTGATTTTCATCGATCTTTTCGAAGAGAGGCGAACCAGCGGCCGGAAAACAGTTGGCACTGGCAGGATGAGCCTCAGATCAGATGTTCCAGCCGGGAAACTGAAACCGCCGGGCGCGGATTTCTTCGATCCCGCGGTGATCGTCGCCCGCGTAGCGCACCGCCACGAGGGTTAATCCTTGCGCGGGGAGGGTGGGGCCAGCCCGCCGGCGGTCCTTGGATTGCAGGATTTCTGGGATCTCCTCCGCGCTTCGTTTGCCCTTCCCCACCTCCAGGAGAGTGCCGCTGATGGTGCGCACCTGATGGCGTAAAAAAGCCGTGCCGCGCACCCGAATGTGCAGAAAGGGGGGCGATTCCTGGACAGTCAGTTCATATATTTCCCGCCTGGCATGTTCGGCGTCACATTGTTGACTGCGAAAGGCCGAAAAATCGTGCTTGCCTACGAAATAGCGGGCCGCGGCGCGCATCGCCTCCACGTCCAGGGGATCCCGCACCCAATAGGTATAATCCCGGAACATGGCGCTGGGGGCCGGCTGGCAGAAGAATGTGTAGCGGTATTCCCGGTCCAGCGCATCCCGGCGCGCCCGCCAATCCAGCGGCATGTCCACCACCGAGTACACGGCGATATCCGGGGGGAGCACCGCGTTGATGCCCCGCAGCAGGCTGAGTGCATCCAACCGTGTCCCGGAAAAAAAATGGGCTACGTGTTGTTCGGCATGGACTCCCGTATCCGTCCGGCCGGACGAATAGAGGATAATTTCATGTTGGATGATTTTTTCGACCGCTGTCTTGACGGTTTTCTCGATCGTGGGCAAATTCGGTTGCCATTGCCACCCGAAATAGTTTCGTCCATCATACTCCAAATCGAGCCGGATGTTTCTCATGGCGGGTACAAGGGAATCAGGCGTTGGGATGGGAACGAGACCGATGGATTCCCGGATTCGTTCATATTGTATACCCCCGCGGGGAGTGTCAACTCTCGCAGGCGTACTCCTGGACCGGGGATTCATCGGCAAATCGGGATGGAAGCGGGTGTCCGGTTATGAAAAACAGCGGGTTGCGGATTGCTCGAATGCAGAGAGGGAATCGGTTCGCGTTCCCGTTCGTAGTCATCCCATGAATCAAGGCTGGAGAAAGTTCCGCGTCCGGGTAAATCGTCGCAAGCGTTTTGTAAAAGCATAGCCAAATTAAAGTGAACAATTTCCCGTGAAAACAGGTGCAATGAAAAAAGTCTTGGCTTGGATGATGTGGATTGGGCCGGCGGCCGGATACTGGGTGTGCCCGCTGGACAGTTCCGGTGATCCAGAGGCGTTCGCGCCTTTCGGCTCGATGAATGAATCCGGCGGCGGCACGGTGAGGTCCGCCACCCAGCCGCCTCAATACACGTTTCTTTGCCAAGACGGCCCGCACACGATTGAATATGAAATCCTCATCGGCGATCCAAGCGTGAGCTCCGGCATGATCAGCATCCGGGTAGCGATCGATGAAAAGCACCGATTGATCCCGGTGTACCAGGGCGGCTTGATTGTGCAGAGCGCGACGGGTTCTCTGCTCCATCCCGCGGATGTCAGCCTGCAGAAAACCAGCCGGCTGGTCCAGCACGAACGAAGGGGCCACACGGTCCATCTGCACTACGAAGAAGAGCTTTACGGGCAAAAACTGAACAAGGAGTATGCTTTCACCCTGCGGGGTAAAACATTGGTCATCCAGGCGGCCGGGGATGTCATCCACTCGGCCTCAGCGTCCTATGTGGGATTTGAATTCGGCCGGTCCCGTTATACGAACAACGCCACGATTCTGCGTCTTCCCGCCTGCCCCATCCCCGTTGCTCAATCCAACGAATCGTTCTTTTTCTCGACCTACGCCGATCCCCTGCTCAGCACCACCGGCCGGTACACGGAACAAGCCACCGTGTTCAACACCCGCACCATCGAAGTAGGCAACACTCCCGCCCTGTTGGTCCCGGATGCTTCCGGACGCTGGCCGGATCTGCAAGTGACCGCCTATCTCACAGTCAGTTCCAACCTGGCCGACGTGCTTCCAGTCCCACCGGCCTCCGCCGTTCCGCCGGCTCCGCGCTTGCGGGAGCGGGTAGTCCTGGATCTGCACGAATGGCCATTCGCTCACCGCCCCTTGACGCCGGGAGGCCTCATCCGGCGTTGGGAAGCGCCCGTATCGGGAACGGTCTCCCTGAAGGGAACTTTCGCCCTCTTGAGCGGTGATTTGGCCACCTGCGAGGTGTATCTCTTGGAGGGGGATAGCGGAGAATCGGCGTTGCTGTTCAGCCAGGTGCTCGATCCCGATTCCAAGCCGGCCACGGGTATCGAGGGGAATTTTCCGTTGGAGGTGGGGGATCAGTTGTTGTTCGCCTGCACCGGCCCAGCCATCCTGACCGGCGGCGAGGTGGGCCTCCACCTGCTGCTGCGTCAGGACGGCCTGACGTACAATTCGAACACCGATTTCGCGGATCAGCAGGGGCATCAGGGGTGGTATTACGAACAACAGATCGGCCCCTACCGCACGCTATTGATTTGGCATCCGGAACGCAAACGTTGGGAAAGCCCCGTCACCCGGTCGTATCAAACCGCGGAGCGGATCGTCACGCGCAGCGGATCCTCCGGGGATGCTTTTCAGGAAGCCCAAGCGTTTTTCGATGATCTGGATTGCCTGGGGCTCCAAAACCTTACGCTTCTCGCGCGGAGTTGGAGCCGTCATGCCAGCATAAATTCCCCCTCCCCGGTTTCTTTGACTGAACAAGTCTGGGGATCCTCACAAAACCTATTGACGCTTACGCAAAATCTTATCGACAAGGGAAACGTGGTCATTCCCGTTATCGATCCTTTCGAGGCCATGGACACCCGCCCGGCCGATCCGAGAATCTCTTCCCTCACCTCTACGGCCGGGGCGGTTTCGGACAATTGGCTGGACCGGTCCTTGTCCACCATGCAAATTCATTCCCTGGTGGCCAATCAGGTGATGCACGCCCAAGGCGCCCTGCTCGAGTTCCCCGGGACGTTCGGCCGATGGGTGAAGGCGGATTCACCTTACGGCCTGTTGGGTCTGAGCCAACCGGCTTCGTCCGCCGCGTATAAAGCCATGCGGGACTGGACCGCGGCCGTCCGTAAAATCACCCCTGGACCCTTGTTAATGGCCTGGAACGACACCGCCTACCGTTTTGATCTCTATGCCGCGTCCTTGTTCGACGCCCTGCTGATCCCCTCCCGGACCGACAGCAACGCCCTGAGCCTGGTGGAGGAAGAACTCCACGTGGGCCGTATCCACGGCCCGCGCATCGGTTTCGGCACGTACAAGCAGTATTATCAAAATCCCCAAGGCGGGAACGTCGTCGACCTGCGGCTGTTTCCCCTCGATCACTACCTGGCTTCCACCCTGGCCTGCGGACGCGTGCCGTACATCTCCAGCCAAGTGTGGTTCCCCGGTTTCGATGAGCGGACCCAACGCCGCTACCTGTTGGAAACTTATTGTCTGCTCGCTCCCGCCGCGGAGGAATACCTTGATCCCGCCAACGCGGTCACGAACATCGCGTACCAGGCGGGAGACGATACTTCCCATAGCGTTTTGGCTATCATCAAAAGTGGAAAACTGGATCAGATCGACCGGATCGCGGTGCGATACGCCAACGGATTGCGGATCTACGCCAACCACCGTTCGAAACCCTGGCTGGTGCATCCAACCAACACGGCCAGCCTGGAGATCAGCAAGGACGGCTTTTTGGCCTGGAACGAAAAAACGGGATTGTTGTCCATGACCGGCCTGCAGGGTTTCCGCCCGTTTTCGGTCTGCCAGACTCCCCGGTCCCTATTCCTGCACAGCCGCGATGGCCAGCTCACGCGTTATGGATCTCTCGCCACGGACGGCATGGTCTACCGGCGGCCGAACGCGTATTCAGCCTTCCCCGACATGACCAGCCTGGCCGCTTCCGACGTATCGGCCTTGGATCCCATGATCCCCATCCTGCGTTCCAACCACCGCGTCGATTGCGCCTTGCGGTGGCAATCTCCATCCCGGGTGGAACTCCGGATCTACCACGCCGAACCGTCTCCGACCCTATTGGAATTGTTCGACCTGCCGCCCGAGTGGCTCCGGGAAGGATCTCCGCTGGCCGTACTCCGAACCGGGGAATACGCGGAGGATGAGCCACCAATCCAGTGGTATATCATCGAGTCCAACCAACGGAAAGGCATCCGGTTCACGGACATCGAATCGGGAGACCGGTACGCGATTACCTATGGGGAGGCGGACCATCCGAAAACCATCCCTGGGCCGGAGCGGAAGAGTCAGGCGGAACCAGAACCTAAGCCGGTTTCCCCGCCGGAGCCGGCGCAACAGAAAACGCCACTGGAATCGCAACTGGACATTCAACCGGGAGATTTGCTCCCTTCCCCGCTTCCGGATTAAACCAGATTCAATGAGGAGGCCCCGGTAAAAATCCCATGAGGCTCATGCGCCTATTTCTCCTTGGGATTTCGATTCTGTCAACCAACTCCCTGCCGGGTAGTGGAATCGTCCCTTCTCCCGCCAATATTGAAATTCTGTGCCCACTAACCCATCCGTCGGAACCCATCCGTATGGGCATTGCCGAGTTGGAGAACGTGCTGGCCAGTCAAGGCTGGCGGGTGACAAAATCATTCGGTCCCCTTTCTCCCGTTCCCCCCTCTGTTCCATTGCAAATCATCATTGCCCCTTTGGATGCCGAAGCGTTGGGCAAAGAGAGCGATGCGCAGTTCCAGGACGCCGTGCCCGCGCCGCCGGAATCGCTTTCAATCAGGAAATTTCCATATGACGGAGGATTGCGGGTGTACGCGACCGGCAGTGATACCAACGGAACGATGTACGCCGCGCACGAGCTGGCCGGGCAGCTGCGCTTCTCATCGTTCGAACAGGATTGGGATCAACGCATCCAGGAAACGAAAAAATCCCCCGCCCTGACGGTGCGGGGCATCCAGTTGATGATCCACAAGCAGGCGCTGGATGATCCCTATTCCTGGTTTCATTCGCCGGTGTTTTGGGAGGATTACCTGGACCTTCTGGCCCGGAACCGGTTCAACGCTCTGGAACTGCAAGGAGTTTACGATTTGGCGACGGGGGAATGTTCCAGCCTGATGCCGTATATGGTTTACACCTCCGAATACCCCCAGGCGGGATTGGATCAATCCCAGGCCGACGCCAACTTGCAATCGTTCCAGCGCCTCTTGGGGATGGCGCACGCCCGGGGAATTTCTGTCACGCTGGTTAATGCCGGCACGGGCTGGATTCCGCTCGGCACCCCGGCCGGTTACCTTACCGGCGGGCAACTGATCCACTACACCCGCATCACAACGCGGCAATTGTTCGACGTGTGCCCCGCGCTGAACGGTTTGGGTTTTTCTGTCGCGGCGGCGGGCCTCCCCAAGGATTTTTATCAGCAATCCTACTGGCGCGCGATTACCCAATCGCCATACCATCCGGTGTTGGTGTTGCATCCGGGAGAAGGTGGTTCGCGGCCGGTGAAAGAGCTCGCCAAGACATACGGGGGACAATCCGTGGTGCTCGTGAAATGGAACGGCGATCATCTCGGTTTGCCGTATCCCGTGGCGGGCGGCCGGATAAGCCGTTGGCCAAGGGCCTCCCATCAGGATTTCTTCGACTGGCCACGGCCGTACGCGTTGCTGTACCTAATCGGCTTCAACGGCACGCACCGGATTTTCCCATGGGGGGATACCGCTTTCATCCGCCGGACGTTGGCCGAGGTGCGCGCCATGGAGGCAACCGGCTTCCTCTTGCAAACGTATTCCACGTTTCAACCGCATAGCGATATATGGACCAACCCGGAGCCGTCCCCTTTGCGTTATTACAACTGGACCTTTGAACGGGATTGGTACTGGTATTTGTTCTGGGGGCGGCTGGCGTATGATCCCGCCACGCCGGACGCGTATTTTGTCCGCTGTTTTCAGGAGCATTTCGGCGAGGAGCCCGGCGAGCGCATGTTCAAGTCCTTGCTGGCGGCGTCCCGGGTGATTCCCACCCTGGCTGCCATCGGGTTCCCCAGTCCGGAGCGGGAGGATTTTGCCCCGGAGATGACCGCGCCGCTGAACCTGGACCAAACCTGCCAACTACAACCGCTGGATACATTCAGCATCCGTTCCGTGACGGAAGAAATCGATGTGATCACCCTGGGGCAAGCGGATGGACGCCTATCGCCCATCACGCTGTTGGATGACGCGGCCCAAGCAGCCGCTTCGGCGGTGGAGGAAGCCCGCGGCGTTGTCGAGAAATTGCAGCAAAATCCCGGCGGTCTGGAAGAAACCGCTTCACAACAATTTGGAACCATCCAGCAAGAGGCCAACGCCTGGAGGCTGGATTTCCAGGCGCTTGAAGCCCTGGCGCGGTATTGGCGCGGGCAGATCGGCGCGGCCGCGCATCTGGGCGTTTATTTACGGTCGGGCGATATTCCATCGCTGGTGATGGCTTCCGAGAATCTCCACTCCGCCAGCGCGGCCTGGAAGGAAGTCCAGGAGCATACCTTCACCCACTACCGGCCGATTCGGCTTCCCGCTCCAGGCGGACTCCGGGCGTTTCATTGGAAAACGGTTCCTACGCAATTCGAAATGGATGAACATTGGATTCAAAATCTCTATCAGGAGTGGAGCGAGGGCACTCCCTGGCCGGAGATTCATGGACATTTTCCGGTGTATCGCGCGCCACCGGGACGGCCGTTGATGCTCACGCTTTCGGTTCCCCCGAAGTTCAACCCGGCCTCTCTTTTCGTGAATTTCAAAAACAGCGAAGGCAGCACCGGCCGGTTGCCGTTGGAGAAAACCCAGATCGCGGGAGCGTATTCTGCTTCCATCCCCCCCGAGCGGGTCACGGAAGGCGAGTTGCAATATTTTTTCCTAGTCACTCTTCCGGAAGAAGAAACCCGCGTCATTCCCGAGGACGGGGGGCCGTTCAAAGTGATCATTACCCCGGATACCGAGCCGCCTCAGGCCATCCAGGCAGGCCACAGTTTGAATGACGCGAAGAACCAAGTGACCGTCACCGCCCAGTTTACCGATAGCTCCGGAATTCAATCCGTCCATCTATGGTGGAAACCGCTGACCTCCACCGAAGATTGGCGCAAAATTCCCATGAAGGCAAGCGGAGCCGCATTTACCGGATCGTTTCCCTTGACCTCTTCCGGCGCGCTTTACGCGGTGGAAGCCACGGACACGATGGGCAACGTCCGCCGCGTGCCTGATCCCCGGACCGAAACGCCCTACCGGTTGATTCCGGCCTTCGCCAAAGGGAAATAGGGTTAGTTTCGCGGTAACACAGGAAGGCGCGCCTCAGAATGGATTGCGATCCAAATCCGTTTTCCGTTCACCACCGCGACGCGGAGAACGCGGATATTTTCTATATAGGGGCCCAGGCGATGGTAAATTGTCTGAATCAGGATGGCCAGGATGTGGATGAATCATGCCCGGGATTGATGACGTCCGTAGCCGCAGGGGAAGCAGGAACGCTTGGCATCGGGCCCCTACAATGGGAACGGAGGGGAGCCGCTTGAAATCGAAAGGTTTTTGCCCGGTGATAGATTTACCCTCACCCTGGCCCTCTCCCAGAGGGAGAGGGGATTCCAGAAAGAGAGGGGATTCCAGAGAGAGGGAAATGAATTACCTATGTACAGCTATGCCTTGGGCTATGTGCATGCCACGCCGCCGGCGCTTGAAAAGGATTCTATGTACCGGTAAATAGTCAGAAAACCGGTCAATCCCCGATTCAACCATGAAAGGAATTCCAATTAGGAAACCCACAATGGCACAATCATATACCTACCCACGCATCACCATTTCCGGGGCGCGGGGCATCATCGGGCAGGATCTCACCGCGGAAAACGCCTTGCGCATGGCTTGGGCCTACGCCCGCTTGGCAGGCCCTGGCACCGTGATCCTGGCGCGGGACGCGCGGCCCAGCGGATTGTTGATCCGCCGCGCGGCCGAGGCGGGGCTGCTCGCGGGCGGCGTGGAAGTCATTGACTTGGACTTGGCCCCCACGCCCACCGTGGGCATCATGATCCGGAGCCTGGGCGCCCAGGGGGGTATCAACATCACCGCCAGCCACAATCCCGCCCCCTGGAACGCCTTGAAATTTTTCGGCGCGGATGGCACGTTTCCGGATGATGAATTCGTCCAGAAATACACACAACTTCTCTACCAAGGAGATTTTCACCACGCGGCCTGGAACGAAATCCGGCCATCACGGCGGGATGATTCCGCATTCGACACCCATGCCCGGTTGATCGAAAACGCCGTCGATTGCGGCCCTATCCGCGCGAAGCCATACCGGGTGGTGGTGGACGGCTGCCGCTCAGCGGGCGGGGTGTTTCTGCCCCCTTTTCTCGAACGGTTGGGCTGCGAAGTGGTGCGGCTGGATTGCGAGCCGGACGGCGACTTCCAGCGGGGGCTCGAGCCGGTTCCGGAAAATCTAGGCCGGTTGGGTGAACGGGTCCGGGAAACAAAGGCGGATCTGGGCATGGCCGCCGATCCCGACGCCGACCGCCTGGCCCTGGTGGATGAGCACGGCCGGGCGATCGGAGAAGAATACACCCTGGCATTCGCGGTCCAGGCAGCGCTGCAACAATCGGGAGGCGGGAACGTGGTAGTGAACCTCTCCACTTCCATGCTGACCGATTACGCCGCGCGGCAAGCGGGGGGAAATGTAATCCGAGCCGCGATCGGCGAGGCCAACGTGGCACGGGGGATTCGGGAAAATCACGCGGTCATCGGCGGCGAGGGCAACGGGGGCGTGATGTATCCCGCCGTCCACAACGGCCGCGACGCGTTGACCGCCGCCGCCTTGGTGCTCTGGCTGATGGCGCGAAGCGGGAAAAGCCTCAGTGGACTGGTTGCGGAGTATCCCAACTATGTCATTCTCAAGGACAAAATCACCATGGACCTGGCGAAGGCCCGCGAACGTTTGGCGGAAATCGCCGGGATGGACCTCGGCGGGGAGATGGATACCCGCGACGGCGTGAAAATCATCCGCCCCGGCGCGTGGCTGCACTTGCGCTGTTCCAACACGGAGCCGATCGTGCGGATCATCGCCGAGGCCGAGGGAACAGAGGAGACGCAACGCTTGATTGCCGAAGGCAAGCGGCTGTTGGGGCCATGAGGGCGGGGGAAGAAGCCGGCACTACCCGAGGGGCCATAAGACTTTTCGAGAAGAACTAAGACACTAGAATGAAGGCCAAAGGGAGTCCATTTTCCCTCGCCCCGGTGAGAAAGGCAGGGGAAGTTAATGATTTCACTCCCCTTGGCCCTCTCCCAAGGGGAGATGGGACAGGTAATTGGGCCGCAGGGGCCTGTTGCATGGGCTCCTATGGAAAATGCTTATGAAAACCTTTTGGTTCCCCGCTTTCGCGGGGATGGCCTTTGTGGGTGACGGCTGGGTATAGTTCAACACAATCGCCAAACGGGCTGGTGTAGATTAATCCAGAATTCAATCATTCACCAAGGAGATCTGTAAATGAAAACAAGACCATTGGGCGCGTCGGGAATCGAAGCATCGGTCATCGGATTGGGAACCTGGGCGATAGGCGGTTGGATGTGGGGCGGCACGGAAGAAAGGGCCTCGATCGCGGCCATCCAGGCGGGGATCGATCACGGTATCACCTTGATCGACACCGCCCCCGCCTATGGTTTGGGATACGCGGAAGAGATCGTGGGCAAGGCCATCGCCGGGCGGCGGGACCAGGTCATCGTGGCAACCAAGTGCGGATTGGCCTGGCATACCACCAAGGGAACGCACTTTTTCAATGAAAACGGCAAGCCGGTCTACCGCTACCTGGGGGCGGAGTCGGTCCGTTACGAGACCGAGCAGAGCCTGAAGCGGCTGAAAATCGACTGTATCGATCTGATGCAAACCCATTGGCAGGATCATACCACGCCCATCGCGGAAACCATGTCCGCCCTGATGGATCTCAAAAAGGAAGGCAAGATCCGCGCCATTGGCGTCAGCAACGCCACGGTGGCGCAGATGGAGGAATACCGCCAAGCCGGGCCACTGGACACGGATCAGGAGAAATACAGCATGCTGGACCGCCAGCTGGAGAAAGAGAGCCTGCCCTATTGCCTGAAAAACAATATCGCAATGCTCGCCTACTCGCCGTTGGCCCTGGGGGCGCTCACCGGCAAGATCGGCCCGGAACGGCAATTTTCCGGCGATGATCAACGCATCACCGATCCCCGTTTCTCGGTCGAAAACCGCAAGAAAATTATGGCCCTGCTGGATAAATTCAAGCCTATCGCGGCCAAATACGGTTTGACCATGGCCCAGTTGGTCATCGCCTGGACCCTGGCCCAGCCAGGATTGACGCATGCCTTGGTGGGCGCCCGCAATCCTGAACAGGCTATCGAAAACGCCAAGGCCGGCGAAGTGACCCTGGAAGCCGAGGATCTCCAATCCATGAACCAGATTCTGGAGACCCAGGGCCGGGAAATACAATGACATGAACGGTCCGATTTTCTTCCCTCCCTTCGTGGGACCGGTCTGCATTGCCAGCCTATTGTAACCTCCGGCCGTCAAGAAGAGATCCACTGCCGATAAAAAAAGCACCACCCTACTCGATTGCAGAGATACGATGCCTCACCCCCTTTCAGGGATATCCTTACCATTGCCCTCTGCCGGAACGAGAGGGAATTCAAGGTGGTTTTCTTATGCCTGTCCGGTTGGATTGCCGATCTCATCCCGGAATTAACGAAGGCATGTGCTGGACGAACCGTTGTTTAATAAGCGCCGAGCGGCGGGAAGAAGTGGTTTGGGATTACATCCTGTGAAAAAGAAACTACAAGGAATCTATGCCGCTTACGATACGGCCTGGAGATGATGCAGTTGGCAGAAAATCCGCAAATCGCGGGCGTGCCGGCCGTAGAACAGGCAGAGATGATGGCCTTTCACGCCGCACGCGTCATCCAATTCGTCCAGTTCCAATTCCACGTTGGTCCGGCAGCCACCGGTGGGCGGATTAGGGGGACACCCCACGATTTTGCCACTGTATACCAGCATTTGAGGAGGGGTTTCGCGGGACAGCAATTTTGTAAAGGTCACCTCTTGCCCGATGGGGAACAATACCTGCGGAACGCACCCCCAGCCGGCCTCCGCGTGATTGCGCAAGATGTAGGGTTCCGGCGGGCGGTCTGGACCGCCCATGCGGGACGCGCAAGTGCAATGCGCCCCGAAATAGCGGTTCTTCTCCGTATCCATGGAAGGATTGTGTTGAAAACCCGGCCGGTCGAACAACGCCTGGATCAACAACATCGTGAGGGTGGCATCTAAATCCGATTCGCAGCCCGCGGGGATGCCTTCGTCCCGCAGGCTCATGAATCCCATGCAGGGGGGGACATGTTGATGCGGTTCGCGTAAGCCGGGCAGGCAGTTCATCATGACCGCGCCGGCCTGTTCGCTTTCGAGGATTTGCTTGAAGACAAAATAGGTTTTGGCGGCGTCGAGGACATCCTCTTCCGACGGTTCCACATGCCGGACGGCATGGCGGAGATATTCCCGCGCCAGGCGTTGCACCTCGTCCGTGGCGGACATCGCCTGAAAAGCCGAATAGAAGCGCTGGTGGGGGATGGTCCGGATCCGGGTTCCCCAAGGCGGCGCTTCGGTTTCCCGGGTGTCGGCGCCATCAATATTGACGATCAGGGTATCCTTCATCCGGCGCGCCGCGCGGATCATCGTCATCCCCCGCCGCACCGCGTCCAGATTGTCCAGCGAATTGATCAGATAGACACCCGGCCGTTCGCGCAGGGACTGAATCTGGGCGTTCAACAAAATGCCCTGGGTGGCGAACACCACCGCCGGGACCGAGGTTTCATCCAGAATGCGCCTTACGCCTTCGAAATGGCTTTTTTTGAAGGGAATCAATAACAATCCGTCGGGCGGGGATTCCCGCACGCCGTGGATAAACCGTTGGACACTGTCATCCAGGTTTAAGGGTTTATCCTCCATCTCGATATGCATGCCCAGGTCCCGCTCCATTATCCGGAGTTCCTGAAGGTACTGGGCGTGCCGTCCCTCGGCGTCGAAACTCGATCCCGGCCAGCTGTAATACCCCTCCTGGCGCAGTTGCGTGGTGGGGGGATACAAGAACGCGCCCCTCACTTTCGCGGGCGTAATTCCTCGAGTCCCGTCGTTATTCTCCCCCGCGAACACTTTCCAAAGACCCGGACCCGCCCACAGGCCTCCCGCGATTGTGCCCATCGCCAAGCCAAATTGCCGCCGGGGCATCAAACTGGAAAAACCGAATGTCCCACGCGTCATGATTCCTCCCCCCTCGTGCATTGTCTGGTGGAAGAGCCGAGTTCGCCTCTCCTGCCCACCGGAAGTGGTTCCATCGTATCGGGTTCCATCGTATCAAAGATTACGGAGCAAGCCAATGGACCCTTATTCATTGGCAGGAGGCTTTTCACCGCGAAGGAATCATTCCGGCCGGGTGGCATCCTGAATTTCAGAGGCGGCGGCTTCGAGATAACCGAAGATGTTCACGTCCCGGACCGAGAGGATGTTCTTGTACGGCTCAAAATGAATGAATCCCTCGATCACTCCCCCGAAGTTGATGATTTGACCGGTCTGTAATTGATCCGCCACGGTGGAGGGAATGGATTGGAGGACGGTGTCGGGGAGGATATAGCGGGGATCCTTTTCTTCCAGGTCCATTTCCACCAGCAGCCGGGAGAGGCCTGTGCCGGGATCGCTCTGGATCTGCATAATCCGTCCGACCCATCCATCGATCGTTTTTCCCGATAAATTCTTGCTATATTTCGTTAATTTTTCCGGTTCCCGCAACATCAGATCCCGGTTGGCCCGGATGCCAAAGAAATTGGGACCAGCCAAGGCGGGTGTGGGAACCGGCGTAGGAGAGGGGAGGGGAGACGGGGTCGGGGAAACCTCCGCGTTCGCCGATTGTTCCTCGAGAACTGTCGGTTGCGAAGGTTTGCCGCACGCCTGGAACAGCACCATTCCCGCCAGAAATCCGATCCACACGATTCCATAGAAATAACGTGATTGAGACAGCATCGAAGACATCCTTCTTTCTTTGCTTGATACACGGTATCGTGTCATGGTGTCACTCCATACCGAGAGAGAGGAAGAGTCTCTCATTCTTAGCAACTTGAATAGGAACGAACGGGAGTCCGAAAAGTCCCGCTCCCCAAGGGGGATCCCTGGGATTTTTTGAGATGCAGCATCTCAGAGCAATTTCAAGCCATTAGGGACGGGACGTTCGGGTTGCGCCAGAACCACCTCGCCTTCGCAGGGGATAAAACCGGTGATTAAGACTTCGGAGGTGAAATCCGCCACTTTCTTGGGAGGAAAATTCACGACGCAAATCACCTGTTTCCCCAGCAATTCATCTTTTGTGTATAATTTGGTGATCTGCGCGCTTGACGATTTCACTCCGAATTCACCCAAATCAACCCGGATTTGGAAGGCTGGCTTGCGGGCTTGGGGAAAATCCTCCACCGCGATGATGGTACCCACACGGATTTCGACTTTTTCGTAGTCCTGCCAGGTAATCGTTTCCATGGTCAAGGAATCATGGACCTCCATACCGCTCCAAGATTGGAAGACCTGCCGGCAACAGTTCAGAATATGATTTTGAATTCGTACATCATAAAAAGCCGCGAGGGAAAAGGAAGGGTTTTGGGACAACCTGCCCCAAGCCGGAAAACGGTGGCGCAGGGCTTAGAGAAGAGGAGGGCCAATATCGTTTTTTGGGGGAAGTAACGTTTTTCCATTTGTAGCGGAGTCCATTCAGGAAGGCTGATGCACTGTGAGTAAGCCACGGGAGCGGCACAAAAGCCATCCCAAGGCGGAATCCACATCGGATATTTTCCCCTCGTCGAACAATTGTTGAAATTCTTCCACGGTTACAGTTAACACACGGATATCTTCGGTGTCATCCAGATTCTGGGCCGCGGCCGGTTGGCAATTCCGCGCGCAATACAGGTGGAAGGCATTGCGGATTTTGGAAGGACCCAGTTGAAACGTGCCCAGATAGGTCCAATCCTCGCTGGTATAGCCGGTTTCTTCCAGCAACTCGCGCTTGGCTGTATCGAGCGGGGAGGGATCGCGGGAATCCACCAAACCCGCGGGGAATTCGAGGGTGATGCCCCCGCAAGCGTGGCGGTATTGCTCGACGAGCACCAGTTTTCCTTCGCCGGTGATGGGGACGATGGAGGCCCATTCCCGGATCTCGAACACATAATAATCGATGGTGTTGCCGTTCTGCAATTCCACGCAATCGCGCCAGACATCGACTCCCGGCGTCCGTAAGATGATTTCCGAATTCAACGTTTTCCATTTTTGGGCCATGGTTAGTCACCCTATCCACTCCCCCGTTTGGGGCACGCCTCGGCTCCGTGTCCGCCTTGGCGTTCACTGACCGCGTTTGATCCACCCACCCCCCGTGCTCCGGAATCCTCCCCGCTGATCAGCCCAATTGATTGATTGGCCCAATTATAACGGGAGGATGTCCAGCCCTATTGTACATTTACCACCGCGTCTTCCAATATCCATGGGATTTGATCCCGTACCGGGAAAGTCCCGCATTCAGGTAAATTGTTCACCGGGAGGGAGCTGTTTGTCAGGTTTTTCGGAATCAGGTATCGGGAAAATCCTGACAGAAAAAACGTTTTTTCCCTGATATCGTGAAACAAAATCTCTTCTATAATGATTCTTACAAAAAATGATGTCACTTCGGACAAGAGGAATCGTAAGCCGAGGGGACAGGAAATTGGCACCGAGGGGAAACAAAAAGAAAAAGAAAGAGATTTGCAACATCTTCATCCAATTCCCCCCTGAAAAACGCTTGGTCGCCAGAAGCCAAGCGTTCTTTTTTTGTACATATTTTACATATGAAATATTAAATATAAACGAATATTATTGTACTGTTTTTTTCGATGCCAGGGATTACGAGGCCGGGAAAGTCCAATTGTTTTGCAGATGATCGAAGATGGCCACGGGATGCGCGCGGCTGTTTTCGATAAACCATTTGTTGGTGTGCCGTCCCCCTACGATCACGCCGGCCAGGTAAATCCCTGGGCGGTTGGATTCGTAGGAGACCGGATCGTGGGCGGGTGTGTGGAATTCGTCTTCCACTTTGTTGATGCCGATCCGGTGTAAGAATTCGTAATTGGGCTCGTAGCCGGTCAAGGCGAGGACAAAATCATTGGGGATTTCGAAAGTTTCTCCAGTGCGATTTTGAAGAAGCACGGAGGTTGGCAGGATTTCTACGACGCGGGTATGAAAGAAGGCGGTGATTTCTTCATGATTGATGCGGTTTTTGATGTCGGGAAGGATCCAGTATTTGACTCCGGCATGAAAATCACCGCCCCGGATGGCCACGGTTACGCGGGCGTGATGGCGGTGGCATTCCAGCGCGGCGATGGCGGCCGAATTGCCACTGCCCACGATCAGCAAATCCTGGTGCGCGTAAGGGTGCGGTTCATGGTAATAGTGGCTGACTTTGACCAGATCTTCGCCGGGAACCCGCATCAGCCGGGGTTTGTCAAAAAATCCCGTGGCAACGATGATTTTCGCTGCCAGGTATTCCCGCTTGGGGGTGATGACACGGAAATCGCCGTTTCGGCCCTGGATATCCAAGACTTCTTCGTAGAGGTGAATTTCCAGTTCAAAGAACTCGGCTACCCGGCGGTAATATTCCAGGGCTTCTCTGCGGGTAGGTTTTTCGCTTTGGCAGACGAAGGGAATCCCCGCGATTTCCAGTAAATCCGGGGTGGAAAAAAAGCGCATGGTCACCGGATAATGGTAGATTGAATTGACCAAGCAGCCTTTTTCCAGCACCAGGGCCCGCACTCCGCGCCGTTTGGCTTCCACGGCGCAGGCAATCCCGACCGGCCCCGCTCCGATGATCACCACGTCGTATCCGGCCACTCGGATCATTCTCCTTCCTATTCTTCCAGCACATCCAGTTGGACGTAATCGTCGGGGACCCAGGCGCAGGGGCAGTATTCCACCAGGTAACGGATTTCACCCCGGATGTTTTCAAGCGCCTCCTCCCGGGTCTTTCCCACCGCGAAACAGCCGGGATCGCCCAGGGTCCGGGCATAAAATCCCCCATGGGTTTCATCCTCGCGCAGGAGGACTTGAAATCGCATAATTCAGCCCTTTCCGTTGCAGAATGTTTAATCACAGAGGAAAAGCGATTGTTGATAGCGGTATTTAAATCCGTTTTTGGGAGGTTGTCATGTTTTTTTATCTGGAATCACGGCTTTTATCTGGAATCACGGCAATTCGAGATTGGGATCGTTTTCGTAAGCGGAACCGATATGGCAAAGATGATTGAGGGTTTCGGAAAAGAGTTCGAACAGGGATTTGAGTTGGTCCAGGTTCACGAGTGAATCTTCCAGAAGGCACAGGAGTTCATCCACGCCTTCGGGGAACGTTTCCCGGAAGTAGCCTTCGTCATCGCGCACTTCCAGGAAGATGGAGGGGAGTTGTTCGATCAATTGCCGGATACGGGCATTGCTGAAGAGGGCCTTCACTTTGTCTTCCTGGTTGCCTTGAATAATGAAATCCCGGTCGAAGGCGGGATAACCGACTTGGATGTCTTGCAGCCCCAGCAATTTTTCAACGGCCGTGAACAATCCCTTGCGGTAGATACGGAACCGGAAACCGTCCTTGTTAAGGTAGGGAGCCCGCATGCGCGTGTAAACGATGTGATCGTATTGCGTGTCGATGCGGCAGGTATCCAGGGTGACGGTCCATTCCCCGGTTTTGGCGACCACTTTGCCTCCTTTCCAAGTATTGCCTTCCAGAAACTGTCCTCCGATTTCCTGGCTCAATTGTTTCCACACTTCATCCCGGCTGGGTCCGAAGATTTGTCGTAGCAAGCTCATGGAACCGCCCCTTTACGCTGGAATGTTGACTCGGCTTACTGCTACAATTCTTGCCAAACCATTGTCTACCGTATCGAGAGCCCTGTAAACCGGCTTTCATCCTCAGGGTAGATGGGGATTAAACAGGGAAAAGCGGATGGACGCAACACTCGCGGCAACTCCCTCACCTGGCTTTATACACGGTTCTGGTTCTGAGAACTATCGATGGAAATCCATTCATGACCAATTCTGACGGATATCACGATCCGTTCATTGCCCGGACGTATGACTTGGTGGTGCCCTACCGCCACCGGCGGGATGTTGAGTTTTTCGTGGAGATGGCGCGCGCGGCGGGCGGGCCGGTATTGGAGTTAGCCTGCGGGACGGGCCGGGTATTGCTGCCCATCGCGCGGGCCGGGGTTCCGATCACCGGTTTGGATCTATCGCCGGCCATGCTAGCGGTCTGCCGCGAACGGTTGGCGCTCGAACCACCCGCCATTCAGGAAAAAGTCCACTTGATGGAGGGGGACATGCGGAGATTCGCGATGGCTGAGCGTTTCGCTTTGGTTCTCATCCCCTTCCGTTCTTTTCAGCATTTGTTGACCGTCGAAGATCAACTGGCTTGTCTGCAGCGGTGCCGGGATCATCTCAAGGAACATGGCCAGTTGGTGTTGGATTTGTTCAATCCTTGTCTTTCTTATCTATCGGACGAGCGTTTTCTGGAGGTTACGGAATCGGAACCGGAATTTATTCTTGACGATGGCACACGGATCGTGAGGCAAAACCGCCTATTGGCCCGGGATTTATTCAATCAGGTGATCGACATGGAGTTCCTCTACCGGATTACCTATCCCGGCGGCCGCCACGGTAGCATAGCCCACCGCTTTTCCATGCGTTACCTTTTCCGGTATGAGGTGGAGCATTTGCTGGAGCGGGCGGGATTTCAAGTCGAGGCGGTGTACGCCGATTACAAAAAAGCGCCTTATGGATCCCAATATCCGGGCGAATTGATCGTGGTGGCGCGGAAACGGTGAAAAGAGATTCTGTTTACTGAAAAACACGGGCGGACACCCAGGTCCGCCCCTACATTGTTTACTGAAAAACACGGGCGGACACCCAGGTCCGCCCCTACATTGTTTACTGAAAAACACGGGCGGACACCCAGGTCCGCCCCTACATTGTTACTGAAAAACACGGGCGGACACCTAGGTCCGCCCCTACATTGTTTACTGAAATACACGGGCGGACACCCAGGTCCGCCCCTACATTGTTTACTGAAAAACACGGGCGGACACCCAGGTCCGCCCCTACATTGTTACTGAAAAACACGGGCGGACACCCAGGTCCGCCCCTACATTGTTACTGAAAAACACGGGCGGACACCCAGGTCCGCCCCTACATTGTTACTGAAATACACGGGCGGACACCCAGGTCCGCCCCTACATTGTTTACCGAAAAACACGGGCGGACACCCAGGTCCGCCCCTACATTGTTACTGAAATACACGGGCGGACACCTAGGTCCGCCCCTACATTGTTACTGAAAAACACGGGCGGACACCTAGGTCCGCCCCTACATTGTTACTGAAAAACACGGGCGGACACCTAGGTCCGCCCCTACATTGTTTACTGAAAAACACGGGCGGACACCTAGGTCCGCCCCTACATTGTTTACTGAAAAACACGGGCGGACACCTAGGTCCGCCCTACATTGTTTACTGAAAAACACGGGCGGACACCTAGGTCCGCCCCTACATTGTTACTGAAATACACGGGCGGACACCCAGGTCCGCCCCTACATTGTTACTGAAATACACGGGCGGACACCCAGGTCCGCCCCTACATTGTTACTGAAATACACGGGCGGACACCTAGGTCCGCCCCTACATTAATTTGCCCTCCCCGGCCCTCTCCGGAGGGAGAGGGGGTAAACAGGCGATTTTACAATGTCATAATACTTAATAAGATGATATTGGGAAATGCGTGTCATTATCCATAAGGTGTTCGTGTTCCATGATCAGCATCACGGACGGTGAATTGTTGTTAGGCGGCAAGCCTATTTTTTCCAACCTCTCCTGGCGGATCGACCGGGGGAAACGGATCGGCCTGGTGGGTCCCAACGGGGCGGGAAAAACCTCCCTGCTGCGGGTCTTGGCGGGGGAATACCCCCTCGAAAAAGGGATAGTGGAGAAATCCCGCGGCCTGCGCATCGGTTATCTTCCCCAAGATTGTGCCGAGCTGCCCCGCCAGCGGGTGGGGGAAATCCTCTGGCAGGCCTTCGAGCCCTTAAACGCGATGGAGCGGGAGATCCACACGCTGCTGGACACGATCCAGACAGCTGAAAACGGTTCTCCCGCGCATGACAAAGCCCTTCACCGGTACGCGGAACTCCAGGAAGAATTCCACCAGCGCGGCGGGTATCAGCGCGAGAGCGAGGCCAAGAAAATCATGCTCGGCCTGGGATTCCAGCACGCGGATTGGGACCGCCCCGCGGCTGAGTTCAGCGGAGGGTGGCGTATGCGCATCCTGCTGGCCCGCCTGTTGCTGGAAAAATCCGACATCCTGTTGCTCGACGAGCCGACCAACCACCTTGATCCCGAATCGTTGGCGTGGTTCGAACAATATTTGTTGGGGACGGAATCCGGCCTGGTGATCGTCAGCCACGACCGGTATTTTCTGGACCGGATCGTGACCCAGATTGCCGAAATCGAACGCGGCCGTTTCCGCTTGTACCCTGGCCATTACTCGCAATATCGTATCCAGAAGCAGGCCATCCGCGAACAACTCATGGCGCAGAAGCAGCACCAGGACCGGGAAATCGCCCACCTGGAGCGTTTCATAGAGCGTTTCAAGGCCAAGAACACCAAGGCGTCGCAAGCCCAATCGCGGATCAAGCGGCTGGAAAAAATCGAACGCATCGAGATCGAAACCGAGGCAAAAACCGTGACGATTCCCTTGCCGCCCACGCCCCGCAGCGGCAGGGAAGTGTTGATGCTCGACCGGTTGGGGCATTGTTATGGGGAAGTGCGCGCGCTGCACCCTTTTTCCGCCGTGATCCACCGCGGGGGCCGCGTGGCCGTGTGGGGTCCTAACGGCGCGGGCAAGACCACCCTGTTGTCGCTGATGGCCAAGATCCTGGAGCCGACGGAAGGAAGCGTGCAGTGGGGTTACAACACGCACATCGCCTATTTCTCGCAGCACCACGCGGAGTTGCAGGACTCGCAGCAAAGCGTCCTCGAGGAGTTATCCGCCGTGGCTCCCGCTGAAATGCAAGCCCGCCTGCGGGATGTCCTCGCCGCGTTTCTTTTTCAGGGAGATGACGTGTTCAAACCGGTTTCCGTTCTCAGCGGCGGGGAGAAGAGCCGCCTGGCGCTTGCCAAACTGCTGGTGCGGCCGGTCAACGTGCTCATCATGGATGAGCCGCTCAATCACCTTGATATCGCCACTGTCGAAACCTTGGAGGAAACCTTGAAGACTTTCGCGGGGACCATTGTCTTTGTCTCGCACGACCGCTTTTTCGCAGACCGGCTGGCCACCCAGATCTGGGAGATGCAGGCGGGGCGGGTCACGATCTTCCAAGGCAATTTTCAGGATTACGACTACGCCAAGCGCCTCCAGGTTTCCGCTGCTCCAGCTGCCCCCCCGCCCGCCGGCCAGGGAACGGGAGATCCTCCATCATCCACCCGTGAACAACGCAAGGAGCAACGGCGGCGCGAGGCGGAAGCCCGCAACCATCTCAATGCCCTGCGCCGCAAGCAAGAAAAAGAATGCGCGGCCATCGAGGAAAAAATCCACGCGGCCGAAGCCGAAATCCAGGCGCTCGAGACGCAACTTTCGTCCGGAGAGTTTGTCCGCGACGAAAACAAAATGGCGGAACTGAGCCGCCGGTACAAGCAGGCGATCAAACTCCGCGACCGCCTCTACGAGAAGTGGGAAGAATTGGTGGACGCGTTGGAATGCGGCGTGCAGGGGGGATAAAGCGAAAGGAATGCGCTGAGCTGAAAAATCTCTACCCTCCCAGTCACCGGATTCACCGCACACCTATGATATATTTTCCCCCTTGGGCGAGGGTGAACCGCATGCCGTCCTGGGCCGGGACACCCCCATCGGGGCTGTGCAGCACCTTGACCGGTTTGTCCTGGCAGACATCGGGCATGGTTACGTCGGCGGTGACGTCACCGGGAAGTTCCAATTCCATCGTCCAGGTTTGTGGATCCCAGGATACCCACACTATCCCCTTGGGGGTGCCCACATGGCCCGCCACGTAAGGGAGTCCGGCGGCATCGGGGTGAATATGGATCCGCCCGCCGCCCGGTTCGGTGATCCGTACACCCAGCAACGTGTCATGCATCCACAGCAGCGGGACGGCCTGCCAGCCGTGAGACCCGGTTTCGTCTTCGGGTTGGGCGGTGTTGATTTCGCCTGGTTTCAGATTCAGATCTTCCCGTGAAACCCAATACTCCGGCAGCGGTCCACCGTACGGCCCTTGCAAGACCGGCGGGACCGGATTGCGGGGATGGCCGGGGAGGTAAGGCGCATAGCGCTCGAGCAGATGCGCGACGGCGCGTTCGGAAAAGCCGTTTTCGGAGAGAGCCCGCAGCACGCGGTAGCCGTAGGTGGGGTTGTTCCAACGCGTGACGCCGGGGGGCGGAGTCCCATCGGGAGCCGGGAACGCGTAATCGAGATCCAACCGCGCTTCATCCTTGGTCATCAAGCCCGAGGTGATGGCGATGGTCTGTCCGGCCTGGCTATAGCCCCGTTCGAGTGTGGGATCGGCGGGATCGAAGCGGTCGGCCACGTGCGCGGGGATGCCGCCGGACGCGGGCACGATGTGATATTGGCGGAAAGCCAAGGCCATGCGGTCCGCGGTGGCGCGCCAGCGTTCCGCCAGGTCAGTTTGGCCGATGGCCCCGGCCATGACGGCGGTCCAGCGCAGGCGTTCGATGATCCAGGGCGTGACGATGCCGCTGGATTGCTTATCGTTCGCGCAATGCAGGCCAACCCGGATATCGGCCAGCACGCGATTTGTCAACCATAAGCCATCTTCGTTGACATGAGAAAGCACGTTGTCCCAATACTTGACGACGTTCGGCCAATAGGTCTCGATCAGCGCGGTATCGCCCGTCCACATGTACTCATCATAGAGAAAGGCGATCCATTGGACGCTCCAATCGTACGGCGCGGGATAGGCCGGGTAGTTGCTGGGGGCGAAGGGATGGAAATCGCCGTCGGGACCTTGCCCTTCCGCGTGCGTGCGGATCAAAAAGCGGCGCAGTTGATTGTCCCCGAACCAGGAGGCGGAAATCAGGGCGCGGGGCCGCGCGTCCTCGATCCACTGGCCGTCCTCGCGGCCGGGGGTGTCCACGTAGGAATCGCTCATGGTTACTTCGGCGTGAATCAGGCACAGTTTGACGATCTGATCGATCCGCTGGTCCCCGCAGGAGAAACTGCCGATGGGTTTGATCGGATATTGCGATTTGACCATCCCAACTTGTTTGATCTTCACTTCTCCGGCAACGGGAAAATGAACATGCACCGACAACCAACGGGCGGTGCGTTCATCGGGGAACTCGACGGTTTGCGCGCCCGCCCGGGTGATGTAGCGGTCCGCGTACCCCTTGCCCACGACGCGTTCGGGATTGATCCAGCCATCGGGGCGGACGTGCATTTCGCCGTTATACAGCGCGCGGGCGAGTTCGCAATACCCCAGGTCGATCACCGTGCCCGCGGGCGCGTCCGCGAACTCCAACAGGGGATAGCCATGCGCGGGCAGGCCGAAGTCGAAGGTGATATAGTGCGTCTCACCGGCCTGGCCGCGGATAACGGTTTCGCGGCCGTTCAACAAGTGTCCAGCTTCCTCCGTCTCTGCGGGAGAAGGCAAATAGACGGCCGTGCGGATGCGGGAAGCCATGGCCAAGGGGCCGTCGAAAACCGGCTGGGTGGAGGAGGCCATCCCGGCGGCCAGCACGCTAAGAGGCGGCATGAAATATTCGCGCTGGCCGGGCGTTTCAACGGGACGAGGCTGTTCCGGCCACGGGCCACCTGTTACTTCCACCGCGTGGCTCCAGGCGCAGTCGTCGAAGGCGGGATCGTGAATGTCGCCTGGCAACACCTGGCGGCCGTCGATGATGAGCGGGTACCGGATGCGGTGATCGCCGATGACGCCCACGATCTGCGTTTCATGGGAAAGAAACTCAGGCGCGGTGAGGCAGCGCCAGGAGGCATCGCTTTTTACCCATTCGCTGTCCACGTACAGGCCGGCGTGTTGGTTGCCCGTGCGCTGGAAGGTAATGATACCGCCCCAGTTGTGATGCAGGACACAAACAACGTTCTTCCCCACGCGCAGATAGGGGGCGGCGTTGATCACTTCGGCGGTGATTTTCTCTTCATGGTAGCGGGCAACTTTGCGGCGGACGATGTGGCCGTTGATCCACAGGCGGGCGTTGCTGTCGGCGGCGAAAAGCAGGGTGGAATCCTGGGGCAGCCGGTCCAGCTCGGCAACGGTCCGAAAATAGGTGAAGCGGTTTTTGGGCGCGGGCTGACCGGGATCGGACCAGATCCACCGCGCGGTGTCTGCCGTGGCATAAAGACAAGGCACAACCGAAGGGATCATCAATCCCGCCATCATGAGTGAAAATAAACGTGCGGAAATGGATGTTCGTATCATGCGTCCGCTCCTGGACAAACGAAATGCATGCTGCGAATCAAAGTGAACTAGCCCAGTTATTATCATCACCTGGCGTGATGTCATCGTACCTTGTTTTATCCCGCGTTGTCACGGGCGCGGGAAAAGAAACCTATCGATTGGGGGTTGCGATCAACCCATTCATAAAACATTCGCAAACGCGCGCCGTCCTGTTCCCTTCCCCTGATCAACCGGATCCGCCATGATGAAAAATGATATGGTGCATCAAAAGGTCCCGTAGCGCCTTCCGCTTCCCTTTATGGGACCCTAGGACTTAATAGGAGCCATGCGATGAAAATAGGAATCGTGGGGTGCGGATTTGTGGGCAGCGCGGCGGCCTACGCAATGACCTTGCAAGGCGCGGCCAGTGAAATTGTGATGATCGATATCAATGCGCCGCTCGCCCGGGCGCAAGCGGAAGATATTCTGCACGCCACGCCTTTTGCCAGCCCGGTGCGGATCACGGCGGGGGATTATCCCCAGTTGGCAGGGGCAGGTTTGGTGATTCTCGCCTGCGGAGTGAACCAGCGACCTGGGGAAACCCGCTTGCAACTGCTGGAACGCAATGCCGACATTTTTAAACAGGTTGTTCCCCGTGTGTTGGAATCCGCTCCGGATACTGTCCTGCTGATCGCCTCCAATCCCGTGGATATTTTAACGCACGTGGTGACGCAAATTTCTGGAATCCCCTCCTGCCGGGTGATTGGTTCGGGCACGATTCTGGACACCGCGCGGTTCCGGTCGTTGTTGGGTGAATACCTGGGTGTCTCTCCCCACTCCGTGCACGCCTATGTGCTGGGCGAACATGGCGACTCGGAGGTGTTGGTCTGGTCCAGCGCCAAGGTCGGCGGAGTTCCTCTGTACGATATCGCTGAACAGGCGGGCAAGCCGATCCCTGGAGAAATCCAGGCGCGGATTGACGACGGGGTCCGCCGGGCCGCTTACCGGATCATCGAGGGGAAGGGAGCCACGTATTACGGCATTGGCGCGGGCCTGGCGCGGATCGTAAAAGCCATCCGCGATGATGAACGGACCGTGCTGACCGTTTCGACTTGCGTCACCGGGGAGGAGGCTTGCAGTGGAGCGTGCTTTTCCCTGCCCCGCGTGATCGGCGCGGGGGGAGTCATCGCCACCATTCAGCCGGCTCTCTCCCAGGAGGAGCGGGAAGCGTTGAACCACAGCGCCCAGATCTTGAAAAACGCCACTACGGAAATCGGGTATTGAAAAACAGCCTTCCCGATTCCATCCTTGGTGCCAGTCAACGGCCTGACACTTACGCCTCACCGGCCATTCATCCTTCCAGGCCGGGCAAGCCTTGATCATCAAGATTCATCCGGGAAGCGTGGACTGAAAGAGGTAATATCGATTCCGTTCCCTTCGGTATAAAGGCGGACACCCAACTCCGCCTTTTTAGAAACACGTTCCCCCTGATCTTCTTCCCAAGGGAGAGGGAATTTTGTGGTAATTTACATCGATCATTTTGAAGTGATCCGGACCGGCGGCCGGAAAAAAAGAACGTCATGGCTGGACAAGCCATTGTTTATTCCTATTTCTTACAATTTTGTTGCAAGGGTTATGTCTTCCATCTATAATTATCCCACATTTTCCAATCCAAACTTCTTAAATCCTATCCTGTGGGGTGAAGCCCATGAAATTCAGGAATCCGTGGAAAAAATCCTCCGCCATTCTATTCTTGTGTCTGGTTAGTATTGGCATCGCAGGGATTGGGTATTTCTCGTTCCACTCCAGCCAGCCGGTTTCTCCGTCGAATCCCGCGCCGGCCCTACCCGCCCAACCGGATAGCCGTTACACATCTTTGACAGCCGCCCTGGCGCCCGGCCCGGCCACCCCGGATTCGCAAGTCCTTCCTTCTGCCGCGAAACCCCGCAAGCCGGTGCGTCCCACCGTCCAACGGACCGATTCCACTACCGCGAAGCAGGCCGCGGACCGCATTTTGGCCCACTTCGGCCGGATGCAGCAACGAATGGCCAATCAGCCATCCAAACCCATGAGTGGGCTTCCCCGGGCCACCGGCCCGAACGTGTTGAATCCGGAACAACAAAAAGCAATCGACCAAATGCTGGCGGACCTGGGCAGCGGGGCGGTTTTGCATATGGACAACGTTTCCGGGACATTGCGCCACTTGGAGGGGGATTTAAAGAAATTGGTGGACGATTCGGCCGCCTACCAAGCCGCGCGGGAACGGTTGGACCACGCCGGCATGGCGGTGGCCTTGGCCGGTGAAATCAAGCGCGTGCTGAATATCCAAAATCCGGCGGAAGAATTCCAGGCCGAACGGATTCAGCACGATGAACTGGGTATGACGCATGTCATCTTGCAACAGGAATACCGGGGTGTGCCCATATGGGGGGCGGAGATTGGCGTCCATTTCAGCGCGGGCCACGATCCGGTGCGGATGGCGGGCGTGTACTCGGCCACTCCCGTGAACATGCCTATTCCTGAAGTGGAAATCAGCCTGGAAACGGCCGTCGCGAAGGCCCAGGAGGCGGTGGGGCATCCCGGTCCCCATCTCGTCCCGCCGCGGGCGCAACGCATGATCTATTGGGATATCGACCGCGCCCCGGTGATGTGCTACAACGTGGACATGACCCCGAATTTTCAGGAATCCTGGGAGATTTTCATCTCCACCGCGGATGGCTCCGTGGTTCATAAATACAACAAAGTGATGACGGCGGCGGCCACGGGCACCGCGCCGGACCTGAAGGGCACTCCGCGCACCATGCACTGCTGGGAGAGCCAAGGACAATACTACGCCATCGACACTACCCTGCCCATGTACAAACCCGGGCAATCCCAGCCGCCGGATCCCACCAAGTTGACGGGCGCGTTGTACCTGATGGATTTCCGGAACGCGGATCCCAACGCGCAGGAGTTGCGGATTTACGATGTCGTGACCAACAACGTGAACCAATGGGATCCCACGGCGGTCAGCCTGATGCATAACTTCCGGTTGACGGAAGATTATTACCGGAAGACCTTCAATTACAACTCCATTGACAATAACGGCATGAACATCTGGGCGATCATTCATTGGCGGTTCCCCACCGGCCAAGGGGGAAGCACCAGTGACAATGCCTGTTGGAATCCGGGAATCAAGGGCATGCAATTCGGGGACGGGGAGCAATACGATGGGGGCATACTGCCGCATGACCTGGATACGGTGGCGCACGAATACACGCACGGGATCACGAATTTCACTTCCAATTTGATATACGAAAATCAATCCGGCGCGCTCAATGAGCATTTTTCCGACTTTTTCGGCTGCATGGTGGACCGCGACAATTGGCTGCATGGAGAGGAAACGATCAATGTGCCCGGGAAAATCGCCTTGCGCGATTTGTCCAATCCCGGCAATCCCCAAGTGGCCTCACCGAACCCCGCCACGATGGCGGAATACAAACACCTGACCCTGGAGCAAGACCATGGGGGAGTGCATATCAACATGGGGATTCCTTGCTACATGTCCTATCTGCTGGCCGAGGGTTTGAACGGGGGCATCGGCAAGGACAAAACGGAGCGGATTCTCTTCCGTTGCGTGACCCAATACCTGACCCAGCGGTCGCAGTTCATCGACTACCGCCGCTTGTGCATCAACGCGGCGCAGGACTTGTATGGCGAGGCGGAAGCCACCGCGGTGAAAAACGCGTTTGACGCCGTGGGCATTACCGATGGCGGAGGCGGCGGCACACCCCCCTCCACCCCCGGCACTCCCACCCGTGGCAATGAGGCGGTGCTGTTCCTGCTAGCCGATTCCACGGCCGGTTACGATTTCTTCCGGGATGATTTTTATTATATGTTGATCCTTAACGCGGCCGGGAATAATCAATTGGCCGCGTCACGGTACGTGGCGGGCACGCGGCCGGCCACTTCGGGCGACGGCCAATGGGGCGTGTATGTCGGATGGGACAACAACGTTTACTGGACCGACGGCCAATCAGAAGAACAATGGACCGAGGAAGGCATCGTCCGGACGCTGGCCATGTCCAAGAATCTGCGGTACATTGCCTTCACCACCATCAATTACGACAATTTCATTTATCTAATCGATATTCATAGCAAAACCGTTTCGGAAGTGAAGCTGCAGGTTCAATTGCAAAGCGCGGGGATGGGGGATCTTTATTTCGCGGACGTGCTGACCTTTAATTTCCGGGGGGATCATTTGTTTTACGACGGCGTGGCGGCGGTCAAGCTCCAATCCGGACAGAACATCGATGCCTGGGGGATTTATGGTTTGCGCCTATCGGACTTGTCCAATTTCGAGTTTCTCGCGCCCTTGTCCGGCCAGCAAATCGGCGATCCCATCTTTTCCCACACCAACGACGCCTTGCTCCTGGCCGACATGGATCTCGTAGAGAACGAGCAAGTCACAGCCAACGTAGTCTCGATCGATATCAACCAGCAAAAAATCGGTTTGTTGTTGAAAAACACCGAATTGCTCGCCAAGCCCTCCTTCCGGGGGGATGATAAAAGCATCCTGGTCCGGCTGATTGATCAAAATCACCAAAATTATCTGCTCGTGGAGGGCAAACTGGCCGCCGACAATCTCAGTGTGGATACCCAAAACCTGCAGTTGGTCTTTTCTTCCAACGAAGCCATTACGTATCCGTTCGGATTCCGGATCGGCGAATACACGGCCCAGGAAGGGAAAATTGCCGTCCCGGCCCGTTTGGATTTCGGCACGGTGCCGGTTCAGGCCATCGCCGAACAAACCCTGAGCATCACCAACCAGGGGAACGCCGACCTGGACGTGTTGAATATCGCCTTCGAGGGGGAAAACTCCGGCCGCTTCGCTCATAACGGCAACGCGCAAAAGATCCCTCCCGGAGCGCAATATCAATTCCAGGTGGCCTGTCAGCCCTTGCAGGAAGGGCCGGTGCAGGCAGCCATGCGGATCCGGTCCACCGACATGAACCAACCGGAGGTCACGGTGCAGCTGACTGCCGTGGGGGCGCCTGCCGCTCCTCCTACGCCCTCCCCATCGGCCCAGCCCACGCCGACCGCGACCCAAACGCCGACCGCCACCGTGGGAATTCCCACAGCCATCCCCACTACTCCGATTCCCGGACCGACCGCGACCCCTACCTCCGGCGGCGCTCCGGAGGAATGGATTTACGAGTTCGATCAGCCCTCCCTGGCCGCCAACGGGTGGAATCCCATTCCCGGCGGTTTTGTGCCCAACACGCCGGCGGGAACGATTGTAGCGCAATCGTTTTTCGGCAAGCCGATCGCTTCCTCAAAAGATAATAAGGGACTCATCATTACGGTGGAGCCTGGGCAGGTGGCGTTCTTGTACGCGGCCGATCCGATCCCCACAGGGGGGAATCCCGTACTCCTGCGCCTGACGGTTTGGGCCGACAGTCCCAACGCGGCGGTTGCCCTGGTGGCCCTTAAAGGCATCTTGGCGGCCGGTGTGGACGGATCGATCGCTACGCACATTCCCGCTAAAGCGGCCCGCTTCGTGAATCAGGAACGCGCATTGGTGCTGCTTTACGAACCGGACCAGGGTGAATGGATCACCCCAGCCATTCAGGTAGCCTCTACAGGAGACACATCCACGACGGTTTTGATCGATAAATTGGACGTGGTCAAATTGGAGTCCGCCCTCGCCTATTCCGGCCGGGCATTTTCCTCCCAGCCATTGTTGCATGGCGCGCTGGTATCGGCCCTTCCCAAGCCGGCGCAGCCTATCCTCACGTATGAATTCAAGGAAAACACCTTGGACCTGTGCGGGTGGAGTCCCATCCCCGGCGGATTCAGCGGAGCGGCGCCGGGTTCTATTTTCGTCATGGGATTCTTTGGGGATCCCATCCCCTCGTCCACGGATAAACGGGGCGCGATGCTCTCCGTCCAACCCGGGCAGGTCGCGTTCATGTACGCGAAGGAACCCATCGCCACCGGCGGCAGGCCCCTCTTGTTCCGGGCGGTGATGAGCAGCGATGGAGCGAACGCGTCCGTGGCGCTCGTGGCGTTGAAAGGCAATCTGGCCGCCAACGCCGTGGACGGCTCCATCGCCACGCACATCCCCGCCACCAGCGCCAGCATGACGAATACGGAACGCAGTTTGGTGCTCCTGTATGAACCGGATGAAGGCAATCTCGTCACACCGGTGATTCAGGCCGCCGCAACCAGCCCCGATCAAGGAACCGCGATTTTGCTCGACCGGCTGGAAGTTTACGCGCTCGATCCGGAAGAAGCCTATTTGGGATCGCTATGCAGTTCCCAGGCAGCCAAGATCAATTCCTTGGTTCCCACCAGCACGCCCGCCAGCACGCCGGTCCCCACCGCCACTCCCGTGACGCCCCCCACCCCGACCTCCACACCCCTGCCGCAAGGAATCGCCGAACAAGAGCCGAACAACTCCATCCAGCAGCCGCAGAACCTGGGCGTTTTGAACATGAACGGGACCATCTCCGTATCGGGGAGCATCCTGAAAGGCGGCATCTATAGCGGCGACGCCGATTGGTACGCGTTCAACCTGGCGGCCCAGGCGACAGTGCGGATCCGTCTTGATTGGAACGGACAGGCGGACCTGGACATGGCGGTGTACGATCAGAACGGAGATTATTTGATTTCGGATGAGACAACGGCCAAGCCGGTGGTACTCGAAGGTCCTCTTTCTCCGGGGGTCTACTATTTTGTGGTTGCCTCCAAGGACAATCCCGCCGATTACCAATTCACGTTGACTGCCGGCGCATTTACCGCCCCCTATGCCAACGATGTCTCCATCCTGAACGGCAAATACACCCAGGATCCCGCCTCCTTGCTTTGGTGGTATGTCTTCGATGGACAAGGACGATACGAATATTGGGGATGGAACTCCCTTTCCGGAGATGTCTTGCTCCACAGCGGGACATACACGGTTGCCTATCCCAACCTGATTCTCAACCACGACGGCAAAACCGAGCAGTTCGAATTGTCATTCGAAAGCCCCACAGTGTTCCTTCTGAATGGCAACGCGCGGTACGTGCGGGGATGAGTTAGAGTGGAGGAATTGGGGAGGGACGGGCAGAAGGATTTTTCGCCCTGATCATGTCTCCTAAAACATTTCCCTGATTTTTCTTTTCCTTCTTTCACCCCTTCCTGGATTTTAGTACCATTCCCATAAATTCCATATGAGGCAAAACCATGAAGGATACGCGCTTGAAACCGTGGCTTGGAACGTTCGCTCTCCTTTTCCTTGCCGCGCTTGATCTGCCGGCTGAACCAATCCAGCCTCCCCCCCCGGCGGGCGTCTCCGCCGCAGACGCCTATCACCGGCAGGCTATCGCCAAGGCCGAGGCTTCGGTGGCTCAGGCCCGTGCCGCCGTAGAGAAAGATCCCAACCGGCCGGCCTATCATTTCCAGGCTCCCGCTTATTGGATGAACGATCCTAACGGCCCGATTTACTACCAGGGCGAATATCACCTTTTTTATCAGCATAATCCCTATGGTGAAAACTGGGGGCATATGCACTGGGGCCACGCCAAAAGCCGGGATCTGGTTCATTGGCAACATTTGCCGATCGCGCTGGCGCCCTCGGAAGACCAAGGCGAAGAGCATTGTTTTTCGGGCAGCGTTATCGTGGATGAAAACGGCATCCCGCGCGCGTTCTACACCAGCATCGGTCCGGACACTCCAGCCTATGACGGCGCGGTGCAATGGATGGCCTACAGCGGGGACGGCATGCAGACCTGGACGAAATACCCCGGCAATCCCGTCTTGACCGAAGACCTGCATGGCGATTTGAAAATTCTGGATTGGCGGGATCCCTATGTCTGGCGGGAGAAAAACGCCTGGTACGTGGTGCTCGGCGGACATCCGAAAGACGGGCGGGGCGCGGCGTTCCTTTATCAATCGCCCAACCTGGTGGATTGGAAGTTCCTCAACATCCTCTACCAATCCAAGCCGGAAGATCAGGAAGGCAACTGGGAATGTCCCAATTTCTTTCCATTGGGGGACAAGCGGGTGTTGGTGTATTCCCCCCACAACCTGGTCCGGTATTACACCGGCGATCTTCTTCCGGATTATTCCTTCCAACCGGATTTTCATGGAATCCTGGATTATTCCCCTAATTTCTACGCGCCCAATTGCCTGGAAGACGGCCGGAGCCGGCGGATCCTGTGGGGCTGGATCCGCGACGTGAAAGGACCGGGATGGAACGGGGCGTTTACGCTTCCCCGCATCCTCACCTTGCGGCCGGACGGCAGGCTGGGCATGGAACCCGCGCCGGAAATCGAAATGTTGCGGAGGTCCTATCAAAAAATCGAAAACCAGACCATCGCCTCGCGGTCCATCATACTGGACGAACGGGAAACCGGTTGCGTGGAGATCCGGGCGGTGTTCGAACCGGGTGAGGCGGAATCATTCGGGCTGCGGTTGCGGCCCGCCACGGATAGCGAAACCGCGGTCCCTCTTACCTGGAACCGCGCCGCGAAGCAAATGACCATCGGCGGCCGGACCTTTGATTTCGATTGGCTTGAAGGGGAGAAAACGTTGGATCTGCGCGTCTTCGTGGACAAGTTACTCGTGGAAGTCTATCTCAACCGCCGTGCCGGCTGCACCCTGGTGGTGCCGGAGATGCGCCCGGATCACCTGCGGATCGAAGGCCTGGCGGAGAATGGTCCGGTTCGTCTCGTCTCATTCGAAACCTGGGAAATGCAGCCGACCGGGGAGAGATAATGCCGGGCTTCTTGATCCCTCTTTCGGGTGGACAAGGAAAGTACCGTATTGCGGAACTCCTGGCGGGCTTCCATCCTGGCACGAGTATGGACGGGAACGCGCAACGATTCCCTGTCCCTCTGGGAATGGGACAGGGTAAGGGGAGCCTTGAAAGGGCAAATTCCATCCTTCTCCGGCAATCGAATTACGAGCCAAGATAACGAAAAAGGCTGTCATATCCGGCTGGTTCACGGGAATCAGAACAGAGACCAATCCGTGACCCGTACCGGTGTCGTTTCATTCGTCCGGTATAAATAGAGGTTGTCAAATTCCAGCACCACGTTTCCCTGCCCTCCAAGTTGCAAGTAAGGGAAAATCACACTCCACGTCTCCGGGTAAGGCGGCAACAAAAACGAGATGTCGGTCCATACGCCCTTTTCCGTCAGGGTGACTTCTTGCACGGCCGGCAATGTGGCACCCGTCCATTCGCTCGAATTGGTATAGCCTCCGCGAATCACCAAGGGGGCAACGCTGGAGCGCACCGTGAGGTTCAGCCGCAACGCGCCATCGTAAGTGCGCACCTTGGTGAAACGGCCCAGGATGACGGCGGCGTCCTCGATCGTGCTGCCCGGTTGATTGACCGTGAATTTTGCCACCGTGGTGCCATTGGGAGCGCCGTCCATCGTCACCGCTTCCGCCGTCCCCCCCCGCGGAAACACCGCGCGGATGTCGGTGGTGCCCTCATACGACCGGCTGGTCAAGGCCTGGGTGAGCGCGACCCGGATGTCATCGAATTGGAGTGTTTGGGGGGCTTGGCTTCCCAATTGAAACCGCAGGCCCATATCGGCGGTCGTAAACACATTGGAAGGGCCTAGAATAAAATCATAGGAAAGCCATTTTTTCTCGAAACCGGCGGGAATGGTAACTGTGGTGCTGACGCCGCTCCAGGGATCCTGGTTGATTTGCAGATACGTGGGAATGTTGTAAGGAGCATGATCGACCCGGACCCGGAATTGGATCCGCCAGGCCAGGGTGGTGCTGTTCTCCGGCGTGGCCCAGTTGGTTCCCATTTGTTCATCCCAGATGTTGGTTGTTCCTCCGGTGGTCACCACTTCCATGGCTTCGGTCTCGTTTCCGGGAATATCGACAAACACTCCCACAATCGTGAGCGGAGATGAGGTCCACCAGGCGCTAGTATCCCAATCTTCAAACGTCGTCTCATACAACACGACATCCGCCAAAATCGGTTCCTGCGCGTACGGAGCTGCCACGAAAACGACAAGAAGCACGCAAACGAACATCGGCCGCATGATGACACCCCCATCGAATGATAATATTGCCAATCAAACGATTGTCTCAATGTTCGATTGACAAATCATTATCTCATACTTCAGGAAAAATTTTAATAGGAAATTTCACACGCGTGGGGGAACAAAGGATGGTTCATCCGGGAAGCGCGGACCGGATAAGTCGAATCGATTCTATGGACTCCGGGGTAAAGGCGGACCTCCAGGTCCACTTCCACCCAAATTCCCCTCATCCTTGCCCGCTTCCCGAGGGAGAGGGAAGGCGAAAAAGTATTCTGCCAGTACAATTGGATTATGGTTCTTTCTCTTGGCATAATCACTTAATCCAGGGATGAACCGAAACAATCCTTGAGTATCCCGCATGGAAACCATCCTAAAAGAAGCCAATAGGCTGGCTGCTTCCGGACACTTGGAAGAGGCTGGATTATTTCTGGAAAGAAAAGCAGCAGAACATCCGGATTCTCCGGAATTGCTGGCTCATCTCGCTTATTTACATTATTCGCGCGGGCGTTGGAGCCGGGCGCGGGAGACCTATGCGCGATACCTGCAATGGCGCGAACCGGACGCGGGGATCTGTCAAATCCTGGCGGATATTGATGTGCGCCACAGGGAATTCTCCTCCGCCAGGCGATGGTTAAGACAAGCGCGCGCCCGGGGCAGGCGGCGCGGAGAAAAACGATACCGTATCTGGTCCACTTACCTTCACCAATTTTATTTCAATGCCGTTCGCTTTGCGCAGCATTCATTCCAATCATCCGGAATCCGGGGCCGGGTGGTTTTCAGTATCAAACGGCGGCTCACATGGTTCGCCGTTCATTTGGTCCGGGGGGTGGAGCGTTGCTTTCCCCGTTGGACTTGTCCCGAAAAGGGAGAGTCTGATTTCCAGTTGAGTGATTTCCTTCAATTCTTGTGGCATAACGACTCCCACTTTGTCCGGGAAAGCCTCGCCTTGCACAAAATCCGTGAGGTCATCCTGGCGTCCCGTCGAGTTCCTTACGCGAATCCCCATGCCACCCTCCTCGACATCGGCACTGGATGGAATCCCTTGCCGGTATATTGGGCCACGCGGGGAGCCCGGATCGTGGTGCTGGATGGATCCACCTACGCGTTCCCGCATTTGAAAGAGATCGAGCAAAAAGCAGTGCCCGTTTCTGAATCCAACGCGTGCGCTTGCCTAGCGGGAGACGCCCGTTTTCTTCCCTTCGCGTCCAACTCCTTCGACGCGGTCACCGCGCTTTGCGTGATCGAACACATTCCCGGTACGGGCGACATAGAAGGCATGAGAGAAATGCACCGCGTGTTGCGGCCGGGAGGGATCGCGGTGGTCACGGTAGAAACTTCCCCCCGGTATGAAGAAAACTGGCTGGAAGTGCCCTATCCCATCGGGTATCAAACCGGCCAGGAAGGCCCGCCATCTCCCGGCCAAGCATGGAACGAGGTGTTTTGCCGGAATTATTCCCCCGAACCGGTTAAAAAAAGGCTGCAGGAATCCGCGGCCTGGCGGGTGGTGGATTCTGGTTTTTATGACGACCGGGGATTCCCCATCCGGAGGTGGTTGGATCCCGCGCGTGTTTCGCCCCTCGCGCTCTTGCTCAGGCCGTGGCAGCCGTTGTTGTCCCTTTTGTTTTACCGTCCGGCGAACGCAGTACATCTAACACCTTCCAGCATTGGATACTTGGTGCTGCAAAAAACCAGTAACAATGAAACGTCGAGCCAAACGGCGGGTATGGAAACGGGGATCGGGAAGATCTAACCAGTGATTGCTCATCCGAAACGCAAGAGAATGGCCCGATCCAGGTGGTGCCCCAGCGCCGTTTATTCGCCATCTCCGCGTTGCCGGGATTTTTCTCCATGCTAGACTTCCTATCACCATGCCAATTCGATAAAGGATAATCCTCAAAATGGCGACCAAGGACGAATTGTACAACCAAGGACTCGATTTATACGGCCAGGGTAAACACCGCGAAGCGATCGCCGAATACCAAAAAGCCCTTGAAATCGATCCGGAGGACGGCGAGATCTACATGGCCATTTCGATGTGCTATCAGATGTTGGGGGAATTGGATCCGGCGTTGGAGGCGGCGCGCCGGGCGGTCGATCTCAGTCCCCGTGAACCTCTCAGCTATACCAACCTGTCGCGCGTGTTGGTGAAAAAAGGCATGATCCCCGAAGCGGAAGAAGCCATGGCCATCTCGCGGCAATTGTCGATGGGTTATCTGTAGGTCAATCCCGCGTATCATCATATTCATCCGCCGGGACGGAATTGATTAGAGAAAATCCAACAAGCTTTTCTGCAGGATCCGGGCGGTGACCTGCAAGGCCGCTTGAAACGCGGTTTCGGAGAGAGTCAGATCGGAAATGGCTTTGGCCAGATCGGCGTCTTCGTTGTTGGACACATTCTGAATTAACAAGTCTTCCTGTTCCTCCAAACGCGATTGGGCCGCGTCAAGCCGGTTGAGCCGCGCGCCCAGTTGCGTGCGGGTCAGAAGCACCGCCTCCAGATCCTTGTCGAGATCGGCCAAGGCTTGGTTGATCCCCTCCGTGTCATCGTTGCGCAACGCGTTTTCCAGATTTTTAACGGAACGGAAAACGTTCTTTTCTTCGATCGCGTTGACGGTGCCCGTCTGGTTGATTCCCAGGATGGAAGCCGTGTTCTGCCGGCTGGCGTAGGGCATCAAAACTCCGGCCTGCGCCTCCGTGGAGGCGGTGTATTGATTGATTCGCAGTTGCTCCGTGAGCCGGACGGCGCCGGTTCCGGTGGTGTCCCTAGCAGCATCGATCAGCAGCGTGTACCCATCATAGGGAGTGGTAATCGTCAACACGCCGCCTTCGAGTGACGCGGAAATCAATCCCCCTCCCACGCCGGCTTGGCCATCGGCCTCATCAATTTTTTTGACCAGATCATTCACCGTGTCGCTGCCGCTGACCGCGATCGAATACCTGCCGAGCGCGCGGCCCGCCCCGTCGCGAACCTCGATTTCAAACGTCCCGCCGGCAACGCCGGGAAAAGCCGCACCGAGCGTCTCCTCCCCCGTTAGACCGCCAGCGGATTGGATCCGTGCGGGGGGCGGGGGGTTGAACCATCCCAAATCGCGGGCCACAGTGCCCGTGAACATATCCGTCACGCTCAAAGTGCCCGATGCGGGGGAAATGGAGACAATATCGATAGCGGTGCCGGCATCATTGATCCGGGCTTCCACCCCCACTTTGGAATCATTGATGGCCCGGATGACATCCCCCACGGTGACGGCTTCCCGGAGGTCAATGGTGCCGCTGTTGCCGCCATTGGTGATTGTGAACAAGCCCCAATTCAAATCCGAACCATCGCCGGAGGCCGAAGGCGCTGAACGCCGGATCCCTTGACTGCCGGTGGATGAATCCACAATTGCCCCTGGCAAATCATCCAGCTTCGTCTCCTTGGTGAGGGGGGCGCTTCGCGTGATTACGGATTCGCCGGTGTCTGGATCGATCGTGACGCGGGTGGTGAGATCCCGTCCGAACAGGCAGCGGGTGTTTTCGACTTTGAATTCCTCCGCACTTTCCGTGGCACTGAGACCAATATGCGTGCCATCCGCCGTGATATACGCCGTAACTCTTCCCTTCAACGAGGGATGATGGTTAATCAAATCCAACAGGTCTCCCAGCGTCGAACCGGGTACATCGTCCCCGTTTCCGGCCACGCCGTCGAAATCATAGCCGGCGGTCAGCGCCCGGAGATCGATATCGATTGCCTCATCGCCGAGGGTGATCCGGATCGCTTCGAGATCGTCGATAAATTCGGGACGGCCGTTCGCCAGCCAAACCTCGTTCCCCTGCTCATCCACGTTGGTGAGGGCGAGATTATCTCCAAAGGGAACCGCCGCTGTGGAGGATGGTCCCGCATGAGCCGAGGCGAACAAGAACGCGTTGGATTGAAGTGGCACTCCACTCCGGTCCGGCACGGGACCGGTGGATCCAAGGGTAAGTGGATTTGTTGCGGGATATCCGAAGCCGAGATTGCGCGTACCTTCCACGCGGTGGTACAGGCCCAACGCGCTGAGAAGGTTGACACCCGCCGGTTCCCCGGTCGAATCTCCCGCCGGCCGGACGCCATCCCGCAGCACGAGCGCGCCGGAACGTTTCGAGACGATGACCAGCTGGTTTTGGCTGTTGATTTGCGCGGTCACATCCTTGACCGTCGCGTTGATGCGGTCCCGCACATCGGCCAGTGAATCCACGGATAAATCCACAGGGATCTCTTGATCATAGATGAAGAACGTAGCGTAGTTATTGGGCAGCGGCGAGGGCGAATTCTCCGCGTTCGGTGAAGGTTCAGCCGTGGCCTCCCCAGGGCGGGACGGCGCGGGAGGCAGATTGGGGAAATGAGGGTTGGCCTGCCGGAGTTGTTCCGCCAAGGGGGCAGTACTATCTTGCACCCGGATGGAACCGATGACCGTGTTGGGCGTATGCAAGAATGCTTGCATACCGTTGATGTTGGAAGCGATGGTGATTCCCTTCCCGATGGCTACTTCGCGTTGGTACGTATCGCCGGTATAAAGCACCGCGCCCGCGTTGGTTTCGAACACCGTCCCTTGGGTTTGACTCCCGCCGAAGAGCGGTTGACCATTAACCTGTGTATTGGCCAGGTCGAGGATTTGGCCGTAGAGTTCCTGAACTTGAACGGCCAAGGCCTGCCGGGCGGCGGGATCGATGTTGTTTCCACCTTGGACCGCCAGAGTCCGGATGGTCTGCAGAGTTTCAGTGAGGCTCGAGAGGGTGCTCTCACTCATGTCCAGTTGGCTGCGGGCATTCTCGATATTGCGCAAGTATCCGCGTGTTTGGGTGATTGTGGAGCGCAAGGACAGACTCAGAGAGAAAGCGCCGGGATTATCGGAAGGTTTGTTGATGACCCGGCCGGTATTGATGGTCTCCTGCGACCGGACAAGCCGTTCCATGCTTTGATTCAGATAGAATACCGATCGGCTGCTGAGCAGGTTTTGAGTGATACGGACCATGATGAATTATCCCTTGTTCGGATTTAAGAACCGAGGCGGTTGATGATGACATTCATCAGTTCGTCGACGGTGGCGATAATTTTCGCGGAAGCCTGAAAGGCTTGTTGGAAGCGAATGATGTCAATGGATTCTTCATCCAGCGAGACTCCGGATTCTTGTTCTTGCAGCGCTTCCAACTGCCGCAACATTTCTCCACTGGATTTCATCCGCTGGCTCACCTGGTTTCCTTCCCCCCCCAAGGCGGTCACCAGTCCGCGATAGTGTTCGCCGATCGTTTTTCCATTCAGAACATGTCTGTTTTCCAAATCGGCGATGGCCAAGGCAGTATCGTTGTTACCGCGCGACCCATCGGAAGAGACCGCCAGGAGGTTGTAATTCTCCAAAAGATGGTTGTTCACCGCCATGGTTTTGGCGCTGGTTCCGGTAAATAACGTGTTGATCCCCGCCGCCGCCAGAAAATGGCTGGTGTCACCGGTAAACATGATTTGATACCGGCCAGCGGTGGCAATTTCGATTTGCCCGTCCTGAATCCGGGCGCGAACCAGTCCGCCAAGGGTATCCCCGGTTTTCGTGACCGTTTCCGCTCCCAGAATAGGATTATCCCCGGTGCCATTCAGAACCGGCCCCGGCGCAAAACCCAAAGCAGACAAAATCAAACTGTCGTCGCTCCGGAAGGTGAATTCAGATCCTCCCAAGGCTTCCACTTGCAGCCGCCAACGGTTGGGATCCTGGGGATCGGCCGCCAGGCTGGCCCGCACCGGCGCTCCCGCGTTTTCCGCCGAGCGGTTGATCTGTTCCACTAACCGGTTCAAGGTCAGCATGCTTTCCGCGTGGGAGGGATCGGCGGATACGGGCACTTCAAGGATATGCGTGACTAGTCCGGCGGCATTGGCGACGACGATCTCGAACGATCCATCTTGAAAAACTTGATCCCCCAGGCGGCCATAACCTTGTATATCAGAAAAGCCCATGGCTTGGATCAAGCCGGTGGTATCGTTTTGGAAAAAGAACGAGCGCCCGTCCGCGGCGGTGATCTGAAATTGGCGATCCTCCGTTATGGTCACGCTCAAGTGAGGATCGGCGGCCTGGATGGCGTCGCGTAATTCGGTCAGGGAATCGATTTCGCTGGTGGATATCGTGATCGTGGCAGACGTGGGGACCAGGTTCTCATCCAACACGACCAGTTCAAAACTTCCAGTTTGAATCACGCAAGGCGGCGGGCCGGGAAACGCAGGGGAAAAAGCGGGATGACCGGATCCCAGAAACGAATCCCCGGGGGCGCCGCTGAAGGTGAATTGGGCGGACGTGGCGGTCCCGCCCACGAGGGGAACCGTAGGATCGGTGAGGGGAAACGCCAACGCCGCGATCAATCCGGAGTTGTCGTTTTGAATCGAAAAGGTTTCGTTTTTGTTAACCGTCTGGATTTTCAGCCAGGTGGTCGAAGGATCGGATGAACTGGAAACCCAATCCGCGCGCAAACGCCCCCCGCTCCCGGCCTGAATCTGATTGGCCAATTCATCCAAAGTCATCCCGCTGTTGATTTGGACTACAAAGGGATCGTTCTCCGGACTCGCAGGATCGGCATCTACCCGGGATCCTGCCGCATCCCGGATGTGGATTTCAAAGGAATAATCGCCGGGCATGACAGCCAAGGCAGTCCCCGCGGCCAGAGAAAGAGAAGCCAAGGTGTCTGAACGTTCTGTGTTCTTCACCCCCATTCGGCTTTGAACGCTTTGCGCGAAAACCGGATCAAAAGCAAAAGCCGACTGGGCCTTACTGACGATCCCATCCGCCCGGTCAATGCGGGAAACCAAGGCAGCCAGGGTGTCATCCGTATTGACCACCACCGCATAGGTATCCTGTTTCTGGTCAACAGAATCGGTCACCCGGATGGTAAATTCTCCATCCTGAATGGGATAGGGACGACTGCCCGAGGCACTTCGGCTGCCGGGGGCCGGTTCGTTGAAAACGCGGTTGAGCGTCATTGTGCTATTCGAGTCCAATGCGCGGGAAGGGACATCCAGGCTGCTTCGGATGGCCGAATAGCCCACCAGGCCGGATGACGCACTGTGCAACCGGTTGACCTCGAATATCACCCCCCGGGCCAAGACATCCAACTCCTCCGATAACGCGGGGAGAAGGCGGTCACGCGCTTCCAAAATCGCGCCCAGTTTGCCCTTGCGCACCTCGTTGTCAATCAAGTGGAGCCCCTGCCCGCCGATGCGAATGCCCACCAGATCGATCCCATCCTCATTCCGGGAAGTTTCCACGACCAGGGGATTGGCGCTGGTATGATCAACAATCCACTGCCCGGCGATGGAAACCCTGACCATTCCCTCCGCGCCTTCCACCACCTGTACGGGAACCAGTTCAGAAATTTGACGCAGCAGCAGATCCCGGCGGTCCCGCAATTCGTTGGCGTTGCGGTTCCCGCCTGCTTCCACGGACCGGATGGCGCCGTTCAAACCGGCTATTTCTTGAAGGGCTTGATTGATCGTCTGGACCTGCGTGCCGATCTGTTGATTCAAATCCATGCGGAGTGTAATCAATTGCTGAGATTTCGACACGATCGATTCGGCCAAGGCTTGCGCGCTTTCGATGGCCGCGATACGGAGCTCGGGAGAATCCGGCGTTGTGGAAAGATCCTGAAACGCTCGGAAAAAAGAGGAAATCAGATCATTCAGTCCCCCCGCGTAGAGAGTCTCCGTCGTGCTGGACACGGAATGGAGGGGATCGCTGAAAATCGACTCGAGCTGCGCGAGTACCGTGCCCATTTGCTGGTTAAAATTCGTATCTCCCAGCGCTTCCCGGACTTGTGCCTCCAGGAGCCGGTTCCGGATGCGCTCCACGGTGACTACGTTTACGCCTTGACCGAAAACGCCGTTGGCGGTTACCAGCGTATCCAGGGTTTGTTGAACCGTCCGCTGACGGGAATAGCCTTCGGTATTGGCGTTGGCGATATTGTTGGCGGTCGTGTCCAAACTGGCCTGGGAGGCAGATATACCTTGCGATCCGATGTTGAGAATGCCAAATAAAGAGACCATGTTATGTCACCGGATGCACCATGAGAATTTTGCCGGTCAGTCCACGAAATCGGCAATATTTGCCGATGTTTGACCCTTCAATCCCGCCAGAGTCCCTATCAACGCAACCTGTATGCCGGGAGTCATGAAAATCCCATGCTTCTTTCATGGATCCCAAATCGAATCCTGCGAAAAGGTAAATGAATACCGTTCAGGGGTTTGCTGCGGTGGATCCGGGAGTATCATTCATTCTGGCCCGGGAATCGGGCTTCACGCTATCATTCCAACCAGAAAAGAAATTCTTATGACCTACTTCATTCTCGCCCCCTTGGCGGTGGTATTGGTGGGGATTGCCAAGGCCGGATTCGGAAGCGGCGTGGGAATCGCCGCCGTGCCGCTTTTCATCATCGCCACTAACGATCCCAAGGCCTCGCTGGGCATCATGCTGCCCTTGCTATGCGCTTGTGATGTGATCGCCTTATTCCATTACCGGCGCACGTTCGATCCGAAGAATTTATGGCTTTTATTACCCGGGGCGGCTATCGGGATCGGGGTGTGTGGCGTTTTTTTGGGGAAAATCGGCAATGGAAACCAGACTCAGGATTTTCTCAAAATTTTTATTGGCGTCATTTCCATCGCGTTTGTCCTCTACCAAGCCGCGAAAACTTGGATTCTGAAGCGATTGGATTCCTACAAGCCTGAGAATTGGCATGGTTGGTTTTTCGGTTTTTGGATCGGCGTAACCTCCACCTTGGCGCATGCGGCAGGGCCCGTCGCTACCATGTATCTCTTTCCCCAGCATTTGGGCCGCCGGTTATTTGTTGGGACCACCGTAGTGCTCTTTGCCTTCGTGAACGCCCTGAAACTGATCCCTTATTTCTATCATCATATGATCAACCTCGGCAGCATGCAGCAAAGCCTCATTTTGCTGCCGTTTGTCCCCCTCGGCACCTGGCTGGGCGTCTGGATGAACCAACGCATCAACGAGACGGTGTTTTCCGCGGTGATCTACACCATTCTATTTCTTTTAGGCGTCAACATGATCACCGGCTTCGATCCCGTTATGTTTTTCTACCGCTTTTTCTCTTGATCAGACCCTATACTCTATGATGCGACTCTTCGACAGCCATTTGCACTTGAACCATCCCGCCTTTCAAGGCCGGGAAGAAAGCGCTTGGAGTGAAGCCCAGGCGGCCGGCGTGAGTGAGGGGGTTGTCATCGGATATGACCTGGAAAGCAGCCGCCGGGCGATCGAGCTGGCAGACCAGCTGCCTGGACTGTACGTCTCGATAGGCGTATCGCCCCATGAAATCCTGGCCGCTCCCACGGGATACCTGGAGGAATTAGAACGCCTTGCCGGCCATCCCCTGGTGGTGGCCATCGGCGAATGCGGCCTGGAATACCATTACCCCGCCGGACCGAAGGAGACGCAAATCGAGCATTTTATCCGGCAGATTGAACTGGCCAACCGCCTGAACAAGGCCGTGGTAATCCATTTGCGCGAAGCGGATGAAGATTTCCTGAAGATTCTGGAGGCGCGCCCGCCCGGGTCGGCTATTTTGCATTGTTTCACGGCGTCGCGGGAGGTGATGGAAGCGGCGGTGGCGCGGGGATATTGCGTTTCCTTCTCGGGCATCGTCACATTCAAAAACGCCCGGGATGTGCAGGCCATCGCGGCGGTTGTTCCCAGCCCGAATCTGCTTATTGAAACCGACGCGCCTTACCTGGCGCCAGTGCCCAGCCGGGGGAAACTTTGCGAACCGGCCATGCTTCCCGCCACTTTGCGGCGGCTGGCTGACCTGCGGGACACCCGCGCAGAGACACTCGCGGAACAAACCCGGGAAAACGCGCGGCGGGTGTTTCAGATATCGGGATGATCATTGGAGAAGAGCATCCCGGATGGCATGATTGTCTCCCTCTTGCTGCATCAAGTAATCCTCTCCTTTATGGACGAGAGTTGATTCTGGTTTTTCAGAATCCTATCTTGGCGAATTGCGCTTCGGACCGCCGAGGACCTGCGGATGGCGCCTTCCGGACATAGTGTCTCTGAATCGATCCATGAGTCCCGCATCCATATTCCACCTCGGATGAAAAAAACCGGCCAGATGGAGAATACCTCTTGACACGCACCGCGTTAGATCTACGATTAAGAATAATACGTTTCTTAAATTCGTCATACCGAATGAGATTTTATTTTCATAATTTAATAATAAAAAAATGGGACATGATCATTCCTTCACATTAATTGAACTTCTCATCGTGGTAGCCATTATAGGCATATTGGCAGCGTTAGCCGTGCCCAATTTTCTCCAAGCCCAAATCCGGGCTCAATTGGCCAGAGTGATGGGAGATTTTAGAAATTTACAAACTGCTCTGGAATCATATCATATCGATCATCAACATTATCCGCTTTACGGGGTGTACACATTCCCCAATCCGAAACAAAACTTGATCTCGTACCGGCTGATTCCCCTAACCACTCCCATTGCCTATATTCCCAGCGTTAATTTACAGGATCCTTTCTTGAAACTTATCGGCGCGCAAGGCTGGAACGACGATGTGATCCGGCTTTCTTATGCGTACCGGAATCATGAATACTGGCTGCCCGAGCAGCGGTTTAAATCATGGGTTCTGTGCAGTTTCGGTCCGGACCGAGACTCGGACGGCGGGCTGAACGCGGAGTTATGGGCACGCCGATTGATCCTGGAAGAAAGTGTCACGATTTATCAACCGACAAATGGTTTATACAGTTCAGGGGACATTGTTCGCACGGGAGGGGAGACACGTCACCAAAATTATAAAATGTAAGATTTTTTTAAAAACTTTCTATCTTCAGTAACATGCCAAATCCAACTCGGATGAAGGAGATCGACATGATTATCACAAGACGAAATTGGATCTTCCAAAGCATTGCCATGACCGCCGCTGGGGGATTGCTTGCCGCAGAGGGGATGACCAGAGATGAAGTCCACGAAATCCGGGACAAGACTGTTTTCCACGTTTATCCAGTAGGGAAAGTCAGAAAGACAGATGACGCAACCTTCCTGGAGATTTTTGATCAATACCAAGATGCCATGAAAGGTTTGGAGAACTATTCACATCTATATGTGATGTATTGGTTTCACAAAAATGACACTCCTGAAAAAAGAAGCATACTGCAAGTTCATCCCATGGGCAAAAAAGAGATCCCCCTCACAGGTGTGTTTGCCTGCCGTTCTCCTCTGCGTCCCAACTTGATCGCCTTGAGTTTATGCAAGATGCTTGCTCTCGAAAATAATCGAATCATTATTGACAAAATCGACGCTTTTCACGATACGCCGATAATTGATATCAAACCGTATATCCCGGCTTTGGATACTACTTCAGAAGCGGTACGTTTGCCTAATTGGTAAATTAGGGGGGAACTATTTACTTGATCGTGAAGTAAAATGAATTTCGCCCTTTCGAGGCTACCCTCACCTTGCCACTCTCCTTGAGGGAAAGGGAAGGATTTCGCGTCTCCAATCGTACTTCCTTATCCCGCAAATCAAGAAAATTCAGCATATAGGGAGAAGACATACCGCAGCCGGATCGTCAATCGGCCATGGCCAAAAAGTTGGGGGCGTTTTGGGTCACCAACTCAGCAACGCGGGTTTTCAGTTCATCCAATTGATCCGGCTGCAAACCGATTTTTTGAAGGGCTTCGGGTTTCGCGGGGTGTTTCATCTCTTCGATTTCCACGCCATAGCCCAAATCCAGTACGATGGCATTCGCGACGTGGACAATGGCGGGCAGGAAGGAAGCGTCCGGGGCCTGGTCGGGATGGTGATGATAGCGGATGGCCTGAATCAGTTCGACGGGAAAATTCCACTGGTCGGCCAGCACGGCACCCAGTTCCACATGCGAGAATCCCACCGCTTCCTCTTCCGCATCCAGTTCGGTCAGTCCGCCGTTTTTCATTAAATCAACGATCGTTTCGGCCGTGTCCTTGATGGAGGTGCCCATAATCAGTTGTCCGATATCGTGGAGGAGGCCGGCGGTGAAGGCGGAATCCCGCAGGTTGTTCTGGGTCAGTTTGCAGACCTGCTCGCTGGCCATAGCGCTGGCGACCGAGTGATACCAAAGACCGCCTTTCACATACCCGTAGATCCGCTTTTGGGGGTTGAAGAAACGGCTGACGGAACAGGTCAGCACCAGATTCCGGACGGTATGGAAGCCCAAGTACATAACCGCTTGGTTTAGGGAAGAGACCACGCGCGGAATGCCGTAATAAGCCGAATTGCATAAACGTAACAGGTTGCCGGTCAAGCCGGGATCGTTGGCGATGGCCATCGTCAGTTGCTTCGCGCTGGCGTTGGGATCCCGGGTGAGTTGCATGACCTTGACCACCACGTCCGGGATAGTCGGAATTTCCTTGATTTCTTTGAGGATTTTGGGGGGCAGCCGCTTTTCGGTTTCCATGGTTTTCAACAAGCCGGGAATGGCTTACAGCCGTTTTCTTTCATCGATACCTGCCGCTGAATCATCCTGCATCCAGCCGGCCCGCAGGCAGGGGGTTCAAAAGGGATTGTCCCTTTTTTCGTTGATTTTTTCTTTCATCAATTGGCCGGGCTTGAAGCTGATATGTTTTTTGGCAGGAACCGTGATAATTTCACTGGTTTTGGGATTCCGGGCATTGCGGGCCGGAGTTTCTTTTACTTTAAATATACCAAAATTTCTAATTTCAATATTTCCATCCGCGGAAAGGCCTTCACACATGGCATCAAACATGGTTTGGACGATTTCTTTCACGCTGGAAATGTCAAATCCCGTTCGCGCCGCTACTTCCTTCACGATGTCTTTTTTCGTACTAGTCATTCGAAACCCTCCGCAACACTATGCCCCGACGTGACCCATGAACAGGATAGAAGCAATAATCCAAAGAAAAAAAATAGCGACTCTAATCCACTATAACCCAAGGTGTTACAGGAAGCAAGCGTTTTCTTGCGCGGGCGTTTTTTTCTTGTTTTTATTCCCGGGTCAAATATTGTTGAATCATATCATGGGGAATGGTGGCGGAAAGAGAACCAGCCTCGGAATCCGGGAAGGAAGCCTCCTTATCTTTCTTGGCCGGGAACGCATGGGGATCGAGCGTCAGGCGGACCAAAGCCGAATGGATGTTTTCAGAATAGACGCATTCGGCCTGAATCCGCAATCCTTGTTTGACGTAGCGGTACAGCGAGTAACAAATGTCGATTTCCAAGCGGTCCAAAGTTAAAGGCGCGGTGCTATTGAATTCACCGGCGAGATCGATTCTTTCGTTGAGCAGGTCATGAATCCGGTGGGCTTGTTTTTTGGCCAGGTTGGGCAAAGAAATGGAGATGACCGGTTTTCCCTTGGAATCGACCAAAGCCCGCAAGGCCATACAATCATCGCGGGTCCGGCCGCCGGGATAGGCCAGACGCCCGAGGACGAGAAGGATGGATTCCAAGAATTCAGCCAACATCCGTCCGGGCAGTTGGAGAGGGATATCATGTTCCGGGGTGTTGGCATCAAGACGTAAATGTTGCGAGCACCACCCGGCATCATTGAACTGCGCGCGAAGCCACGAGGCCAAGCGGATCGTTTGAATTTCCCCCAACTCTCCCTTTTCGAGCGCATGAAAGGTTTTGAGACGGTCCAAGCACTGTTGGAACCACTCCCGGACGGGAATGGATTCCCCGGCGGGCATTTCCGAGGAATCCACGGCGGGTTCATCAATCCAGCCGTTGGGATCGAGAAAGTCAAACACCAGCCGTTTGGAATAGTAGTCGGAATTGTGTGGTTTGGGGTAACCGCTCTCTTCCTGGAGCAGGACAAAGAACAGGGGAGAACCATCGGCGGTGGGGATTTTCGCGGCCCGCACGTGGGAGGAGACCGACTGTCCGAAGGAAGGCTTCGGCCACACACAGAGGTCGTCCACCCGGGAAGCTTCACCGAAACGGACTAACGGGGCCAGACAAGCCCGCAACCGGTCATCCACCAGGTATGATTCATCATAACGGGCGAACCGCAGCAATCGCTCCGCCTGACTGTTGATGTAATGGATGCCGTATTCTTCATCAATGATCAACACTCCACACCAGAGGAGATCGAACAAGGTCATCAACCCCTGGTGCATCTCCTGCCGCATTTTCTCACATTCCGCGGTTTTCTGAGTCAGGGCTTTCCGGAAATTGGCACAACTCCGCTCTATCTGGCGGAGATTGTCGTCCAAGAGCCGGTTTTCTTTTTTCTCATTTTCAATTTCTTGCAGAATCCGGTTCAAATGAACTCCGATGCCGGCCATTGCGGGGGAGAACGATTGCGTGTCGATGCGTTGGTGGTAATCGCTTCCACAGAGAAGACTGACGGCCTTGGCGAAGCGGTTGTATTCGCGCGTGTACGTTCTTTTTAGGAGAATGAGCGCCATCGCCAGGGACAAAACGAACACCGTGCCGGTCACCCACAGGATGCTCCATTTCAGAAGGTTGAAATATTTCCAGGAGGCTTCGGGTTTCCAATGGACTTTCACATAGCCCCATAAAGAACCCGGGGTAAGGGCGAGACGGGCCCAAAAATCTCCGGTGTTTTCGATCAGGATGGTGTTGTCTTCCGCCAGGATTTCGTGCATGGCGGCCGGATTCATGGTTTCCCGGACGGGCTTGACGAGAGTGGAATCGGCGGCCTGAGGAGATTGTGTTACATGAAAAGGCACTTTTCCGGTCTGATCGATGATGGTAATCTCATCCACAAAGGGATCACCGGTCAGCAGAAGGGCCAATAATTTCTCGATTTCGGCTTTGGGAGGGGCATCCGGTTGTTCCGTCAGAAAGGAGCGGATCGCCGGAAGAGAGGCGATCCGGTGGGCCAGCATGGTGGAATGCCGGGTGAGATCCTGCCTCCGTTTTTCCTTCACCACCCAGAAAAGGGCATTGCAGCAAAGAAAAATCACGAGCGTGGTGGACACGGCCCATGCCAAGGACACTTTGAACCGAAGGCTGATTTTTTTGGTGATTTCCATTTCTCTCACGCACCATCACAGATTCAGACCGGTGGAGGTCTGAAAAAAACAGGGCAGTCATTCCCACACTATCATCCGCTTTTAGTTTTCGGCTTGGGAAAAAGGAAATAAAGCGCGAAGAGGAAAATAAAAAAGCTGGAGTGGCCTCCGGAATGAAGCCGTCGCGGTCTTCCCTCAACCCGTACCGAAATCCATCAACCCTCAAATCAAAAGACAATCGTGAAACCGAGATCATTCCATCTTGGTATGAAAGCCCAGCCCCACCGCCGGCGGATTCGAATTTCCGCTCCAGTGGATTCATCGTAAGGAATTTCCACTATAGCACCAACATCGTTACTAAACAAATCAAATCTTCAAGCCATTCCCCAAAAAACTGACCATTTGAAGGCAATCCAGGAAGAACAGAAAGTGAAGGGCAAGACGCCCTGGTCTTGCCCTTCGCATGACTCTCCAATGTTTACTCCATGGCAACCGTGGCCGGATTCGGTCAGAAATCCAGATCCCGGGCGATATCGAATCCGAGGAACGGATAATCCTCGATCACTTCCGCTCCACCGATGGCGTGAATGCCGCCAAAACCATCCAGGACGTAGAAGCCGTCTTTCCAATCGACGGTTCCATCGCCATTCGAATCGTTCCAGTTCATCTCAATATCCCGGGCAATGTCAAAGCCGAAGTACGGAATTCCATACTGCTCCGCAGACAAGAAGCCCGCCGTGTTGGGATCGGTAGAAGGTCCAGCGCCCAAGACGCCGCCCTGATCGCTGGGGAGAGCAAACAGTTGACCCAGGCCATTGAGGCTGATGAAATCGACGATCCGTCCGTTTTGCACAATGAGTTCGAATGCTTTGAACTGGTTGCTCAACGAATAGCCGTTGGTGGCGTTGGGCCGGACGTTTTCCGCGCCAATGTCAGACCCGAAGGGCCACATCACGCCCACGCCATCCAAGATCACGTATCCCTTCACCACCCCGTTGTCATCCCGGACCAGTTCCAGGTCGCGCGCGATATCCCAGCCGAATCCATTGTCAATGCTGCGCGGATTGAACAAGGGTTCTTGATCGATGACGCCGTTGCCGGCCGTACCGTCGATCCCGGGAATGCCGGTATCCTCGGTGCGCAGGACACCGCCGATCCCGACGGAGATATCGAGCAAGCCATTCCCGTTCTTATCCTCGGTGTCCCAGACGCCGTTGCCATTCTGGTCGAGGAAATAAAGGGGGCTGCCGCCGCCCATGGGCAGACGGACTCCGGTCGTACCGGCCGATTCGATATCTCCCAGGAAAGGCGCGTTCCCGTAAGTCAGAATCAACCCATTGCCCAGGAGGACATACGCGGAGAAGGGATTGGTGCTGATGACTTCCAGGTCACGGGCGAACGAGCCGTCCACGATCAATTGATCTTCCAAGCGCGGGACCAAGCCTTGGCCGGCGACTTTCAGGATCCGGCCATCCGAAAGCAATTCGTACACAGTCGAATCCAAGACAGAAATCGCGCGGGCATTGTCCGAAGGCAACTGGCCGCTGGTCAGGATGGTGGAAGGCGTATGAATCAGGCCGAAACCATCCAGCACCATGAATTGCTTGCCCACCACCGGATTGCGGACCGGCACCCGCACCGCGTTGCTTTCATTTCCGGCGGCGTCTTTGGCGGCGATATACACCACATCCTGCGTAATGGAAAGACCGGTGATGGCGAAACCGCCGTTCACATAGGCCTGGCCCGCGGCGATCCAGCCGGATTTATCCGGATTTTCATATACTGAAATCAGCGCGTACGATTCAACCGTTCCTTCGTCGGCGAAAATGGCGTTCCCACTGGCAGTGATTTTCGAAACGACCGGATCCTGCGTATACACATCCAAGTATACGGGCAGCGGATCGGGGCTGAAATTCCCATAGGCATCGATCAGCGAAATAAAGACGATCGAACGGCCGTGCACCCGTTGCGTTTCCGGATCCCAATAGTTGTCCCCCACATTGAGTCCTTGCACGCCGGGCATGGGGAAGAACACGCTGCCGAATTTCACGGCATTCAAGGGTTGAACGTCCAAAACCTGAATCGAGGGAGAGGTGACATCGATGAAGTCATCGTCGTTTTCATCCGCCAGCACCACGATGAAGGGCAACGCGTCCGCGGGCAGATCGGCATTGCCGGCGCCCGTCCCGGCGGGATAAATCCGGCGGATATTGATCAGATCCGAAGTCCCCCGTCCGCTCTGGATCAGTTCGATATCGCTGGCAAGGGGAGCGAAGAAGATGTCCGGGCCCACGCGTTTGAGTCCGTCTTGCGCGTCAATATAGGTAAAGCCGACATCAAACAACGCCCCGGTCTCATCCTGGATGAACGCCACCAGGTAGAATCCGGTGATGAATTCATGGGAGGCGGGCGAGCGGTCCGGCACCAGGAGCGTAAACTCGCCGTTGACATCCACGGGGACCAAATCGGTGATCTGATCCACGAAGGGGATCACCAAATCGGTCTCGCTTTGGATGGCCGCAAAACCGGCGACCACCAGGCCCGTGATCGGGGTCCCGTCAGTGGCATTGACCGTCCGGCCCGAGACGCGGTCCGGCGCGCCGGCGGGCATATTCTCGACGCGGATCCGGTCAAATGTCACGAGGTTTTTCAGGAAAGGATTGCCGTTTTCGTCGACCATCTCCACTGGCACAAACCGGCTGGGATTGCCCGCGTGATCCACCGCTTGCAGGTAAATCCAGCGGCTGACCGAGAAGGGTACCGTTAGGGAGAAATTGCCATCCGCGTCCGCTTTGGCGGTGGTTTCCGGAAATTCCAGATTCGATCCGCCAAGGAAGAAGGCCCCTGGGGGCAAGGTATCGGTCACCTGGGGATCCGAGGGGATCTTATCCAGTTCGATTCCGAAGGAGATGACGCTGGCGTAGGGTTCGGCCTTGCCGGAAATCCGGATCCGGGGGAAGCTGGCCGACACCGTGAAATTGGAAGGATCGGGGGTGAATTGATCCCCCGGGATCACGATAGGCGTTTCCGTGGCGTTGCCCGCCTGATCCACCATATGGACTTGATATTCATAGTAGGACCGGCCATTGGGGGAGACATTCAGAGCGAAGCGGCCATCGCCGCCGGCCTTGCCGCCCCCCGCATCATACTGCACGGTGCCGGTGCGGGTCCGGCCGGTGATCAGGATCAAAGTAGCCGGTTCGGTCCGGCCTTGCACCACCCAGGCGGTTTCGGTTTCGGAAGCCACCGGATTTTCGAAAATCACCAATTCATTGTCTGTTACGACCCGCGTGAGAACGTCGCTGCGGTTATCGAACAAGTCAATGGCTTGCAGATACACTTCCTTCGTCGGCAGGTAGGGGCCGAATTCGTTGGTCACGGGATTCAGTTCCGCGCGGGAGGGAATCAGGATGGAGAAATTCCCTTCCGCATCGGCTTGGGCGCTGGCCAGCCATTCGGAATTGACGTCATTGCCAAGATACGCGGTCACAATGGCGTAGGGATCGGCCTTGCCCCGAATCACCGCTGTGCCGTTGGGCCCGGGAGCGCCGGGGACATCCAGGACGTTGTTGTTCAAAACCGTCAGGTCACCTTCCAATCCGGCCGCGATGTCATTCAATATCCGTGCGGGGAACCGCCGGACGGGGCCTTGCGAAGGATCCGTTTCCACCACCAGGTAAAGCGTGTCGGTTGGTTGAGGCATGAGGATGGGGGATTCCGACGCGGGGGGATTGATCGTGTCCTTGTTCCGGCTGTTCACGTCTCCAATCACAAAGGGGAAGAAGGAGCCGTTGCTCAGAAACTCCCCGTTGAAGAAAGTGACGGTTTCGATGTTATAAATCCGGAAGCGGCGGTCCGGATTGTTGACATCGACCGGCACGCTGTAAACCCCGGCCCGGGCAAAGGGAGGAAGGCTGTTGAGTTCCGGACTGGTTCCCGCGTCGGAGAGGCCTTCGAATTCATCCACAATGCTGGCGCTCAGGGTGGGGCCGGAGCCGGAAACCACCAAGCGTTGCGTCAGTAAGACTTTCCCCACCAAGGGTTGATCCCCTTCCGATTCCGCCACCACATCGAGCAGGATGTGAGGAGGCATCCCCTTCTCGACGGCTTCTTTTTGGCCGCTCAATACCAGGCCGGCTTCTTCCTGATAATCCCGGAAGGCTTGGAGAATCTCCGGACCGGTGATGTTCAGCGGGAAAGTGCCCGAGATCCGTTCCTGGCTGCCGGCCCGGATCACTTCAATCGTGGCCGATCCCAGCGCGGCCCCTCCCGCCAAGCGCACCGGTTGACCGTGGCGGATGGGGAATTTTCCGACGAAGGAGGCATCCGTTTCAATGGGAGGGAGATTGCCGGCGGTGATGATCACTTTGCTGGAAGGAGGAACGGCACCGGCCAATCCGTAGACGATGATGTCATTGCCATCCCTGACCAATAATACATCACCGAACTCTGGGCCTTGGATTTTGACTCTTGCGGCAAGGTCAGATTGCGCGCAAACCAGTGAGGGTAAAGCAACAGCGACAAATAAGAGTATAACCACTGCCTTTACCGCAAAAAACAGCCCATGTTTTTGGAACATCATGCATCCTCCTCTATAGATGCCGTCTCGCAGGAACCAAATCAAGACGGGTTCTCGGTTGATTCTTCGACCAGTTGCTGCGACTGTTCCGGCAAGGTTCCCCCTCACCGATTTTATTGTGAAGAGTTTCCCGTAATCCAGGCCGCTGGAGTACGCTTCGGACATACTATATCAAACCCGGTGTGAAATGGTTTCCCGAATTTCACGACGCACGGCTGACGAACCCAACTTCAGGGGACGGGTACGCGGATCCGGTTATTCATCCGGCTCTTCAAGCCCCGGGCCGGGTGCGGGGGCCGGTCCAGCCTGTTCCACGTCCGCAATCAAGATATTTACGGCTTTGACTGCGCGGCCGGTCATTTCCTCGATCACGCTTTTGACTTCCCGCTGAATCCGTCCCGTCACTTGTGGAATGGAATACCCCTCCTTGAGGATAATGGATAAATCTATCGATACATCATCATCGCCGGTGGTGACTTTGACACCCCGGGGCGCGTCGCCGCGTCCCCAAACCTTGGAGAGGCTATCCACGAGACCGTCGGCGGTCTCCATCCCCGCCACTCCGGCCACCCGCCGGGTACAGGTCGCGGCGATGGATTCAAACACATCATTCGAAACGCCTATATCTCCCAACTCGCGCGGAGAAGAACCTTTCTGAATTTCCATCATTCTGCTTTCGCCACGCGCTCTTTCATAAATTTCCCGGCTTTGAACTGCACAATATTCCGGGAGGGGACATCGGCCGATTCCTTGGTGACCGGATTGCGGCCGATTCGCGCGGGGGTTCGTTTTACTTTGAATACACCGAAATTCCGGATCTCGATACGGCCTTCCCGGGCCAACGTCTCGATAAACACATCGAAAACACACTCGACGATGGCCTTGGTGTGATTTTTTTTCAGTTGCGTCCGTTCGGATACAATTTCGATGATTTCTTTTTTGGTCACGCGTTCCAAACTCCCGATTTAGCCATATTCATATCATGCCAATCCATCCATATCAGGAAAAAATTCAGAGATTTAGGAATGGAAGGTTGACCGGTTAGGTTTAACCGGCCAACCTCCATTCCAATTTTTTGCGGGGATGGGATTCGAACCCATGACCTCCGGGTTATGAGCCCGACGAGCTACCACTGCTCCACCCCGCGTCAATTTATTTTCGGTCAAACGCATCCCTCGACGGTTCGCAACTCGTTTCAAATGAACCGGTCGGCAAGAATATTCTACGTTAACCTATCCCAATTTCTTTGTCAAGGAAATTTCGCAACTTTCGATGAAAAAAAGAGTTGCCGACGTCTTCATCCCGTGCGCTGATAAGTTTCCGCCACTCTTTTTTTTCCCCTTGTTCACCGCATCTGGCTTTTTCTTTTTCCCATCTTGGTTATCGTCCTGGAACAAATGTGACTAAAATTTCATCCGGCGCCAAGTAATTCATTTTTTCCCGGGCGACTTGTTCCCATGCCGCGGGATCGGATTCCAACCGCCGGGCCCAATCTTTTTTGCTTTCCAAGTCTTGTTTCAGCAGGACGATATCATATTCAATTTCGTATAACCGTTTTTTATAGGTTTCGTACTTGTCATACCGTTCAAAGAGAGTCGTGAGGCCCGCCGTGATGGTAAAGAGCAGGAGGAATCCCAGGCCCCAGATCACCGAATCTTGCAGCAAGGCCTTGATGGTCCGAATGACACGCACGGCAGGTCTTTTCCTTTTTTAATTTTTATAATTTTTATTTCGAAAATACTTTTTTACCCAAGTATACCGCTCCGCCGTTGAGTTCTTCTTCGATGCGGAGGAGTTGATTATATTTTACCATCCGATCGGTGCGGCACAGAGAACCGGTTTTGATTTGGCCGGCGTTGACAGCCACAGCCAGATCGGCGATTGTGGAATCCTCGGTTTCGCCGCTGCGGTGCGAAATCACATTGGTGTAATGGGCTTTTTTGGCGATTTCGATTACATCCAGGGTTTCCGTCAAAGATCCGATTTGATTGAGTTTGATCAGGATGGAATTGGCGATCCCCTGTTCGATTCCCTGGACAAGGCGTTCGCGGTTGGTCACGAACAAGTCATCGCCTACCAGTTGCACCTTGCCGCCGAGTTTTTCCGTGAGGAGTTTCCACCCCTCCCAATCGTTTTCATCCATTCCATCCTCAATGGATACAATTGGATACTTATCGCACAACTCGGCGTAGAAATCAACCAGTTCCGCAGGGCTTTTCCGGGGTTTTTTCTCGGCTTCCAGGACGTAGACCTTCGCTTCCTTGTCGTAGAACTCCGAAGAAGCCGCGTCCAACGCCAGGGAAATATCTTCCCCGGGCATGTACCCGGCCTTTTCGATGGCCTGCATGATCACTGCCAGGCCTTCCTCGTTGGATTCCACCGCGGGCGCGAATCCGCCCTCATCCCCCACGGCGGTGTTTTTGCCCTGATCACTTAGGACTTTTTTCAAGGAATGGAATACTTCCGCTCCCATGCGCAATGCTTCCCGGAAAGTAGAGGCGCCATGCGGGACGATCATGCATTCTTGGAAATCCAGATTGTTATCGGCATGTTGGCCGCCGTTGAGGATATTCATCAGAGGCACGGGCAGCAGATGGGCGTTGCATCCCCCCAGGTAGCGGTAAAAGGGGATTTCGAGGAGGCTGGAGGCAGCGCGGGCCACCGCCAGGGAAACGCCCAGAATGGCGTTGGCGCCCAGTTGCGATTTATTGGGAGTGCCGTCCATTTCGATCATCAGCCGATCGATGCCCCGTTGGTCGAACACGTCATGTCCCACGAGCGCGGGGGTGATTTTTTCGTTCACGTTGGCGACCGCCCGGGTGACTCCCTTGCCCCAATACCGCTTTTTATCGCCATCCCGGATTTCGATCGCTTCATGTTCACCCGTGGACGCGCCGGAAGGAACCGCCGCTCGGCCCAAATCGCCCGATTCCAGGAACACATCCACCTCCACGGTGGGATTCCCGCGCGAATCCAGGATTTCCCGCGCATGGATCGAGCGGATTTCACTGAGTTCGGCCATGATGGTATCGACTCCTTCTATTGCTGATAATCCTGTCGAGAGTTGCTTTCCATGTTTTGGATGATCCGGTGCCGGCACCCATTGCGAAACGTGTCCCGCATTGGATTAACAACTTCAGGATTTTGAACTTACTATCAATGAAACAACAGGGAAGAAAATAAAAGAGCCCTCTTCCGAAACATATCCAGGATTCAGCATAAAACGCAACCATAGTTCACATGGCATGATTATGATACATCATAGCGGGAGTTGATTCGAGAACGAATACCTCTGAGAAAATAAATAATACCCTGATAATATCCTTGCCGCACGCGCCCGGCGAATTCGGTCCGGTATTTGGGGATGCTGTCCCGCGCCGCCCGGCACGTTCCCTAACCAATACTTTTCCTAGTTTTAGTGGTTATTTTTTGATTTCGAATTCGCTCCGTGTTTCATCCGGCCGAGGACGAAAAGGCCTCCAGCGGCCGGATTGCCTCTCCGCGGGATTTCTTGGTCCATTCAGGCCGGCGGATTTTGAAAAAGCACGGAGGTTTCGTTGGATACCATAACCCACAAGCTATAGATCCCCAGGAGCGCGCCGAACGGGACATACACCGGGATGTACAGAATGGAAACCACGATGCACAACACCCGCGACCACGGCGCCCGCCTTAGCAAACCGATCCCCGTGAGAATGCCCAGAAGAGGGCAAATCATAGTTAATCCACTGAGCAGGAGTCCTATCACGGTGATCACCGGCACCGCGATGAGGGCTTCATCGGACGTAGCGTTCAGCCCGATGAGGAGAGAAGCCCCCAAGGCTCCCGCCAGGATGAAAATCCCCAGTACCAAACCGAACGCGCCCGCGATCATATGGAGGAGAGCTACCATGTTCACATGATTTTCCATCGCCGCGCACCTCCGGAATGCTCAAGGGGCGCCTTTCTGGATGCGTGGCGATATTCCAAGCATCTTCGAGCAAGGCATGCCCATCTTGAACGGGGATATGAACCATACTACCATGCGGAGTCTCATCGATCGAGAGGCCTCTTTTTTTCTTGTTAACCTTTGAAACGTTCACCCCAGCACCGAGGAACCATCTCCATGCCATCCCCCACCGAGCGAGAAGAGGGTTTGACGATCATCATTCCCGCCTTGAACGAGGAGGAGGCGATCGAGTCCATCATTCAGCGTTGCCTGGCGGCCCGCGATCCCATCCAGCAACAAACCGGGTTGGCCCGGGTGGACATCATCGTGGTGGACGACGGATCCACGGACGCGACCTATCCCAAGGCCCTCCGGTACGCGCCGGAAATCCGCGTTTTAAAGCATGAGCGTAATCTCGGTTACGGGGCGGCTATCAAGCATGGTTTCCAGGAAAGCCAGACCACGCTGGCCGGCTTTTTGGACGCGGATGGCACCTGCGACCCGCTTTTTTTCATTCCCCTGTGCCAAAAGCAGAAGGAAGGAGACTATGACGTCGTCTTAGGCTCGCGGATGGGGCCGGGAAGCCAAATGCCAGCCGTCCGCCGGTTGGGCAACCTCTTCTATTCCCTGCTTTTGGGATTGTTGGCGCAACAACGGATCACCGACACCGCCAGCGGCATGCGGGTTGTGAAAACCGCTTCGTTGTCCAAGATCGAACCGTTGCCCGATGGGCTGCATTACACCCCGGCGATGACCTCCCGGGTGCTGTTCCACCCCGGCCTGAGGCTGGCCGAAGTGCCCATGCCCTACGCGGAACGGATCGGCCAATCCAAACTGCGCGTGATCAAGGACGGGGTGCGTTTTCTGCGCATCATTTTGGAGATGGCGCTCATCTACCGCCCCTTGCCCTTTTTCGGAACCGCCGCGCTGGTTCTGTTCGCGTTGTGCGGAATTTACGCGCCCGGGCTGATTCGCGACGCACTCGTGCTGGAGATCATCCCGGATGACCGGATTTACCGCATGTTGTCTTTGATCACCTTTTTCGTGGGTGGATTGATGCTTTTGAGTGTTGGATTTCTGGGGCAGAAAATCTCCTTGTATCTGCACAATTGCCAATCAAAATTTCTGACCCTGTACAACCGCATCCTCTCCAGCTTGCCGCCATTGGGCCTGGCCGCCATCCTGGCAGGACTGCTGATCAATCTCGCGCCTCTGCGGGAATATTTATCGATGGGAAAAATTCAACACTCATGGATCTACATCGCCGCCGGCGCCCTGCTGGTGTTGGCCGGGTTGCAGATGCTGACCATGGGGGCATTGAATTTCGTGATCGACCTGGTAATCCGCCTGCGGGGGAACGACAGCCAAGACAGGACAAGAAACAACGCAGTTAAAGCCAGAAAGTAAAATCAAACTCTATTAAAGAAGGAGAGTTTATCATTTGTCGCGCGCCGTTTGGGCTCAAGCGCTATTTGCCGTGTTCCTGGCCGCGTGGGGGGTGTTCGCCTGCCTGGATCCGGCGGCGCGCGCCTACACGCTGGAGTCTTTTTCGAGCGGGGACGCGGCTTTCACCTTTTATGATGATTTCCCGGTCCACTCCGGGAAAGCGGATCTGATTTATAAGATCCTGGGAATATTTGTTTTAGGGTTGTTGTTGCGAATCCACCATCAAATCCGTTCCAATCGATTTTCCCGCTGGATCCCTTGGATGTTTCTGGCGGGGGGCATCGCGATTCTCCTTTCCTGGTCTACAGCCCTCATGGTGTTTCTGCTCCTCTTTGCGTTGGTGTATCCCTGGGATAGAGAGCACGCGGCCGACGAACAATCCCGGCTCATTCTGTCCGGACTAGTGATCGTCGCGTTGATCCTTCGCGTGGAGAAACTGCCCAATGTGTGGTCTCACCCCCTTCAGCCGGACGTGACGCAATATGTCCAGCTCTCACAACAAATGACCTGGTTTTACGATACGGAGCATCGCGAGCCGTTGCTGGCGTGGATCATTTACGGGCTGTCGTTTTTCGTCCCTGTGCCCGGTGATGTGGAGCAAACCGGCTATTGGCCGATCCGTGTGTTCACGGTGATGGCCTCATGCGGAGTGGTGGGGGTGATGTACGTTGTGGGGCGGCATTTCTTCTCCCACCGGGTGGCTTTTTTGGCCGCGTTGCTGGCCGCATTGAACAAAGCCTTGATTTACCGCTCGTTGCAGGGATTGCGGTTAGAGATCCTTACCCTGGCTATCCTGGCGGTCTTGTGGCTCGCCTGGCGGGAAATCAAAAATCCAGGTAACAGCATCGGCCGGGGAACAGGATTCGGAATTGCCGCGGGAATTTTACTGCTGATCCGCACTGCCAGCATCCCCTTCCTCGCCCTGGTGTTCGGATGGGCGTGGTTTGCGAAAAAAAGGGCCTGGCGGGAATGCGCCACCGCCGCCGCCGTGTGTTTCCTTCTGGCTTCTCCCTATTATTTTTATTGCTGGCACCAATACGGCGATCCAATGTACAGCGGGAGCTATCACATCAATAAATTCTACTATATGACCGTTTTCGGAACCGGCGCCCCGGATACGTCCCGGGTTCCGTTTGTCACCGCGAGCGAGGTAATGTTCAAAATTTATCCCTGGTACAAATCCCTGGCGCTGACCGTGGAAGGGATTCTGGATACCCTATTCGGCCGCTTCGCGTTACGGCTCTTTTATTTGCCCTTTTCGGTGGTATTGATCGGTTGCTCGCTGGTTGGATATCTGTGCTGGATGACGAGACCGGAGAAGTGGTGTTTTTTATTGTGTATAGGTTTATTGCTCGGGCCAATGGCCTTTGTGCTCGCCATGTTGAATCACTCCCCGGTGACCTTCGACTGGCGCACCGTGGCTCATTTGTTTCCGTTTATGGCTTACGCCGCGGGAGAAGGGCTCTTTTGGGGGGTGGACATGGCATGGGGGAAACGGGGGGCGAATATCCATAATTGCGAAGATCGAGAAGCGTTATCCAAGTAGGGGGGGCGCCGTCACGCACCTCTAAAAAATTCCCTCACCCTGGCCCTCTCTCAGGGGGAGAGGGGAAAGGCATGATAGAATGGCCAATCCGATCGAGAAACACTTATCTGAGTTTAGGGAGGATTGTCATGGAAAAGCAATTGCAGGAAATGAACAGGCGGATGAAGAGGTTGGAGAGGCAGAATCGGTTTTTCAAAATGGTGTTAGCGTGTGCCGCGGCGGTAATGTTTTTTGCATACTTGAATGTCCCGGTGGAGAGTGAGCCGATCACGAAACAGGCGGAAACGCCGAAGCAGATCAAAGCGGTGTTGATGCTTGATGAACATGAAGCATATCCTGATGGTTCTCTTATCATTTCACCAGATAGCCAAAAATTCGCCGTTATAGAAGCACTTAAGCTAAAAATATTTGATCGCAATATGAATTTGATTCTTAATGTTGATTTGAATTTTACGGGAGGTGGATGGGAAGCTATGTTTTCGCCTGATGGAACACGTTTTGCATTTGTTAATACTCGAGAATTAAATGGAAGTCTAAAAATATGGGGATTTGAGGAGAGCGAGGCGGTGGTGGAGAGTTTCCAGATTCACGAGGCCACGGACACGGGGAAGTAAGGGTAATGCCGACGAATCGGACGAAGAGGTTGGCGAGGCGCCGGGTGGAGCGGGGGGGGCTGACGCCGGCGCTGCGGAAGATCAGAGAGAAGAAATTATAAGCTTTAGAGGGCGGACACCCGCCGGCCGCGCGCATCACTGGTGTGCGGAAGATCAGAGAGAAGAAATTATAAGCTTTAGAGGGCGGACACCCGCCGGCCGCGCGCATCACTGGCGTGCGGGAGATCAGAGAGAAGAAATTATAAGATTTAGAGGGCGGACACCCGCCGACCGCGCACATGACTGGTGTGCGGAAGATCAGAGAGAAGAGATTATAAAATTTAGAGGGCGGACACCTAGGTCCGCCCCTACAAACCGTAAAACATGCTATTTTTAATGAATCCGGCGTAGTTTCACTGTCCGCCGTTGTGGGGAATGGTTTCCCCCAGAAGTGTCATGTGGTTTTTGGCTTCGGTGCGTTCCTTGTCCAGCAGCATGGTGAAATCGAGCCATTTGGTGGAGTGGGTCAATCCCCCGATGGAGATGTAATCAACCCCCGTTTCAGCCACGAACGAAACCGTGTTGAGGGAGATGCCGCCGGAGGCTTCGGTTTCCACCCGGCCGTCGATCAGACGGACGGCTTCGGCCATGGTGTCGATATCCATGTTGTCGAGCATGATGCGGTCGACGCCGGCCAGGATGGCTTCCTGCACTTCCTCCAGGTTGCGGGTTTCCACCTCGATGGCATACTGGTTGCCCCAGCGGTTGCGGGCGGCCTCGACGGCCTTGAGGATGCTTCCGCAGCTGTCGATATGGTTATCCTTGATCAATATCATGTCATACAGACCCATCCGGTGGTTGACCCCGCCGCCCACGCGCACGGCGTATTTCTCGAGACGGCGCAGCATCGGCGTGGTTTTGCGGGTATCCGTGATCCGCACCTTGGTATGGCGGACCGCTTTCACGTGCTCGGACGTGGTGGTGGCGATGCCGGACAGGAAGGAGAGAAAATTCACCGCCACCCGCTCGCCGGTAAGCAGCGATCCCATAGGGCCTTCCAGCGTGAATACCGTCCGGCCTTTGGACAGGGTCTGGCCTTCCTTGGCCCAACGCTCCACTTTCACGGCGGGATCCACCAATTTGAAAACTTCGACGACCAACTGCGATCCGCACAGAACCCCTGTTTGCTTGCAAACAATCCGGGCGGAACCGATTTTATCCGGCGCGATGGTGGCCATGGTGGTCACATCTCCCGTGCCGCGGTCTTCCGCCAAGGCGGTGGCCAGGATGGAACGGATATCGTCATCGATGACGAGCATATGTTCCACCAGGGGATCGCCCGCCCGCTGTTCCTGTTCCACATTCAGGCGGTTCTCCGCTAGAGAAGGTTCCCAGGTCATAGAAGGCATGTTCTCCCTATGAGGTCGATTTGAGAAAGGGCAGATTGTTTCATTTTACTTATACTTTCCGAAAATCGAATGGAAAAAGTGACTTGGCTGGCTTATTTTTTTCCAGGGGGGATCGATCCGATTAATGGAAATCGTAGCAATCCGGGAGTGATATTTCCGGCAGGGTCTCTCCTGCTCTTTTCCGGATATCCCTTGGAAAGAAGCGGTTTACCTAGGCAATCTCCAAGGGAATCTGTACAATGGACCCATGGCTCGATGTGGCCTAAGTTCAATATAGGAAGTGGGTTATCATGAGCAGAGGATCGTTCGCCGCCGGTATGTTGTGGTTTTCTCTTATTTCAGGGGGGGTGTTTTCCGCCGAGGCCCCGTTATTGAATCCCGATCTCGATCATCATAGCGCCTTAGGGCAGGCTTATATGGAGGAAGAGAACTTCCCCGCCGCCATCGAAGCCTACCGGCAGGCGGTGGCCCAGGCCCCCCGTTCCGCTTCTGACATCATCAATTTGGGCATCGCCTATTACCATGGGGACCAGAACGAGGAGAGTATCCGGTTTTTGAAACAAGGGCTGGAACTCGATCCGGATAACGTGTTTGCCCTTTACAACCTGGGTCTGGCTTACAAGAAAATCGGGGATTCCACCCAAGCCGTGGAGTATTTTCAACGGACTGTGGATTTCGATTCTTCCGATGCCGCTTCTCTGTACAACTTGGGGTTGTCGTTGACCAAATTGAAACGGGATGACGAAGCCGCCAAATGGTTCGAGAAGACCATCCAGATCGATCCCAAGCACTCCAGCGCCTATTACCGTTTGTTTTTGTATTATGCCGTCACTAAGAAAGACATGGAACGCGCCCGGGAACAACAGCAGATATTTCAAGAACTCAAAAAAACCGAACCCCAAAGGCCCGCCGACGCCGTGGACGAAGGTAAGTATCTGGGGCCCATCGAATTCGAGTTGCCAACCGCCGCCCTGCCCAATTTTACCTCAGACCTGCGCGCGCGATTCACTTTGAATCCCTCTTGGACTCAACGGATCGTCCAAGCCCTGGGTTCCCCGGAGGGCCGAATCCTGGCCGCTTGGCCGGATCTCGAAAAACGCGAAACCGCGTTGGTGATTTCCAACGCCACCCAATCGGTTTGGCTGATCGTACCCGCGGAAGAGAAAGCCATGAGCGCCGTTTCACTGCCCGGCTCCGGCTGGACAGGCTGCGCTCCCGCGGACTTTGACAACGACGGGGATCCGGACCTTCTGTTATACGCCACGTCATTTCCCGGCCAACCTTTGGAAGAAAAAACCGCCTTATTACGGAATGAGGGCAACGGGGTGTTTGAAGATATCAGCGCCACATTGGGGGATGATCCGGCAGGCGTGGCGGACGCGCTCTGGTGCGATTTCGACCACGAAGGCGACCTCGATCTGCTGCTCGCCCGGCCGGACAAGGGCGATATGATCTTCCAGAACAACGGGGATGGCGGTTTCACCAATATCACCAAAAAAGTCAGTGGCTTGGAACTGAGCAAAAGCCAAACCATCGCCGCGTCGGATCTCGATAACGACAACGACCTGGACATCCTGACGTGGTCCGCGGGACACCTCACGATCTACGCCAATCAGCGCGAAGTGAAATTCCAAAAATGGCTCACGGCCGAAATCCCGGGCGGGGTGGAACAACCGAAAATCCTCTGCCGGGACTTTGACAACGATGGCCGGATGGACATCTCGATCACCGGCATGAACGCCCAAGGTCCCGTGGCCTGGCGGCCGCACGGGGATAGCCTGGCGCCTCTCGCGCTGACATCCGGCGCGGTCGGCAGTGTGATTCAATGCGTTTTCGACGCCAATAATGACGGATATGAGGATATCGTAACCGGGTCCGATTCCCGGCTGCGTATCCTATTGCCCAACTATATTCTGTACAACCGCAATCCCCAGCCGTTCGAGAAGGTGGAAGACGCGTTCGCGGCAGAAGTCTCAACGTCTCCATCCCCGATGGTCCAGTTTGATCATCCCATGCCCGTGGATCTCGATTGGGACGGCGACCTCGATCTGCTGGCGACGCGCCGAGGGGAGACGCCCGGCCTCGTGGTATTCGAAAACCAGGGGGGCAACCGAAACCGCTGGCTGGCCCTCAAGATCAAAGGCAGCAAAAACACGATCGATGGATTTGGATCAAAAATCCAGGTCAAGCATGACCTGTTCCGGGTGAAGAAGGAAGTGTCGTCGCCCGTCACCCATATCGGCCTGGGCGGACGCGAAAAGATCGGCGTCATCCGCCTCACCTGGCCGAATGGCATCTTTCAGAATGAAATCCTGGTGGCCTCGGACCAGATTCTTTCCGTCAGCGAAAAACCCGGCTACGCGGGATCTTGCCCGTTCGTGTATACCTGGAACGGCCGCGAATATGAATTCATCGCCGATTCCCTCTCCACCGGGCCGTTGGGGCTTTATGTCGGCGGTGGGTTTTTCCCGCCCCGGCCAGAGGAATACATCCGCATCCGGGGCGATCAGCTGAAGCCGAAGGACGGTTTTTTCAACGTCCTGATGCGGGAAGAGCTGCGCGAGATCACCTATCTCGACCAGATGGAACTGTTCTCCGCCACGCACCCGGAAGCCCGGGAAATCCATGTCAACGAAAAATTCACCCTGCCGCCGTTCCCGGAGTTCAAACTCATCGGCATGTCAGCCCACGCCCGGCCGCCGCGACGGATGACCGACAACCAAGGCCAAGATGTCACGGAGCTGATCCGCGAGAACGACCACCGCTATCCCAAGCCCTGGAAACCCAGCCGGTATGATGGCATCGGCGAGGAGCATTGGTTCGAGATCGACTTGAACGATTTCCGGGACGCGAAAACCCTCTATCTCTTCATGACCGGCTATGTGGATTGGCCCAACTCCAGCCATGCCCTTTCGTTGGAGCAAAATCCCTCCCTGGATTTCGTCATGCCCTATCTGCAAGTGAAAGACGAAACCGGCGCGTGGGTGACGGTGCTCAATCCCATGGGCTTCCCCGCCGGGAAACTCAAGACCGTGCCGCTGGATATCTCAACTATCTTCAAAGGGCCAGACCGGACGGTCCGCATCGTTTCGACCCTGCTGGTGCATTGGGACCGCATCTGGGTGGATCCCAATCCCCTCCTGGACGGCTTCGCGGTGCAACATTATCCCTATGTGTCCGCCGATCTGCGTTATGGCGGCTACGCGCGTTGTTACGACCTGGCACCGGACGGCCCGCACTGGTTCGACTATAACGTGCTCACTAGCAACGAGCGGTGGGACTATCACTGTGGTTCATTCACCCGCTATGGTGACGTGACCCCGTTGCTCACCGCGTTCGATGACCGCTACATCATTATGCAGCACGGTGACGAGGCCGCGGTGCGGTTCCAGGCCCCGCGAAGCGAGACGCCCGGCGAGGTGACTTACTTCCTGCACGCTGTGGGCTGGGTGAAAGATTTGGACTACAGTACCGCGTACAGCCAACAAGTGGAGCCGCTGCCCTTCCGGGGGATGTCCGGCTATCCATACGGACCGGATGAGGCCTATCCCCTGACGGATGAGAACCTCCAATACATGGTGGAATACAACACGCGGGAATTCACCCGCCCCAACGAACCGCTTACGCCCCCCCGGACAGTGATCCCTCCCGCATCAACGGGCGGGTCTCGTTCTGAAAGCGAGTGAGAAGGGCTTGTTTGGCGGAGGATTCCAGGAAAGAAGCCTGAATGGCATTCTCGATCAATGCAGGGATCTCTTCAGGACGAAAGCCCAGGTAGTGAATCAATTTACCCAGTTCTTCCGTGAGAGAAACCTTGAAAAAAGCGGGGTCATCTGTCCCGGTGTTCACAGGAATGCCGCGCTCGTGATAATAACGGAAAGGATGCTCCTCCAGGCCCGGAATCACGCCCAGCATGACATTGCTGGTGGGGCACAGATTAAGTGGTATTTGGTTTTCCGCTAAGTACTCCACCAACGTTGGATCCTCCCGCGATCGCACGCCGTGGTCGATCCGCTCCACTTTTAGCGCGCGGATCGCCCCCCAGACGGAATCCGGTCCCCGGCCCTCCCCCGCGTGAGCGGTCTTGCGCAGGCCGATCGCGCCGGCATATTCAAAGATAGCCGCGGAATCCTCCGGGGGAAAATTCTCCCCTCCTCCCAGGCCGATTCCCACGACGCGCTCAACCGGATGCTTCTCCACCTCCCGGATCATCTCCATTCCGATCACAGGTCCCAGGTCGCGGACGATGTCAATAATGTAACGGTGATCCACCATGCCGTTGGTGGCTTCGCACAGGCCGGCATCGATCGCGCCGATTATTTCCTGGTACGGAATGCCGGACCGCATGAACTTGTACGGCGCGAGGGTCAGTTCCACGTACCGTATGTTTTCGCGAAGCAACCGCCGGCCCAGATCCGCCGCTGCATGGTGGAAATCGTCCGCTTCCTGGAACAAGGAAGAGACATACAGGAAATTTTCGAAAAACATCCGCGCGTTGGAGAAATAGAGGCGCCATTCCGCGTCGCTAAGTGTGCGAATGGATTGCACCCCATATTTCCGCCCCAATTCTAAAATAACCGGAGCGCTGACGGCCCCTTCGAAATGGAGATGGATCTCCGCCTTGGGCAGCCGTTCCAGATAGCGCCATATTTCGGGAGTCAGTTTTGGTACTGGGGGTTTCCGTGCGGTTCGGTTTTTCCTCCAGATCAGCGCCAAAAGCCGGTTTTTTATAGACATTCTCTTCATCCTGCGAATTGGATACCATACCCCATCATTTAAAAAAGAAACTATAAATAGGGAAATCGTGCCGATGCCTTGGGTACCCGCCACTTCCGAACATATCCCCTCCATCCGGCAGCATTTCGCGCGCTTGCGTGAATCCCAGTCCCAAAACGTCTCCTACCTGAGGGAACCGGGGGTACTGGATTTTCACGCGGATCGGATTATTCAAAGCCTCACGAATCCAGCCGGTGATCCATCGCTCATGGTGTTCCCCGGCGGATTCGAGGTCTTGGCCCTTGCGGGAATCTCTCCTTCCCCTTGGCATAGTCGTCATTTTGGCATAGATTATTACAAAATCCAGCCATTTTTTTGCTTTACGGAAGATCCCTCCGTTATCGAGGCTCTGGTCTGTGGGCTTCGCGAACCGTGCGGCGGGCGGGACAGCCTTTATGCTTTCCGCGTCGCGGCCTGCCATTCCGCCTTGGTTTATCATTTAGGGCGGCATGGATTTACGTTTGTTGGGACATCCGTGCGGATGGAGATCCCCCTGGCGAAAAAATCCATTATTGACACGATGCCCAGCGCAAGCTATGATACATTACCAATACGGGACTTTAAGGAAACAGACCTTCCGCGGCTTCAAGACATCATCCGGCGGTCTCACAAGCATAGTCACTTTTTCTGTGAAGTCCGCTTTTCCCCGGAACGGGTACGGGATCTGTTCGCGGAATGGATCCGGAAGTCCGCCCAGGGACTCGCGCATAAAATCCTGGTCGCCGAGTTCGAGGGGGAGATAGGTGGATTTTGTTCCATCTTTCTCAACTCATCACTGTACCCTTATATCCGTAAATCCATCGGTATCATTGATTTTATCGTTGTGGATGCGCGGAGGCAGGGAAAAGGAGCAGGGAAACAACTGTTGCAGGCCACGTTCACCGAATTGGCCGGCAAGGCGGACGTGGTTGAATTGCGCACCATGGCGGATAACTTGGCAGCGATCCGCTTTTACGAAAAAAACGGTTTTCGCATTCTATCGGCCGACCAGCATTTTCATTATTGGACGGATCCGGCGGACAGGGGAAAAAAGAATGTAAACGTATGAAACAGTCCGAGTTCGCCCACCATCGAGTCTTGGTACTCAATTCCAGTTACGAGGCGATCAACATCTGTACGGCTCGGCGGGCCATCGTTATGCTCTTGACCGGCAAGGCTGATGTGGTGGAAAACGCTCCCCACCGGGTCCGGGCCTCGAGCCTGCAAATGCCCTTGCCCGAAGTCATCCGCATCCGGCGCTTCATCAAACTCCCTTACCGTCCCATCCCCTTCTGCCGGAAAAACATCATGCTGCGTGACGCGTATTCTTGCCAGTATTGTGGCGAACAGTTGCCTTCGGATGAGTTGACTCTTGACCACGTCATCCCCCTCTCGCGCGGCGGCAAGGATACCTGGAACAACGTGGTCACCGCCTGCAAGCGCTGCAATCACAAAAAGGGCAACAACTTTATCGAGGAAATCGGAATGACCCTGGTCTCGCCCCCCCGCAAGCCTACCCTGCCGACGTTTCTGCATCTGGTGCGCTTGATGGGCGAAAAACGCGAAGTCTGGCGGAAATATTTGTTTTATGACGATGAACCCAGCGCTGAAGCGGTGGTGTAGTTGAAACCGGTCCCTGGACCGGAAGGCAAAAACCTTGATCGTAGGGATGAAGGCCGATTGACGGAAACGCGAATCTGGATATGATAATGAGCGGCGAAGGAATTGGTGAAGTAATTTCATAGCCAATGATCATAGCCAATGAAAAATCAAATCCAGATCTTCCGATGCGCCTGTAGCTCAGTTGGATAGAGCACTGGATTCCGGATCCAGGTGTCGGGGGTTCAAATCCCTCCAGGCGTACTTTCCCGATCAAATCAATCAATCACCGGAACCTCCGGATTCTGACCGCCCCGCCTTCGGTTCGTTCCATGAAAGAAACACTTCCTGGCCTCTTGTTCCCCCATGCCGATCCAGGAAAATTCGTCCAGCGCATTTCTCACCCGGCCATGGCCACGATTTTTGAGATTTGGATACACGATCCCGGGACGGACTACGCGCGGCAAGCGGCGCGGGAAGCGTTCGAGGAACTGGTCCGGCTGGAAAGCGAACTCAGCCGGTACATTGAAACCAGCGATATCTCCCGCGTCAATCAGGCGTTTCCCGGCCAAGCGGTCCGGATCGGCCTGGAAGCGTTTGAGTGCCTGAAGGAGTGCGCCCGGCTCTATGCGGATACCCACCAACTGTTTGATATCACCCTCGGCAACCGGATCGATCCATGGAAACATCCCCGGCGGTCTGTCGCGCCTTTCTCCGCCCCCGCACAACCGGTCCCCATTCCCCACCGCCCCTTTCCCCTTGCTTTGAACGAAGCCGGGCACACGGTGTGCTGGAATGAGGAGGGCCATATTCTCGACTTGGGCGGTTTTGGCAAGGGGTACGCCATCGGCCGGATGGCGGAAAAGCTGCGTGAGTGGGAAATCGATTCCGCCCTGATTCATGGCGGTTTCAGCACCGTCCAGGCCTTGAATCCGCCGCCGGGTCTCGCAGGATGGCCGGTGGCCTTGCGTGATCCCCGCACGGGCAGTGTGCTTCGGATGATCCAATTGAACAATCAATCAATAAGCGGTTCGGGGCTTCGCCAAGGGCCGCATATTATCGATCCCCGTACCGGCAATCCCGTGACGGGAAACCGGGCGGCCTGGGCGATGGCCCCCCGTGCGGCAGTGGCCGACGCGCTCTCCACTACATTTATGATCATGACGAAAGATGAGATCCGCCGCTTTTGTCAATCCCATCCGGGAACCGAGGCCTGGATTATGGAGGAAGAAAACATATGGTGCGCGGAGGATGAAAGCGGAAATGCCATATATGGGCGTTCTCAATGAGAAATCAAAATCATAAAAAATCCCTTGCCCACATTCTTTCCCAGAGGGAGAGGGAATCCATTCATGTTCTCTTCTATGCTCACCCCACAATCCCTACCGCGAATTTCCTTAATTTAAATATATAAAATAAATAACTTAACCAATCCTACGTTGCGCATAGTTCCAATGCACCATTCAATAGGATAAATTATCCATTTGGCACTGGCTTTTCCGGATTCGTCACCTCGAAACCGGGTGGGAACCATTTACGGCGGTCCGCCTCCTGGCCGATGGGCAGGCGGCCGCAGCGGCGCACGAGAGCTTTATAGAACTTGTCGGCCGCGCCGGGATCGCGTTGGGCGATACACATGCCGCCTTCGTATAGCGCCTGGGCGAGGAGCGGATCGTTATCGGGCAGCCGTTTCGCGGCCTGCCACATGAGGTCCGCCGCGATGTACCGGTAATGGAAGCGTTCCTCGGGCCGGGGGGCATGGCGCGCGGCCCGCTGCTTCTCATCCTCCCGGGCGGATAAGACCGCTGTCAACTCGGCGGGTTCGTGAGGAAAATTGATATTATGTCGGTCCACGATACGAAATTGCATCGCGCCGGATTGTGAGAAGACTCCATTGTATGCCGTCCAATCCGGTTCCACCTCGGTGCCCATCAATTCCATTCCCTGTTGCCGGGCCCGCCGCGCGGCCGCGATGAGGTTTTCCGCCCGTTTCCGGTTCGAGTTTTTGGCGTTTTGACCCTCCCGGAGGAACCGCGAGTAGTCCTTGGCGGTCTTGAGAATATCTTCCGGGTAATATTTCAAGGCTTTTTCCCATTCCCCCTGGCGCGCCAGACGCCGGGCGAGCAGGTAGCGCAGTTTCTCCAGGACAGGACGCTGATTAGACCACCACCCGGCCCGGTTGTTCATCAAGATGGCATCCTTGGCGTGCTTTTGAAGGTATCCCTCCAGTTCCGCCACGGTCAGCACCCGCTCGGCGATATAGGCGGCGTCTTCCCAACAATTGCTCCGCGCGAAGGTATCCATCGCCTCGAGGTATTCCCGGCGGCCTAGTTTCAGCACACCCAGTTCGGCGCGGAGATCGGCATCTTCGCAGGAAGGAAACGTATCGGCGAGCGCACGGAGTAAATCCATGGCCTCGCCGATCTTCCCCTCCCGCAGCCATATTTTGGTTTGGATCCATTTCCCCCACGGGCTTTGGCTTTCCGCCAGGGACAACCATTTCCGCGCCCGTTCGATGCCGCCCACTTTATAACTGATCCAGGCCAGGGCTCCCGCCTCGTCCGGATCGAGCGTCACGCCGGCGGCGGTCACCGCGTCCATCCATTCTTGATGTTTGATGGGATGATCCTCCGCCATGATCCACGCCGCGACGATCTTCCGGCACAGGGGATCTTCCACCACCATCCTGTCCACAGACGATTCCTGGAAAATCCGGGAACAACACCACATCAGGGAGCTGACATTCTCCGCTTGTTCGGGTCTTGCCTGGAACAATTCAAAATAACGGCGCATGGCCTCCGGGTAGCGTTTTTCCCTGAAGAAAACCATCCCTTCCCATCCCAGGCTGTCCTGGCTCAATCCGAGAGAATCGCGAAAGCCCTCCTGCGCCAGGGCACGGGTTTGTTCGAAATAAAATCCCGCCCGGGACACGTCGAGAACAATCCACGCTTTCCCCAGCATGAAGGCCGCCCAGGTAGAGCGGTAGCGCCTTTGCTCGGGCGGGAGAGCCAGTAGTTCATCCCAATATTCGACTGCTTCCTCGAAATCGTTTCCCCGGTAAGCGGCCGCTCCCCGGAGATACAGGGCGAACTCCAAGGGCAATTCCTGGAGGAATGCTTCATGGGGAGCCAAATCGAAGCGCGCCTTGGGTTCACAAGGGCTGAAACAAAAACAACTGTCCTGATCCGAGCCGTCGGCGTAGGTTTTCATGGCCTTGCGCATGGACTCATAACGTTGCAAAGCATCGTCCCGTTTTTCGGCGGACCATCCGGCCGCGTCCAACGCCTCGCGTAAATCCTGGAGATCCATCTGGAGGGTAGTCTGCCATTTCGGCCGGATTTGCGTATTCTGAAATTCGGCGCCAGCCAGTTCGAGCAGGAGATGATAAAACCGCAACCGGGGGACGGAGAGAATTTGACCTTCATTGCCGTTAATAAAATAAGCCACGGGAAAATCCGGGCCACACCCATAGGAACGTGAAATCCCAAGTACGATCAGCCCCGCGATGAACGCCGGATACAGCCTCCTCATGGAACCACCTCCACGGAACCTACATCGATAAACATTCTCCCCGGATTGCCGTCCGGCTCGAGCCTGTACCAGGCAACCAGCGTTTCCTCGCCGCAACGGGGGGCGGGACCGGTGAACTCGCCGGCCGGCTCTCTTTCGAGAAAATCCCCCAAAACGTCATAAGCCACCACGTTCCCCGCGATCGCGCTTATCGAAAAGCGAATATTCCCCGCCACGTTCTGTTCGCCCGTGTTCTTCACCCAGATTTCGAACAACTGGGGCTGAGGATTGCGCGTTTCCGCCACGAAAGCCATGCGGGGATTGCGCCCGTCCATGACGGCTTGCAGGGCGGGCCAAGGCCAGTTCAGGCGGTCGGAATCCACCGGCAGCCGGAACCAGAGCACCCCCCGGCAATGGAGCGGTGGTTCGCGCCGCAGCCAGCGGATCACGCCGGCCATCTCCTCCGCGTCAATCATCACCCGCTTGACCGTGGTTCCCGGTTTCGACACTACGGATTCGAGTTCGGCGCTCAGACCCTGAAAGCGTCCCTTTGCATCGAAGAAAACGTCATAGCCATACGTGGGCAGCGCCAGATAATAAGGATGCCCCAGTTGGTCCGCCCGGCGGAGATAACCGGGGATTCTTTTCGTGTCGCATAGGATGATGGGATCCTGAACAGTCCGGGGTTTGTCCAGCGAATGGACCTGCAGCACGTAGGCGGTGGTTTCCCGGATCAATCCCGCAAAGTGGGGATTTTCCATCCAGGCAGGCAAGACCGTGATGGAGAAGGCCAGTTCCGGGCATTCGGTTTTCAACGCCATCAAAAAGGATCGGTAATCGGCCAGTTTGGAAGTGGGGCAATCGTAATCCAGCTGGAATTCACTCAATGTCAGGTGGTTAATGGCGGCTTCAGCCGCGATCCCGCGGATCAACTCCCCGCAGCGCCGGACGGTCTCCGTCATTTGAGACGGAACTACATTGGCGGCGCTTTTAGCGTCGAAGCGAAGGACGGGAATCACAGGCTTTTGCGATTTCGCCAAGGATTCCCAGGATGGATGGACACGCCCCGCCAGCCGAATCCCGTTATTCCCCCCTTGAATTTCGGCGGCGAGCACCAGGAAGGCATCCGTGGATTCACCGGCGCGTTCGGCCGCATGAGAGACCTCGTCCGTCCAGTCCCGTTGCCAGATATAAAACGCGTTAGGCAGCCGCACGGTCTTCCGTTCCGGAGGTAAAAAGCAAAACACCCCGGCCAACAGCGCCCATGCGGTCAGCACAATCCCTCCTGCGCAAAGAGCCATTTGTGATCGGATCAAGAGAGAACCGTCCCGGTGGGATATGGTTTCGTCTTTTTTATGACGGAATGGCTACCGGATTTATTCTGAAGGATTTTTGTTTTCTTCTGCCGGATCTCAAGTGATCCCGCTCTTCGTTTTCTCTGAAAAAATGGCGACAGCCGGCCACAAAGTACTTGATTCGTTCATGTCATTCCATTCAAGATACACTTACTTATAGGTGGGCATCGTTTCCATCCGGAATCCAAAGGTCGTTCCATGACCCAATTTTTTATCCCGCCACGGCGGAACCTGGTTATATTGGAAATGGCCGCTTGCCTGGCGGTCATGGCCGGACTGGGTTTCCCCTCACACCAGGCATCCGCCCAGCCGAATCCCGCCGAAATCTGGGCCAAGGTAGCCGAGGCCAACCAGGTGTGGTTGCGCGCGTCCCACCGTCAAATCGCTTACGAGATGGACTTCCACGCGTTCCGGGGAGATCAGTGGGATAATTCCCACGCGCGGATTTGGTTTTCCGGGCCGGACAAAATCCGGATGGAAATGGAAAACAACATTTCCTTGAAGTTGATTTACAACGAGGGGATCCGGGGGGTGTTCGACATCGTCGGCCAGCCGTTCTATTCGTTTGCCCCGCCGCCTTACGGATTTGGCATCGGTTTTCGGATCATGCCCCCTCTCGTGGCCGCCTTGCAGAGTCTGGATCCCGCCTCTCTGCGTCTGGCTGGAGAAACCACCGCCGCGGACGGACGGCCGCTGGTGATCCTTGAAGCGCCTTCGCTGTCCGGGTATTCGTTCGCCCAAATCGATCTGCCCACTTACGATTTCCGGCCTAACAAACCGAACTTCACGTCCGCGCGGTTTTATGTGGATCCTGTTAACGGAACCTTGGCCCGGATCGAGGAAATCAACGATAATCTGGATCCTATCGAATCCAGCGGCGGTCCCATCTCCGCGGTTTGGGAATTCCCCAACAGGTATTTCATCACCCCGGAAGGCTTGGCTCCCCAAACTATCATCCACAGCCGGGATATGATCAACCTGCGGATGGAGACGGTATTTCAATTTCAGCTGCTTCCCGGAGACATCTGGTTTGCCCGGGAAGCCCACACCCGCTTTGAGGACTGGTATGCCGCGCGCGGGAGCATCCTGAACGCGGTTCCCGGCCCGGCCGATCCCGCGCTATTCGACCTGAGAGCGGCCGGGATCATTATCAGCCAACCAGGGACGGGGACGGCAACCATTGCCGGCCGTGTCATGCACAAAGACACGCACCAACCGGTGGAAGGCGCTATTGTACAACTTTACGCCAATCCCGAGAAAATCCGGGAACCGCTCCAGGCGGAAATCACCACCGGGCCGGATGGGGTCTTCGAATTCACCCAACTGACCGATCAACAGTATTATCTTATTGCAGGGAAGGCGGGATTGGTCAGTACGGCCAATATGCCGATGGATGTCCGAACGCACGAAAACCGGGTGCCCGTGGATTTTCATCTTCAGACCTGGGAAAGCGTATCGATCCGGGATGGCTACTCCGAAACCGGCTTGGAGCTCTATTTGGCCGATCCCCGGACCGTGAAAGGGACCGTGATCCGAAAGGATACCAACGAACCGGCCGCCGGAGCGCAGGTTTCGGCGGAGGCCGGGCGAGGCATACCTCCCTTGAAAACCATTTCCCGGGATGACGGCACATTCGAGTTTCAAAATCTCTCGGCCCGCACTTATTATTTTGCCGCCAAAAAGGAAGGTTTTTTTCCCTCGTTTTGGGAGGAAGGGCAATTGAACGAGGGGAGGAATTCATTTGCCCAGAGTGTGGATCTCAGCACCGCGCGGTCCAAGGAGGGCCTGGTACTGGAAATCGCGCCGGGAGGGATCATCACCGGCCGGGTGCTCGATCCCGAAGGTCAACCCGTAGCGGGAGCTTGGGTTTCTGCTAATTGGGTAAACCATACGAAAAGCGATGCGCAGGGTGGATATCAATTCAACAGCCTGCCCACGACGGATTTGGCCCGCAACGCGGGAATCACGTTGATTGCATCCGCTTCGGGATATTTAGGATGCGAAGTGGGGCCCATCCAGATTCCCAACTCCGCCACGCCCGTAGAACAAGACCTGATGTTGAACGCCGGAGGAATCATTGCGGGAACGGTCAGCGATCCTACCGGCACGCCCATTCCCAACCTGCGCCTCAATCTGTTCAACCAAGAAATCACAGGAGAGGAAGCAGGACTTAAAATGATGCGGTTGGGAATGCATCCCTTCGCACGCCAACCCCTTACCCACGAAAATGGAAATTATGCCTCCGGACGCTTGCTGCCGGGCAAATACACGATCAATGCCGCTACGGACGGGTACGAGAATTTCATCCAACGGGATATTGAAGTAGTTAACAATCAAGAAACAGAAGTGAATATCGTACTCACCCCAACGGTTCCCATCGCGGGAACGGTCCTCGACGCGGACGGCGCGCCCTTAGCGGAAGCCGAGGTCTCCGTCTCGCGGGTGGAAATCCCCAAAGCCACAACCACCCCGGAATCCAGTAATCCCCCGGAAAAACGCATTATCTTCGTGACCCTGCAAAAGACCGATGAAGCCGGTGCGTTCTCTTTTAAGCAACTCAGTCCGGGCACCTACCACCTGACCGTGAAGGCCCCTCCCCGCGAAGGCCGGATTACACCCCGGCAGACCGTGGAAAACGTCTCCATTGGCCAAACCGCCTTGGTGATCCAATTACCCCCCTACCAGAACCGTCCCACATTGCGAGGCCTGGTCGTGGACGCTCTCACCGGCGATCCGCTTCCCTCGTTCACCATCCGCTGTGTGGAACCCCATGCGCCTTTGGATTATGAAGACCGGCAAGGCTTGATTCCGTATGGAGGACAAGGCCAAACCATCGAAAACGCCAGTGGCGAATTCTTCTTGTCCAATCTCGCGCCCATCTCCCTCGAATTCATTGTCAGCGCGCCGGGTCATGCCGCCCGGGCCATCGGCCCCTTTCAATTCCAGCCCGAACAGGGAAAGGAAACCTGGGTGGCTCTCCCGCCGGAGGGGATCATCCATGGGACCGTATCCGCCTCCGGGGTCATGACTCCAATCCCGTTATCGCTCACGATCCGCCCCCACCTTACCGCCGCGCTGCAGGACAACCGGTACCTTCCACCCTGGCGCCTCGGGTTGAAAAGCCGGGTTCACCGGAACGGCTCGTTCGTGATTCAAAACATCCCCACGGGAATATATGATGTTGAATTGACCGATTCGTCCGGGGCGGTGGCTTCGGCCTTGTGTGTGCAAGTCACATCTGGAGAGACAACCGCTTTGCCTTCCCTGCCCCTGAATCCCAAAAATCCGCCGGTTGTGTTCCAACTCCTTGTGAAGAATCCAGACGGAACTTCCTGCCCGAATCAGAACGTCCACCTGTACGGCAATGGTTTTCCAAACCGGATTGATACAAAACAGACCGATGGCGATGGCCGCGTGGCCTTCGAAACCCGTTTGTATCACCCCGGCGAAACCTGGGTGGCCGGTGTGGGTGATGCCCCCATCCATCTGTATCCAGCCGATCCTGGCCAGGCGCCCCAGGAGTTGATTTACACCTCGTCAAAAGGCGAAGGCGTCCTGAGAGGAGTCGTAATCTACTCCGGCGATAACGTCCGCGATGAACCAGTCTATCTGATTGATGCCCGGCAACCCCCCCCGCTCCGGATTTACTCCCAAACCACTTCCGCCATGGGACGTTTCGCGTTCGAGGGTCTGCCTCCGGGAACGTATCAACTGATTATCGGGGGAAACAATCCCGGCAATCCGTTCCGGTGGACCGAAGTCTCCCTGGAGGAGAAGGAAGACCGGTTCCTGGAAATCTCCCTTGACGGTCCCGCGCTCACCGGCTTCATCCGTGGACCGGACACTCATCCGGCCGCCGGAGCCGATGTGCAAATCCGTCTGCCTGCCGCGCCAATGGCCATTTTCCGGCCGTACCTTGGGCTGCGGCTGGCCCGATCCGGGCAAGCGGATGAATTCGGGCAATACCGTTTCGCCGGGCTGCAGACCGGCCAGTATGAATTGTGGGCTTCACGGTATTCCATCGGCATCAGTCCCGTGCAGACCATCGAAGTGAAACCTGGCGAGGGAATCGAATGCCACCTGCCGCTGAAGTGACCAGGAAGAATGAGCCCTCTAAAATCAAAAAGATTCCAGCGGGACAAGGCGATCCAACCCGAACACTTCGTTTTCTTCGCTTTTTGGTCATTCCAGGCAATTTGTGATACTTTCTTCCGTGGAAGAAAACCCACGTGAAAGGAGCTGTTTCCTCGCCGGGACGGGAGGGAAGCATTATGAAAAAGAATGGCGTGTTCCGCGGCAAAAAAATTTTCCTGATTTCCGATGATCAAGCGGTGCTTCGCAACGTGCAAGATTGCGTCCTGCCCCACGACGGTGTGCTGTTTTACGCCGAAGCTCCCCGCGAGGCCTTGGGCAACGCGATGGCGAAGAATCCCGACTTGATCATTTACGATGACCGCATGCCGACATACAACGGTTCGAAGGTCATGATGCTTCTCAAGTACGCGCGGCCGAGCACGCGCATTCTGTTGTTATCGCTCACCAAAACTCCCCAGCGGGCCATCGACACGTCTGCCCAAGGGATTACCTATAGTATTCACCGGGAATCCAGTGCCCGTCACATCTATAATGCCATCAAGCATTGTCTGGGGATCGCCTCAGTCCCGCGCGTGGAAACTACGGTTCCGGAATGATCCAGCGGCCGGCCTTCCGCTTCCATCCCCGGCCGAATCGCTCCCCTTGATTCATCCCGCATTCCGCGTTGAATCTTCATAATTCCTGTAACAATGCCGATACTTTTTAAAGAGAAGATTGAAGTCATTTGTAAAAAAATATACTATAAGCCTAGGCGTATTTAGTAGACAAAAAATGCAAACTAAACCGTCCTCCCCTCGATTTGCCGTCTGCGTTTTGTAAAGGAACGGTAGTGAATGAACTGACCAACGCCGAACAAGCCCGAAGCGTCTTGCGAAAGGCGCTGTTACGTATCTTGATTACCAGCGGGGTGGTGGGTATCGGATATTTTTTAGTTTTTAAATATTTATCCGATCAATATCTCCACACCGGAGAGTTGATGCGTCAGGAACATCTGACGCAATTGGTGACGTTGGCGCGCAACGCGGTCGAGCCGGTCATCCAACAATTCCGGGCGGGAGAGATCAGCCGGGAAGAAGCGCTCACCCAGGTTAAATCGCAAGTCAAACATTTCAGCTATGCCAGCCCGTCCCTGCCCAACTACATTTTTATGGCTGGTTTTGACGGCACGTTGCATGTTCATCCCCTCGAATCCGAATACGAAAACACGTGGCAGGGAGACTTTAAGGATCAAAATGGACGGTACGTGATCCGGGAAATGGCCGATATCGCTCAATCTCAACCCGGGGGGGGATTTCTCACGTACTGGTTTCATCCTCCGAATTCCCCGGTGCCTCAAGAAAAATTGTCCTATGTGCTGGGTATACCCGAACTGAACTGTTTCATCGGGACCGGAATGTACATGGCCGATGTGCGCCAGGCCCAACACTCCTTTTTGCGGGAGATCATGGTGCTGGCTTTCGGTGTGTTTCTCCTGATGTTGTTCCCCATGATCGTGTTTCTCCGGGAACACGAGGCCCGCAACCAATCGCTGATCGCGGAGATCACCGAGCGGCAGCGGGTGGAAGAAGCTCTTCGCGCCAGCGAGAAGAAATACCGCGAACTGGTGCAAAACGCCAACAGCATCATCATGCGGATGGATGTGCATGGCAACATCACGTTTTTCAACGAATTCGCGGAGCGGTTTTTCGGCTACGAGCAGGAGGAAATACTCGGCCTGAATGTCATCGGGACGGTGGCCCCCCGCACGGAAACGGCCGTGCACGATCTGGCGCGCATGGTCCAGGAGCTGCGCGAATCGCCCGAAGAATTCGCGGTGCATGAGCACGAAAACATGCGCCGTTCCGGCGACCCGGTCTGGGTGACCTGGACCCACAAACCCATCTTCGACAGCCAGGGCGACATTGTGGAAATCCTGAGTATCGGGACCGACGTCACCGAACGGCGGCATTTGGTCGAACAACTGCGTCAATCGCAGAAGATGGAAGCCGTGGGGCGGCTGGCGGGCGGCGTGGCTCACGATTTCAACAATTTGCTCATGGCGATTTTGGGATATTGTGAAATTTTATTGCTTCACATCAAACCCACCGATCCGTATTACGGGGAAATCAAGGAAATCCAGAAAGCCGGGGAACGCGCCACCGCCCTCACCCGTCAGTTGTTAGCCTTCAGCCGGAAGCAGGTGTTGCAGCCGAAGCGGACTGACCTTAACACCCTGATTCAGAACATGGAAAAAATGCTGTTGCGGCTGATCGGCGAGGATGTCGAGTTGATCACGCAATACGAACCTTCTCTCGGCCATGTCATAGCCGACCCCGGCCAATTGGAGCAAGTCGTCATGAATTTGGTGGTCAACGCCCGGGATGCTTTGCCCAAGGGAGGAACAATCACCATCCGCACGACGAATTGTGTTCTGGACCAAAACATCCGTCTGCACGAAGAAGACATCAAGGCCGGCTCCTATGTCACCCTGTCAGTGAGGGACACGGGGTGTGGCATGGACCGGGAGTTGCTTTCCAAAATTTTCGAGCCGTTTTTCACCACCAAGGAGAGGGGCAAGGGGACCGGGTTGGGATTGTCCACGGTGTATGGCATTGTCAAGCAGAGTGAAGGGTATATCACGGTGGAGAGCGAGGTCGGGAAGGGCACTGCCTTCACAGTTTACCTGCCCCGGTGTGAAGATGTGTATGAACTCGACGAGGAGGAAAAGCCGGTCATACAATCCCTGCGGGGTACCGAAACGATCTTATTGGTCGAGGACGAGGAGTCGGTCCGGAATCTGATTTCCCGTACGCTGCAACAATATGGGTACAACGTGGTGGAGGCCAGTTGCAGCAGTGAAGCGTTTCTGCAAATCTGCGGCCCGCATGAAGGTTCTATCGACGTGTTATTGCTCGATGTGGTCATGGCCGAAATGAGCGGGCGCGAACTGGCCGAACACCTGACCTTGCTCTACCCCGGCCTCAAGGTCATTTTCATGTCCGGGTACACCGACGACGCCATCCTGCATCACGGCATCCTGGAGGACGAGGTCAATTTTCTCCAGAAACCCATCACGCCCGAAAACCTGGTGCGCAAAATCCGTGAAATCCTCGACGCGCCCCTGGCGAAATCCTCTTCAAAAACCAAACCGGCTCCGGGATGAACCGCGGTGGGGCGGCGTGCTTGTTCCTCCTCCGGCCAGGGGAGAAGATCATTAGAACAACCTTGGCAGGTATTCCGGTTCATCCGTATAGGGTTGCGCTTGCCCCGCGGCCAGGGCGTACAGCCGTTCATGGCACTTGCGGGCCGCGTCGGCCAGCGGGACATAGGGCTGATTGCAGACATCCACAAAGCCAATGTTGTAGTTTTCCCCGTCGAAACGGCCCATCGCCGATTGATCGTACAGCGTGAAATAATGCGTTCCCACGCAGCAGGGATTGGCCGCCGCGTCCTCCACATACACCCGGTAGGCCTTGCCCCGGTCCGCCTGGGTCCGCACGTGCACGAGGCCGGGGGCGGGCAGGCCCACGTCCAGCGCCCCGAAGTGAAACTCGCCGATCATTACCGGCTGGTTCAGCAGTTCGTGGACTTTCCGGCATGTGTCGAGGGGTACCCGTTTTTGGTAGCAGTTCATGCTGAACACGTCGAAACTCTTCATCCCTTCGACCATCCAATCGGGTGGAACGCCCTGGTAACGGATGCCCAGGTTCAGATGATTCGGGTCCACCGCCTTGCACCCTTCGCTCAAGGACGTGAAGAACACGTTAACCATGACCGCACTGAACGCCGTCAGGTCTTTCACCGCTTCAGGAGTCAGCCGTTTGTTCCAGGGCCCCTCAGCGATTTCCTCCAGCGTGGCCTGCATATTCCACGCTTGTGCCAGAGCCGCATTATCCCCGTATTTTCGGCCTAAAAACCGGGCGAGTTCCTTGCGGGTCTCACAGGCGGGCGTGTTGAAGAGCATCCCCGCCGCCGGCGCTTCGCGGGAGAATCCCCACGTGGGTTCGTTCATCAGGAAATACCCGATCAGGGCTGGATCGTCCAGCGTGTCGCGCAGTTGCTCTCCATAGTCCAGGGCATCCAACTTGAAATTGGCGTGGAAGACATCGGGAAAATCGCGGTAAATCATCTTCGAACGCCGCAGCCGTGTGGACAACGGACGCACGTAAGGGACCTGAGCCTCCCGAGCGATGGACCAGTCTGACCAGTTACCCACCGTGTTGAAGCCGAATTCCCGCAGTTGCGAGAGAGCGATGGCGGCCCATTCGCGGCGCCATTTCTCTGGCCCGAAGGCGCGGATAAAGTTCGCTTTCAAGTAATCAATCGCCCGGTTGCCATAGATGGCTTTGTAATCCCCTTCACGCTCCGGCATCCAGGTGAGGGCGTGTTCCAAATTTTCGGAATAGGTATCAATCCCCGGGTGGACGCAATCCAATCCCGTGGACCAGAAGAGGCCACCCTCCGGATCCACCAGCCACCAGCGTTTCCCGTCGTGATGGGTCCGGAAGAAGCCGGAGGCATTGATTTTTTTATCCTTCCAGCCGCCCCAGCGGTTGAAGGATTCCGGCCATTTTTTCCCGGCCGCCGCGGCCTTTTGCGCAGTCAAGAGTTTTACCACCGTTTCAGGGCCGTTGATTTTTCCCGGCCAGGCGTGGAGTGTGCTCTGGCCCAGTTCGTCCAGCAGGGGGCCTTTTGTTAGAAGCGGTTTTGTCAACCGGGGAGGTTCCGTTTTTGTTACGCGCAGAGGTGTCTGGCACCAGCGCAGCGGCTCATCGCTTTTATGTAAGATCGTGATGGTAAGGCGGTCCACTTCGCGCAAATCCACCCGTTCGCCTCCGCACATCGGCTTGAGCCAGGCACCCTCGCGTTCCAGCCGCCAGCGGTTCATGTTCACGTTTACCAGGGGAAAACGGAGGCGGGATTGCACTTCGGTGAGATTCATATAGCGCAGCGTGAAACGCGGCCCGTTTTCACCTTCTTGGAGCGTCATCAGGAACACGGCCAGCCGGTTGCCGTCCACCAACAAGTCCGCCGACAGGTACGCCGCGTCCGCCAACGCACCTTTGGGGAAGGTATAGAGCAAACCGGCGTTTTCCTTCCCGGCCACGTACCAGACCGCGTTCTCAAGAGGCGCGCCGCCGGCCTCGGTTCGCAGGCCTTCCAGGAGTTCGGCGGGTTTCCATTCCATGGCCTCCTCCCCGGCCCAGACCGGTGGGGCGGCCAGCAATCCCACCCCGGTCAAGGCGTTGATACGAATGAATTCCCGACGGTCGATCTGAAAAACGGGGTTGAAATCCTTCATTTTTTCCTCCCGCCGATGCATAGTATAAAGATAGTTAGTATAAAAAAAGCAGAAAATGATTCCGCGGTTCCGCTCTGGAACATCTTCCCATGAAGGGGGAAGAGCGGCAAGGCAAGAAATCATTACCCGGTTTTAAATCACCCCTCGACTCCACTCCCTGGCTTGGCCGATAGGAAACCAACATGTTGCCCGATCGTGAAACCATGGTCCAGAATCTGTACAACTACAAGGACAGTTACACCCTGGAGAGCCCGCTTTACAAAACCTCGATCATTGCTTTTATGAACAGCATGCTGGGGGAGGATTTAAGCGAAACCGGTTGTATTACCGCTCTGGCCATCTTCCGGGATGAAGACCAGGGCAAAGCCATGATCAGCGCCCAGCAGAAAGGCATCCTGGCCGGTTTGGACGAGGCGTGCCTCCTGCTCGACAACTACCGGACCCACCTGCGGTATCAACGGGCCATGAAACAAGGACGCCCCATTCAAGACGGGGATCCTCTCGAGGCCAACGAAGATCCCATTCTGTACATCGAGGGCCGGATCATCACTATTTTGGAGGTAGAGCGGACGATCTTGAACATCCTCCAACGCATGAGCGGCATCGCCACGGAGGTGCACGAGCAGCAGGAGAAGATCCGGGCCTGCGGGTCGCCCAGCCGCCTCGCCGCCACCCGCAAACTGCAATGGGGACGCATGGACAAGAAAGCTTTCATTGTGGGCGGCGGCCTGAGCCACCGCCGCGGCCTCTACAACACCATGATGATCAAGGACACCGAAATCGACTTTTGGCATTATCTGGAGGACGGCGATATGGATCCCGACTCCGAAACCGTCCGCATCGAGTGGATCCTGGGCAGCATCGCCCGTTGCTGGCGGCAGCGGGAAAAATCCACGGGATTGATTGTCGAAGTGCAGACGCCCAAGGAAGCAGGGATCATCGCCCACCGGCTGAAAAATCTCCAGAACGGCCACTATTATCCCTGTTCGATCATGCTCGACAATTTCTCGCCGGATCAGATTCTCCAGACTCTGGAAAAATGCCGGGAAGATGGAACTTACGATTGGACCTTGTTTGAATCGTCGGGCAATATCCGGAATGCGTCGATTCTGGATTATGCCCGCACCGGCGTCGATGTGATTTCCACCGGAACGCCGACTCATTCCACCAATGTGCTGGATATTCATATGAAGGTGTTGATGAATAAAAGATGAAACACTTAACGGCGGAAAAAGCGGTCAATGATACCGTTCACGATCTGTTTAAGGATCTCGCCGATATTCTCCATAGTATGGAGGAATCCATCAAAAAGCACTTGGAAAAAATTGATTTCCAGAATATTCCCCACAAACCAGAGCGAGAAAACGGCCAAAAACAGATAGAATAGAACCCGTTCGTCGATCATCATGCCGGTTGTGTTCTGAAGGACCTGCTTCTTACCCTTCACCCATGGAATCCAAGTTCCAGCCAAATCCCAGGCAACATCACCAACCGGGTAGAGTTTCGCACCTACCCCAATGCCTATACCCTTCCAGCACCTGTGGAAGTATGAAGAAAATAATAATTGTATTCAACCTATTTTAATCAGAATTGCTAAATAGATCCATTGAAAATTAAAAAATATTTCCCCGATTCTGGGCGTGAAGATCAATGGATGGGAAAGGGGAAGAAGGCAGGGCAGAGGAGGCCGGGGAAATCCAGGGCCATCCGGGCCAAAAGCACCATAGAAAAGACCGGTGAACCAGACATTCCCCGGTTCACCGGCCTGAATCTTTTTGCCGCGTCCAATTCACTATCCCGTCTTTATTCTACCATGCCGCCCGGCCCGAAAATGGCGATATCGCCGATGCTTACCAGGCCGTTGGTGGGATCGTACCGGAACGTGCAATCATCCCCATAATTGCCGCAGAGCGCGGGCATGTTGACATTAGTGCCAAACGATTTCACGAGCCATTGGGTGGGGCAATCGATTGCCGTGGCCCGGCTGACCGCTTGAGAACGCAACAGGAAGGGGGGGAAATACGCCCAGTAATCGGCACAATGCGCAATCCGCAGATCTGCGCTGCCGCCGATGCGGGGATCCCTCGAGCCCAGGACGTACCGGTACCAAGACACCTTCGCGCCCGCTTCACCCTGTCCGCCCGCGGTGCCGTAATCATACCGGGGCGGGAAAATATCCTGAGGGACCGATGACATGTACGGCTGGGGAGAAGTCAACGCGCTGAGTTTGAATGCCGGAGCATAACAATTGTGGTCCAGATGGTACATTTCCTGGGCGGTGGCGATGGCCTTGAAATCGGATTTGACCTTGGCGACTTTGGCCCGCACCTGGGCATTCAGAAAGTTAGGAACCGCAATGGCGGCCAAGATCCCGATAATCGCCACCACAATCAACAATTCGATTAGAGTAAAACCACCTTGCAAGCAAGCCACTCGTATTCGATTCATCGGTTACTCCATGGAGGAATTATAGAAATTTTAATACACGATGGCCGGATATCCCCATCTTTCATCTTTAACTATATTCACAATTCTGTCATCTGTCATGGGGGAGATGTCTATTTCTGTCTTCTTTCCCAACCAAACCATGATGAAAAGAAAGCGGCCCTGGTGATTTTGCTCCTGGTTGAGTCAAAACGGCCAGTCTTCCTGTTCGCTTTGTTTTAATCTGTTTTAAAAAAACTGGAGTTGGGAAGAGTCCTATGTAGAATATCGGGTTTCAGGTCTGTTCCCCGGGTTCAATTTTAATAATCGCGTTGAGGGGATATTTCCAGATTTGACCTTGTTCATTGGTCACCAGCAGGGAATCCGCATCAAAGCAAAGTCCTTCACTTTTTTTGACATCGATGGAGACCGTGTGCGCGGGAGCGGCCAGGAGATCCTTCTCATGGTTCATCCGGAAAAAATAAATATTCGTGTACGATAACACGGCGAGCAGCCCATATCGGGAGGAATAAGCCGCGTCGGTAATGGTGTCTTGCACCTTGAATGGACCGATGTGACGGGCGATGATCCTTTCGCCATCCGCCCAATCATCAAGGCAAAAAACCTGGGGGATATTTTCTGGATCTTTTTTCTTCTTTTCTTTCTCTTTTTCCTTGCCGGGATTGACTTTCGTGATCATATATAACCGGCCGTCAAAGTAAAACAGCGCCTCACAATTATGCGATCGCCCATCGGCATACCGGTAGGGAATGGTCTTGAACCCCTCAACCGAAACGGCTTGGGGCGGGGGTTCCGGCAGTTGATAGATTGTATAGGATTCCCGTTTCCGCGAGTTGTCGCCGAATCCGCCGATGTAGAGATGGCCCGCGGCGTCACGGGTGATGGCTTCCCAATCCTCGTTGGTGATGCCCATCAAGGTAACCCGCTGCCTAATATTCCCTTCCCGGTCGAAACGGAACAGTTCGGGATCATTGCCCTTATCGTTATGGCCCCAATAATGGCCTTTTTCGCTGGCGGGAATGAGGCCGGAAAGCTCACTCAGCGTTACACTGCCGATAGAGGCGGTGGGATTGGAATCCAGTTTGCTTATCGGCAAAAAAGCCCAGGCGCGGGCCGGGCGGGTGGCTGATGGTTTTACGGACGATAGAGAAGCGGCTTCCCGTGGCAGAACAACTGGCCCGGCTGGTATGTCCGATACAGACGCAGGTCCCGGCGTGGCGGGGGCAGGAACCGTTGGCTCCCCCCGGAGCGCCGGAACCGCTGGCGTCGCAGAGATAATTTCAGACACCGCCACCGCCGGGGATTTTATTTCGGAGGCAGAAACTTCCACTCTGGGCGGAATTTTCGTGGGTTCCGAGGGATTCACGGACGAATTGCCCGCGCAAGAACCACTGAGCAATCCCAGGAAGAAATAGAAACCAATAGGCCGGAATTTCATCGCATCCCCTAAAAACAAATAATATAAGATAAGGGATCGAATCGGTTTTAGAATTTGTTTAGATTATAAAATTTGTATAAAACTATTTCCATAATGATTCGATCATTTTATATAAATAGAATAAAGGGATCTCATCCGAGAATCAAGGGCGGTGAGAAAACCAAATGCAACGTTTTTACCCGATTGCGGAACGTTCTCAATCCTCGATTCGTGGTATGGGCATGAATGGAAGTGCTAATCCAATCCCTCTTCCCCCGGGGGAAGGCATGGGTGAGAGTCTCTCGGATAGGGGAGTTCATACTTTCTCTCTTCAACCGAGTAAGTGACGGCCAACAAACAAGTATTCCCTTGACCTTGATCCACCCGGCAACCCCATCTTCATCCCCCCTTCTCCGGTCTGTTGATTTGAGTATCCCCCTTTGTCCGGATAAAGCTGATCGAGGTTTCCAGCCAACCGCCGCAACTGCAGCCACCGCCCCCTTCCGGCGATAGGACCATACCCCCGGCGGGGATCGTACTCAGCCAGCAGGCCGGGCGGATGCTGAACCAATTCGTCACGTCACCGGTTTTCACGTCCCACATCGAGATCGAACCCTGCTTGCCCCGGTACACCAACGCACCAGGGGTGGCGGCAAAGGTGGCGCAACCGCCTTCATGAGGGGGCATGGCCTTGGTCACCAGAGTGCCATTTTTCACCTTGTACCCGCAGGGCCGCAAGTAAACGGTATCCCCCGCCACCGCGGGATGTTGCATATGCTGGCCGTGGTTATCGCTGATCCACGCGTGGCTGGCATGCCAAAGGGGCGCGCCGTCCTTCGCGCTGAATCCATAGAGGTGATAATTCGTCTTGGAAGAAGCGATCAGGAGGGTATCGTGGGAATGCAGGAGATAAAACACCACGATGCCGTCCTCCGTGTCGACCGGCCTCTCCCATTCCAACCGGCCGGTCTCCGCGTCCAACGCCACGAGATATTGATTCAGCCACAACTCAGACAGGCCCACCTGACGGGAAGAAGATGCCTTGACAGCGGGATGCCGGCATTCCACGAAAAACACCCGGCCTTCGGCGATGGTGATGGTCGAATTGATAATCACTCCTTGGGAATACTGCCAGATCAATCGCCCGTCACCCGGATTCACTGCGAACAGGTTGTCACTGCAGACCTTGTAGGTCACCGGGCCGGATGTCGCGTCCGCCCAGGCCTCATCAGATCCTCCCCAGAAATTCGTGTAAAAGTTCCCGGAGCGGACGGCGCTGCCGTATAAATAATCCCCTGCCCGCGCGATATATCCCCACTCATACGCGCCGTGCTCCTCCTCCGGGGGAGGCGGCACCTCGTAAACGGCGGTCAGATTCCCAGTGGCGGCGTCCCACCGCCAGGCATGATTGAGGACAGCGGTGTAGAGAAAATCCCCGTCCGCGCACCAATTGCCGCAATCGCGGGGCATGTTATACCGTTGGAGGGCGGGAATCTCCGCCGTCCACAAAATCGTCCCGTTGTAAGCGTCTTGCGTGATGATCCGGTTGAGTCCTTGGGTAAACAACCGCCCCCGCGTAGAGAGAGGGGCGGGAGGCCGGGGATTGCGGTCCACCATGGCGTTGGGACCGGGCTTGCCGATCCACTGCACCTCCAGCTCATCCGTCCGGGTCGCCCCCTGCAGATTATCATAACTGCTGGCGGCATTGTCGGGGTGGCCATACTGGTGCGTCCATTCTCCGCTGCCGGGAATCGGCGCGCGGGTGACTCGAATCCAATCGCCGCTTGCGTTTTCTAGCACCTTCACGGACAATCCGGCATCACGCAGTTCTTTTTGCCGGATTTCGGTGGAGATTTTCCCCCCCGTGTCCGTCAACAGGGCGACTCCCCCGTACGGTTGCAACAGGCGGGCTAACTCCTGGGCTGGGATGTCCGGAAGTCCCGCTCCTTTTTTGGGAAGGCAAATAATCAAATTGGCGAGATAATTCGTAAAGGGCAACCGGGAGTACGATTCCACTTTCCTAGCCTGCGCCCGTACACCGTAAAGTCCCGCTCGTAAAAACTGCCGCCTCGCTTCATCCACCCGCCCGGCATCCGTATCCACCCCATGCACATACAGATTGCTCTGCCTCGCCAGCTCATACACCAATTGGCCATGATCGGTCCCCAATACCAAGCAATACCCCTGGTTCACGCCGGATTCCCGCAAGAGGTCCCGCGCCAGCTGCGCGCAGGCTTCCGCCGTGGTGTCCGGTGGATAAGGCGATGGCCGTCCGGATATCGCGGGCAGGTTGTAATTGAATATCGTATCCATCTCGTATACGGGAGTGGTCCGGGTGGTATCGCCCTCTCGAACTTTGATCAGGTAGGAATACTTAGTTCTGGGTGACAGACCCTGAAGACGGATTTCGTGGTCCGTTTTCAACGCGGCGTCTTCCACCCGGTTTTCCGAGGCGGACAATCGGCCGTATTCCACAATCGAGGGTGCCGGTTTCCCGGTTTTCCACCGGATAACCGCCGCGTCCGCCGCCGTGTATTGCACATAGGGTCCCAAAGCCAATTTTCCGGAAAGGAGAAATTGATTTTTTTGGCTTTCATACGCCGCCCGGACTTCCCGTTCGGACAAAACGCGGTCAAACCACCGGAGACGGTGAATTCTCCCGGAAAAATAATCGGTGGCCGCGCTCTCCTGCCCCAACTCCGCGCCGATCATCGCCGGATCAGCATAAGCGGAATCTGGGACGCCTGGTATTCTGCTCCGGGCATCCAGTTCTCCATCGATGTAAATCCGCGCCTCGTTTCCGTCATAGGTTCCCGCTACGTGATACCACCGCTCGGTGATCAAGCCGGTTTGGCTATGCACCACGGCCTCCGACGGACCGGTTGACAATCCGAAAGTGAACCGGAAATTGTCATACTTCAAACGCCACGATTGCGGTTGCTCCGGCTGAATCGGCGCGGATCCCGCGATCAATCCGCGCGCGCGGCCCGGATCGACATACACCCAGCCTTCCACCGTAAAACGGCTGCTGGAAAGGGGCTGGAGAGACCACGGTTCAATCGTGATCCGGTTGCGGCCGTCAAACACCAACGCGGAGGGATTTTGAACAAATCGCGGGCTTCCCTGGATAACTCCCGAACGGCCATGGGACATATCCCGGATGTGTCCGTGCATCCCATCCACCGGTTCGAAACGCCAATCCGCCGCCGCGTTCCGCTTGGTTTCGAAACGCCACACTTCTCCCCGGGTGACAGTTCCATCCGCGGCGGCCGAATCGATCCGCCAGAAATAGGTTTTGCCTAATTCCAAAAGATCTGGCGCGTAGTGCCAATCCGTCACTTGGCTTTTCGGGGAGGATTCCTCCCGGACTGCCGCTTCTTCTGTTCCGATGACGATGAAATACGAAACCGCGTTCCGTCCTCCCCGCCAGCGCAAAATGATGTCAGGATCGATTTCTGTCGCGCCGTCGGGCGGCATGGGCAAACTGGCTTGCAATCCGGCCTTGGAATCAAAACCCAACCCGGCCCGGCCCGCGGCGTGGATGTCCGCGGCCTCTTGGGCGCTGAGTACGCGCCGCCAAATCCCGATATCATCGAGGATTCCCGGAAAGCAACGGGGATACAGCAATGTGCCATCTTGGGCGATGACCGTGCTCAGGCCCGTGTCGATTGATCCCAAACCGGCGATATCCCGGCTGCCCAACGACACGCCGTCCTGATACAGCGTCATTTGACCATCCCGGTCGAACGTAACGGCGATATGATGCCAGTGGTTGTCATCGATCACGCCGCCGTCCATGTCCACCCGGCGGCGGCCGTCGGCCAGGTTGGCTTTCCAATGCCCTCCCCCGGTGGCAAAGATTCCCCATCCGGGATTACCCCCGCTTTTCCAGGCCTTGTTGCTGAGAATCGCGGGATCTTCTTTCCAGCCTTCGGTCTTGATCCACAACGAGACCGAAAAGTCCGTGGATTCACCAAAATTCAACACCCCGGCGCGTCCCAACGACACGCAATCATCCACGCCATCGAACCGCAGCGCGTGGGAGCCGATAAGGCCCGGAACGAACACCGGCCCTTTGACCGCCCGGCCGTGAATCCCGTTGCCCGAGCTATCTTCCACCGTGTTGTCCAACCGCAAATGAACAAGCAGCCCGTCCGCCACATCCGCGCCGGCCGGCCAGGCGAACCCAGCCCATCCCGCCATCATGGCCCATCCGGCTAAACCCAAACACCAATGGAACGAACGCAAAATAACCTCCCCGCCAATCCGCGGCGATGAATCCATTCCGGATTGATTTCCTCTAAACCACCATTCAACTGGACGCAATTCGGCGAGAAAAAACAGAGGGTTAAAAGATATTTTGTCATATATTTTGCCATCCGAAGTAATTTGTACTGCCCTTCCCGCATTCCTCCCCTTCTAGGAGAGAGCCAGGGTGAGGGGGCATTGTTCCATCCTGAAATCCGGGCATCCTCTCCATCCGAACTGTAATTCCCCCCGCTCTTCTAAAATTCTTCCTTCTCAGATTCCCTTCCCCCAAGTGGAATTCCGGATAATCCACAGGTCCTTTCCGCCGCAATTCAGAGATGCTCATTGATGAGTTTATACAGGGTCAACAGTTCTTTCCCATGCTCGATGGCTTTTTCGGCCCGCAGCCGGTGAACGATCGTTTCGTTCGAAATCCCCATCTGGTCCAACAACGCCCGGGCGTCATGCCACGTGGGCAGCCAAACCAAGGAGGCCTGGAGGAGAGAAACTCTTTCCGGCCGCCGGGCGAACTGCTCGAGGTCGTGAATCAGATGGACTTTTTCCTGGAAGGGTGTGGGGGCTTCAATCATCCCCGCCTCGTCCCACACGTAATGCCCCGGGCGTGGCTCCCAATTCAATCCTTTACGTTTCAATTCGATCGCGTAGCGGATCTCTTCGTCGGTGAATCGCATCATGATCCCGGCTCATCAATTCTTCAGATAATTTCTCCAATGCTATATTAAACCGGATCCGATTGGATTGATATAGTTAAGTTTCTAAATCACACTGAAAAAGGAAATGGCGGGATTTTGACGGACTGCTCTATGCGTTTACCCAGCGGCGCGCCACCATGGGCTGCATATCACGGGTATTGATACTCTCTGGTTGATTGACATTCGCGTACGGCTTCGGGAGAATGAATCCATTCTGGTTTGTGTTCCGGCATCCAGTAATCCCTCCGGATTTCAAGTCCATCCGGAACATGAAAAGGAGCCTCTTATGCACCGGCGCGGTTTTTTGAAATATTCCACGGCCCTGGCGGGCGTGTCACTCATCGGGAATTCATCTTCTTGGGCGGGCGCGAACGACCGGATCCGTGTGGGAATTATCGGCCTGGGCGGGCGGGGCGGTGACTTAATGAAATCCGCCGCGTCGCTGGCGGGCGTGGAGGTCGCGGCGCTGGCCGACCCTGACAAGCGGCGCGCGGCCAAGAACGCGGAGGATTTAGAAAAAGCCACCGGCCAGGCGCCCGAACAGCACCAGGATCTCCGCAAGATTTTGGAAGATCAAACCATTGACGCGGTCAGTATCGCCACCTGCAACCACTGGCACGCGCTGGCCACTATTTGGGCCTGCCAGGCGGGTAAGCATGTGTATGTCGAAAAGCCGGTTTCGCACAATCTTTTCGAAGGGCGGCAGATGGTTAAGGCGGCCCGGAAATACAACCGCGTGGTGCAGGGCGGCACGCAACGCCGTTCCTCCGGCCTGTTCCGGAAGGCGGTGGAGCTTCTGCATGAAGGGACGATCGGGGATATCTACATGTCCCGCGCCTTGGTATTCGGCGCGCGGGATTCCATCGGCTTCGCGCAGCCCAAGCCAGTGCCGGAGTGGCTGAATTACGAGATGTGGCTGGGGCCCGCGCCCGAGCAGCCGTACCACGAGAACCTGGTGCATTACAACTGGCATTGGTTCTGGGATTTTGGCAACGGCGACCTGGGGAACAACGGCAGCCACATTCTCGATGTGATCCGGTGGGGCATCCGGAAAGGCTTGCCGGTGAAGATCCACTCCACCGGCGGGCGGTACGGCTACAAGGACCAGGGCCAGACGCCCAACACGCAGGTCGTCACGTATGAATTCGACGATGGGACGATCCTCAGTTGCGAGGTCCGGGGGTTGTACACCAATCCCGAGGCGCATGGCATCCGCTGGGGCGGCATGTTTTATGGATCAAAGGGCTACCTGGCCATCAGCGACGAAAAATATGAACTCTTTCAGGGCCGCAACACCCAGCCCGAGCCGGATCAGGGCGTGCTTGAATCAGAAGATCACTATAAAAATTTCATCGACGCGGTCCGCGCCGGCGATCCGGAGAAACTCAACGGCGAGATCGAGCAGATCTACCTCTCCTGCGCCTTTTGTTTACTGGGCAACATCTCGTACCGCCTGAGGCGCGAGGTCCACTTCGATCCCGCCACGGAAACGTTCCCCGGCGACGAGGAAGCCAACCGGATGCTCACGCGCGAGTACCGCAAGCCCTTTGTGGTTCCTGACGAGGTGTGAAGAATGCCGGTTTACTTCAAGGTACTCGCATTCCTGATAGTGGCCGCGTTGCCGGCGTGGACGCAAGAGACATTGCCGAACGCCAAGCCGGTACCCGAATGCCAGGTCATCCCGCTGCCGTATGAGCAGGCCTCGTTTCAATTCGAGGGGAAGGAACTCACCCGGTATCATTACGGGTCCGCGTTGCGGCGGCCGTTTTGGTTTCCGGTCATCGGCCCGTCGGGAATTCCGCTCACCCGCATGGGGCATCCGCGTGATCCGCAAGGCCACAAGCATCACAACTCGGTGTGGATTTCACACAACAACGTGAATGGCGTGGATTTCTGGGCCGACACGGGATCGGGCCGGATCGCCCAGCGCCGGATTGTAGAATTCGAGGATGGCATTCGCGAGGCCCGGACCGTCACCGAAAACGATTGGCTCGACGAGTCCACGGGCCGGGTGCTGATGCGCGAAACGCGCACGGCCACCATGCAGGTACTGAATGACGGCGAATGGATGTTGCTCATCGAGCTGGTCCTCCAGCCGGACGGAACCGAGGTGGTGCTGGGGCAATCCCCCTTTGGGCTGATCGGCGTGCGGATGGCTAAGACCATCGGCGTGAACGACGGCGGGGGGATGATCCGCAACTCCGAGGGGAACATCGATGAGAAGGAAGTATTCTGGAAAAAAGCCAAGTGGGTGGATTATTCCGGGCCGGTTACGAAGGAAACCGTGGAGGGGATCACCCTCTTTGATCATCCGGACAATCCCAATTTTCCTGCGAGTTTTCACGTCCGCGACGACGGCTGGATGGGCGCTTCGTTGACGCACGAGGCCACGCGGATCATTCCAAGCGGTGAGAAACTCACCCTGCGTTACGGATTCTATGTTCACCGGGATTTGAAACCGTTGCCCGGGATCGAGTTGCGATGGAAGGAGTTTGCTGGGAGGTAGCGGAAAGCCTGTAAAATCATTCCGAATGGAGATCTTCTGCAAAGCGTAGCAGGAGGCACGGCCGTGTACGCGAATGAATGGGAGCGCGAACCCATTTTCGCTCCCTTTGGGAGAAAGTCAGAGTGAGGGCAGCCCTGAAAAGGCGAAATTCATCCCTCCTCTGCAATCGAGTAACCCGTGGCGATCGAAATGATATAGGAGCCTTTTTATGAAATGGATCCCACTCTCCTGCGGATGGTTCGCAGCACTTGGACTTCTGATATGCCTCCCGGCCCGCGCGGAAGACTGGCCGGCGTACCGGCATGACAATTACCGGAGCGGGGTTACAGGGGAATCGCTGGACGTGAAGCACCTCGAGAAATCCTGGGTATACACCTCGCCGGTTCCACCCCAGCCCGCGTGGGAAGGACCGGCGAAATGGGACGCTTACGCGAACATCAAGGGCTTGAAGTCGATGCGGGATTATGACTCGGTCTTCTACACTATTGTGGTGGGCGGCATGTTGTATTTCGGCTCCACCGCGGATGATGCAGTCCATGCCCTGGATGCCCGCACGGGGGAAGAAAAGTGGACCTATATCACCGATGGCGCTGTCCGGATCGCGCCCGCGTGGTGGGATGGCCGGTTGTATTTCAGTTCGGATGACGGGCACGCGTATTGTCTCGACGCCGAAACCGGCGCGTTGCTCTGGAAATACGCGCCGGTTCCCCCGGGCGATTTGACCCCAAGCAATGGCAAGATGATTCCGTTGTGGCCGTGCCGGTCGGGCGTGCTGGTGGAAGAAGGCATCGCCTATTTCACCGCGGCGCTGTTGCCATGGAAAGAATCCTATCTCTGCGCGGTGGACGCGAAGACCGGCAAGATCGAAGGCCCCGGCTCGTTCAAAGTTTCACGTGAACACGGGACCATGGAAGGGGCGCTGTTGGCCACCGCGGAGAAGATCTACGTTCCGCAAGGGCGGCGTCCGCCCCTGGTGTTCCACCGGAAAACCGGGGCGTTCGAAGGCACCCTGGGCAGCGGGGGCGGTGTCTTCGCCTTCATCACCCCGGATCAGCATTTCTTTCACGGGCCCGGCAACAAAACGGGATGGATCGAAGACACCCACGCGCAAACCCGCGACGCCTTCGCGCGGTTTGACGACGCCCAATGCATGGTGATCCACGGCAACACCGCCTACGTGGCGAAAAACGAAATCCTCTTCGCGATGGACCGGGAAAAGCGGACTATCCATTGGCAGGTTCCTTGTCCCGATCCGCGCGCCTTGATCCTGGCCGGTGATACCCTCTTCGCGGGGGGCAACGGCCATGCCTCCGGATTCGATTCCCGCAATGGCGAACGGCTCTGGCACACCCCGGTCTCCGGAACGGCGGACGGCATCACCGCCGCCAACGGCGGATTATTCATCAGCACCACGGATGGGGCCATCCACGCGTTCCGAACCGCGAATTGAGAATCATCCGCCGGACAACGCGGTGTTAATCAAAACTGCGCGCTCCAGCCCGGCCGGTTGAGGAAATATTTGTCGTATTGCGTGTTGGTCTTTCCGGGTTTGAACAGCCACACATACCAGATATCGCCGTTGCTGGCCACGCCATTGGTGGGATGATACGCGTAGGAGAGGCGGTCGGGATGCCAATCGCCGTTGTCGGCGTCCGGCCCGGAAGCGGCCAACAGGCCGAAAATGCCCCCCTTGTTGGAACAGCCCCAATCTTCGTAGGAATAGAAAAGTCCGTCACCGAAGGGATCCGTGGGAATGCTGGAAATATAGGCGACCGGCGTGGTGAGCGGCAGATAGATGTTGCCGTCAAAGTGGTTGGCCCCTTGCAAATACCGGATATTCGATTGATCCGGGTGTTTGCCGATGAACGGATTTTGGAAACAGCATTCGGGGGTACTGTCGCAATCGTTGCCGTCGATCAGCCACTTGTTGGTATCCATATGAAAAATGGTCACTTGCTGAACCAGCATGCGGATATCCGCCTGGCAACGGGAAACTTTGGCGCGGATTTGCGCGTTGAGGAAATTGGGGACCGCGATCGCCGCCAAGATGCCAATAATGGCGACCACGATGAGCAATTCTATCAAGGTAAAACCCAGGGTACTTTTCTGCCGGATCAGGATGGTTGGAACACCGTAATCAACGTTCATGCTCCATCTCCTGGGGAAAAAAGGGGATGGACCGGTTCTGCCCCGATCCATCCCCTCTCGAACCTTAACAGCGATGCCGGTTGCCCAAACCCGAATACCACCGGATATTAAAGCTGGGCCCAATCCGGAACCGAAGCGCCCACGTTGGCCGTGACGCGGACATTATCGATCACCCAGAAACCTTCCATCTGACCGGGATCCTCTCCGGTGGCCAGGAAACGGAAGATCACATTGTTCTTGCCGGCCGCGTCGGGAACGGGAAGGTAATGCCGCATGAAATACGGCGCTTCCGCGTAGTTCATGAGGGCTTCGGTGTAGGTGAAGAGCCGCGAAAAATTCTGGCCGCCGTCCGTGCTGACAAAGACTTCATACTTGCACGTCGAATTGCCCACGATCACTTCGGAATCGAATTCCAAAAATACCGCCGTGGCCTGGCTCAAATCCAACGAGGGCGTATCCAAGGCCGCGGATTCGCTTTTCCCATCCACCGGGGGATTGTCGCCTTCTTGCCACATGGCATATCCCTGGCCCGCCAGCATCATCACCCACCGGCCGTCCAGCAGGCCCTTGGGATTGATTTCCGGATCCGGATTGTTCAAATCAATCGTGACGCCAAACGCTTCGGCATGTTTGAGGATGTCGATATTCACCGCCAAGCCACCCACCAGTTTGAAAGGCTCATCGGCATCCGCGTACCAGAGCGGCCGCACATCCCACACCTGGCCTATGCCATCCGGCCGGTTGGTGTGCAGGTTTTTGTTTGACCAAGTAGAGGGAATCCCATTCGAGAAGTCTTCTTTAAAAATCTCGTGGGTTCCCGCCGGCGCGGGGACGTTGTCGATTACGAGATCGTCCACGGCGATCCACCAGGCGTCGGCTGATTCATACCACCCAAACCGGACCCGGACGTCAGGCTTATTGGCCGCTTCCGCCGGAAGTTGGAAATGCACCCGGCCGTGGAGGCCGCCGAACGACTTGGTCAACGATCCGCTGCCCAGCACCGGCCAACCGCCAATGAGGGCCGCCCCGTCGATGCCGGTGTTGAAGGAATCGATCACCCGCTCGGGTTCCGGCCCCGCCCATACATTGACCCACGTATTGCCTCCGTCATAGGAGCATTGAATGAGCTGAATGCTTTCGCCGTTGTTGTTGGTTTCAATTTCGATGTTGGCATGCAACCACACCTGGTTGGCGCCGGTCGTGCTGAACGGGGGAGAAATCGCCCAGATTTCCGCTTCGGAACCGATATCATCCGAACCGCTGCCGGCATCCGAATCGGCAATCAGGAAGCCTCCCTCGGAGGCCGTGCCGTCCTCTTTCGGGGGCGCGATAAATCCTGTGTTGGTTCCCGGGCCATCCTGCCCTTCAGGCCATTCGGGAGCGATGACGAAGTTGCTGCCCACTTCGGTCACGTGTTCGTTTTCAATGAACTGCCAACCCCGGGATAAGGCCCCCGCGGTGCCGCCGGTGTTAAAATCATCCTGGAAATACACCTCGGCATAACCGGTGCCTATCCCCATGGCCATGAGAACGGCCAATCCCACAATACTGCCAATTGATTTCTTCATTGCATGTTTCTCCCTTCTTGTTTCGGGTTTTTGGATTTCCTATAGCCAACTGGGATGAATCCTCTCGCGTCTTAAATCCACAACCTCCTTTCCTCAATATGAGATTTATTTTTTACTCCCCCCTCTCCGTCAGGGGCACTGGACGTGACCGGTGAATCAGCCGCCGGTCTTCCCGCTCGATCCGATTCACGGATCTCCGGAATTCTCCCGGCGTACCGGCTCACGACGAAGCCCATGATTCAAATGTATGATCCTATTTCTCATGGTTTGATGGGGATCACGATGCGGCAGACACGATGGGAAAGCCAGATCAACCTCATTAACGTACATTACTCCAGAAAATATCGATAGCGCACCCGCATGATCAAATTACAGGTATCAATTACGCCGGTTGCCGCGAAGGGATGAATTTCACCCTTTCCGGATTACCCTCCCCCTCTCCCAGAGAGGGAATTCGTCTAGCGTTCCTATCAATACTCGTATCCCGAATAAAGCACTGAAAAAGTTTTGCAAGTGAATCCATATTCCTATTCGCAGAACAACCGGCATTCTCCTCTGTCCATCAACCCGCTGGATAAGAAGCCATAAGAACGATCGAGAAATAAAAATCCCTTTGAGAATGCCTCTCGACAAACCGCTGGGATGCCGATACCGAACGATACATTACGGGCGATCAAGCCCTCCTTTTAAAATAAGCCACTGGGATATGGAATTCTGGATGTTGCGGCCATTTCGCATTGTTAATTCGCATTGTTAATTAGTAAAAACATGCACGTCAAGAGGACTTCTCCTGTTTAACACTCTTTTTTTCTTGTTGAGAATGGAGTCTATCGAGTTATAAAACCGAAGTTTCATAGAAGCTTAGTGATACGCGGGGAAAACAGCATCGATAAATATTTCTTCTTACTCAGAGAATCCGCCAGGAACGGCTTGTGGCGTCTCCCCCCGGGGCTTGCGGCCTTCCGTTAAGCGATGGAATTCCCTATCATCGTTCCGGATTGAGGCGGGATTCCTGACTTCTCCAGACAACCGAGCATGCAGCGAGGCCGTGACACGCATGGATGATTCTTCTTCTCTCACCCTGCTTCAGAAAGCAGGATTATCTCTGGAGCATTTGGGACAGATGCTCGAGTGGCTGAACGAAGGGATATTGATTTTAGAAGCCGAGAATACGCGGATTTTGTACGTCAATCCCCGTTTTTCCGAAATGGTGCAAGCCGAGGCCGGAGAATTAATCGGCCGGGATGCCTCGGAATGGTTGAACGAGCAGGAATTGCGGTACTGGCAGCAGCAAAGTGAAATCATCGACAAGACAGGGCGCAACCGGTTCGAGTTCTCCCTGCCTACCCGCAGTGGATCACGGATTCCCGTCATCCAAAGCGTGCGCGAGATCCATACTCAGGAAGGGAAACGGCTCCTGCTGGTCAATTCGATTGACATCTCGGAGCAAAAGCGGATTTATTCCGAACTGGAAGCCGTCAACCGCCGTCTGATGGAGTACCACGACCAACTCACGGAGGATTTGTTGTTGGCGGAACAGATCCAGCGGACCCTGATCACCACGCGGGAACAGACCGGCCGGATTCAGATCACCACCCGGTACTTGCCGGTGATGGGGATTGGAGGGGATTATGTCTTTGTCCACACCGGATTGAACGATAAAGTGTACCTCACGGTTTGCGATGTCTCCGGCCATGGTGTGGCGGCGTCGCTGGTAGCGAATTATGTCAATGCCACCACGCGGCAAATCCTTGAGAAAGGCGTGGAGGGTCCGGGCGATTTATTGCAAAAACTGAACAAAACCTCGTACGCGTTGCTGAAAAACCAATATTTGTATTTCACGTACGCCGCGGTGGAATTGGATCCTCAGACCTGCGATGCGCGCATCGCCAGCGGAGGCCATCCGCCGATTTTGCATGTATATGGCCATGGGACCGTTCAATCTTTCACCGGCCCCTTTACCATGCTGGGGAAATTTCATCCCCTGCCGCAATTTGGCAAAGAACACAGCGTGCAATTGCAAACCGGCGACCGGCTGGTTTTATACACCGACGGGATCACCGAGGCCCGCCGCCCGGGAACCGTTGACCAACTGGGTGTCAACCGCTTGATCCACATCCTCGCCAACAATCACCACGTCGACGCGGAAACCGTGTGCGACATGATCCTCAACGCGGTAATCTGGCACACCGAAAAGCACATCGAAGATGACATGACCCTGCTCATCGCCACCGTGATTTCATGAGGAGGAAACATTTCTCCTCCCGTAAACCGTTCTCTTCTTTCAGCCGGATTTTTCTTTATAATCTATCCACGAAATTTTATATCCAATATAAGAATGCTGATTATCCTCCTCCGGATTCATTCGTCAATTTCACATTTTAGGAAAGACTTGCTCGGATGAGGAACTGTCCCAGAACTTTATCCAGCTATATACACAGTGAGGAAGGTGGTTAGTTATTTGCTCCCCCGGGGAGAGGATCATATCATTCCAATTGTTGACTCATTCCAGGACCGGAATTCATGAATGTTTTCTATGAAACACTCGCCCAAATCTGCCAAATCCGCCGCCTCGATGAAAAGTGGCTGCTGGCTCCCAACCTGCGGATTGGCCAGCAGTGGCTGGACCGTGTGGCGTTCTCCGGAATCCCCGTGGTGAACGCCCGGCCTAAAACTCTCCGGCGGCTGGCGTTCGATCTGGCCGAACCGGAGTTGCGGCGCCGGAACCTGCGGCGGCTGGAGCCTCTCGCGGGACCGTTGATCGTAGAGCGGATCTGGAAACAAACGGCCAATCCAAAAGGCGGATACCTGGGCACGCTCACTCCCAGCGCGGGGCTTTTTGCATCTTTGTATCACAGCCTGATGGCCTTGCGCCTCGCCGGTTTGACTTCCGTCAATCCCGCCTGTTTCGAGACCACTGGCAAAGGAAAGGAAATCCCGCGTCTCTTACAGGAATACCAAACGTTCTGTCAACGGCATTCTCTGGCCGATGACGCCGAGATCCTGCGCCTGGCGCGGGATGGCATCCGGCAATCTCCCTCCTGGTTCCCTGCACGGGTGTTCCTCCTGGTTCCCGATGATTTGGAGCTGTGGGGCCTGGAACGGGAATTGATCGAAGCGGTCCCCGCCGGGCAAATCGTGCGGCTGCCGGTGGAGCAACCCGCCCGGGATGGCGTTCCGATGCCGAACCCGCAGTCGGATCTGGACCGGCTGCGCTGGTTTCCTACACCTGCTGAAGCACCGCCGCCGCGGCAGGATGGGAGCGTGAAGATTCAACATGCCATCGGGGAGGTCAACGAAATCCGAGCCATCCTGCGGCAATGCCTGGTGGAGAAGATCCCTTTCGATCAGGTGGAATTGATTCACACTGACGCGGAAACTTATGTTTCCCTCATCTACGAATTGTGCGAACGCCACGGCATTCCGGTCACTTTCGCGGATGGGATTCCCACCCGCTATTCACGGCCCGGCCGGGCGCTGAAGGGATGGCTGCGGTGGATCGGGGAGGATTTCCCCCAATCGGTTCTCGTGTCAATGATCCAGGACGGCCTGCTTCAGCTTCCCCTCCGGGAAGTGGATATGGACGAATACGGTTTCGCCCGGCTGTTCCAATATCTGCCCATCGGATTCGGCCGCGACCGATACGAAACAAAAATCCACGAAGCAATCCAAGCCCTGGAGATCCGCCTGGCCCATCCGGAACGGCTGCGGAACGAAGCCATGGAAGAGGACCGGGAATTGCCGGACGGGAGCCGGTTGGAAAAACGCAAGAATGATTTATTCATCCTCAAACAATTTATCTCGGAACTTTTGGAAATCACTCCGGGCGCGGACGCTTCCGGTGACGAAATCCTGGAGAGTGCCGTCCGGTTTCTCAACACCTCCGCCCGGGCGGTCACGGAAATCGACCGGTATGCCCGCCAGCGGCTGTCGGAAACCATCCAGCCGCTGCGGATATGGCTGCCCCTCGCGGGGGATCGACCGGTACTCAATACGCGGACTTGGCTGGCCCTGTTGCCGGATACGGTATGGGTGATGGCCCAAATGCCCCAGGGCGGACATCTGCATGTGGCCTCTTTGCATAACGGCGGGCATTCCGGACGGCCATACACATTCCTGGCAGGCTTTGATGACAGCCGCTTTCCGGGTGGCGGCCGGCAAGATCCCATCCTGCTGGACCTGGAACGGGAACGGCTGTCGCCCGAGATTCCCACCGCCGCGGCGCGCCTGCACCAAAAACTCGAATCGTTTTACCGCCTGGTTTGCCGCTTGGAAGGCCGGGTGGTCTTCAGTTTTGCTTCGTATGACATTCTGAATGACCGGGAGATGTTCCCCAGCCCCGTGGTGCTGGCCGCGTACCGGATTCTGTCGGGCGAGGCCGAAGGCAACCAAACCACCCTGATGAAATGGCTGCCCCCGCCCGCCTCCTTCGCGCCCGCCGCCCTGGACGCCGCGTTGGACGAAAACGACTGTTGGATGGCGGCCCTCCAGCAGCGCCAAGAGGACCGCCTTTCCCTCTCCGCGGCGGGAGAGCGTTTTCCCCACCTGGCCCAAGGCGGAGCGGCGCGAGAAGCCCGGCTTGGCCAGGTGTTCACGGAATTCGACGGTTGCGTCCCAGAAGCCGGAATCCATCTCAGCCCCACGGGCGCCGAAGCCAAGCCTCTCAGCGCCTCGATGTTGGAAACCCTGGGCCAATGCCCGCTGCGGTTCTTTTTCCGCCACGGCCTCCAGATCCGCCCTCCGGAGATCCTGGAGATGGACCCGGAACGCTGGCTCGATCCGCTCGCCTTTGGTTCGCTGCTGCACACGCTGTTCGAACGGTTCGCCAGCGAATTGATCGAAACCCATCAGCGGCCTACGTTCAACACGCACTGGCCGCGCATGCGGGAATTATTAGCGCCATTGGTGGAAGAATACCGGCAGCTGATTCCCCCGCCCAACGAAAGCGCCTTCAAACGCCAGTTGGACCAGCTGGAACGGGCCGCGCTCGTCTTCTTGAAGGAAGAAGAACAACAAGCCGGCGCGTATACGCCCGTCTACCTGGAAGCCGCCCTCGGTATGCCAAATCCCGGACGGCCCACGGACTTGGATACACCCGATCCTGTCCCGGTGATGCTGCGTGACGGCGTCAGAATCCTTACCCGGGGAAAAGTGGACCGCGTGGACCGGATTCAGGGACAGGAGCCGGATGCCTACGCCATTTGGGATTACAAGACGGGCAGTTCCAAGAAATATCAGCCATCCGATCCCTTCAACCAGGGGCGGGTGATTCAACATGCCCTCTATCTGGAGATGGTAAGCCAACGGCTCCTGAAAGAAACGGCCAAAGACGCACGGGTGGCGCAATTCGGGTATTTTTTCCCCAACGTCAAGGAACGGGGCGAGCGCCGGCTATGGACTCCCGAGGAACTCAAGGAAATGGGCAATGTGCTGTTCGATTTATGTGAATTGATCTCGACCGGGACCTTTTTGCCAACCGATAATTCCGATGATTGCGCCTTTTGCGATTACAAAGAGATCTGCGGTGATGTTGAAGCCGCCGCCGCTGCCAGTAAACAAAAACTGGAGAATCCCGAAAACACCCGGCTCCATCCTTTCCGGAAACTGCGTCGCTATGATTCCAATCCCTAACACCACCACCCCAAATCCACCCGACCAGGCGCAGCGGGATCTGATCCGAAACGCCCTGGACACCAACCTGCTGGTGGAAGCCGCCGCGGGCACTGGCAAGACCACGAGCCTCATCGGCCGGATGATCGAACTGCTCGGGGCGGGGAAATGCAGCATCGAAACCCTGGCGGCCGTGACTTTCACCCGCAAGGCGGCGGGCGAATTGCGCTCGCGGTTCCAGATCGGCTTGGAACAGGCGGCGCGCGAGGCGGACGTCCCACGCCGCCAGCGGTTCCAGGAGGCCTTGGGGAAAATCGAACGCGGCTTCATCGGGACCATTCACTCGTTTTGCGGGCAGCTCTTGCGCGAACGCCCCGTGGAAGCGGAAGTGGATGTTGCCTTCGAGGAAATCGATGATCCCACCGACACCCTCTTGCGCCAGGAGGTTTGGGAAGAATACATTGCCTGCCTCTACACCCGCGGCGATCCCCGGCTGGCCGCCTTGCGCGAACGGGGCCTGGAAATCCGGCCATTGTATAAAACATTCGCCCTTCTGGCCGATTATCCGGACGTGGAGGAATGGCCCGCGCCGGATATCCCGCTTCCCGATACGCAATCCGCCGTGGCGGCCCTGCGGGAATATGTGGCGCATATGGAAAAACTGCTCCCCACTCTGCCTGCCGATCCCGGAAATGACACGATCATGCCGTTATACAAAAAGATACCCCGTATGTGGCGGCAAGCCGCTCCCGGCGATGAATCGGACCTGATGGAAATCCTCTCCCTGTTCAAAGAGAAAAAAAACGGGGACGTGATCCGAAAAAATTGGCCCGGAAAAAAAGAACAAGCCGAGGCGGAACGGGAGCGATGGAACGAATTCGCGGTGACCGTCGCGGCCCCGCTGGTGGAAATCTGGCAGGCGCGGCGGTACGCGGCGATTATGCAAATCATCCGGCCGGCGCTCGAACTCTATGAACAGCGCAAGCAGGAATTGGGGCAATTGAATTTCCAGGACCTGTTGATGAAAACCGCCCGCTTACTGCGCGGCCATCCCGCCGTGCGTGGCTATTTCAGCCGCCGCTGGACGCATCTGCTGGTTGATGAATTCCAGGACACCGATCCCATCCAGGCCGAGGTCATGCTCCTGCTCACCGCCACAGATCCCCATGAAACCGATTGGCGGAAATGCGTCCCCCGGCCGGGATCGCTCTTCGTGGTGGGCGATCCCAAGCAATCCATCTACCGTTTCCGGCGCGCGGACATCGTCACCTACAACCAGGTCAAGCGCGTCATCGAGGAAACCGGGGGCGAGGTGATCCAGCTGGATGCCAATTTCCGCACCATCCCGCCCATCCTGGACTGGGTGAACCAGGCGTTTGCCAAGGCTTTTCCCCCCCGGGCAGATGAGTACTCGCCCGTGTACATCCCCCTGCGGCCGGGGAAATCGGCCCATGATCAAAATTTGGCCACATCCGTTCAAATTTTGCTCCATGCGGATGAAATGAAAAACAAGGAACTGTGCCTGAAATATGAAACCGATTTCATCGCGCGGCACATCCGTCAAGCGATCAGCCGGGGCGAAGCCGCCCCCGGTGACTTTCTCATTGTTACCTATAAAACCAAAAACTTGACCGCTTACGCCGCGGCCCTGCAGGCGCATGGCATCCCCCACCAGGTGACCGGTGGAACCACGCTCAACCAGAACCGGCCCCTGCGGCTGTTGCATCGTGTCCTGGAAGCCATCGCGCGGCCGGATGATCCCATCCCCCTGGTCAGCGTGCTGCGCGGCGAACTCTTCGGCGTGAGCGATCCCCTGCTGTACGAATTCAAGCGCGCGGGCGGTGTCTTTCACTACCGCCGTTCCCTGCCCGATAGCGGCATGGAGGATTTTGAACCGGTTCGCGCCGCGTTCAAACGCCTCCAGCAGTGCGTCCATTGGCTCAAAACCCTCCCGCCGGCGGCCGCTCTCGAACGCATCGCGGAAGACCTCGGCCTGTTCGCCTTGGCCAGCGCCACGCCCGGGGCCACTGTCGAATGCGGCAGCCTGGGAAAAGCCATCGAACTCCTCCGGTCCGCCGGTGGTGATGTTTGGAGCATCCGGGAGATGGCCGCATACCTGCGGCGGATCATCGAGGCGGAAGCATCGTTCGACGGCTTGCCTGCCGCTCCCGCGCCGGCGAGTGTCGTCCGCATCATGAATTTGCATAAGGTCAAAGGCCTGGAAGCCCCTATCGTCTTCCTCGCCGATCCCACGGGCGATTCGAAACACGATGTGGAATTGCATATCGACCGTTCCGGCGGCCGCACGCAGGGGTATGCCTGTATTTTCGAATCCACCGTGTTCGGCCGCGGGCACAATGTGCTCGGTAAACCGCTGCAGTGGGAAAAATACGCGCAAATCGAGGAAGCCTTTCACCAGGCGGAACAGACGCGCCTGCTCTATGTCGCCGCCACCCGCGCCGGCCAGCAATTGATCATCTCCCAGCGCGCGAAATCGAATACGCAAAATCCTTGGCAATTTTTCGAAAAATTTTCCGGCAGCCTGCCCACCCTGCCCGAGCCTGAACCACTCGCGCCGGCCGCAACGGATGAAAAGCCGTTGGATGTTTCTTCGATCACAGCTCAAGTGGATCTCATCAACGCGCTGCGGCAAGAACTGTCCCGCCCGACCTACGACACCGTGCCGATGAAGGTATCGGTGCTGGAAACCGCCCCGCCGGGCGAGCCGGGCCGCGCGCTGGGGGCGGAATGGGGAGAAATCCTCCACACGCTGCTCGAATCCTTGATGCAGAGCCCCGGGGCGAATGTGGATGACTTGACCGCCTCTCTTCTCGAAGAACACGATCTGCCCCGGGAATGGCGTGAACCGATCCAGGAATCGGCCGCGGCGGTCATGGCCTCCGGCATCTGGCGCCGCGCGCGCGCCGCGGATACCTGCCTGGTAGAAGTCCCCGTGCGCCTCCTCCAGCCCGACGCAGCGATTCCAACCGTTCTGCGGGGAGCGATTGATCTGCTATTCAAGGAGAAGAACGGCTGGGTGCTGGTCGATTACAAAACCGACCAGGCGGCCGTCAAAAACACTGCCCGGCTGATCAAAAAATACCGTTCCCAACTGGATGCCTACGCGGCAGCCTGGGAACGGATCGTATCGGAACCGGTCGTCGAAAAGGGAATTTTCTTCACGGCAACGGGCAAGTATGAAATCCTCGCGTAAGCCATTGGCCTTTTTTCCCCACTCCCTCTGGGAGAAGGGCCAGGGTAAGGGTATTTGGGGTGCAGGCGTCCTGCCTCTATTTTCAACATTCGAAACATCCCCTATTTATCATGAACCTACCGTGACCACCTCTTCCCGCGGCACGTCCCACGTTGCGTCTTTCCATTGGAACGTGGAACCGCCGAAACCATGAAAAATCCGCAGGCCTCGCGCATGCTCGAAATCCCGGCCTTTCTCCACCCGCAGAGTGAACAGCGCGCCGTCTGGATAATCTATTCCGTTCCAACGCTTGGCGTGGAAGGCGATGAACCGGGGGCTTTCCACCACGAATCCCCATGGCGGCAGCCAAACCGCGCCACCCCATCGGGTTTGAACCGCCGCGTCTGCGGATCCAAAGTTCACAACCACCTCGGTCCGGTTACGCCCCTTGCCATAGACAGCCCGCCGCAGGGAACGGTCCGGCGTGACAAACTCGAAACGCTCCAGGCGCTGAAACGCGGTCGCGGCATGCAATGGCCCGAGAATCTCATGGGTATTCTTTAATAGGACGTCGAAGGGATGAAAGCCCGCGGCCCAGCCGTTATCCGCGCGGGTATAACTCGCCGCCGCTCCGCCCGGTTTTTGCTCTCGGGGTTTTTCCAGCCAATATTTATGCTCCGGCACCGAATGGAAATGCAGCGGCCGCGCCGTCAGGACATGATGCGCGACATATTCGGCGGATTGCCGGAAATCGAAGCCGTACTTGCCATAGCAGATCTGGCAATCGTGATAGACCATCTCCCAGAAGGGAATCACCACCGCGCCCAGCTCAGCCGGTTTCAATTGGTGGTAATAGTGCCCGCTGACTCCCACCAGCCCTTCGAAGAAATCGCTGTGCGGCAAGGCCCATTCCCGCCCGCATTCGCTGCCGAAGAGCCCGAAGATCTGCCGCGCCTTGTCACTCAGCTGAATTTTCCAGGCGATATCCTCGTTGCGGCCGACCGGGTGGTTGGGATCGAAACATTCGCGGGGCCCCACGGCGTAAGTCGTATCGATAAAATACACCCACGGCTTGAACAGGGCCTGGATGGCGGGCAGGTTCTGCGGCCGCAGGGCCAGTTCCACCTGCTTGGGCGCGCACACCATGTAGGCCCGGCCGCCCATCCACCGCCCGCCGGTGATCAGGGAACCATCGGCGCGCTTTTCGATGTACGCGGGATCCCAGCTCTTCGCGTCACGGTACATATCCTGGTAGTTGTCATGCAGGCAGGCGGCATAGCCCAAGGCCTGGATGCGCCGCACCGCGTCCTGGAGCCCTTCATTGCCGCCGCATTCCGGATTGGCGGGCAAGGCGTCCGGATGCCGGCAGTCGTATCCCCCTTCGGTCCATCCGCCCAGCGTGAAGAGGCAGCGGCCGATCTGTACCTCCTTAGCGATATGTTCGGCCACCGCCGCGGCTTCGTCGAACGTCCAGTTCACCTCGACGCTCTCTTCCTTGGTGCTTTCCTCGTTCATCCGCCGCGCCAGGCACATCCACAATTTCACATTGGCCGCCCCCACCAACAGTTCTTCATGCCGGTTGCGGCGGATCTTAGCCCGCAGGGTCTGGACCAGGCCTTTCTTCTCCGCGATTTCCCGAT
>JABLXU010000002.1 GCA_013177805.1 Candidatus Omnitrophota bacterium
CGGGGACCAGCGGGCGTCTCGGGGTGTTAGACGCGTCGGAATGCCCTCCGACGTTCGGCGCCGATCCGGAGATGGTGCAAGGCATCATCTCCGGCGGATGGGACGCCTTGCGCATGCCGGTTGACCAAGCCGAGGATTATCCCGAAGAAGGGGCGAAAGAGATTGGCCAGCGGGGTGTGTGTGAAAAAGACGTGGTCACAGGGATCGCCGCCTCCAGCACGACTCCCTTCGTGGTGGGCGCGTTGAGGGAGGCCCACGCCCGCGGGGCCAAGACGGTGTTCATCACCTGCAACCCCAATCCGGACACGATTCCGGAAGCCGATGTCATCATCACCTTGCTGGTAGGGCCGGAAGTGATCACCGGATCCACCCGTATGAAAGCGGGGACCGCCACCAAAATGGTCCTCAACATGTTGACCACCACCGCCATGATCCGCATCGGCAAGGTGTTTCAAAACCTGATGGTCGATTTGACGGTCACTTGCAGCAAGCTTGAGGACCGTTCCCGGCGGATCGTCACCCAACTGACCGGCCTGAGTTACGAGGAAGCCGGCGAATTAATCCAACAAGCCGGGAGGCGGGTCAAAACGGCGTTGGTGATGCATTTTCTGCGGGCGAGCCGGGAGAAGGCGGAGCGCCTGATCGCGCTCCATCAGGGCCGGATACAGGACATCATCCCCCTGGACACCACCGGCGCCCCGCCCGCCTGAAAATCCGTATGGGCATGATTTCAATCTACATCATCTAACTGCAGTCATGGAATTGGCTTATTGTATTCATCCGGCAGGTGTGATATACTGGAATCCGAAATTCAGCATGGGCTGTACTGATGGACAAGCGAAAATTATTTCGCGATATTGCCCGCATTCGTAAACAATTGGCCGCGTTGACGGCGTTCGCTGGTTTTGTGGTGGTGAGCCTGGCTACCCTGGCAGGCCAGGGATTCGATTTTTACATGATATTCCGGAATTCCTCCGTGGCGATTTTGGTCTTCGGGGTGTTGGGATATTTGTGGGGCGAAATCTACGCGCGCACCGTGGAGCATCCCTTAGTGGAGTCGTACCGGCAGGAAGCGCAACAGCGGGTGGAGGAGCTGCGCGCCCTAGGAAATCCGCGCCTGACGATGACTGTGAGTGTTTCCGAGCTGACTCCGGGAATCAAGGTGGTAGACGCGGTTTACAGCAAGGAAGGGGCGCTGCTCGTGCGGCAAGGCACGGTGCTGACCGAACATTTGATCCAAACCTTGAAGGAAAACAACATTCCCGCCGTGAAAATCGAAGCCCAGCGTCCGGATCACCCGGATCGGGAAGAAGACGAGAATCATGCCGTCGACACTTGACCGGTTTCCGGAAGAGACGGCTTGAGTAGCGGGAGCGGGCCGGGCGCACCGCGCAAGGCAGCCAAAGCGGATCCGGTAAAGGTTCACATTCATGCGGTATTACAACGGGTACAAAGAAAAGATATCTCCGGAGGAAGAGAAGCGGCTCTGGTTGGAGTACGCACAAACCCGTTCGCTGGAAGCGCGTGAAAAATTAGCGGAAAAATATATCCATCTCGTCAAGTACGTTATCAACCGCATGTTGACGGTTTCGCATATTGAAAGCGAGATCCTGGATTATGACGATCTGTATTCTTGCGGAGTGATCGGCCTGCTCGCGGCCATCGACGGCTTTGATATTACGCGGGAGGTGAAATTCATCACCTATGCCATCCCCCGCATCAAGGGATCGATCATCGACGAGCTGCGCTCGGTCGATTGGATTCCCCGTTCTCTCCGGCAACAGGTCAACCGCCTGCAAAGCGCTTTTTCCGAGTTGGAGGGAGAATTGATGCGGCCGGCCAATGACCTGGAACTCTCCGAAAAGCTGGGGATCTCCAGTGACGATTTGCAGACCTTGCTAAACCATGCCAGCCGCGCCTCCCTTTTGTCGCTGGATGAAATGGTCCGCATTTCCGAGGATAGCGCCACCACCCGTGGCGAACTGACTCCTGCCCGCAAAACCGAGGATCCCCGGGATTCCATTCATCAGGAAGAAATCGTGGAGCTGCTCACGCAGGCCATCGAAAATTTGCCGGAGAAAGAACGCCTAGTGGTGATCCTGTACTATAACGACGAGCTCACCTTGCGGGAAATCGGGGAAGTGCTGGGGGTAACGGAATCCCGGGTTTGCCAGTTGCATACCAAGGCGATGTTGCGTCTGCGCGGCAAACTGGCGGCCTGGAAAGAAGACTTGGTGGTGTAGGCGGCGTTCCCTCAAATGGACGGCGCTCCAAACCGAGGTGGAACCATGGGAGTGGCTGATCTCCAAAATCCGATCGCGAACATGCCGCACATCCAGCAGTTGCAAGTATCCCACCAGCAGCAGGCGCAAGCGGCGCCGGTGGCGCAGGCGAAAACCAGGGAATCCGAAGTGCGGCGCCAGTTGACCACGGTGCCGGAATCTGAAGAGCAAAAAGAGAACCAGCGCATCCGGGAAAAGGAGACCGCCCGGGAGCGGCGCAACAATTCCCGCCGGCCGCCTGCCCAACCCGCGTCCATCCGGCCGCCGGAATCGAAACCGGCCCCTCCTTGCAGCCCAAAGGCGCAGGATGGAATCCGGGGCCAATTGCTTGACACGGAAGCATAATTTTTTTATAAATGGCTGCTTGTTTCTGTTGATACTCAATCGTATGTCAGAGAGGGTGGAACCATGTCGATCATCGAAATCGCTTTTCTGGGCATTGATATCGGATTGGTTCTATGGGTTATCCATTTGAAGATGGAAATCCGCAAAATTTCGAAAAAAATGCACCCCCCGGTTCCCGTAGTGCCTGCGTCCGGTTTTACCGAACGCGATCTGCACGCCCTCCGAACCTCGCTGGCGGAATTGGTGGAAGACGTGGAGCAATACACAGAGTTGCAGTTGCAGAAGATGAGGGCTCAAACCCAGGTTTTGCATTCGTTGTGTGAGCGGATGGAGAACAAGTTGCACACTGTAGAAGAACCCGCCCCCGAACCGCCCAGCGAAAAAAACAGCGCCCGTGTCGTTCCGCTATCAGCCCATCCGGGATTCACTCACCATTCCCAGAAAGACAAAATCATAGAACTCTACAAAAAAGGCTGGCCTTGCGAAAAAATCGCGGAAGCATTGCGGATCACCAAAAGCGAAGTCCAACTGATCGTGAATCTGTCCTGATCCGCTGGAACAGAAGCCTGCCTTTTCTTCCGATTTTTTTATTTCAACCGGGTAGCGGCTTCTTTCCGTTCCCGGGGAAGCGGGGCGAGATCCGCGCGGATCTGGATGGCCGAGACCGGATCGGAGGGATTTCTCAGCAATCCGGGAGCGGGGAACGGTTCGGTGGGCACAGGTTTCGTCCAATTCAGGGGCGAAAGAGATTGGCCACCCAAGCGGGGACGGGGTGAGCCGGCCGGTTTGGCGGGGGCGGCCGGTTTCGGCTTTTCAGCCATCGTGAGGTGTTTACTTAAAGATTGGTACTGGCGGATGGCGGATAAATAGATCCGGAACAGGGAAACAACCTTGGGATCGAGCAGGTCTTTTTGTTTTCGCAGTTCCTGGCTGACTTTTTCGATGAGGTTGGCGAGATCCTGGGCGATCTGGTTTTCGAAGGGCAGAGTGGACGTAGCCATGGCTGATCCTCGCGAGCCGGATTGATCAGGCAACCGTCAAGATGCCTTGAGAAGCAGGGTGTCTCTATAAATAGAGAGAGGGGCGCAGAAAAAGAGAATTAATGAAGCGGGGTTCTGCCGGGAAGAGGCACGAGGGAGGAATCGGCACGGCTTTACAACTTTGAAAAGCGGTAAACGGATTTCTATAATGGAAGCGGATGGTGGAATGCAGCCGGGATCACATCCGGCACGTCCGGACGTGGTGAAACCGACTGACTCTTACCCTCACCCTGACCCTCTGCCAGAGGGAGAGGGACGTCGGGGATTGGTCTTTCATGGATCATATCAACAGTAGAGAACTGGGAATCCAAAAAAAGAACGGACTTGCCGGATGAGCCCAAAATATAGTGGCCGGCGGGACAGTGACCAGCGGGATGTCATCACAACAACAGGCTTCCAATGCTTGAGAGGAAAAAAGCGGAACCGAAACACGTTGGAACATGGGGAGAACGGTTATGCCGACAATCCAGCCTAACAATCATCGCATCCGATCATCACGCAGCGCGCGTAAATCCCGATTCCTCGCAAATCTTGGATTCATGCTGGCCGTGGCAGTCCTCGTCCCCGGAGCCATGCCGGCGGAATCGAGCCACCCGCGGGTTGGCGAAGCGGTCGATGTGGTTCCCTTCGGCGGTATAACGCACTGGGAAGAAAACGGCCTCGATTACGGGGTAATGTGGGAAGACTCCCGGGATATCGTCAAGGTGTCTGTCACCTTCGACGCCGGCGCCACGCTCCCCAGTCCGGACTCCATCCGGCTGCAATACTGGAAAGCCACCTGGCCGCAACGCCGCATTCCCCGCGAAGAACCCTCCGGGGCGGGCAGTTCAGGCTGGCTGGACATCGGGGATTGGTATCAAGGGCGGTGGCAGGATGGCGATGTGAACCTGACGATCCATGGCAATACGTATGAATACACGTTCAATCCCGTCAATGCCCGGGAGTTCAAGGATGTGGGAGATTTCGACGCCCCGTACCGTTCCACGCTGAAGCTGCGGATTATTTCGGACCAGCCGTTGCCTAAGATCGTTTCGTTGCAAGCCTTTACCGACTCCGTTTGGCAAGAGCAGGTTGTAGAGATTGAATGGGGCGGGACCGCCGAGGCGGAACAGGATTGGAGCGGCCGGTTGGAAGCCTTCAACGCCCATGTGCTCCACGTGGAACCCTATTCGAGCGCCAGCCGGGTCATGGTCTCCAGTGATTGGTCCTGGCAATCGACCACGCAAGACCAGACGGACGGCATCCGCGCCCGGATCCTGTACGCGAAGCCCCAGGGGTACAACTCGTTCGATGAATCCATCGTCACGGTGCGCGCCCAGCAGGAAACTTTCTCCTTCGCGATGTCCGATCTGATCCGCTGGAAAACCATTTTCATTTCCGATTATGGCGTGCTGGTCCGCCTGGCGGGGGAAACGGAAACGTACGCGTCCGCGCGGGAACGATGGACGCAGGAGAAGAACCGTGATCTTTACGCGCGCGTATTCCAAGTCCCCGAGCAAACCTTCACCCAGGCGTGGAACGACATGCCGGCCAAGGCCGCGCATTACATACCTCTCAGTTTCGAAGGCAGCCGCCAGCATTTCCGGTTGGATGAAAACGGCAACGTGACCTGCGTCAACGGCAGTTGGATCGCCCGGATCCGGGGGAAGGACACGGACCGTTGCCTGTGGAACGGGGGGAGTATCACGTACCGGCTGGGACTGCCCGGAGGCCAGCCCAGCGAGCGGGAATTGCTGGACGGGGACATGCCGGTCATCTTCTCCCGGTGGGAACTCAACGGCATCCGCGCCACGCAGACCGCGTTTGCCATTCCGCTATTGGGGATTCCCAACGCCGGGGGGCGCGTATGGGCCGATGACACCCTGGTTCTGATGATACGCCTGGAGTTGGAGAATCCCACCAGTGAAGATCGAGAGGTGGTTTTGCCGTTCCGTGTTGCCGACGCGGAGGGCGAGCAAAAACTGGTGCTGACCGGCGATCAGGCGATCGCGCAGACCAAGGATGGACCGCTGCCCCGCTTTCTCGTCCGGAGTCTGGCCAAGACCGATGAATTCGAATGGAAGGAAATCGAGAAATCCCTCGAATATCACGGTTATCTTCCTCCCTTATCCAGTCAAACTTTGGAGATCGCGATCCCCTACATCACGTTGACGTCGGAAAACGAATGGAAGCAATTGGCCGCGTTGCGTTGGGATGACGCCTACCAGAGTGTCAGCCAGTACTGGCGCGGACGGATCGACGCGGGAACCGGGATTTACACTCCTGAGCCGATGATCAACGAGTTTTACCGCGCCCATGCCGCGCATTTGCTCATCAACACGGAGCGCGAAGTGGGCCTCAGTGACCGGTACATGGCCAAGGTGGGCACCTTCCATTACGGGGTATACAGCAATGAATCGTGCATGATGATCAGCGACCTCGACCGCCGCGGCTATTCCGAACGCGCGCGCCAGGCCCTCGAAACCTGGATTCACTACCAGGGGACGGTGGCGCTGCCGGGCGACTATTCCACCGCCGAGGGGGTGTTCTACGGCGCGGGGGGATACGAGGCCGGGGGGTACAATCAACATCACGGCTGGGTGTTGTGGTGCCTGGGCGAGCATTACTGGTATACCCGGGACGCCGAATGGCTCAACCGGGTGGCGCCGAACATCGTGAAGGCCTGTGATTGGATCACCGGGCAGCGGCGGCGGAATGAAGTGGCAGCCGCCCAACTGCCGCTGCGCACGATCGAACAGGGCTTGCTGCCTCCGGGAAGTTTGGAGGACATCGGGGACTGGCGCGTGTGGCTTTCCACCAATGTGTATAGTTGGTGGGGCATGAAGAACGCGGCGGACGCGCTCGCCGATGTCCAGCACCCCGAGGCGGGACGGCTGCAAGCGGAGGCGGACGAATATCACCAGGCGATTCTGGACGCGTTCACCGAGGCCATGCGGCGCAGTCCGGTGGTGCGGTTGCGCGACGGCAGTTGGATTCCCCATATCCCGTCGGAAGTCCACCGCCGCGGGCGGTCGTTCGGCTGGATTACGGAAACCCTGGAGGGGGCCATTCACCTGGTCCGCTGTGGCGTGTTGGAGCCGTGGGACCGCCGTTCTACCTGGATCATCAAGGATTTCGAGGACAATTTGTATTTATCCGAACAATTCGGCTACAACCTGACGGGCCGCGCGTTCGAGCGGTTCTGGTTTAGTCACGGCGGGATATCCATGCAGGCCAACCTGCTGTGCAATCCGATTCCCTACCTGCAACGGGATGAGCCACGGCATTTCTTGCGCGCGTATTTCAACGCCTTTGCCGCCAGTTATTTTCCGGACACGCGCATGATGACCGAGCACGCCCTGCCGGCGATCGGCGATTGGCGCGGCGATCATTATAAAACTTCCGACGAAGCCAATTCCACCTACTGGCTGCGGCTGATGTTCGCCATGGAGCAAGGCGATCAGTTGTGGCTGGGCGCGGCCATTCCCCGCTACTGGCTGGCGGACGGGCAGAAAATCGGAATCGAGCGCTCTGTCACGTATTTCGGTGTTCTGTCAATGCGGATGGAATCGCATGCCGATGAGGGATATATCCTCATGACGATCGATCCTCCGCGGCGTAATCCGCCTCGGGAGATGTACGCCCGTTTCCGGCATCCCGAAGGCAAGCGGATGGTCCGGTGCACCGTCAATGGGGAACCGCATGAGGATTTCGATCCGGAAAAAGAATGGGTACGCGTCACTCCCGGCGAAGAACCGATTGAGATTGCCGCGTATTACGAGTAAGATGGGATGGCACAAACGTTGCGGTCGGAGGAAAAGTTAGCGGAGCCTAGTCCATTCCCTGTACCTCTTCAAACCCGCCGCCCCCGATTTCATCCATCACTTCGGGGTGCGCCAATCCCACAGCGCGTAAGCGGTTTGCTTGCCGGCCGGCGTTCCCGCCTGCTTCAACACAATGGCGATTTGGCCATTGTGATACGACTCGTGCGAAATCAGGTATCCCAGAAAATTCGCCGCATGTCCCCGGAAACCCTTCATCGCACCTCCGGCGTCCACGCTTCGCGCCAGGAGTTTTTCCACCGCTTCCCCCGAAGCCCGCAACGCATCCGCAAGCCGGTTTGGTTCGCGCGGCCACTCTTTTGGAATCTTAGGAACACTCCGCGCCAGATCCGGCGCCAAGGGTTCCAGCCAATTCATGCGGTTGTTGTGGATATGGGCCAGCATTTGCCCGATCGAACGTCCCGGAGCCGTTGGTTTGCACTCCAACGACGCGGCCGGGATCGCATCCCAAAACTTCGAGCTCAGCCGGCAATGGGTTTGCCAAGCGGTAACGATCGGATCCGCCATGCCTTGCCTCCCGGTATCCCGATTCCCTTTTGTTGGTAGTATTCTGAACGGAACGTGATAAAGTTTAAGGGATCATGAGACGCAGCCGGAAACGAGTGGCAGAGGGGGTGATCCAGTGCCGGCACAAAAAAATTTTTTGTATAGAACTTATGCAAATAAACTTATACAAATAATTCAAATTTCTGCATCATAATGTGATTTTTATTGATAATTTTATTTCCCTTGATAAAATTGTAATACAAAATGGATGAGGATTTCCTATCATGCAAGTATCCGATCTGGATGTTTTGCATTTGCCGAGCGACACGCTGACCATTGTGCTGTTAATCGGGGTGGCTTTTTTTCTGTTTCTCGATTTGTTCCGGCGGAAAATGTTATAGAACGGATCGGAAAATTCTCTACTCCCCGGCCGAATGGAACTGGTTTCTCGCCGGCGTAGAAAGGCTGAATTCCGCCCGTTCAGGACGTCCCTCACCCTACCCTTCTTCCCACGAATATTAGTCCTTACTCTCCGGCGGGATTGACTTCGACCTTAGCCAAAATCCATTGGCCGTCTTGATAGTGGAGGAGGGAGATAATTTCCGCAATGGAATCGTAATTCGCCACGCCCTTCAACACCTGGATGACCCGCAAATCAAAAATATTGTCGCCATCCGGATCCACCGGCGTGATCAGGCTATATCCGCCCAGCCAGAGCAATTCCCGGGGTTCCAAGAGTTTGCCATTACGATATACCTTGATCTCTTCATAGGTGGAGCGGCGGTTTTGCAGGTCGATCGTATGGGTCTGATTGGTTTCCTGGATTGTGAATTCCGCCTTGTAGCCGTCCAAAAATTTGCCTTTCACGCTGATCCAGGGTTTCATTGCTGTGCTGAACAGGAGTACCGTTTTCCCGTCCGCGAAGGTGTAAATATGATAGTAGCTCAATCCGCCGCTGCCGCCGGTCGCCGCCGCAAGGAAGACATCCACGATTCCATCGCCGTTGAAGTCGTGGAATTGCATTTGCGGGTCATAGCCGCCATCGGTTTCTTCGGGCAGGCGTTGGCAGATTCCTTTTCCGGATTGGGGGTCTTCGATCACTAGAAAAATATGTCTCAGGAACAGGGCGGTGTCTTCAAACCGTTCCGCGAGCAGCAGAACCTGTTCGTTCTTTCCATCGCCGGTTACGTCCGCCGCAGCTTTTTGCATGAGGTACGTTTTCCCGGGCAAGGAATAATTCTCCGCGCCGGAAAACCAAGCCGGGAGGATGTACATTTCCATATATTCACCAAAATCCTGCAGTTCATACCGGACTCCTTTCTGGAGCCAACGCGCGAAATATTTCGCGGGGGCGGAGGGATCGCTTTTCCCCTGTTCCGCCTCACCAAGAAAACCTGAGATTTGCTCAATTAATTCCTGGCGGGTGACTCCGGCGGGAAAATTCAGCGTAATTTGCTGGACGGTTTTCGGGTCGGTGGTTGAGCCCAAATAATGCGCTTTCACCGGTTGATCCAAGCCGAACCAAGTCTCGGTATAATCCACGCGCGAGAGGATTTTTTCTTGCGTGTTTTCCTCAAACACGACGGTTCCCTCCCCTTTCCGCTGCACCAGATCACCTAACGGCAATCCCAGGACAGACCAGGGATGCAGAGGGGCGATTAGCCGCGCTTGATTTTGCCCAACGGTGGAGGCCGATTCGAAGGTCACCGGTCCCCATGAAATCCATATTAGCAGGATGATTACCCCAAACCGCCGCATCGTGGATTCCTCCCGGTTCATATTGATATATGGAAATCCAAAAGTATTAAACGAATTTTAAGATGTATAAGTTACTCCCAGACAAACAAATTTTGGTACTGTGAGAGTAGACATCCAGGTCCACCTTTTACCAAATTACCCTCACCCTGACCTTCTCCCCCAGGGGGAGAGGGAATTCAATACTCTGATTTTATCCCTTCCAGAGATAATGCCTTGAGTTATACGCATGCCGCACCGTTGGCGTTCCAACATAGGATGGCCCTCCGGTAAATAGGGACCACACCGATCTGCTGTCACTTGTGCCATCCCCAATCCGGCACGGGGGTGGTGGGATCGGGGATCAGGTCGGACGTTTCCGCCTTGGTATATTTCACCACTTCGATCGTCCGCAAGGGATTTAGATTCGAGTCCAGGGTGTACGCGGTTACCGTGAAAGGAAACTCCTCGGTGATTACCGCGATCCCGTAGGCCTCTCCCAACGGTTCATCGAAGAGTACCCAGAATTTCTCATCCCAATTGTGATGGCCGGCGGAGTATATCAGCCGCCAGTAACTCGATTGGCGGATCGGGCCTTCGTCGATCCCGCCTTCCGCGTACACCAGTTTGGCGGGTCCCGAACCGGCCATGGGGACCTGGTAGCGCTGATACAACTTGAGAAATTGCTCCCCCTCAAGTTGCACATCGATCCGCCACAAGGGAAGCGATTCGTATTTCACGCTTCCGAAGCGGAGGTTCCGGGTCTCGGTTCCGGTTTGGACCAATCCTTCCAAAACCCAGCTAGAGTCGAGGTAATCGTCATCGAGCACAAACAAATCCCGTTGCAGGGCGCCATTGTCCTGGATAACCAGGTAGAGTTCGAACTTCAGCGTGATGGTTTGATCCAGTGCCTTGAAAGGCTGTTCGAATTTGAGAATCCGGGCGTTGGGATCCCATGGCGTGGTATCCACGAAGAATTCTCCGGGGCTTTGCGGTTCCGCCAGGGTCCGTTGGGGACCGAATTCGAAGCGTTCGATCAGGTGGGACGACACGTGTTCTCCCGTGACGATGGGGATGATGTGATCGCCGCTCTCAAACTGCACCATCGAGAGGAGTTCATACTCGTCCCGCAGTGTCCGGAATTCTTGGAACACGCCCACCGCTTGTTGATTTTCCGGGATCCGGAGGGTAACACTCAACTCGGAAGCCGGCGCGGCTGCCGCAATACTGGTAAACCACAAGCTGAAAATGATTATTCGATGCCTATTCATGCAATCCTGACCTCCTGAAATAGTGGTTCGTTTCATAATATCTTTCACGCGAAACTATGTTTCATTTTTTACCGTCGTATCCTCGATTGAAAAAGCAGAATTTTTTCGACTTTTCAGGACGGCCCTCATCCTTTCACTCTCCTCGAGGGAGAGGGACCCGGAAGGAAAGTTTATTTTTCCTCGGAATGCGCCACGGATAACACGGAGGGGATACACGGATTGCGCGGAGAAAAGACAAAACCCCGGGTTGTTTCACCCCGTACAACCCAGAATTGAGTAGTGCCCAGGCGGTTTTCTTACCGGTTCGCGTGTTTGGGATCAGGTTGGTTTAGCGGCGTGGGCCGCGGCCCATCCCGGCGGTGGCGGTTATGTACCCGGTTTGGTGAAAACGATTTCCCAGCGGGATTCGCCCGCCATGAAAAACCGGGCGGTTTGACCGGCCTGTTTGTCGGTCTCTTTTTGACGCGTATCGATGCCTATCACCTGCGGGTACCATTTTCCCCCGTCCATTATTTTGCGGGGCGGACTCCAGCCTTCCGGATCGGACAAATCGGGATTGAAGGTAATATAAATGCCTTCTTGCGACCATTTCCAATCCTTGGCCCGGTTCAGCAAAATCACATACTGCTCCAGGAAGGTATTCCAGTGAATCGACGGCCCCCAGAAAGCATCCGCGTCCTTCCGGTGCCAGTCGGTGAAGGCGTGGAAAATAGGGGTGACATGCCCTCCAAGGCCCGGTTCGTTCCATGCTCCCTTGTGCCATTTCCAGACTTTACCCACTGGATTGTCCCGATCCGCGTACCGCATGCGGGCCACCGCGACGCCTTGTTCCGCGATATCTTTGTTGTACGTACTGATGAAGAAGTACACAAAAAGCCCATCCCTGTCCGGCAGCACCGAAAAGTCGCCGTTGCCGCCTGTGAAGTAGAAATTCTCTGTTTCCCGGTTTTGCGAATCGGCCGGCGCCTGCAGGATAATTCCCAGATCTTCCCAAGTCATGCCGTTGTCCAGGGATCGCAGCGCGCCGATGCGGGGAGCGGTCAAGCGGGCTTGGTTCTCTTTATTCTGCGGATACCCGGCGGTGGGTTCGTTGTGATACCAGCCGTACAGCGTTCCGTTGTTATCCCGGTGCGTGGCCTCGATCCACCGTCCGCCATCCATCGTGTTGTTGTAGTGCGCCGGTGTGGCTTTTCCCAGGCCAAACAGGTCCGGGCCGGAAGAGCGCGAGGGATGGCCGGCCGAATTGAACAGATAAAACGTTTCATCATCCCAATGGGCGGGGCTGTTGCAATCCGTGGGCGCGGGAAATTGCACCGGGAACGTGTCGCGCAGTTCCACTCCGATTTCCTCCGCCCGTGGTTCCTCCGCCGTGCAAATTCCCACGGCCGCCAGGCCCATCCAACCGGCCAGGAAGGCGAATCGCAATAATTTTATTCCGTCCATCCTCGATCCTTTCTTGGTTCATTGATGTGATTCGATAGAATATATAATCCCATCATCCCTGATTTGGATTCAATAGGAAAGTGATTGCCAAGATTCTTAAATGTGGATCATCCGGGAAGTGCTACCGAATGACGAGCGGATACCAAGGTCCGTTCCTGTTTAAAATCCTCACCGTGGCCCTTTCCAAGAGGCAGAGGGGATGTTTAAGGGCCGCCTCTCCGAGGGCGAGGGAATCGTTTCGCGATTCCATTAGCCGTCCTGCCACGAAGCAAGCAGAGAAAAAGTTCTGCATGCGGATCAGTAGTTCCATGGATTCTTTTGCCCAATCATGAAGTTGGATATCCACTTGTCTGAGGAATCAGAAAAGGGGATGGTATTCCAGAGTATCGATCCATTATCCGGGAGACCATGGATTCCATGAACACGAAACGCAATGCCTTAATGATCATCGTCCTGCTGGGCGCGGTGGGTACTTTCGCGGCGGGACCGAGGCCGGTCCTGCCGGATGATCCCTTCCCGCAGGAATACCACGAGGCGTACCCCATCCAGCCAGGCGGGCCGGGGGATGACGTGCGGGCCATCGCCGTGGATAAAACCAATCGTGTCTGGGCCGCCACCCAGGGAGGTGTGTATGGATTGAGCCAGAAGGCCTGGAAGCCGGTTGATGGATTCTCCCCCGGCCCGGCGTACGCGCTGTACGGGGATGAATCCGGGATCGTCTGGGCGGGCGCGTGGGATGGCTTGTACCGGATCGAAAACGGCCGGGCTGTCCATGTTCCCGAAGTGACGGACACGGTATCCGCCGTTCATGGCAAGGATGGTATCCTTATCGCGCTCGGTCCGGACGGCGCCTGGGAATGTGTGGACGCGCGATGGCAAGGCATTCCGCGGCGATGGTCCGGCAATATCCGGGATGTGCTGGTGGAGAACCGAGCCACGTTCTGGATCGCCACCGGTATGGGCCTCTACCGCCAGGATCCAACCGGTCTGCGTCTTTATTGCCGGGATGAGGAACTCTATTCCAGCGAGGTGAACGCCCTGGCTTTCGACTCAAGCGGCCGCTTGTGGGTGGGCGAACTGGGCGGCATTGACATCATTGAAAACGGCGTCCGGATCGATACCCTCACTGCTGAAGACGGCCTGCCCTATTACGACGTCCGCGCCTTGGCGTACGCGCCCGGCGGCCGGATGTGGATCGGGACGGGTTTGGGCGCGGCCCGCTACCAGGACGGGAACTGGTCTTTGCGCCACAGCCGCCGCTGGCTGCTGAGCGACGAGGTCCGGGACATCACGTTCGACTCGGAGGGTACGGCCTGGATCACCACCGCCGCTGGGGTCAGCGCCATCAAAAACCAGAAAATGACCCTGCAAGACAAGGCGGAACATTATCTGGACATCTGCCTGAAACGCCATGTCCGCGAACCGGGCTTCGTGGAGAAATGCTTTTTCCCCAATCCGGCCGACCAAAGCGTCTTCGTTCCCCGCGACGATGACAACGACGGGAGCTATACCAGTTTCTACCTGGTGATGGAATGTTTCCGTTACGCCGTGACGAATGATCCTCAAGCCAAGGCCAACGCCGACCAGGCCTTCGCCGCCCTGGAACTTCTGCAGACGATCACCGGCACTGCGGGATTCGTGGCGCGCACCATCATTCCCGCCGATTGGACTGAAATGGCCGATCCCAACCAGACCTACACGCCCCAGGAACGCGTCGAATCCCGCGTGCGCAATCCCCGATTCAAGCCGGTCGAGCAACGCTGGCGGCTCTCGTCCGATAAACAATGGCTGTGGAAGGGCGACACCAGCTCGGATGAAATCACCGGCCATATGTTCGGGTATCTCTTTTACTACGACCTCGCCGCCGATGACGCCCACAAGGCGCGGGTCCGGAACCTGGTGTCCCGGATCATGGATTACATCATCGAAGGCGGTTACGTCCTGCGGGACATCGACGGGCAGCCCACCCGCTGGGGAGTCTGGTCGCCCGAAAAGTTGAACCACGACCCCGACTGGCGGGTGGAAGCGCCCATCAACTCGTTCGAGATCCTCTCCTATCTCAAGGCCGCGTATCACATCACCGGGAATACCAGGTATCAAGGAGAGTACATGAACCTGATCGAAAAACACGGCTACGCGGACAACGTCCGCCGCCCCAAGAATTACGAACGCGCCCAGCGGACGCATATCGACGACGAACTGCTGATGTTCGCCGCGCCCGCCCTGTTGCTGTACGAAGACGATCCGCGGTTGCTCTCCATCTACAAAGAAGCGTTCACCTGGGCGTACCGCACCGTGGAGAATGACCAGAATCCGTTCTTCAACTTCATGTATGGATTCTTGGGTGGAGAGAATTTTCACCTGGAGGAGAGCATCCAGTTCTTACGCGATCAACCCCTGGACTTGGTCCAATGGCGCGTCGACAACTCCACGCGGGAGGATGTGCGGCTCATCCGTTTTCCTATGCTCGAACCATTGCAGTTGGACAGGATGCTTCCCCCTAGCGAGCGGGGGATCATGCGTTGGGATAAAAATCCCTGGGAAGCAGTTTCCGGCGATTTCAGCGACGAGCAGGGCCGCCTTGAAAGCAGCGGAGTGTTCTGGCTCATGCCTTATTGGATGGGGCGGTATCTGGGTTATATCAGCGCGCCGTAAGGGTAGAATAAAGATTCGTCCAGGGAGGGAAAAGATACGCCCAGGGATGAAACCGCAGCCCAGGGTCAAAACCTGATCCACGATGTCGCGCTTGTCGACCGCCACGGCGACGCCCAGGGTTTTTCGCAGCCCAGGATTGACCGCAGCCCAGGGTTAAAACCCTGGGCTGCTAAGGGCATCCAGTTGGTCGACCAATTCCTTGGGATTGAAACCGCAGCCCAGGATTAAAATCCTGGGCTGCTGGACGGCGGCCCCTTGAAAGGGGCGCTGTGAAATGCATGAGGGAAATCAGAGAAGTGAATCAACGATGGCAGGTTGTATCCTCACCCTAACCCTCTTCCAGAGGGAGAGGAGATTGTTATGGGCCCTTTTCCTGGATCTCTTTCCCAGTGGAAAAGGGAATGGAGAGGGGTAGTTCTCCTCGACCCTTTCGAAGAGACGCGAGCCGTTAGCCTGAAAAATAGTTTAGTATGAAAAATAGTTTATGAAATGTAAGCCTTTTCCGGATGAGCCTGAAAAATAATATATTTTGATATCGATCAAGGATTCACGCGATGCGCTTTCATATCAAAATCTGCGGCATAACCCAATTGGGCGACCGGGCGTTGATTGCCAGCCATGGAGCGGATTACGGCGGCGTGCTGGTGGAAATCGATTCTCCCCGCGGGCTGCCATTGGCCATCGCCCGAGATCTCTTCGACGATCCCCCCTTGCCGATGGTGGCCGTCACGCTCGATCAGCCGGTCGAGCGCCTGGTCCAATTCGAGCGGGAATTGAAACCTGCGGCCTTGCAGCTTCACGGCTCCGAGCCGGCGGCCATCGTGCGCCGGTTGCGTAAGGCCGTCTCCTGCGAAATTTGGAAAGTCCTGCACTTGCCGGCCGCGGAGTGCGGGGGACAAGTAGACGTGAATGAAACCCTGAACCGCATCAGGCAGTATAAACAGGCCGGTGTGGACCGGTTTTTGCTGGACGCCACCGTGATCCGGGAGGGGACACGCCAGATGGGGGGGACAGGGAGAACGGTAGATTGGGCGGCGGCCCGGAAAATCCGGGAACGCGCCGACTGCTCTCTCTTTCTGGCCGGGGGTATTCATCCAGGCAACGCAGCCGAAGCGGCGCGCCAGGTGATTCCGGATGGTCTGGACCTGTCCTCCGGCGTGGAATCGGTGCCGGGGATCAAGGATCCAGAAAAGGTTCTGCAATTGATCGCGCGGGTCCGGGAAGCCGAATCCGCCGGGTTGGGGGACCTTACGAGTAATCTCTTTTGCTGAAGACCATGGTGCGGTTCTGGGCTTCGATGTCCTGATTCCACCAGAGGCGGCCGGCCAGAATGGTGATGGCAATGCCCATCAAGAAGGTGCCGGGAGAGAACAGGGGAGGAAAATAGAAAAAGCCGGTGCTGAGCAGGGTGAGCAGCAAGCCGGCGTAGATGGTGGTCCGGATCACGCGCCATTCCGCCGGATCGAAGAACCTCCTGACGATGCGCTTGTTGAACCAGGGCGCGGAACCCGCCAGCATGAGCCAGGAACCGATGAGGGTTATGAAACCGTGATGCTCCCGGATAACGTAGGCAAGGGCGAATCCCAAAAAGACGATCGCTAATCCAATAAAGAACAACGCCTTGCGGTTTTGGAGAAAGCCCCATAAATGGTCAGTCAGGGTGAATTTCACATCGTGGGATTTTAAAGCATAGAGGACGCCGGCCAGGCCCATGATGGAAAAGAGAATCCATTCCAGTGTCAACATAATTTCCGCTCCCAGGGGTGGTTGAGTATTCAACGCCGAAGAGATGAAGCAGCCAGGTGAAAGGATCGATACTCCTGCTTCTATTTTTATCCGCTTTTTTCTGTGGCTCAAGGTTGTGGCATTCAATTCAAGCGGCCGGGAGGGCATAGTATTCAGCGGAAGGCGGGGAAAAAACGTCTCCAGGGGGATTCGAACCCCCGTTACCGCCGTGAAAGGGCGGTGTCCTAGGCCCCTAGACGATGGAGACACGCTGAAACGAACTAAAAAGAACAACAGTGGGGAAATTGTGCCCTGAAACGTGAAATTGTCAACCCGCCTGGCGATTTTTTGGGGTACATCCCGCTGGAACAATCCTCTTTCCGATTCATCCCGGCTAAGGCGTCCCATATTCCAAAATACCGGCCGGAATCAATCCGGGCCGGTGCTCAATCTTATTAAAATCATCGCTTGTTCCAGGAGAGAAAATAGGAGGTAGTGCTTTCACGATGGTTTAACAGGAATACCGGTCATCCCTCGTGGCAAAAGAACCCATTTACCGGTTGTAACATCAAAAAACACCTTGGAAGAAGAATGAACAATGTTAAGATTCGGTCTATAGGACTTACTTATGTGCATTTTTGTTGTAGTCTTTGAATGTCGTTTCTTATATTGCCGATTGGCGCTGACATCCGTTGAGAACCATCCTGTTACAGCAGTACAGCCGATGCCGTTTCACGGATGATAACATCAATTGTCCAAGTGAGGTAACTCATGACTCTGCGGCCGAGTGAAAATACCATTATCGAAACCTATACGCTCGATGAACTTCTGGCGCTGGTGAAAGAGAAAGTCCAACGGAACATCGCGGCGGAATTCGAAGGATTGAAACAATCCATGAGTTCCATCCTTGGCTCGCTGAGGGGACCGGCGTCTGTTGTCCAGGAACACGAACTTCCCGAGGAGAAACCCCAGACGCCTGCCCTGTCGCTTGCCGCGGGAGGCAAGCGGCCTTCCCAGCGCGTGTCCCTTGGCAATCTGCTCCAGAATGTGTTGAGTGATGAACCGCTGGGGGTTGACGAGATTCTGGAAAAGTTGGTCCAGAATGGATACAAGAGCAAGTCAAAAGATCCCCGCCGGATTTTGTATATCGAACTGAGCAAGCAGGTGGAAAAAGGAACGGTTCAAAAAGCCGAGCGGGGAAAATACCGGAAGGCCTGAAACCGCCCCAGCCTGCGGTTGTCGTTCCTCCAGGGATTGTATACCCGGGTGAACGGCCGAGGGCTACCAAAACCGCCAATCAGGAATGGCGGTGGAGGCATCGGACCGGTTGAGAAACAAAATGGCTTCGCGGGCGGCTATATCCAGGAAAAAAATGTCCTGCAGGCCGTCCTGGTCAAAGTCGATAGCACCCAGCCGCAGGGGGAAGAAGGTGCTGAGGCGGTTGGCCGGGAAGGTGACTGCTTCCTTGAACTCACCCGGCTTTTCGCCGCAGACCACACTGATTTGCTGGTAGGGCGCCATGCCGCTTTTGGAATGGCTGACCACCAGCAAATCCATCTTCTCGTCCTGATCAAGGTCCGCGATCAGGACGTCTTCATGTTTGGCGAATTCACCCAAATCCCCAATGGTCCCATGACGCAAACGGCCATCCTGATACGAGAACAACCGGATCGTGCCATCAAAGGGTACCACCACGATATCAGGAAAACCGTCGCCGGTGGCATCGCTCAGGGTGAAACCGGAGACGGTGTTGCCAAACATCGTATTTTCCAATGAGAACCGGATACTCTCCTGATATTCCGTGGCGGAAATCCGATCATAAACCACCAGCGAGGCATTGCTGATGGTGAAAATCTGCAATTCGGGAATTCCATCCTGGTTGATATCGTTGAAGGCCATGGCCTGAATTTCCCGCGGGGCGGTGCCCTGCAAATGCAATTTCCGCGAAGTGGTCACGGGCGGACCTGCAGTCACGGATTGAATTGCGTATTGGTAAATAGCGGGCCAGCCCTGGTCATCTTCGTGGAGAATATAGATTTCGTGCCGGGAGTCTTGGTCGGTGTCGGCGCAGGCCAGAGGTTGGTTCCGGCCATAGGTCAAGTTTCTGGTGAGATCGTAATACGGGACGGGGATCTCAATCGTCCGGGTGAAATGATGATCCGGATCTCCCATCAGCACCACCAGCCGCTCATCCAGGTAAGACAAGGCGCAAATATCCACGAATCCGTCACCGTTGATGTCGCCGCCGGCTAGATATTCCGGTTCGATGGGGACAGGAAGCTTTTGGATGGTAAAGGGATTGTCCAGGCTTCCCGTGGCTTCAAATAACCAGATTTCCCGCTCCGCGGAGACAGCAGTGATAAAGTCGGGCAGGTCATCGCCGGTGAAATCGCGGACGATCAAATCCGCCGGGCGGCTAGGAAACGAAATCGTGCGGTATTGTTGCAACACAAAATTGTTCGTGCATAGAAACTGAATGAGAGGCGTGGGCGTGGCGGTGGGGCTGGACGCTGGGGTGGGCGTGTTCCGGGTGGTGGGTGTGGGGGACGGCGTCCATGTGGATGTCGCGGACGGAGCCGGCGTGAAAGTAGCCGTGGGGGAAGGAGTGGGCGTGAAGGTAGGCGTCCGCGTGGGACTGGGAACCGCCGTGAACGTGGGAGATGGAGTGGGTGCCGCTGTGGCGGTATGGGTGGGCGAGGGCGATGGCGTGGCCGTTGGAGTCCGGGTGGCGGTGGCGGATGGCGTGGGAGTTGGACTGGGCAAGGTGGTAGAAGTCGGCGTGAACGTCGGTGTGGTTACCGGTGTACGGGTGGGAGAAGGCGTCCGAGTCGGCGTGTAGGACGGAGTGCTGGTCAGCGTCGGTGTGGGGGTATGGCTTGGAGTAGGGGTATAAGTCGGGGTGAGGGTTGGAGTCCATGTGGAGGTGGGTGTAAAGGTAGGCGCCGGCGTGGCGGTAGCCGTGGGAGTGAAAGTTGGTGTCCGGGTCGGTGTGCGGGTGGGTGTAGAGGTGCGCGTGGGAGTGTTCGTGGGCGTAGGCGCAGGGGCCAAGGCCCGGAATTGAATTTCCACGGTCACCGTAGGGAATCCCCCCGTGAAGATCAGTCGGCCAAATCCGTATCCGGAGTCCACAGGCGTAAGCCGGACCGTGACGGGGGTTGTGCTGCCTTCCGCCAGTGGAAACGTTTCGTACGTGAGCAAGCGCAGGGGGCCTGTCACCGCTACATTCACCTGAATTTTGCCGCCGCCGGTGTTTTCAACCGTAAAGGTGTAATCCGTGGATTGTCCCACCACCAAATCATTAGGAATCTGGAGAAAATTGGGCGTCACGGATAATTGGGGGGGTCGAATCGTAGGGGTGGGGGTTATCCCCGGTTTCAGCGTGGGGACCGGTGTGGGGGTTATCTGTGCGGGTGTTGGAGTAGGACTGGGCGAAAGACAATCATTCAAATTAATGCCCTGATTCTGTTCGGCATAGGCCAGTCCTTTGTGGACATCATTGCCGATGATGATTGGATCGCCCAAGCCCCGGTTCTTCCGGAATGTCAAGATTGCTTCCCGGTCATCACAGTCAAAATCGTTATAGCGAATGTCCACCCGTTCGAAGGGATGGATGATTTCGAGCCAGGGGAAAATATCCGCCAGGCGGTTCTTTTGCGCCAGCAAGGTGAGTAACTCGCCTTGGCGTGGCAGAGAAAGGGTGCTCAACTGATTATCGCCGCAGATCAGCACGCGCAAACGGCGTTGATTCTCCAGATTCAGGCTCGACAAACGGTTGTTGACGCAATGGAGGGTATCCAGATCCAGACATCGGGAAACATTCAGTTCGGTCAGTTGGTTGCCGCCGCAATCCAGGACCGTCAATGAGGAATTGTTCGATAAATCGAGGCTGGTCAGATTGTTGCCGTAGCAATCCAGTTTGGTTAACAGGAGATTGTTGCTTACATTCAAAGAAACCAATTCGTTGTCCGCGACATTCAGTTCCTCGAGATAGAACAATGGGGAAACATTCAAGATTGTCAACCGGTTGGCCCGGCAGTTCAGGAAGCGCAGGGCGCTATTTTTGGAGAGGTTGAGTGTGGCGATCGGATTGCTGCTGCAATCCAGTCCCGTGATATTCGGGAAAAATTCAATGCCTTTCAGGGTGGCGATGTTCCGGTCCGCGCAACGAAAGGGTTCGGTTCTCAACGCCGTGTCTTCCGGCGTGAATGCGCCGCCCGGTCCAACTCCCATGTATTGTTCAACATACGCGCGAAACTGCGCATCTGGAAAATAGGCAGGTATGTTAATGTTTTGCGCGGCAAGGGGCGCCGTGGCGGCGAGCCATAGTCCCACCCCTATAAGAAACCGGCTGGCTGATCCTGAGATGCCGATCCGCCGCGGTTCCGCAATGGAGGATCCCTCCCGAGGAAAAAGGTTCATGATAAGCCATCCCTCAACAGTCCCAGAAGACTGAATTCAGATCATTTGGGGATTAACACCCCTTACCGCCTCAATATATGACAGGATCTCCTGAACGACAACAAAATAACGGTCCTCTACCCTTTTTAAATAAAATATTAGTAAATAAAATATTAAACAATTGCTCAAAAATGAGTCATTTCATTGTGTGCTGATAGCCAGGGTGTCTTGTGAATTAACTTGCCAACACTTTTAACTCGCAAACACTTTGCCAAACTGATCCATGGGGAAGAATGAGACATAGGGGAAGGTGCGTAGCAGAAGATCCCATCTCCATTCCCCTCTCCTCTCCCAGAGGGAAATGGATTTTTAGGGGCCCTTTCAGAGAGATATGGGATTTTGGAGGGGATTCTCTTAGAAGAGAAAATTTCAGTTAATTATCTCTAAGAGATTAAGGGAGTTAGAAAAAGTACCGTAATAACATATAGATAAAACCATGTCTACGCAAATATTGGCAGACCTATTTGCGGACTGGATATCTGCCCCACACATATGGATCACCAATTTGGATCAATGGTGTTATTTTGCTTTTTACATCTCCGCCGTTTCAGAAATCAACTCACGGCGCTTTCCTCGATCACCGCGTGGAATTGTTCCGGGCGGGCATCACTGGAGCGGTGGCGGGTACGGCCCCAGTAATCGGTGAACGATTCGCCAGGCTGCCGGTGCTGGGCAAATTCTTCCAGGTATCCGCGCACCACCCGGGGAATATCGTCCAGAAGCACCATTTTCTGATCCACGGCGGCCATGCGGTCGCCCCGGTGCGAGCCGCCCACGAAGATGACATACTTGCCATGGGACTTGCCCACGAAGGCGATATCGGCGTTATAGGGGCGGGCGCATCCATTGGGACAGCCGGTCATGCGGATGAGAAGCGGTTCGTTTTCCAATCTCAGTTCGCGGAGATGAACATCGATTTGATCCAGGATTTCCTGAAAAACCCGTTCACTTTCGGCCAACGCGAGGCCGCAGGTCGGCAGGGCGACGCAGGCCATGCCCAGGCGGCGGGCTTCGGTCATGTGAGTCGAATCGGGGACGCGGTGATCGCGCAAAACCTGATCCACTTCATCCTTGAGCGCGGGCGGGATGTCATGAAAGATGATGTTGCAATTGGAAGTCAACCGGATGGGGAATCCGTATTTCTCGGCCAGGATGCGGAACGCGGCGCGGTATTGGACGGATTCGGCGTCCTTGATCCGGCCGTCGGGCACCCAGACACAGAGGAACAGCCGCCCATCGCCTTGCTCGTTCCAGCCCATCATGTCCGACACAGTGGTCCACAGTAGGGGTTTGGCTTCGCTGACCTCGGCGCGGGGATCCATCCGCGTCAGGACTTCCTGGCGGAACCAATCGACGCCGCGCTCGTAAATGAGGTATTTCAGCCGCGCGTGTTTGCGGTCGGACCGGTCACCGTGATCGCGTTGCGCCAGGACGATGGCCTTACAGGCCTCGATCACATACGGCCTTTTGACATAAAACAGTGGCTTGGCTAAGGCGGGATAGGTTTTCCGGTTCCCGTGCGACATGCCGAAGCCGCCCCCCACGAGGAATGTATATCCTTCCACCTCGCCGTTTTTCGCGAAGGGCACAAGGCCGCAATCGTTGGCGTACACATCGATGTCATTGCGGGGCGGCACGGCGATGCCGAATTTGAACTTGCGGGGGAGATACGCATCCCCGTAGATAGGCTCTTCCTCGAGTTCCCCGCCGGTGCCGATTTTCTCGCCGTCCAGCCAAATTTCGCTATAAGCCCGGCTGCGCGCCGTGAACACGTCTTTTAACTCGCGCGCCAGCCGCCAGATATCCCGGCGGACGGGTGAATCGATGGGAATCGGGGACGCCACCACGTTGCGCACCACATCGCCGCAGGCTCCCCAGGTGGTGATCCCGGAGCGGTTGATCGTGGCGATGCACTCCTTGAGATCGCCCTTGAGGACAAAATGAGTCTGGAGGTCCTGCCGGGAGGTGATGCGGAGCGTGCCGTTTCCGTATGTTCCCGCCACCCGGTCATGCGTGAGGTATTGCTCCGCAGTGAGCATGCCTCCGGGGATTTTGCTGCGCACCATGAAGATATACGCCTTGTCTTGTTTCTGTTTGCGGCGTTCCACCCGCTGATCCCGGTCATCCTGTTGATAAGAGCCGTGGAATTTCAGCAGTTGGACATTTTCCTCCTGGAAGTGAGACGAATCGGTCTGCAAATCCTGGGCCAGGGCGCCCCGCAGCCGGCGGCTATCGCGCTTGACGTCCTCAAACGACATGGGAAAATCTCCTACCTTGGATATAGACTTTACTTTATTTTAATGTCAACCGGAAAGATACACAATTCTTCCAGATGAAATTCGTTCAGAAGACGGGAATATGGGGGGAAATGGTATCTTAACACTGGCTCCGCAACCGACTCTCCCTGAGTTCTCCCGTCCTTCTGTCGCGGGGGGAGGGGATGTGATACACTGAGACATACGAAAAGAAAGCCGGGAAAGCAGACCACGATGGTATCCGAGGAGATTGATCATTCATGAAGCCGTCCGCCCCGAATGAACACGCGCCCCATGGCCGGCGCTTGAATCCCGCCGAACTCGAAATCGACCTGTTTTGCAAAGGCATCCGCATTCACGAATCTTGTGACTTAGAAAAAGACGCCCGCGTCTTCGCCCGCGCCCGTGCCGGGTTGGGCAGCGGGTTGGAGCTGGTCATCCCCGGCAAACACCCGATTTGGCTGAACGCGCCAGTCAAGGAGAAATTCGCGGCGCGCAGTCCGTATGAATTACGCCTCGAGGAGGGCCGCTACCATGTTCTGCATACGGTGGATCAAATCCGGTATGATGTCGTCTTGCCCCCGGCCCCCGCGTGGTATTCGCGGTATACCTCCAGCGGGGTGTTGATGCGGGAAATCGGCGTGCTGCAGGGTACCTATTTGGGAATCTACCTGGGCAAAGCCTGCGCGTTTTGGAATTCCAATCCCCGCGAAAATTGCAAGTTCTGCATTACGGGCTTGAACGTTGGCAGCCCCGGCGGCGACAAGGCCGAAAAAACCGTAGAGGAAGTCCTCGAGGTGGCCAAGGCCGCCAAGGAGGAATCGGGCATCACTTTCGTTCATTTCAATACCGGGTATCAGCAAGGGCGCGGACTCGATATCTGCGCCCCGTTTGTCAAGGCCATCAAGGAAGAGGTTGGCGCGCTGGTGGGCGTGCAGGCCATCCCCTCCCGGGATCTGTGGAAATACGACTGGATCGCCGAGTTGGGCTGTGATCATCTCTCCTTTTGTTACGAATTGCAGAATCCAGAGTATTTTAAGCAGTATCTGCCCGGCAAGTTCAAGCACATTGGCCAGGAAACCTTTTTCCGGGCCATGGAGTACAGCAGCCAATTGCTCGGCAAGGGCCGCGTGTCCGGGGAAATCATCGCCGGGATCGAACCCATCGAGGACACGCTCGAGGCCATCGAATACATCACCCGCATCGGCGCGTTTCCCACGGTGTGCATTTTCCGCCCGGTGCAAGGCTCGGCCATGGAAGACTGGCCATCGCCCTCCTTCGAGGACATGGTGGTGGTGTTCCGCCGGGTATATGAATGCTGCATGAAATACAGCATTCCCATCGGCCTGGCTCCCAACATCGAGGTCAGCCTGGTGGTGCAGCCTACCGATGCCGAGTTCCTGGTGGAGCGCACGCCCGCGTTTTATTGGTACAAAACCAAGTTGGCGGTGATGAAAAGGCTGGCAGGATTGGTGTTCGGCCGGCAACTCCAACCCCGCAAAATCGCCGCCGACGCGGATCATGTCCCTCCCCCGCCGGCCGAAATCAAGCCAGCTGGGTAGAAATTGGAAAGCGAAGATAAAGGAATACGGCCCGATGGGAAACGCATCCGCTATCCGCAACCGCGTAGCCGTCCTGTTGATCGAGGACGGCAAAGTCTTGTTGGTGCAGCACGAGAAGTACGGCCGGCGGTACTGGCTGCTTCCGGGCGGCGGGGTTGAATACGGCGAGACGTTGGAGGAGGCCGCCTGCCGGGAGGTCCAGGAAGAAACCAACCTCGAAATTACGGTCGAAGATTTGCTTTTTGTGTCAGAATCCATCCCGCCCGACCGGCACCGGCACGTCATCAATTATTATTTTGAGGGAAAAGTCACCGGGGGGGAGCTGCGGGTTCCGGAAGAAAGAGTACTCAAACACGCCCAGTGGCATTGGATCGAAGACTTGCCTCATTTGACCATTTACCCCACAATCACCCGCGAGCTTCTGGAATGGGTGCAAACCGGACGCATAGTAAAGCGGTCCCTCGGCAACCGCTGGGAATGAAATAAACCATGAACCAACAATCATCATCAGCAGAACAGGCATTACCCAGATCACTTGGACTCTACGACGTCATCTGCATCATCGTTGGTATCATCATCGGCAGTGCTATATACCAGACACCCGCCAACATTGCCGGAATGCTGGGATCAGGTAGCCTGATTCTGTTAGTGTGGTTTCTGGGAGGGGTGCTATCTTTTATCGGGGCGCTGTGCTATGCGGAGTTGGCTTCTACCCATCCCAAGGAAGGTGGAGACTATTTTTTCCTTCATCACGCATTCGGAGATTGGGCTGGATTTCTATTTGCCTGGGGCCGTATGTGGGTCATCCATACTGGCAATATTGCCAGTATGGCCTATATCGCAGGTATTTACGGCAGCAAGCTTTATATGTTTCCCTACTCTCAGACCGTTTATGCCTTTCTGGCAGTGATCGTGCTGACCGGCATCAACTGCCTAGGTATCCAACAAGGAAAATGGACACAGAACCTACTCACCACCGCCAAGGTGCTGGGTCTGGGTGGAGTGATCCTGGTGGCATTGTTCGTACGCGCACCTCAGTCCACCGAGGCTGTAGCCGCCGCTCCAGAAACATTCCAGATGAGTTCGTTTCTGCTGGCCCTGATTTTCGTGCAGTTCTCCTTCGGCGGATGGAGTGATTGCGCCTTCGTGGCGGCGGAGATGAAACATCCGGAGAAAAACGTCTTTCGTGCGCTGATGGGCGGCCTAGCGCTAGTCACTCTGATCTATTGCGTTATCAACGCGGTGCTTTTGCTTTCGCTGGGCGTGAAGGGCATGGCCGATTCCAGCGGGGTCATGGCTGATGTTTTAGAATTAGGCCTAGGCACTACTGGAGGTCGGCTAATCTCAGCATTGGTGGTCATTTCCGCCCTGGGTTCGGTTAACGGCATGATCCTGGTCGGCGCACGCATCTATCATGCTTTCGGACGCGATCATTCGACATTTCATTTCCTGGGACGATGGAATCCACGTACGGGAACCCCTCTTGTTTCATTTCTAGTTCAGGGAGTGATCTCAATCATCCTTGTGCTTAGTGGCCGTTTTGAATCACTGATAATCTACACCGCCGCAGCGCATTGGCTTTTCATGATGATGACCGGCCTCGCCCTAATCGTCTTTCGGCGTTGGGAACCGCATATCGAACGTCCTTACAAGGCTCCTTTGTATCCTCTGATTCCCATCATCTACATCTCTTCTTGCGGCCTGCTGTTTCAAAGCAGCCTGACATACGCCAATTCAATAACGCCATACGGGGGGCTGATTGGCTTTGGAATCGTGCTGGCAGGCCTGCCTTTTTATTGGATATCCAACCGGTGGCGTGGTTCGGCGCGCGGAGCGGAGATCCAATAGTTAAAATAAAACTTTAGACTTGCTTTAGTGTCGAGTTTCAGGTATCCTACTCGCTCGTTGACTCAAGCTGGGGAAGGTAGATGGATTTATGCGGTATTCCTACACGTTTTTCATGAGTTATTTGTTATTGATATTTTTTACAATAGTACTACTTACTTATTGTGAAATATGGATAGGGATCAGCTTGCCGAGGGGCCTCTATCTCACCCTGGCGGCGGTTCTGGGTGTCCCGGTGATCCTCCTGGCCGGAGGATATTGGTGGAAACCAGCCTCGGCTGGGTATCTGATCTTCTTGGTTTGCCTCTATACGCTCCATGCCGTTCCCTGGCACGTGGAAAAAGCGTTTTGGATGGATCTGGAACGCGTGCGGCCGGGGATGACCGCCGCCGAGGTGGACCGTCTCCTGGCCCGGTATATCAAAGAACACGCCGGGGAGGCAAGCAAGACGGTATCCAAGAAAATCCCGGCGATGGAGGCGGTCCAAGCGGAAACGGAGGGAACTGAATACGCAAGCGCGGCCGTCGCTCCCCCCGGCCGGGAGGTGTCAGGATCCGTGGTTTACCGCCTCCCGGCGGACATTTCGGAGAAGATCCGGTGCGTCGTCCACTTTGAGAATAACCACGTGGTGAGCTTGGAATATTTCAAGGATTAAATCTCTTTTCGAAATCCGCGGCGGTCAATCGCAATCCGGCATCCAATCGGGATGGCGGTGGTGCTCGAACATCCGGGTGATCTGTTCCGGGGTTACCCGGGTGATGGAGAGGGGGGGAATCTGGTCTTCCGGGAAAAATCCCACATCCGCCGTTTCCAGGCTTGACGCGGGCCGGCCGCCGGTGATTTCGCACAGGAAGAACATTTTGTAAATATGGAAGGGATACGGCGGCAGGTGGGGATGGCGGCTGCGGTCGTACACGGCGAGGAGCTTGACGACGCGCGTTTCGAATCCCGATTCCTCGAAGATTTCCTTGATGACATTTTCGGAGGGAGACCGGCCGGGATCGGCCCAACCGCCTGGGAGGGTCCACGCGTTGTCCGCTCGTTCCTTGACCAGGAGAATGGCGTCATTCTGAAACACCACGCCCCGCACATCGACTTTCGGGGTCGCGTACCCCGCCTCGCGCGAAAACAAATCCAGAACGGGTTCGACCGCCACACCCGCCCCGGCGGCCATGATCTCCGCGGCCACTAGCCGCACCGCCTCGTACCGTTCGACATCAAAGGGATTGGCGGCGTATTCCAGTCCATTTTGGGCCACAGCCTGCAAACGGCGGGCCCATTCCAACCATTGCCGATCCACTGCCGGTTCCTTTCTGATTCATCTTTCAGTTTTATCCCAACGCTGTAATTCGCATCCAGAATAACTATACTGGATAAGATCAATAAAGTAAGCACGAGACCCTTCGCCGGGACGTTCCGCCGCCCCGGGCCACCCCTTGCCGGTATGGGAGTGAAACCATGTCACCTGCCAATTCCTTTGTGTCTGACGTAACCGCTGACAATTTTGAAGAGATCGTTCTCCAAGCGCCTCCGGATACGGTCGTATTAGTTGATTTCTGGGCGCCGTGGTGCGCACCTTGCCGCCAACTCGGGCCGGTCCTGGAGAACATCGCCGTTTCGTACAAAGGGAGCGTACGCGTGGCCAAAGTCAACGTGGATGAGAATCCCGATCTGAGCGAAGCCTTCGGCATTCAGGGCATTCCCGCCGTCAAGATTTTCCGCGACGGCGAATTGATCAGCCAATTCACCGGCGCCGCGCCGGAAGCGGAGATCCGCCGTTTGCTGAGCCGGTTTGTCTCGCCCGCCGCTGACGAGGGGGTAGAGCTGGGACGCGCGTACCTGCGGGCGGGAAACTATGATAAAGCCCGGCAATGTTTTCTAAAAATCTTGGAAAGCGATCCCGCCAACACGGCGGCCCGCCTCGAGCTGGCGCGCGTGGCCCTGCGGCAAAACGACCTGGAGGCCGCACGGGAACAGGCCGGTGCGGTCGAACCGGGAACCTCCGATTACGAGGAAGCCCAGAAAATCCTCCACCGGGTAGAATTTCTGACCGAGTGTCAGGGATTCGGGGACAAGAATGATCTCCTGCGGCAAGTACAAGCCGACGAGGACAATCTTGACGCCCGCTACCGCTTGGCGCTTTGTCTGGCTGCCGGGGAAGAATACCCCCAGGCCCTTGAGGAATTGATCCGGGTTCTTCAGAAAAACAAAAATTATCAAGATGGCGCGGCCAAGAACGCGATGCTCAAGATATTCACCCTTGTGGGCTCCCGCAGCCCGTTGGCGAACGAGTACCGCGAGAAATTGTCGTGGATCCTGTTTTGATAAAGAATTACATGGCATGTCTCACATATACAGCATGTCTCACAACGCGTAGGGCCGGGGATCCACGATGGGTGTCCGGCCCAGGATGAGGTCCGCCAGCAGCCGGGCCGACGCGGGGGCCATGACCACCCCGCAGCGGAAATGACCGGCGTTGATATACAATCCTTCCAGGGTAGGGTGCCGCCCGATGACCGGGATATTGTTCTCCCGGCCCGGGCGCAGGCCCGCCCATTGCTTTTCAATGGGATACCGGTCCAAGGCGGGAACCATCCGCCGGGATGCCTGCCGCAACGTTTCCGCCGCCGCGGCTGTGGTCTGCTTGTCAAAACCCACATGTTCCACGGTGCTTCCTGCCAGAATATGGCCATCCGCCCGCGGTACGAGGTACTGATCCCGGTGCATGAGCATACGGGTGAGCCATCCGGGAGCGCCTTGAAAGAGAACAATCTGTCCCCGCACGGGACGAATATCGACATTCACCTGAGATTCGTCCAAGAACGTCCGGCTCCACGCCCCGGTGGCGATGACCACGCATTCCGCTTCCAGCGGTCCCGAAGGCGTCTCGACTCCGGTGATTTTGCCATTCCGGCTGATCAGGGATAGTACGGGCGTATCTTCCAGCACCTTTACCCCTATCCGCCGGGCGCTGACTTGCAAGGCCCGCAACAGCCGCGGGGGGCGGATTTGGGCGGCACGCGGCATCCAGAGCGCCGTCTCGAATTCCCGGCGGTTCACATGGGGTTCAATTTCGTGGAGTTCATCGCTTTGAAGCCATTGCATCGCTACGCCGTGTTGCGCGGCCCATTGCAGAGCCGGTTCCTTTTCTTCCCTATCCAGGATCAGCATGCCGGAGAGACGCCATTCAGGATCGATGCCGCTTTCTTCCTGGAGAAGGCCGGCCACTTGTTCGTATCGCAATTCCGCCCAGCGCGTGAGCACCGTCACCGCTGGGGGATGCCGCCACGGGTACATCGGCGAGAGGATGCCGCTGCTGGCCCACGAGGCTTCCTGTCCCACCTGCCGGCGCTCGACCAGGGTAACCGAAAGCCCCTCTTTCCGCAGTTCCCGCGCGGTCATCAGGCCGATGATGCCTCCCCCGGCGACCAGGCAATCCGGTTTCATCATGTTTCGTCAATCCCAAGGCTGATTAGTAGAATGCGTGGCAGATTCCTATGGTCCAAATTATAACCGGCCAGGGTGGATGATGCCCGTCAGGAAGAAGGGGTAAAACGTATTGCCGTGGTGGAGAATCGGGACAAACACTGGGATTCCCCCTTCCAAGCCCCGTTCAATTCCGGATCCGGTTACGAAGGCCGGACGATATCAAAATAGCGTCCGGCCTGGCCGAGTTCCTGCTTGACGCGTTGATTGGGGACCGAGGAGAGGGTGGGATCGTCCAGGTAAATTTTCTTGGCTTCCTGGTGGGCTTCTTGGAGCAAGTCCATATCCCGGAAGGGATCGGCCAGCCGGAACTTGATATGCCCGCTTTGTTTAATCCCGAACGATTCACCCGGGCCACGGAGCCGCAAATCTTCCTCCGCGATGACAAAACCGTCCCGCGTCTTTTCCATCACCCGCATGCGTTTTTGAGCGAAAGGCGAGATGGTTTCCGGGGTGATCAGGATGCAATACGATTTATGAGTTCCCCGCCCGACCCGTCCCCGCAGTTGATGCAGCTGGGCCAGGCCGAAGCGGTCCGCTCCCAGAATCACCATGATCGTGGCGTTGGGCAGATCGACGCCCACTTCGATCACCGTGGTGGCCACGACGACATCGATCTCCCCGTTTTGCATGCGCGCCATAATGTCTTCCTTGGTTTCCGCCGAATGCCGCCCGTGCAAGAGCACTACCCGCCGGCGGGGCAAGAAGGTTTGGGAGAGTTTTTCGAAGGCTTCTTCCGTGGAAGGCAACTGGGGCACGTTTTCAGACGGTTCGATAATCGGGCAAACCACATACGCTTGTTGGCCCGCGGCGATTTTTTCGTCCACGAATTCCCACACGTGACTTTCCTTGTCCCAGGCTGTCCAGCGGGTGATCACAGGGGGCCGCCCAGGAGGCAGGGAGCGGATCACCGAAACATCCATGTCTCCGAACAAGGTCAGGGACAAGGTGCGTGGAATCGGCGTGGCCGTGGCGGCCAGCAAATCGGGGTGGGTTCCCTTTTCGATCAGCCGCTGGCGCTGCTGTACGCCAAACTTGTGCTGTTCATCCACGACCACCAAACCCAGGTTGGCGAATTCCACGTGCTCCTGAAACAGGGCGTGCGTGCCCACCGCGATGTGGGCGGAACCATCGGCCAAGGCTTGGAGATTCGCCTGCCGGCGCGCGGGGGGGCCGCTGCCGATCAGCAGCACCGTCTTCAATCCCGGTAGGCCGGCTGTCAGTTTCCGGATGGTGTTGGCGTGTTGCTGAGCGAGGAGCTCCGTGGGAGCCATCAAGGCTGCCTGCGTTCCACCGGCCGCGGCCACGATCATCGCGTACAGCGAGACAACCGTCTTGCCCGATCCCACATCCCCTTGCAGCAGCCGGTTCATGGGCAGGGGGGAATGCATATCTTTTTCGATTTCCTGGCATACCCGGATTTGATCCTCCGTGAGCCGGAACGGCAGGTTCTGGACAAACAGCGCGGGCCAGTTCCGGGGATCGTCTGAAGTCCCCGGCGCGGCCTCCGCTCCCCAAGGGCTGGGATGAGGCAAAGGGTGCTCGATCCCCCGCATTTGCTGTCGCGCCGCCCGGTTTTTTTGCGTGAGCAATTGGTGTAGGAAAAATTCCTCGAACACCAACCGGCGGCGGGCTTTTTCCCAGGCCGAATCCGGCACACCGGTCAGCCAGGGCGCGGGCGGAGTTTCTTCTTCTCCGCTATCCCATAGGAGATTCACCGGTTTCGCGTTCAAATCCGTGGGGGCGCCATCACCGGGCTGGGGGCAGTGTAAAAGGGTAAACGCCTTTAACCGGCTGGGGTACCCATGCCGTGCCAGGCAATCCGGCGGCAAGAAATCTTCACAAAACGGGCCGAACCGCTCCAGGGCTTTTTGGATCACCTTCCGCACCGCGCCCTGGGTGAGTCCTTCGCTCAAGGGATAGAGAGGTAAAATCCCGCCGCCATCCGGTTCGGGCTCGTTTTTATCCAGGATTTGATATTTCGGCGCGGACATTTGCAGGAACGAGTTGTACAGTTCCACCTTGCCATGCAGCAACAGCCGGACCCCCCGCTTGATCTTGTCACGCAGAAAAGGTTGATTAAACCAGACCACGAGCATGTCGGCGGTGCGATCGGTGACCCGCGCTTCCAGGATATGCCGCACCTTGCCGGCGTGGCGGGGAAGCCGTTCTTCCACTGCGATCACTTCCACCGCCACCGTGGCCGTTTCTCCCGCACGCAGCCGTAAAACCGGCGTCCGGCTGTGGTAATCCTCATATCCGCGGGGCAGATGCCAAAACAAATCCCGGACCGTACGGATTCCCAACCGTTCAAAAATCGCCCCACGATGCGGGCCGACACCGGGGCAAAATTGGATGGGCGTATCCAATCCCTCCTGGTATTTTTGGGGGAGTGCTGGTTTATGGAGAGGGTTCGGCTTGGGCCTCATCATTCTATCCGCGGACGGCGCCGTTGAATTTCCACCGCCACCCGGCCTTGCATACCGGGAATCGGATTTCTTTCTTTGGATGCTTTCACCAGGACCGCTTCGGCTTTCAAGGCCAACAATTCTTCCGCGACCCGTTCACACAGCGCTTCCAAGAGGGCAAAGGGGCGGGATTGCGCCACCCGCACCAGTGTTTCGTAGGCTTTGACATAATTCAGAGTGTCGGTCAACTGGTCCGACCGGCCCGCCGCTTGGAGATCGCAATCCATAACAATTGAAAAACGGATAGGCTGGGGTTGGCCGCGTTCTCGTTTTCCGGCGCCTACCCGCACCGTGACCACCACGTCTTCAAGGTAGATCCGGTCACTCACGGGAATGATCCTTTACTTTCTATGTTGATTGTATACTCCTATGCCCCGCCGGCGAGGCCGTTCTCGCGCGAGAAGACCGGGGTGTAGTCATCCCGGCGACCATACGGCCCAGCGGAATCCAAATCCCTCCGTTCAGCATCCGGGATTAAGCGGCACACGCAGGGTTGCTATCTCAGAGTTTTTTCCCCTCACCCTTGCCCTCTTCCAGAGAGAGGGGAATGTCTCAACCTCCCATCAAAATTCATACTATAAATAAAGCACAGAGACCGAGACAATTCTGCCTTTGGGTAAATTGATATGAATAAGGCTTCTACCGGCAATAATTGCCTCTCTCTTTGCTGGTACTTTTCCTTATCCTCTAGTTCTCATTTGGAGGTATTGTGGTAGTTAGTTTAATAGCATCAAGGGATTAGATTCAAATCGAAATCCATTTCCCTCTTTTTTTCATCCTGGCATCGAGTTTGCTCAAAAACAATCAACGCTTGTTCCCTCGGTGCGGCCGGAGTTGCCGCGGATACCACCACGGATGGTGATGATGGGACGCAACGCCGCCTTCCTTTTTATCGATCCAATTCCCACCACAAAAGCGGGCGGGTTCCGTTCCAAAACCCTATCCGGCTCTTCTCCGGCTTTGGATTCACCGTTTAAGCCTTTGTTCATGGAAGCCATGCGGCAACCGGGCCGGAATGCTTCATCGGGCCAGCGGACAATTCAAACTACGAAATCGGCAAATCCAACGTCCGCCATATCCTCACCCCGGCCCAGTCAATCCCAAAACAATTCCCAGATCCGCGGGAATCTACCATTTCATGCCGGAAGTTCGACAACTGTGAATAAAAAGGATGGTGGCGCGGATAACAACCAATTGAATCAATTGAATGCGAATTTTCTCCCCGATTTGCCGCGGGATCAACAGATTCTTCCAGTTGGGCAGAAACTGGCAGTGCCCCAGGGGCTCCCTCAAATGGATTCAACGAACGCCCGCCCTATCCAAGCGGGATTGAACTCCATTTCCGCCGGACGTAAACCGGATGAAAAATCAGAAATCTTAATGACTCGAGCCAAGGAGCCCTCGACCACAGGGCAAGATCGGCGGGAGATACGAGAGATACAAGATGAGATACCGGAGGAGCGAACTAAAGATATAGTTGAAAAAGAATTTCAGGACAGACAACAAATCTGTGCAGTTCGTACGCCTACTAAAGAACTGAACCAGGACATTTTTTCCGGTATCCGGCAAATAAGTTCCAGAGAAGCAGCCTTTCTTGCGTCCGATTGTCTTCCGGAACTCAGCGGCCAATCATTTCGATCCGGCCTTGAAACATTCGAATTAGAAACTCCTAGGGGGCAAAAAATTCATCCACAATGGAACGAAGCCCATAATGGCCGCGCACCCGAGGAACCTCATCCTGTGGGACAAAATTATCATTCCAAACATGAGAGAATTACGGACAGCGAAAATCATTCCGAGCGGCTTTGGGATGCAGAGTCATCCCGATCGACCGACAGCATCAATACAATCAAGAGATCCTGGGACGCCTTCCCCGTTTCTGGGGATGAGATCCACTCATATGAACCAGTCATAGCCCAATTCCCTTCCCTGTTCACGGTTCCATCCCGGAAAGCGGCTGAATCCTCACGGGAACCGGATGAAGATACGCTCCAGAAATTGACCTCCGAGAAATTGAATACCGAGGTCCCAAAACATGCCGCTCGGCTCGAGGGTTCCAATCCGGGAATCCACGTGCTCGACATTTGTGACGCGTTCGCCGTTCCTTTTTCTCAACCCATCGTATCTGTATTTCCCGAAGCGATTCCTCCAATTCATTCGCAAAACCCGGCCTTTCCTTGTGAAAATCCATCGCGGGAATTTTTAGCATTGGACACAGAAGTGTTCTATTCCAAAGGCGAAATGAAAGGCAAGCAGCCGGTTGCAGCCGTTGGCGGTTCGCGGCTCAGCCCGGTCCGGACGGGAGTAACATCCCAGTTCCAGCTGAAAGGGGATGGGGATGATTCCATGTCCCAACGCGATGCCACGGTAAAGGAGGAATCACCGAAACAAGGCACTATCGACTTAAAGGAAAGCAATTCGTTCCAGGTTTCTAAAAAAACCGTTTCTGCCAGTGCTTTTCGGAATGATGCTGAAATACCATCCCGGCGGAATCAAGAAACCCAAATCGAATCTCCTCCCTTGTCACCGCGTGCCACCCGGGACCCGGGGGTGAATGAAGCCACGGTACTCCTCCGTCCGGCCGCGCCCGTGGTAATCCCAGCGCAGGGGGAAATCAGCCCCGCGCCTGGCTACTCCCCGGCTGGATCGGACGTAGCGCAGGTGGTGATGGGTGAATCCCGCCCCGCGCAAGCCCCGCCGGAGGGTAGCATGGCCGAGGTGTATGCCGAGAAAATCGAGCAATGGCAGGAAACGGCGTCGCGGCAGATCGTGCGCGCCGTGCAAGGTTCGCTCGGCTCCCACCGCAGCCAGATTAGCCTGCGGCTGATTCCGGAATCGCTGGGGCATATCGTGGTCCGCTTGACCATGGAACACAATCAGCTGAGCACCCAGATCAGCGCCGAAAAACACAGCACGCGCCTGCTATTGGAACAGAATCTTTCTACATTGCGTTCTGCTTTCGCCGAACAAGGCATCCAGGTAGAGCGGCTGACTATCGCCAAAGAAACACTTGATTCGCGGGAGCAGGATTCAACCAAAAACGATTCTCCTTACAGCCGGTCCGGCCGCGATCACTCTAACAGGGAAGAAACACCGGCAGGCCGCCATTCTTCTGGAGGGCGTCATTCCCGGCCGAACAGCCCGAGTTGGAAAGATTACTTCAACGCGATGGATTATTATCAATGAAAGAGGTCCGAAAAAGGAGTCTGCGACATGACCGCCACTCTAACTTCCGTGAATGATCTGGTTTCGCAATCCTCCACCCCGATTTTGTCCTCGAGCACGGACAATGTCAGCCGGGAGGATTTTCTGCGGCTGCTGATCGCTCAGCTCCAACACCAGGACCCGCTCAATCCGATTGAAAACCAGGAATTTGTGGCCGAACTGGCGACGTTCAGTTCGCTGGAACAACAACAATCGCAAACTAAACTCCTGGAACAAATCGTATCCGGACAGCAAAGCACCGCCACCACTCAGGCGCTATCTCTGATCGGCAAGGAAGCCACGGCCTTGTGCAGCCAATTTTCTTTCCAGCCGGGAGAGACAGTGAATTTCGTGTTTCAGGCCTCCCAGGCCGGCAATATTCCTATCCAGGTCACGAATGCCGCCGGAAATATCGTGTACACCGATGTGATTTATGCCCCGTCCGCGGGGCAGATCGAATACCCCTTCGATGGGAAAAACGCCAAGGGCCAATCGTTGGCCGCGGGAGAATATCAGATCTCCATCGGGTCCACCGTAAACGCGGATGGGAACCAAAGCGAAATCCCGGTGTATATCCGGGGTGTGGTGGATGGAGTAACCTTCGTGGATGGCATCCCGATTCTGCTGATCGGGGGCCAGGCCACTTTGTTATCCAATGTGCAAGGAGTCTATGAAAGGAGGAACGCCGCATGAATCCGGTTTCATTGCCACCGGCCGGGATTCCCACCCCGGCGATCACCGACTATCTCCAGCCGCCGGCGGTTGGGTTGACTCCCACGGCCACTCAAGGCCGGCCTTTCCGGGAAATCTTGCAGGAGAAAATGGTTCCAAATGGCGTGGATGTGCAATTCTCCGCGCACGCGAGGCAACGCATGGAAGCCCGAGGCATTATGCTGGATGATCAAACACTGACCGGCTTGGATCAGGCCATCGACCTGGCGCGGGAGAAAGGAGGCCATCTGTCTCTGATCTTGATGGACCGGAGCGCTTTCGTAGTGAATGTGGATAACCGCACGGTGATCACGGCTTTGGATCAGGCCCAGTTGCAAAGCAATGTCATTACGCAAATTGACAGTACCGTGGTCTTGCCCACGGGGAGATAAAAGGATTTCAATTTTCACTTCAATGCCTTTTTTTGCTCCATTTTGGAGGAATCGCACCCGGTTGCGCAGTCGTTGGCTGGACGAATGGAGGATCGGTTCAGGGATTGACGCGCAATCCCCCATCGAGAGCAAGGCTGGACCTCTCCGAGGAAGCCTTGGGGACCGCCGAACGCCCGACGCGGTCCCATCATCTGATTCATCGTTGTAAAGATCAGGGGAAGCGGTTGAGAGCCCAGATCGAACACACTGGTTCATGGAGGAACCCGGCACTGGGGTGCCGGCCACAGGACAGGGAGGTCACACGACAATGACAGTCCAATCCATCTTTTCGGGTCTTTCCGGCCTCACAGCCATGGGGCACAACATCGACGTGATCGGTAACAATATTGCCAACGTCAACACGACCGGATTCCGCGCCAGCCGGCCGACATTCAACGATATTTTTTATCAAACCCTCTATAGCGGATCGGGTAGCACAGGCAGCGTGGGCGGCACCAATCCCCTGCAGATCGGTACCGGCGTGAAATTGGACAGTGTGGATACCATTTTCACCCAGGGCAGTTCCCAATCCACAGGCCGCCTGCTGGATTTAGCCATCTATGGCCAAGGATTCTTTGTTCTGAAAAATGGCGCTGGCCAGGAATTTTTGACACGGGCGGGAAACTTTTCGCTTGACGATCAGGGTTATCTTGTCGATCCCGGATCGGGATACCGCTTGCTGGGCCGGGTGGCGGATTCCAACGGAGTTCTGCAAAGCAACCAGGCGCCCGCGGAAATGCAAATTGATTTCAACCGGCAGTCGTTGCCCAAAGCCACGGAAAACGCCCGCCTGGCCGGCAATTTCAACGCGGCCGTGGGAGAATCCTCCAGCAGCCCGGTGCAGATGGCCCAGGCCACAACCAACCTGCTGGGCCTCTTCGATGCCAACGGACAATCGTTTGGTTTGATCAACGGGGATGTCATCCGCCTGGAGTCCGGATATTTGGTACCAAGCAATCCCAACGCCGCTGTCCCTACTCCCATCGATTTGACGAATGTGGACGCCGGCAAGGGGAAAGGAACACTCCTGACCGTCTCATCCACCACCACGGTGGCCGATCTCCAAAACGCCCTCAACGCCTTCTTCAACCAGGCGGCCGCCAGTCTCTCGCCCTCCCTGAGCAGCGGTCTCGAGATCAGTTTCAACAGCAGCGGTAGTTTCGAATTCGTTAACCTGGGAGACAATGCCTACAAGGGAATCCGGATCGGCGTGGCTCCCCGGTCCAATTCCGACACACCGCCCGCGGAGGCCAATCAGCGGGTGGGCAACTGGCTTATTAACCAGAACGACCCCGATTTCACCAAAACATTGAACATCGACCCGGATTCAGTGGTGCAGACCAATGCAGGCCGGCAGGCTGATGCCACCACCTCGATCGATGTATATGATTCGCAAGGGAAAACGCATACCATCACGGTAAGTCTGGCGAAAGACACCCAAACTCCTCCCGCGGAGGAGCACACCCTAATCAGCCAACTTCAGGACAGTATGGGACGTTTTCTCATCCCGGGCGGCGCCGTGCCCGCGGAACCGGTGTATAGCGCGCCGGTAATTGACACGGCCACCAACACCGCTATCTTCACCGTCCGCCAGATCAGCAACGTCGTGGCCACGCAGGGAGTCTATACCTTCAAGGACGGCAACGGCAATTTGATCGCCCTCCGGCTCTCCGACGGGGGGATTTCTTTCAACGGGGGAGAGTTCAATGTCCCCATTCAGGCCGATGGGGAAATCAACGCGAGTTTCACCGCAGCCAATCTGGATGTAACTGGGGACGCGATGCTGAATTTGGCCAGCAACAGCAACACCGGCGGCGGATTGCTGGGAGATACAGGCTTCGGGCCGGCCACGACGTTGGAGGATATCCGTTCACAAATCGAAACCCGGATCAACGCCGCTATTCAGCAGGTAGCCTCGAATCTGGGGAACATCGATCCCGCCACCACGGGACTCAATTTGAACGGCGTGACCTCGCTATCCACTCCCGCCGAAATTCCCAGCATCCAAATCACCTTGACTCCGGAGGGCAATCTGGTCTTTCGTTCTCAAGGCGGCAGTTTGGGCGGATCCGCGGTGGAGGATGCTACGATTACGCAAAATCTGATCAACGCGGCGGGTGGTGAAGACGCCTTGGGATTGGTCTTGGATTTGGCCGCGAAAACACGATCCGTGCGGGTCAGCACCGCCAGTGAGCAGGAGCCGTTGGCCAATCCCGCGGTTAACGGTGCTTCGACCGGTTTCATTCAATCCATCAATCCTTTCGATCCGGATCTGTCCAAAGTGTTCAGCGTCGCAAATCACGATGCCGGTTCCGGAGGATCCGCCTCGACGCTTCCCACGGGTATAAATGATTCCGGTGTCCAGTTAGTGGCCTTGACCTCGGGGGCCTATTCCACCTCCCCCAGCCTGGCTACGGAGAATTTCGCTGGATTCAGCGCCTTTGCTCCCGAGGTTACCGCGTTCCGGGCGCTATTCAACAAGGAAGGTTACGGCGTTCCTATGAATTTCGACGGCCAGCCCGGTGCGGACCAGGCGAAGAACGTGCCCGTAGGTATTGTGGCCCTTGGCGGCAGCGGATCGGGCTTCACCACCAATAGCATTCACCAACCTGGCACGATCCGCAACACGGTGAACTATCAAGCGGTGGTTCCTAACGATCCCCGCACCTTGCCAAGCCAGACTACGGGGACCTTGATCTTCGACAGCGAAGGCCGTTTTCAGTCTTATGGAAATGGCGGGGGCGCGCCTGTGTTGACTTTTGATCCAGACAACTCCGATCCGAGAAACAGCGGAGTCAATCCGGTTTCGGTCCGGCTGGACATGAATGGAATCACCTATTTCAACGGGTCGAACACCGCCAAATTCCAAAGCCAGGACGGCCGGGGAGCGGGCTCCCTGGACAGCGTCACCGTGACCAAAACAGGTGAGATCACAGGGATTTTCACCAACGGCGATATCCAAACCCTGGGGAAAATCGTCTTGGCGAAGGTGACGAATGAAGGGGGCTTGATCCAGGAAGGGGCCACGATGTTCACCACCGGACCCAACTCGGGCGAGCGGGTGTTCGTGGATGCCGGGGAGGAAGGCGGCGTGATCAATTCCGGCATGTTGGAGTTGTCCAATGTAGATTTGGCGCAGGAATTCACCAATCTGATCATTGCCCAGCGCGCCTATCAAGCCAATGCCCGGGTGATCACCACGGGGAACGAGATTTTGACCGAGGTGGTCTCGCTGAAGCGGTAATCTGGCAAGGATGAAAAGCAACCGTCTTCGGGGTGGAAGGGGCCGGAATTCCCGAAGGGATTCCGGCCGCCAGTTTTTCCTCCCGGCGCGCGACGGGAAAAAACTGATTCGTACCGCCCGTCAGGATGGTAAGCAAAATCTCTTGGGAGAGCGGGGCCTCGAACTTCCCATGGTGGAAAAGATTGGGGCCCGCCCGTCTATCGCATATATTATCAACCACTTAACTGTTGTATTCCAAGGCCGTTAACTAAAGTTTCCACCGCATTGTGCGAATAATAAATTGTGCGAATACTAATCAGGACGATGGTTCGATCGATCCCCCCCGGAAAGGAGACCGGACACGGAAAAGCAGTTGTGCCGCTCTTCCCTTTCCGTTCGGCAAGACCATGGTATTGGATCCCTTGGATGAGAAACGGGTTCAGCGCATCCGGCAGGAACTCACTGAGAAATTTCACGAACCGATTCCGGACAACTTGATCCAACAAGCCTTGCCCGGTTTGGTGTATAGGAGATCGGGCTTGATTCAGCTGACCAAACTCAACGGAACCCCATTCCTGATGAACGCCGAGTTGATCGAAACCGTCGAGACCACGCCGGATACCGTGATTACATTGGTAACCGGGCGGAAATACATCGTGCGGGAGACGGCGGACGAGGTGCGGGAGAAATACATCCTGTACAAGCGGGAAATCGGGATGACCTCGCAGCCCTAAACCATTGCCCGGCATCAGGAGGTTTTTTTTCTGTGGATCTTTCGACTGTAGTCGGCTTGGTGCTGGCGTTTGGATTGGTGATCGCGGCGATATTATCCGGCAGCGGCATCAGCACGTATGTCGACTATCCCTCGGTGATGATTGTGGTGGGGGGGACGTTCGCCTGCACCTTGGTCAATTTTCCGCTCCCCACGGTGTTAGGCATGGTGCATGTCATAAAAAACGCGTTTTTCGCCCGGTCCACGTCCCCCCTGGACATTGTCAGCACGCTGGTGAGTTTCGCGGAGCGGGCGCGGCGCGAGGGCATTCTTTCATTGGAAGGCTCCATGGACGAGGTGGAGGATGATTTTATCCGTTCCGGGTTGCGGCTGGCGGTGGATGGGGTGGAGCCGGAACTCATCAAGGACATTCTACAAACCGAGCTGGCCTTTATCGAAGACCGGCACCGGAACGGACAATCTATTCTGCTATACATGGGGTCTGTTTCCCCGGCGTTGGGCATGATCGGCACGCTGGTGGGCCTCGTGGCCATGTTGAAAAACTTGGAGGATCCCTCAGCCATCGGCCCCGCTATGGCCGTGGCGTTGTTGACCACCCTGTACGGGGCGCTTCTGGCCAACTTGCTTTTCATTCCCTTGGCCGGGAAGCTCAAAGCGCGTTCGCAAGAGGAAATTCTGATCAAGGAAGTGGCGATCGAGGGGGTCATGTCCATCCAATCCGGGGACAATCCCCGCATCCTGGAGCAGAAATTGCTGGCGTTTCTGGCGCCCAATGTCCGCCCGCCCCGGGAGGACTAAACCCAGCAGCCGGGTAGCCCCGCCGGCGAGGCCGGACCGGAGGAAATGAATGCGGAAGAGAATCGGTGAAGACGATCCGGCCGGCGCGCCGGAGTGGATGTGCACTTTCTCCGATATGATGTCGCTCCTGTTGTGTTTTTTTGTGCTGCTCTTTGCCTTGTCGACCGTGGAAGAGAAAAAGATGACGCAGGCGGCGGGATCGCTGAAGCAAGCTTTCGGCGGGCAACCGGCGGAGTATGTGGTGCCTCCCATCCCAGACCGGAAGACGGAACCGTTGATGTCCCGTCCGGCGCAGACGGTCAAGCGGACTTCCTATGCCAAAGACGAACTGCTCCGGGAAGAGCAGCATAAGATCAAGGCGCTCAACCTGCAGAATGTCATCCAGGTCTTTGGGACCGAGCAAGGCATCACCTTCCGTCTTTCGGGGGACGTGCTCTTCGAAAGGGGAGAATCCGCGCTCCAGGCGGAGGGCATCGCGGCCTTGGAATTCGTGGCCGACGAGCTGATTCAATTTCCCTCCAATCCCGTGAAAATCGACGGCCACACCGACAATACCAACCTCAGCGGCGATCCCCGGGTCAACTGGCGGCTGGGTGCCGACCGGGCGTACACGGTCATGAAATTTCTCACCGAGATGGGCTCCCCCGCCGGCCAGGTTCAGGAAGAGCGCGTGTCGTACGAATCGTTTGGCGAGCACATGCCGTTGCCCGGCGCGGACAATAACACCGCCATTGGCCGGAAACAAAACCGCCGGGTGGAAATCACGTTGATCCAGACCGACGAAGGCGACGGGACCTATTTCCGCAATCCGCACGAAAAAGATCCGCGCACGCCGCTGATCCGGATGGATTCCCAAGCCCCGTAAGGAGAAGGGTCTCATGGGCCGTAGACGCAAGGAAGGAGAACCATCGTCCGGCGCGCCAGCGTGGATCTGTACTTTTTCCGACATGATGTCGCTGCTGCTCTGCTTTTTTGTTTTGCTTTTCTCAATCTGCACCCTGGAGCAGGAGAAATTTTACCAGGCGATCGGTTCCATCCAGGGCGCGCTCGGGCGCATTCCCGGCCTGTTCACCATTTCTCACATCCGGGCGGTATCCAACAATCCCCAACGGGCGGAACCGGCGCAACGGATCAAAACCATCGAAAAGGCGAAGGAAGCCATCGCTGAAGCCGCACGTTCCAAACTGGTGGCTGATCAGGACAGTCCGGAGGTCCGGGTGGAGGGCGTGAAAGAGGGCATCCGTTTCACCCTCACGGGGCGTATTTTGTTTTACCCGGGCGTGGCGCTTCTCACACCGGAAGGCAAGCGGCAATTGGACATCCTCGCCGGCATCTTGAACGAGTTTCCTGATCTGCGGATCCGGGTGGAAGGCCATACCGATGACGCGCCGCTCCCCGGCAATTCTCCTTTTCAAAATCACTGGCGGCTGGCCCAAGCGCGCGCGTTCGAAACCATGGAGTATCTCACCCGCCAAGTGACTCCCCCGGAAAACCGGGTCCGGGAGGAGCGGTTCAGCGTTATGTCGTGTGGCAGCCACCGTCCCCGGTTTCCCAACGATACCGAAGAACACCGGGCTTTGAACCGCCGGGTAGAAATTGTTTTGCTGCAAGGCCGCCAATCCGAAACGGTAACCGGGGTTCTGGAAGGCAGCGGGAACCCCCAGATCGCCCCGGATGAAAAGGATTTTCTGCCCCGTCAGCCCAATGGCGCTTCAGGTCCTGGCTCCTCTGGAATCCTTCGGTAACCCCATCCGTTTCCCTGGGGCGCGGCCGCTTATTTCCCCTGGCCGCCCACGGTACAATGCTCTCAGAAATCATCCCGAGGAGGCGGTCCTTGAATCCATCCATCCTGGAGGCCAATCTCACCGTGGTACGGCAAAGTCAGCCGGATCTAGCCCGGATCATCCAGGAGGTTTCCCTGGAGGGGTATTCCGCTGAACCCGTTCAAGCTCAAAGCGGCGCGCCCACGCTCCGTATTCTCCCTCCTGGAGGAGGAAAGCCGATCCTGTTGCACAGCGCCTATGATCCCTTGCGGGAAGCGCAGCGGTGGGCGGAAAGCATCGTTCTCGACCGTCCCACCAGCCTGTTGGTGCTTGGGGCCGGGCTCGGATATCACCTGCTGACCTTGCTGAAAGTTCATTTTGCCAACATCCGTTTTTTAATCGTCATCGAACGCGATCCGCGCCTGCTGCGTCTGGCTCTATCCGTACTCGATCTGCGGAGTTTGTTTCAGCGGCCCGGGACGCAATTCCTGGTGGACGTGAAACCAGCCGATCTGCCGATCCGGTTGTTGGACGACGCGAGGCGGGATTTCGTGATCCACAATTGCCGCATCGTGCCCCATGTGCCCTCGCAGCGGTGCCATCCGGACTATTACGCCGGGGTCCAGCAAGCGCTGCTGGACATGTTGACTTATGATGAGGTCAACCTGCGCACCGCCATTGAGAATCAGGGGCGGGGACAATTCAATATCCTGATGAATCTCCCGGCCATGGCGCGGGGATACGCTTTGAATGACTGCGCGGGGCTGCTGCGGGGGTATCCCGGCATCGTGGCGGCGGCCGGCCCGTCCTTAGACAAGAATGTCCGCGAATTGCGGAACGTGCATGGCCGGGCGGCCTTGTTTGTCGTCGATACGGCCCAAAACACGATGAAAACCATCGGCGTTGAACCGGACGTGGTGGTCACGGGAGATCCCACGCCATTGAATTTCAGCCATTTTGAACAGATCGACACGCTCGGCCGCGCTTTTTTGGCCTTCCATCCGGAAGTGTATCGTCAAATCACGCAAAAGTATGCCCATCATCCTTATATGCTGCCGCTTTTTGATGAAAATACGCCGCTGCTGCGCTATCTCTTCGATCTGAAAACGGTCTATGGGACGATGAAACGAGCCATGAATGTCGGCCACTTGGCCTTGAATCTGGCGTTGCACATGGGATGCTCGCCCATCTTGTTGACCGGATTCGATTTCGCCTTTCCCCGGGAGGGAGGCGCCACCCACGCCGCTTCGGCCGCTTTGTCGCGGAAAATCGAACCTATGCGCGACGACGGAACCGTGGTCATCGGCGGCAAGGAAGGCAAAACGGCGGCCGAATCGGGTAAAATGATGCTGGTTCCCGGCTATTACGGCGATGAAGTGCCGACCACAGTACCCTTTTCCCTGTATATCAAGGCGTTGGAGAAAACCGTGGCGGAATGTGGCGTGGAAATCATCGACGCCACCGAGGGCGGCGCGCGCTTTGAAGGCACCCTCCGCTTGCCATTGCGGGACGCAATGCAAAAATACTTGCTATCTACCGGTGTTCCGGAGCGGATGGACACGTTCCGGGCGAAACGCCGGACCGCCTCTATTGCCGAATTGTCGGGAAAGCTGGTTCAGGGCCAGGAAAGGTTGACGCAATCAGTGGACATCTGCGATCAGTTGTTGGCCCGGTTGAACCACTGGAAAAGCCAAATCCAGAAGAGGGCCGTGTCGGGAGGGGAAGCGCAAACCTGGTGGAGCGAATTCGAGGCGTTATGGGTGGGCATGTGCGGCAATGAATTGTTCGAAGCGTTTTTGGGCAATTCCGCGCAGCATCTGTATTACCGCCGGCAGCGGGCCGAACCGCTCCGGGACAACACCGGCAACGCGTTCTTGGAAGTCATGATCCCGAAATACGAATCCATCGTCAGGGAATTGCGGTCCATTCTGCTCAATTTCGCTCAATGCGTCCAACTGGCCCGGCTCGCGGTTGAATCCCAATTTCAAGAGTTCAATCCGTAAAACGATTGCAGATTCAATTCCACGGGAAACAGAATGAGAATTGGAATTGTTTGTTATCCTTCCGTCGGCGGCAGTGGTATCGTCGCCACCGAATTGGGAAAGTCGCTGGCCCGGAGAGGTCATGAGGTCCATTTTCTCAGTTATGATGTGCCGCAGCGGCTACAGGGCGCGCTCGAAAAATTTCACTTTCATCACGTGGATGTTCCTCTTTATCCTCTGTTCAAATTCCCCCCGTATACGTTGGCCTTGGCCTCGAGCATCTACCAGATCTACCAAGAGAGTCCGCTGGACATCCTGCATGTGCACTACGCCATCCCGCATTGCACTTCCGCTTTCCTGGCCAAGCAGATGCTCTGCAAGCAGCACCAGGTCAGCCTGAAGGTGGTGGCCACTTTGCACGGCACGGACACGGAGCTGGTGGGCCAGATGCCCTCCTACAAACCAGTGGTGGAATTCAGCATCGATTCCTGCAACGCGGTGACGGCGGTCAGCCAGTATTTGAAGAAGGCCACTCTGGCGGAATTCGATATCAAAGAAGATATCCAGGTCATCTACAATCCGATCGACACGGATTATTTTTGTCCGCCGGCCCAGGACACCCGTCCGGAACGGCGGAGGAAAACCATTGTGCATATCAGCAATTTCCGCCCCGTGAAACGCATTGAGGATGTCATCAAGGTATTCGACCTGGTCTCATCGGCGGTTCCCGCCCACCTGGTGTTTGTCGGCGAAGGGCCGGAACGGTTGGGAGCGGAGATGCTGGTGGACCGCCTGGGGCTGCAAGACAAGGTGGAATTTTGGGGGCCGCGGCTGGGCGTGAGGGACATTTTGCAGGAATCGGACCTGTTGATATCCACGTCCGAGCGCGAATCGTTCGGGATGACCATCGCCGAAGCCATGTCTTGCGCGACGCCGGTGGTGGCTACCCGGGCGGGGGGAGTGGTGGAGGTGGTGGAGGATGGCGTGACCGGTTTTCTCAATCCCGTGGGCTGTATCCAAGGCATCGCCGAATCGGCGGTGCAGATCCTGACCAATCCCCATCTCCAGCGCCAAATGGGCGCCGCGGGCCGGGAACTCGTCCAACGGAAATTCAACGTGAACCAGATCACCAGCCAATACGAGGCGTTATACCAAAAATTAATCGAAACTCCCGTGGAGGATTGTCCCCGCGCCCAAAAGAAAGAGTATCTATATCAAATTTGAAATTCGCTACAAACTGAGGAAGATGAATGGGACGATCCTCTCCCTCCTTTTGGGGGCGGGAAGCCTTCGGTATTTAGAATCCATTGAACAGGCTGCGGTTTACCATAACAGGGCGTCGGAAATGCCGAATCCCTTCGGGATGTTATACACTTGGATGTTGTCGATATAGATGTCGGCCGCCGCGGCGCCGCCCACGATCTGGATGATAGGTCTTACGAAGCCGGTCGTCGATTGATGGAATCCCCGGAGGATGCCCCATTGTCCATTGAACAAGGTGGAGGTCATGTGCTGTTCCAGGCCCAGGCTGCCGCCGCCCGCCCCCAGATCACCGGCCGCGTTGGTGTCGATGACTCCCAGGAAAAGATTCACGGTGGCGTTGCTGGCCCACACATCGGCCCGCACGTATACCAATCCATCCGTGGCGACCGGCGCGCCGGTCCCCAACACGATCAAGGTTCCCTGACCGGGATCCACGGAGACACGGAGGGCGTTTCCTTCCCCTCCCAAGCCGGGATCCGCATCCGGGATAACGGAGGTAATGATGGTGGAAGCCGGTGGGAGGCCGGCGAACGTGCCGGGAAACTCCACGACCTCATTGGAGGGCAAATCATTGAATTCGAAAACGTTTTGATACGCCGGGCCGGCCTCCGCAATGGGATAGCACGCCGTGGGCAGCGGCGTAGGCGTGGCCTGCGGGACGGGGGTGGGAGTGGTAACCTTGGGAGTCGGCGTGGGGGTGGCTTCGAGCGCCGTAACCGTTACGTTGTCATAGGCCGTATAAATCGAGCCGGTTTCATACTCTTTCCACACGCCGATCTTGCCATAACTAAATGTCCCATCGTTGAAAGTGCCCACGAGTTGATTGTTGATTTTGATTTGAAAGGCATACCCCTGGGCGCGGACGGAGATGGTATTCCACTCCTGATTGGGAATATTGGACATGCGCCATCCCGATATATTGACCCAGTTGTTGTTGATCCATTTTCCGAAAACCCATTGCAGATAGCCCTGATTCGGGTACAACCCGACGGCATACCCGCTGACATAGTAATTACTGGTGCCGAATACGTTCAGGCGGAAGCACATCCCTGCCGGGCACCGGTTATCCAAGTATTTCAGTAAGCAGGAATAATAGGCATTCGAAAAATTCTGATTCTTGTAATAAGCGAATGTTACTTCCGCGGAATTATGGGCCCGCAAATAATTGTTAATCAAACTCCACGGTCCCCCGAAGACAAACCAACCATTGGGGGATTCATCGAAATCCTCGCGATACAGGATATCCTGCACCAGCAAAGGAATGATTTCGGAAATAATGATTTTAGGAAACTCCCGGATCACCGGTTCAAAACCGATGGCCATGGTAGGTTTCACGACAACAAGAGGGGTTGGAGTGATTTTAATTGGAATGGGATCCACCACGGGGGCGGATAACACCGGAGCGCCGGAAATATCCCGGCCCTCATCAGCCGCCCCCATCACCAGACACACAAAAACAAAAACCGCCGTGAGCAATACCAGATACTGTTTCACGTTGATATCCCCCCGCCGGATCAGGTTATCCGGCTGTCCTTTGGATTGGCTTCCACTATTTTATATAAAACCGATGGTGATGATTATAGCTATTTATGTTGCTCCATGTCAACATATTTTTTAAGGCCATTATCTACGCGATTGCCTGGCCAGGACGAATTCCGCTTGTCCTGGGCTTACCTTCCCCCGGCTCTTTCCATGAGGGCGAGGGGATTTCGAGTGGTGGTTTTTATCGATTAGTTCGAAAAAATGTGCAGCGGTGATCTGAAAAGAACGTACGCACTGGCCGGATGAGCCTGAAAATGTTCAGGGGATCGGTGATCCCTCCGGCGTGAAGCAGACCGGGAAGGAGAAACACATTGCACAATAATTGCACGAGATTGGATGCAACGAAGCTGAAACCAAAAAGCCCATGGATCGCTCCATGGGCTTTTTACGATACTGAATCAGCCACTGATTCGTTCAATCATTACCTTATTGCTCAATACAACGACCACTCCACCACGTTCGTGCCGCTCACCGGGGGTGTCGGATCATCCTGGGGATCCGGATGGCTGAGCACGGTGTAAATGGTGGTTTGGGCGGGAACGTCCGCGTCGGCGTCCGGATTGTTCTGGCTGTTGATTTCCCCCTTGGCCGCGACCAGCAGTTGTTTGGTGGTCATGGAGACGTTCACGCGGATGGTGCGATGCGTGGGATTGTCGGAGGTGTTCAGGAACGGGATGAACGAGGGAGTCAGGTGCGTCAGGGTCTTGGTATTGTCGTCAAATTTCAGCACCCGGCCCACGATCTGGGTTTTTGGGAAAAGGCCATTGAGTTCCCAAGCGATGAAAATCCGGTTCAGGGCATCCACCGCAATCCCCACGCGGTCGAACTCGCCGAGGAAATCCACGTCGTCCTGGCCGCCGTATTCTTTGGCGATCTCGTTGACGTGGGTTTCGGTGACGAATTCCAGGGTACGGGAATCATACACGACGACGCGCACGGCTTCTTGGCCGTCAAAACCTGCCAGAAACACAAAGGGGGAATTGATGTGGGAAGCGATGCGTACGCCATCGCCGCGCCCCACGTCGGTCACGTATTCGACATTCTGCTGGACTTGGCCCTTCAGATTGCCGGCGTTGTCGTAGAAATACAATACCCCAGCCACCCGCACACAGAAGCCCCCCTTGTAGGCGCAAACGTTTGACCAGATATCTCCCGGCGCCACGACGAACGAATCTTTGACCAAGGACCCGTCCGGCCGGAAGATGGCGGCCACGGCCGCGTTGCCCGCGTCATAAAACAACTTGGAGCGGTCTTCCACCACGACCAGGAAGTTCCCATCATCCAGAGCGGCCAATTCTCCACCGAAGCGGCTGATCTGGTCGGTGTTGGGATTACCGGAAGTGAGGCGGCCGTTGATGGCGTCAAACGCTTTGGTCAACGGAGTCTGCACCAGCGTGGTGGGATTCAGGGAGAAAATCTGGACGGTGCCGTACCGGCCATTCCGAATCACACCGGTATTCCAGCGGTTATCGGACTGGAATTCCGGAAACTCGTCGGGACTTGCTTCGCCGCCGGTGATGAAGTTGACCGCGCCGGGCCTTTTGTCACCCGCCACCCGGCCGGGGTTGCCGTTTTGGCGGTAATTGTTGATCTTGCCCCGATACGGAGTGCCGTCGTCCGCGAAAAAGCATTCCCCGAACGCCGGGCTGCCTCCGGCCACCGGCTGGAAGGTCAACACATAGCGTTGATCCGTTGTCGATCCTTCCGCAAACGTGTTGGATTCGATCAAGAACACGCTGTTTCCCAGAACACTGGTGTAGGGTTCCCAGTTATCCAGGTTGGGGGTTCCCGTGTTATAGACGACCGTATCGGGAACAATCCGGGTTAGTTTGGCGACATCCAGGCTGTAGGGTGGCAGATCCTGCGCCAATCCCATTCCGGCGAACACCACGAGCATCAGACCAAGATGAACAAATTTACTCTGCATAGCCTTAATCCTTTCTGGAATAGAATAGTGGAAATCAAGATGCGAAGGCATCTTATAGTCTTTTATTTTATCGTATTTATTTTAACGGCGTCAAGCAGAATGCCTCCAATGGCCGCTCATTTCTTCTCTTCCGCTGCGGGGGCGAACCAGAATAGCGAGCCAAACTCACTGCTCTCTTTTCACTTAAGGTAAAATGGACAGCGGAAAGAAATGGAAATTTTTTTTACACCGAAATCGCTTTAAATAGGCGGGGAAGTAGTTTCTTCGAAATCCATCACTGGCTGGGCTGGAAGTTGATGTAGAAAATATCCCCGGCGGAGACCAACCCGTTGCTGGTATCGTATATGCTGCCGCGAGTCCAGGGCGTGGGTGAACTGCCGCCGTCCGGTCCGGGACTGCGGATGAAATAATCCGCCCGTTCCGCCAAACTGCCTACGGCAAATCCCCAGGTGGGTCCCGCGTATTCTTTCCCCACATAGTCGTAGACGCCTTTGCGGTCGTGATTGGCAGTGTCCAACCGGCGCACCGGCAGGAAGAACGGATCGAGCGGAAGGCTGCCGATATACGCGATGGGTGTGGTCAGCCGCACCTGCCGCATGTACCAATCGGTATTGCCGGCGGGTAGGATGGGGTACGGCACGGCATTGTTATCGATCCGGTACATTTCGATCGCATTGGAAAGTGAGCGCATGTCGGAATAGACCCGGCCGACCTTGGCGCGGATTTGAGCGTTCAAAAAGTTGGGGACGGCGATCGCGGCCAGGATGCCGATGATCGCCACTACGATAAGCAATTCAATCAGGGTGAACCCCTGTTTCATGCCCGTCTCCTTCTCGATGTGGTGATCAATCAAGGTGAGAATGTTAGTTTTCCATCATCTTCCGTTCTCATCAAGTGACGCGGATCCGGACACTTCGCGGATCAGCCGTTCCAGGTGTTGAAAGGCCCGGGGGGGATCGGGATGGTCAAAAACCGCCGCGCCAGCCACGATTTCATCGGCGCCGGCCTCGTGGACTTCCCGGATATTGTCCGCCCGGATTCCTCCGTCCACCTGGATCACGTAGCCAAAACCACGCTCATTCCGCCAGCGGTTCAGCTGCCGCACTTTTTCTAGGGTTTCCGGGATCAGATCCTGACCGCCCTGGCCGGGGTGAACGGTCATGACCAAGACCTGATCCACGTCCCGCAAGACCGGTTCCAGGGTTTCCACCGGGGTGTCCGGATTGAGTGACACACCGGCCTGTTTGGACAGTCCCCGGATGTGCTCGAAGATCCGCCTGAGATTCTCTTGGATCTCGATATGGATGGTGATGCTGCGGACCGAGGGAAAATCGAACCAGGGAACCACCCGTCCGGGATTGGTGACCATTAAATGAACATCGAGACGGCCTCGCAGGACCGGTTCCAGGCTGGCGATGACATTGGTCCCACCTGTCAGATTCGGCACAAAATGGCCGTCCATCACGTCGTAGTGAAAAAGGGCAACCCCGGCGTCTTCGAGTTCGCGGATGGCTTTCGCCAAATGGGTGTAGGGGGCGGAAAGCAGTGAAGGCATGACGAGAGATGGGTGACGCATAGTTTTGGGATGTGATTTTTTGATGCCGGGAGAATGGCGTTGCCTGGTGATTATCTTTTGTTACAACATCTTTTGTTACAACTTTTTACTCGCTTGGCTGGGATACCCTTACCGGAACCCGCTCCCAGATGGATAAGGAATTCTTAGCATTCCGGTCCATATTTATAACACGGACGAAACTGTAAGAACGTACAGCCGCCGGGTAAAGAGTTGTTCTCTATGAATGCCACGATCCAAAAACCACGACGGTGCAAGGCTTAACGGTTTTGCATCCTCGCCCGCCGGAGGATGTCTTGCATCTCGCGGACCGCCCGTTCCATGCCGGTCAACAAAGCACGCGCAACCACACTGTGGCCGGTGTGAATCCATTCGATGGCAGACAAGGCGGCGACCGGCGCGGTGTTGTGGTAATGCAAACCATGGCCGGCATTGACCCGCAGCCCCTGTTCGCGCGCGAATTCGGCGGCCCGGGCCACCTGGTGGAGTTCCCGCTCCTGCTCAGCGGGGGTGGCAGCCAGGGCGTAGGGCCCGGTGTGGATTTCCACGAACGGCACGTCCAGTGAACGGGCCGCCGCGATCTGCCCGGCGTCCGCGTCAATGAAGATACTGACCACGATACCGGCGTTCCGCAACCGTCGTATGCCGGGTTCGAGTTCTTTTTCCCGGCCCGCGACGTGCAGACCGCTTTCCGTGGTCCGTTCCTCCCGCGCTTCCGGAACCAAGGTACAGGCGAAAGGCTGAATCTGGAGGGCGAAATCGACCATGGCCGGGGTCAACGCCATTTCCAGGGTCAAGGGGACTTGGAGGATTTCCTTCAGCAATTTCACGTCCCGGTCTTGGATATGCCGCCGGTCTTCCCGGGGGTGAACCGTAATGCCGTCGGTTCCGCCCAATTGGGCCAGGACGGCGACATCCACGGGATCGGGATAGGGCGTGCCGCGGGCCTGCCGCAACGTAGCCACGTGATCGATGTTCACGGACAATTTGGGGGGAGTCATACTACGTTCCCTTTTTTGTCAGAATTAAAGTCACTGTAACACTGCGGATGGATTTCTCAACCGGCCGGACGCCAAAATCCTGCTCCAGATCCGGCAGGGGCATTAAATACAAGGGATTCTCAAGGGAAATGTATTCCAGGTCCAGCAAGGGAGTGGAGACCGACTTGATTTTATCCACCGCCTGCCGCGGCCCGGTGACGGTGACTTCAGGCGGATCGATCCGCACACGGTCCAAGTGCAACGGGCCGGGGGGGTCGCCCCGCAAGGGGACGGTAACAGGCACGTTTTTTTGGACACGCAGGAGGGGGACCGCCAATTGGTTGGCGCCGGCCTCGAGATTTTCATACGACGGCTGCGGCTGGGTGATATCCCAAGGCAGGATGTAAAATGAAAGTTGGCGGGGAACGATGCTTTCTTCCACGACGGCAATGCGGTTCCGGTCGGTTTCGTCCACCAGGTTGGTCAGAAACATTTCGCTGGTGAGGATGACGCTGGCGGGGGTTTCGCCTTCAGCCAGGGGCACTTTGGACATATCCACATAAAAGCCGGATTGGGATTGCCGAATCAAATCAATGGTGTTGCGGGGCCCCTGGACGATAACGACGGTATTGGGCGTAACCCAGTTATCGGGGAGGACCAGATTCGGGGGCAGGTTTTCGAGGCTGATGGGAATGCCGTTCAATGTGCGGCGGTCGATCCGTTCCTGCCCTTTGATCCAAACGAGTCCCGCCGCCAGAAGAAGCGACAAAAGCAACAATCCGGCGTCGGTGAATTTCCAGCGGATCATGAACGGCTCCTTTTCCGGATCACGTTCCACAAAATGGATTGTAATTTGGGCGGTTCGATGTTCCGGGTTATACGTCTGTCAATCGCCAGGGAAATCGCTCCGGTTTCTTCGGACACGATGACAACCACCGCGTCGGTTTCTTCGACCAGTCCCAACGCGGCGCGGTGGCGGGTGCCCCAGCTGGAATCGACCGATTCCCGTTCACTGAGAGGCAGCAGACAGGCGGCGGCGGCGATGCGGTTGTTGCGGATAATCACCGCGCCGTCATGCAGGGGGGTCAAAGGGGAAAAGAGGGTCACCAGCAGTTCGGAGCTCACCACGCAATCCATTTTGATTCCCGTGTCGATAAAACCTTGCAAACTGGTCGAATTTTCGAATACGATCAGCGCGCCGATATGCCGGCGGGACAACACCTGGGCGGTTTTGGCCACTTCGTCGACCACGGGATCCACCGAGTCGTTGGCGCGCAGGAAGAAACGCGCGCGGGTTAGTTCGGAAACCGCCCGGCGCAATTCGGCGGCGTACAGAACCACCAATCCCACGAAGATGGGCATTTGCGCGGTGGTCAGCAGCCAGTTCACTGTGATCAGGTTCAATAGTTTGCTGAGGTACGTCAAGACGATGAGAAGGACCAGGAACTGAAAGATTTGGACCGCCCGGGTTCCCTGAACGGCTTTGAACACGACATAGAAAATCGCCCCCAAAATCAGAATTTCCGCGATCGCGTGGGGCGCGTCCTGGCCAAAGGTTCGGATCCAAAACGAGTTGATGGTTCTATCTCCCTTTTGCAATCCCGTTGGGCACGGCCCGCCGGATGGCGTCCGCCACGGCCACGGTGTCCCGCAACAGCCCTACATCATGCACCCGGACGCAATCGGCGCCGTTCAGCACACTGGCGGCGACCGCGCCCGCGGTCCCCATTAACCGGCCGCGGGGTTCCGCCCCCGTGATTTTTCCGATGAACGATTTCCGCGATACCCCGATCAACAACGGATATCCTTCGAGGCGGATCCGGTCCAGGTGTTTCAGGATGAGCAGATTTTGTTCGGCGGTTTTACTGAACCCGATCCCCGGATCCAAGACGATCTGGTCCGGCTGCACCCCTTCGGCCAAAGCGTATGCCACCTGCCGCTCGAAAAACCAGTGGATCTCGCCTTCCAGATCGCCGTAATCTGTTAACGATTGCATGGTGCGCGGGTCACCCCGCATGTGCATTAAAATCAATCCGGCTTTCGCTTCCGCGGCCAGCCGGGCCAGACGGGGATCCTGTTGCAGGCCGCTGATATCGTTAATGATCGAAGCGCCGGCATCCAGGCACCGGGCCGCCACCTCATATGATACGGTATCCACGGAGACGACGCATCCACTCCGCCCCGCCAATTCCTCCACCACGGGCAGCACCCGGCGGATTTCTTCCGCCACCGGCACCGGTTCCGCTCCCGGCCGGGACGAGGCCCCCCCCACGTCCAGGATATCGGCGCCTTCCTCCCATAACCGGGAGGCGTGGGAGATAGCCTGGCGGGGTTCAAAAAAAAGGCCGCCGTCGCTAAAGGAATCGGGGGTTACGTTGATCACCCCCATCAACAGGGTCCGGTGGCCCCAAGCCAGAGACGTTTGCCGGCAGCGCCAATAGGAAGTCATTTCCATATGGATGGTCTTTCACAACAGCCGGGCCGAACCGGCCGGTGCATTTCTACCTGCCTGGATACAACGGAAAAAACCGCTGGGCCGCAGAAAACCGGCCCGCCATTTCCACCCCGTATCACCGGTTGTCGAGTTACCCCGCCTTCCGGAATACCGGCGGGGAAAGAGCGCGGCAGGGAATCCGGAATCCCGGACGCTTACCGCGATTCGCCGATGGGCTGTTCCCGTTCTCCCGCGATGGAGGAAGGTCCGCCGCTGGATGGTGTTTCCCCAGCGTTTACAGGCACTTCCACGGCAATCGGCGCCTCGTTGTCCGGCGCGTTGTCCGGCGGGATCTCCTGCGTTCCGGCTTTGGATTTCCGGGCTTCCTCGATGCGGTTGACCAGATCCCTTACGGCATCGGCAGACAGGACTTCTTGTTCGAGGAGGGCCTGCGCAAGGCCGTCGAGGATATCGCGGTTCGTTTCCAGAATGTTCTTGGCGCGGTGATAGCATTCATCGACCAATTGCCGGATTTCCTTGTCGATTTCAAACTGAATTTCTTCGCTGTATTCGCGGTCTTTGTAGAAATCGCGGCCCAGGAAGATCTGGTTTTCGTTGAGGCCGAAGGTCAAGGGTCCCAATTTTTCGCTCATCCCGAAGTTGCAGATCATTTTGTGGGCGATATCGGTGACCCGTTCGAGATCGTTTTGCGCGCCGGTGGTGACATCGCCGAAGATGATGTCTTCCGCCACGCGCCCTCCCAGGAGGGTGGTCATGCGGGCCTGCAGTTCTTTCTTGGTGGTCAGATAGCGATCTTCCACGGGCAGGTGCATGGTGTAACCGAGCGCGCGTCCACGGGGCAGAATGGAGACCTTGTGGACGGGATCGATTTCATCCAAGAACCAGCCGACCACGGCATGTCCGGCCTCGTGGTAGGCCACGATGCGTTTTTCGCGGTCGGTGATGGCGCGGCTTTTCCGTTCCGGTCCGGCGGTGACGCGCTCGATGGCGTCTTCGAAGTCCTGCATGTCCACCACGTCCTTGTTGCGGCGGGCGGCCAGCAAGGCGGCTTCGTTGACCATGCTGTGGATATCCGCGCCCGAGAATCCGGGTGTGCGGCGGGCGAGAATATCGAAATCGACGTTCTTGGCCAGCACCACGTTCCGGGTGTGGACGGCGATGATGCCCTTGCGGCCGTTGAGGTCGGGCAGATCGATGACGATCTGGCGGTCGAACCGTCCGGGACGCAGCAGGGCGGGATCCAGGACATCCGGCCGGTTGGTAGCGGCGATGAGGATCACCTCTTCGTTGGTGTTAAAGCCGTCCATCTCCACCAGGAGCTGGTTGAGGGTCTGCTCGCGTTCGTCGTGGCCGCCGCCCACGCCGGCGAAGCGCTGACGGCCCACGGCGTCAATTTCGTCCATGAAAATAATGCAGGGGGAGTGTTTTTTGCCTTGTTCGAACAAATCGCGGACGCGGGAGGCGCCCACGCCGACGAACATCTCCACGAAATCGGAGCCGCTGATGCTGAAGAAAGGCACGTTGGCCTCGCCGGCCACCGCCCGCGCCAGCAGGGTTTTGCCGGTGCCCGGCGAGCCATGCAAGAGAACCCCGTGGGGGATTTTGCCCCCCAGTTTCTGGAATTTTTTCGGATCTTTTAGGAACTCAACGATTTCGCGGAGTTCTTCCTTGGCTTCGTCACAACCGGCCACATCGTCGAACGTGACTTTCTGCTGATTCTCGCTGCTCAGGCGGGCGCGGCTTTTGCCGAAGGACATCGCCTTGCTGCCTCCGATTTGCATTTGCCGGAGAACGAAGAACCACACGCCGATGAGCAACAAAATGGGCAACAGGCTGGTCATCACGCTGAACATCCAATTGCTGTCGGCCTGCCCCTTGAAGGAAAACGCGGGATTCTTCTTTTTGTACTCGACGCATTTCCGGACCACTTCCGGGGTCAGCTGTTCGGATGCCAGCGTGACCTCGTAAGCTTTCTTAGCTTGAGGAGCGTTCAGGTCGATGTATTCCCCCTCGATCTTGGAAGGGGATATGACCGCCGTGTGCAACTGCTTATCGATAATCTCCCCATCCAAGATTCCATAGAACTGATCCAGGGTAAAAGTCGACGCCTGTTCCGTCTGGATCCCACTCACAACCAAGATGATGATAATGAGCAGTAAGCCGTAAAAAATAATCGTTTTGTTAAACAATTTCGAAAATCCCCTTGGGAGGGCCCGTAAACCCAGGTTTTATGTAAAAAATCATCGCATTTTCATTTCCCATTCGGGCTGATCATTGCGATTGGCGCAAAGCCTTTTTTATTATATCTGATTCCATGGTAACCCATAATAGTAAATCAATTAACCAGTGTGTCAAGCAAAACCCCATTCACCCTTGGGCCGTTTCAATGCTCCGCTGAGTCCTTTGGGCCGATATCCGGGCCTTCATAATGAACCAGGGTTTGGCAGTGTGTGAGGAATTGATGAAAATTGGATAAAATCCGGATGCGCTCTTCCTGATCGCCCTCCGGGGATAAGACGAACCGCACCGGCCCCAGCCGCTTCAATTCGGTACAGAACGTCTCCAGGGGAAAGGAGGAGGAGCCGGGCGCTTCCAGGCCCCGGGCGGCCCGGTCCAGCATGCCCAAGGCGGGGAAGGCAGCCTCGTATTTTTGCCGGTAGGTACCGAGGCGGGAAAATTCCACGACAAAAATCGGCTGCCGGTGAATGGTTTGATGATACAGGTGCCGTCCGCTGACGACCGAGGGCGTGAAGGGCAATTCGAGATACGGCTTGGTCTCGGGATTGCGGATCCCCTCCGGAACGGTGTAAGGGACCATGCGCGGAGGCTGCCAGCGGGTTTCGAGCAAGAACAGGCCCGCCAAACCCGCGCACACCGGGAGCCAAGGGATCCGGTATCCGCGGTGGCGGATCCATCGCTCCAATCCCATAAGCCCCAGGAGAGCTAGAGCGGTGAAACCGATATAAGCGAACCGGCTGAACACGCGGATGACGGTCACCAAGGGAATCCATTCCAGCAGAGCGGTGGGGGTGAACAGCGGAATTCCCAAAAAGGACAAGGGTTGACTGCGGAAGACGAGGATCGGACCCAGGGAGAGTCCCAGAAACAGCGCGCTTAAAACCAAAAGATACCCAACTTGCCCCCTGGTCTCCTTGTCCAGCGGCCGGCACGCGAACCACAAGAAGGGCAGCATCAAGTAAAGAAGGCCCGGGTGGAACAGGAACTCGCTGGCGTAGTGAACGTTGGAAATCCAAGGAATCATCCAAATGGGAAGCACCAGGTGGAGCAGGTCGAGAGACCAGTAGGCGGAAAACATCATCGGCACGGAATCGACAAATTGGGTCTCATACGCTCCCGCGTGGGGGTGATAGAAATAGGCAGCCATAAGCAATCCCACGGTCAAGACCGGCGGCAGGGCAATCTGGAATCCCCTAAGCCAGTTCTCCCACCCCGGCCCATACCCAAACACGGCCAGCCGAAGGGCTAAATAGATTCCCGCGTACAGTCCGTAATACCAATCCGAAAACAGCGCCAAAGGCCAGGCGAGAATCAGACCGGCCTCGTGGATCCATCCCGGGGAATGTTCCAGACAAGAGACTTCCCGTGTTTGGAGACGTCTTTCCAGACAATAAAAGAACAAAAACAGCCAGGGAGTGGAAAGCAGGTTCAGATGGATTTGGTGCGCCCAGCGGTAAGGGCTAAAGGCCGCCAGAACGCCCAACAGGACGGAAAGGGGCCGGTTCAGCCCAAAACAGCGCGCCCACATCGCGGCGAAAACGCCGGTCAGGGCGGTCCAGAGGCCAAACAAAACATTGTACGCCACGCAGGGGCCGGCCCCGCCGGTCAGGGGAGCGGCCAAAATCCCATTTGCCAGGGAGAGAGTATGATAACGCAGATCGCATCCCCACGGGATGAAAATCAGATCGCAATGCAGGGGTGAACTATGCCGCTCGAAGAGGGCATAATACACCCACCAGAGATTCCAAAGATTGGTGCCCTTATCCCCGGCCGGCCCGCTGCTCAGATGATCCGTGGGATGCAGCACCACCGGAGAACAGGCGAGCGCGGTGATGGCAGCAAAGACCAGCGAAAACACGACTGGATCGCTCCAAACCTTCCGGCTCCACCACGGGGCCGGAGCAGGCGTGATCTTGATTTCGCTGGCGTTTTCCATTTGGACTCTCCCCCAGGACTTGGTATGGGGCGATTCCCCCGAACTGGCGGCCGGCGCGTGGATCTTGGGCGTCCCTCATCCCACCGGCTATTCCTTTTACATGCTGGCTCTGCGCGTGTTTCAGGCGTTGCCGTTCGGGACGGTGATCTTCCGCGGCCATCTCTTTTCCGCCGTGTGTACCGCCCTGGCATGCGGGATATTGTATCGCTTTTTGGGTTTATGTCTGGAAGCGGCCTACGCCAAAAGCCGGGCGTTGTCCCTCGTACCCGCCTTCGCCGCCGCTTTGGCCTTCTCGATCAGTGCTGGAGTCTGGCCGCAGCCGGTGATCACCGAGGTGTACGCGTTCTTCGGATTGCAGTTCGCCCTGGCCTTGTGGTTGCTGGGGCATTTTCTGCGTTCCCCGGCGGCCGCCCTCGCGCCATTGCTTTTCCTGATGGGTTGGATGGCCACCCATCACCGGCTGGCGGTGTTTCTGACCGGGGGGATTTTCGTAATGATGATGTGGCGGGTCAGGACGAAAGAGAATTCACTCTCCGGCAATCACAACGAAGAAACATCGGAGCCTTGCGTCTCTCTCGCGCGGATGATCCCGCAAGGGCTGTTTCTTCTGGTTCCTCTTCTTTTGTTGGCCTATTTTCCCTTGCGGGCGATGAAGAATCCGGCCGTGAATTGGTATGACCCTGAAACTTGGCAACGCTGGTATCAACTGATCAGCGGTCACATGTACGCGGACCTGTTCCGCCAAGGCTGCGATAGGGTGGGAAGGTTATACCAAACTTACGGCTTGGGGCAGGTTGTTCTGGATTACTTGTTCCTGGTTTTTATTTCTCACGCCGGCTATGGTGTCTTGGGCCTGGCGGCAGCCGCCGGGTGGATCGTGCTTTTTCACCGGATGCCCTGGCTGGGAGGCTTATCCGCGTATCTCTATCTCGCCCATCTAAGCTTTTTATGGATCTACCCGGTGGGGGACCGCTCGGTGTTTCTTTTCCCTGCCCTGCTGGTGCTCTCCCTCCCCTTGGCATTTGGCTTGGCAGGAGGGCTGAACTTGATCCGGAGAGCCACTCTTTCCCGTCCTGCCTATGGGCTGATTCTGGCCGCCGTGGCCTTATGCGCCGTGTTGTTGCCCTTGCGGACCCGGATGGATCTGGACGACTTGCTGGCGCGAAAGCATTGCACTCCGGCGAATTTCTCGCTCTGGGACGGCGGATTACGGCAGCGCCTGGAATTCGCCCGGGACCGCTCCGCGGCGGATTACGCCCGCCATGTGTGGCGCCGAGTGCCGGCCGGTGTCCCGCTCATCACGGGACTGCAGGAGAATTCCGCGGACAACGAACTCTATCCGTTGCTATATCAACAAATCGTGGAAAAGCGGGGACGGCGGGTCCCCGTGATCGGCGCGGGATTCCTGTATCTGGATTGGTACCGGGACCGGATCGCGCGCGCGCGCCGCGTATCCCTGCCGCCCCGGCAAGACAGGAAGCACCAAACCCGCGGCGAGTGGCTGGAGGATGTATGGCAAAACCTGATCACTCCACTCCGGGAAAAAGGGCCGGTCTTCGCCACGAGCTATCCGAAAGGACCGCTGCCCGAGATCTGGAAAAAGCAGGGGCCGCCGAAAATCGATCAATGGATCCCCATTGACCGGACACGCGTAGCGCCTTCCTACCAGCCTTATCTACCTGAGGGATTTCTATATGTATTTCCGAAACAGGAACGGAACGGGAATGGGAAATGAGCCGCAAACTGGTTATATGTATCTGAAATGGGAGAGGTGGACCGCTTATCTGATCATCGCCGGGACGCCGATGTTCATCGCTCCCAGCACCGCCGATTCGTACCTGCTGCCGAAGATTGTCTGGCTCACCTGCTTTACCGCGTTGTGGCTGTTTTTAATTGCGGTCCAGCCGGTTTCCCGCAAAATCATGACCATGCCATTGGACGCGCCGCTGGCGGCGCTGTTTCTGTTGGCGCTCCTTTCCGTGTGGATTCATTACCGGACACCGTTGCAAATCAAGGCGCTGTTCCATTTGGCGCTGTTCATCGCCTTGTTTTATTGCTTCCGGCGATTCTGGCGAAGAATCGCCACGCCCGGACAGGTGGCCCCGATCCTGATGACCACGGCCGTGCTGGCGGCGGTGTATGGGATTCTGCAGGATTACGGGATCGATTTCATGACTCCCGTGGGCGGTGTGCGGGACTGGCGGGCCAAGGTGATATCCACCTTGGGCAATCCCAATTTTCTGGCGGGATATTTGGGCATTACCCTTCCTGTGATCGTGGCGTATGGCTTGCGGACCGGGGCCCGGCGTTATTCGTTCCTTGCGGCGGGACTGGCGGTGATGATCTGCATCGCCTGCCACACCGTCACGTTCAGCGTGGGAACCACAACCAGCTTAGCCGGGAGTTTAATCGTCACTCTGACGACGGCCTTGCTCATCCACCGCAAAATCCGCCTGCCCTTGGCGCGGATGTTCATTCTGATGGTGTTGGCGGCATGGCCCGTGATCTGGTACCTGGCCGACAATCCCTACAACAGCCATGGGCGGTCGCTTTATAAGGAAGCCTGGGAATCGCCCCATTGGTGGTCGGGGATGGGCGCGCGGCGGTTCAACTGGAAAACCACGCGGGTGATGATCAACGAGGCCCCCCTCACCGGCATCGGATTTGGAAATTACCTGACCGTGCATGAGCACTACCAGGGGATCAACTACGCGAAACAGTGGAACGCGCACGACCGGGATTACGTGATTCCCGTCGATCAGCCTCATTTTCAGCTGCTCGAGACCGCAAGCGAAACCGGACCCCTGGGCGTATTGGTCCTCTTCTGGTTGACGGCGGCCTGGAACCTCGCGGCGTGGCGGCGGCTCAAACAAGCCGCTGCCCCGGATTGGTTCGCGTGGGGAGCCTACGCGGGTGTATGGGTGGCGCTGATCCACACGTTTTCGGACTTCCCGTTCCACTTGCCCGCCAGTTCGATGCAGATCGCGCTGTTGGGTTCGTATCCCGTCACGTCCTTGAAGACTCGTGAATCCCCCAAACGGTCTCTTCCGCCTTGGCTGATCGGAGTGAGCCTGCTTTGCTCGATTCTGGTTGGCGGGGCCGCGATCCTGCAATTCCGGGCGAGTCAATACCTGCGGAATGGTATTGAAAGCCGGGGATTAGAGGCGGTCACGCATCTGGAAGCATCCCGCTCGCTGGATCCCTTCGTCCAGCAAACCCACTACATGCTTGGCGTGTACTATGCATCGATAGGGTGGGACAACAAGGCGGTGAGCGCATTCCATACCGCCATCCGGCTGCAAGAAGACATCTTGGCGCATCAACAGCTCGCCCAGATCTACCTGCGCAAGAACGATTTATCTTCAGCCATTCAGGAGACCGAGCGGGTGATCGAGCTCAATCCTGTCTTTCCCGGCCGGTATCATGAATTGATCGCGTTACTCAAAAAAGCCGGACGGACCGAGAATACCGCCGAACTGGAACGAAAGGCCCGCGATCTGGAAGGGCAATTGCACAAGCCATGAGTTTCATTTCCCGCACCCGGCCTTTTCCCCGAGGGAGAAGACCGGGGTAGCGGGATTTTACGATGCAATGAATCACCCTGAGGGGATTCATGTGAGTCGCGATGCATTTTCCTTACGGCCGTATTTCCGGCTTCCGCATGTAAACCTCGATCACCGCGCCGGGGCGGTTCCGGCCCCATAAATTCCGGAAAGGGCTATAGGTGTCTTCCACGTCCGCGGGCTGGGGAGTCCAAGGCCGGATAAAGGGTTGAAAGACCCGATCGGGCCGGTCATGGCCCACGAATTCGTGGATGGCCGCGCGGCGTTTTGCGTACGCCTCCGGATAGCGGGCCGTAAAAGGGGCGAAATTGCTGATCACCATGTAACCCGCGGGAACCTGGGCCAGCGTATCCAGCTGATTCAATTGGTTGGAGGGGAGGCCATCGATACCTACCAGCCGGGAGTCGAACGGTTTCGTCCACATCCCGGCGACATTGCGGTACACCAGGGGGACGGCGAACTGGTCAGTCCCGATCAACAGGGGGGATCGCTCTTCCGTTAAAAACCAACGCAGACATTCAATCCGGGTATCGGTTTGACTGAGCAGGTGATTGCTCCGCAGATCCTTGAGCAAGGGCTCGGCTCCGGCGGCCAAAAACAAAACGGCCGCGATACGTAAGCCCACGCGCGCATCGCGCATCATTTGAGAAACAAGCGCATAGATCCCCCACGCGGCGAAGAGCGAAATCCACGGCAACGCCGGTAACGAAAAACGCACAAAAAATAAAGGATGCGCCGCGATCAACATTCCATACAAGACCGGAAACACCACCACGGCCCCCTGTCCTTGCCCAAGCAAAGCCGCCAGACCGATCCCGGCCAACCCCACGGCCAAGGCACCCTCACTAATCCACGCCGTTTCGATGAATTGGATCAGTGACCAGCGGGTGTCCTGTCCGGTCCAGGGCTGGGCCGCGGCCTCGCGCAGCAAGGCCATCTCTTGCTGGAAGGTCTGGGGATCGATCAGGGGGAACGGGCAAATCAGGAGAAAGAAAAACCCGGCCAGCAAGACGATCACGATCCAATCCCGCGTTAAAATCCGTATAGATTCTTCCTTTTTTCGCAGCCAATAGCGGACCCCCCGCAGGAACAACAACGCCAGGATAACCGGAAAGGCATTGTATTTCACCGCCACGGCCACTCCGCCGCAGGCTGCGGCCGCCCACAACCACCACCGTTTCCCGCTCTGAAACCAATGCCATCCCAGCACCATCCCGGTTGTGGTTAGGAGGGCCATGGCGGGATCGTTCACGGCAAAATGGCTTTCCCGGACATTGGCGAACGAGACCGCCGTCAGCCACGCGGCCCCCACCGCATACCACGCCGGAAGCATTTCCCGGGTCAAGAAAAACACCGCCACGGCAGTTAATGCCCCCAACGCCGCGGACAACACCCGGGCTCCGGCCACCAGGTCGAACGGACGGTAGAGATACGTGACTTCCACGTTCCAAGACGGCTTCAACTGGATGGGATCGACGTTCAACCATAGCGGGACTTCCACCGGCTGATGGATCTGAAGCCAAAGAGGGAACCACGCCGCGTTGAGATACGAAAAGCCCGGCGGATTGCGGAAATACTTGGGATTCCACTGGCCGCGGTGGCATTCGGCGCCGGCGGATACGTATTTCCACTCATCGGGATGCAGGCGGAAAGGCAGCCCCCAATAGGAACCGTCAACCCGCAACCCAAAGGCCACAAGAAACACCCCGGCGAGGGCCGCGGCCGGCCACGCGATGGAGAATCGAGACCCCGGGGCTTGATAAGAATCAGGCATGAAGGACCTTTTTTTGCCGTACGATGGACAGACTCCAAAGACAGACCGCGGAAAGGCACGAGGGACGGCCCAGCAGATCCCGGGTGATCGGATCAAAGGCCAGATAACTCAACCAACCCGCCAGGTTGACTGTATTAGCGGCTACCGTAAAGGCCAGAATCCACAAAGCGGGTTTGCCGGGATTCTGTTTCAAATCCGCGAACAACAAAACCACCGCCGGGAAAAGGTACACAAAATCATACAGCCGCACAACCGGGGACAATACAATCAAGGCAGCGAGCAACGAAGCCATGTGCAAGCGCCAAGTCCGTGCATTCAAGGGGCGCCACATCCCCCATAACGTCACCATCCCCGCCAAAAGGGCAAAGCCCCGGGCGATTCGATGGCTCACCCTGATATCCGCGTAAGCCTCCGGCCGCAGCCATCCCCACGGTTCGCCCAATCGCACACGTAAAAAAGTACCCATGAGCGAGTGATTGACCGGATGGTTCTCACCCAGGGCGACATGGGGTAAAACCCGGCTGAAGTACAAAACGTTTAGCTCCCATCCCGACACAAGGATAAGAACGGCAGCCGTCAGCGCGGCGGACACGATCAAAGTCCAACGGCGCTGCAGCACCCATAATAAAATGAACCAGATGGGCGAGATTTTCAGCAGCACCGCCATCCCCAGGAACACACCGGCCCGGATATCCCGCCGGTGAAAGGCGAAGATCCCATGCCCGATCACCAGGAGCATCACCAAGGGAGTCACCTGTCCAGCCCAGCCGGCAAAGAAGGCCGGAGCCCAGTAGGCGGCAAGCAATCCCAACAAAAACAATTCGCGGAGGTTCAACCATTGTTGTTGATACGCCAAGCGGAAGAGCCACCCGATGCCGCCGATGTAAGCCAGCACCAGAACGATACCCCACCCCTTGGCAGCCAGGGGGAACGGAAGATACGTCACGGGTTGAAGCATCCAGGCCAGCAAAGGGGGATACAAATAGTATTTCGTAGGGTAAGGATTGGGAACGCCGCCGATGGACACGCCGGCCAGCACATTGTCATGGATCAAAGGCCAGGGATCGGAAGGATAGACCGGCCGGCCGGCAGCCAACGATTGGGCAGCCGCATAATACGCTGTAAAATCGGGACTTCCGGAATCCCAATTCAGGAACAGGACGCCTGCCAGGAATTGATACGCCGTGTATCCGGTCACCGCCACTGCCAACGCCCATCCATAGCGTGGATCCAGCGTGGCGCTGAGGAAGACGCGGCCCGTACGCCATCCGTTCATTCTCTGCTATAAATTATAAAATATTATGCTTAATGAATGGGAAAATCCTCCCGGCTGCCGCAGATCCGGATCAGGCACCATTATACGTCTTCAATCCCTTAAAAAATATGAAAGCCGCAATAATAAAAAGCCGCGCCCCCTAAGGCGCGGCTCTTGATAGGAGTACGTCATGGAATCCTCATTCATAGATGAAATGGGGCAGATTGTTGTTGGTGGACTTTTTACGATGGGTGCGCGTATCCACCTTGCCATAGGGAACATCCAGGTACGCTGAGGCGATAAAAACGTCTTCCTTCGAGAAACCCAGCGCTTCGTACGACGTGCGCAGGATTTCCAACGTCTCGTCCACCGTGCGCCGGTTCGGGAAAATCTCTTCCTGTTGCAGGCACTGCTTGATTAAAGCCTGCTTGTTGAGCACATACCCGCAGGTAATGAAGACTTCCGCCACGCCCAAGAGACGGTTACGCGTGACCGCGTCTTCTTCGCACATCACCGCTTCCCGCAACGGGCGCAGATATTGAATCCGGCCCTCGGTGGTGGCGGGATCGCTCTTGCGGGCGATATCCGCGTCGGTGGCGTCGCGCGCTTGCTGCATCAAATACTGCAGATCTTTTTCGGTCAACGCTTGCCGGCGCCGCGCGGTCCGTTCCAGGGCCATTTCCGTGGCCCGGCGCAGCAGCAGCGGGCTGATCCGTTGGCCGTGGGTGCGGCGGTAGAGCAGACGGTATCCCTTGGTCACCGCGCGCATATACTCCACGGCTTCGTTCAACGTGAGGCCCGGTTGGCGGTTGACAAACCGCCGGGCGGTTTCCGGCGCCATACCCCATTCTTGTACCAGATGATTTTCAATCGCTTCGCGATTGCCACGGGAGGAGGTTTCGACTTTCTTCTCAGTTGATTCCATCGACTGCAACACAATCTTTCGCGATTCCATCAGCGGCTCCTAAGCCACAGCCGGCAGGAAACTTGAAAGATACTCCTTTCTAACCTGGATTGGATATCCAGGAATATTTACCTGATCAAGGTTCTAACACCCAAGAAAAGAGATGAAACCACTCCCATCCCTTTTCACTTGAATTCAATAACGTACGACCGGCTCTTCCGTCTACGCTCCAAGACGAATAGACGCGCCAGAATCAAGGAATGCGGACAGGCAAGATCAATCCCGCTTTACCAAGAAGCCAGACACGTTGTTCCGTTCCACCGCCCAGGATGGCTGCTGCCCCAGAAGGAATTCCGCCACCAAGGCGACTGAACGTTTTACCCCGCGAGTCTTGATTGGATCCGTGGAAGGGTCGAGGTGGACGGTCAGTTTGCGGTCCGCCTCGCTTTTCGAAATCCGAATGTAGAACGATTGCGAATGCCCTTCCTCAACCACCACTGTCCACAAAAGGGCTTTCCGGCCTTGCCGTTCTACATAAATCTCCTCGACCTTAATTAACCACTCGCCGCTCTCTTCCACCAGGGGGCTCAGGATTTCTGCCAGGTTGATTTCTTCAACATCCCCCTTCAACACCACGTGTGGCAATGCCTCATTCCTTTACTCTATTAAAGGATAATCACTTGACACTCCTCAGAGACGCAAAATTCAAACCCACATCTTTCCACAACAATAGCAGGACATGGATACGACCCCTCCCCGCCCTGCTGTTGTCTCAATACGCCATGATGCAACATCACTCGTTGGATGCTCAAATCGAAATTTGGATTCTATGGGAGAGTTTATACATCTTTCACGAATCGTCAAGAGATTTTTTTCAGAATTTAACAAGCCAGGGGTGCCGCGGTCATCGGCCGATGATCGGTTACCTGAAATAAGTTAAATATTATCAAAATACTAAATTATCCCATTTTTCTACTTTCTCTCCGCATCTTTTACTTTCTCACCTTGCATGGACAAACGTCCAATAACGTTTCGTGACACCGATTAAAATTATTTTACTAATAATTATACTTAGATAATCGTGGCTAACTTCTTAAAATTCAATCCAATTCAAATAAACCGATATCGGAAGGACAAAGGTTCCCGCAGATAAGGGATATTTTTTCAAAGATTGAATCTCTCGATTCTTTTATAATTTATACATCTTATCAACATTCAAGCCCGGAGGAGAATCCTTTCAGGCGAATGACCTCACATCCGTGCATCTATATCAAATGGATATGAGAGCAGCAAAAATATTCCCAAAAATATTTCCCAAAAATATTCCTTGTATATGATAGCATCTATTTTCGTCATCAAGAAAATATACTTGACATACCATATTTTCAGCCGAGTTCAGCAAGCCGGCAGAGTTCTAATACGTCCGATCCAGCGGCAGACAGTTCCCGCGGCGGCTTCGGCAACCGGCCATTCTCTTCCACGCCTACCCGGAACGGCAAAACAAGGTACGATAATCAATATACCTGGGATGAAATCAGAAGCATATGGAAACCACCCATCCGAAACCTGTTTCAACAGTCTATGGCCCGGTTCGATCCTGGCGCGTGGGCTTGTCCTTGGGCATCGACCTGATCCTGGAAACTTCCGTGTGTTCGTTCAATTGTATTTACTGCCAGTTGGGCAACATTCAGGTGGTGACTAATCAGAGGAAATTGTTCGTACCCACGGATACGGTCTTACGGGATTTTTTGGCCAGCCGATGGAGGGAATCGGATATCATCACTTACAGCGGCAGCGGGGAACCCACGCTGGCTACCAACCTGGGCGAGGTGGCGCGGGAAATCAGCCGGATCACCCCCATTCCTCAACTGGTCCTAACCAATGGCGCCTTGTTGCAGGATCCCCAGGTAATCCAGGATTTGCAAGGCGTACACCGGGTTTATGTCAAATTGGACGCGGCCTCTGAGGAGATGTTCCAGCGGATCAACCGGCCAGCCAACGGGATCACTCTGGCGTCCATTGTGGATCAGGTAAAACGATTCCGGAAAAGATATAAAGGGATGTTGGGCATCCAAGTGATGTTCATGCCCCTCAACCGGAACGAGACGGAGCGTCTGGCGGAGATTCTGCGGGACATCCAGCCGGACGAAGTGCAATTGAACACACCCACCCGGCCGTATCCCCGGTATTGGCACATTGCCTCGCGGGGAGGCCACACCGAAGCCCTGCGCCCCTACCCCTCCACCCCGCTGCGCACCATTTCCCGCGAAGAAGCCGCTGCAATCGAAACACGCCTGCGGGATCTTACCGGATTGCCGATCGTTGCCGTAAACAACAACGCACCGGGGAAGTGACTCAGTAATTTAAAAAGATCAATCTTATAAAAATTGTAATTTTCCATCTGGTTGCCGGTGGAGAATATATCTCTATCGGCTTCTTTCTATCCATTTCGCCCATCCCTAATTTGCCGTATCTTGGTATATCACAATCACCAGACGTACGAGTGATGGGGAGAATACACATGAATGAGCACGCCGTCAGATCTAACATGCCATCCAATCCCAACGCCGATTCCTCTCCAGGTTCCTCCTGCGGTGGATCGATCGATCCCTGCGGCGGAGTGGACCGGCGGAATTTCGTCAAAAGCCTGGGTTTGGGCTCGATCCTCGTGGCGGGGATTCAGCCTCCCCGTCCCGCGGCGGTCCCCATATCCGAACCGGACGAAACCGAGCGGAACATGATGCAATCCCTCGGCGAAGGAGGCTGGCCGGTCCTGAAGCGTTATCCGCAAAGCCACACCGGGCGTATCGCGCTGCCCGTGGGGGGCATCGGCACGGGCACGGTGTCACTCGGCGGCCGGGGCGATTGGCGCGATTGGGAAATCATGAACCGCTCCGGCAAGGGTTTCACTCCGTCACGCGGGGAGGCGTTCCCCTTCTTCGCCCTGTTCACGCAAGCGGCCGATGGAACCAAAACCGCGCGCGTGCTGGAAGGCCCCATCGAGGAATTCCAATACGAGGGCAGCCATGGATGCGCGGTTCCCAACGACAATCTCCCCCGTTTCGCGCGCGGCGTGTTCGGCGCGGCGTATCCCTTCGGGCAGGTGTTGCTCAGCGACGAGGCCATTCCCGTCGAGGCGCAAATTCAAGCCTTTAATCCCCTGGTTCCGGCCGATCCTGAGGCCAGCGGCCTCCCCGTGGCCGTGATGCGCTACACGCTGCGCAACAAAACGAACCAGCCGTTGCAAGCCTCGGTCTGCGCCAGCCTGCCCAACTTTATCGGCGTGGACGGCTGGGAAACCACCAAGGACTGGAAGGGCGACCTGGTGGCCACGGGCGCGAAGCAAAACCGCAACCAGTTCCGCCAAGGAAAGAACATCCAGGGAATCTTCATGGACAGCGCCGGCGTAGATCCCCAGCACGCCGCTTGGGGAACGATCGCGCTGACCGTTCCAGCCAACGAATCAGTCACATACCGCACGGACTGGACACCGGACCGCTGGGGCAATTCGATGCTGGACTTCTGGGACGATTTCAGCGCGGACGGCCAGGTGGACGAACGCGAGCCCGGCGGTGGCGACATGCCCATGGCCTCGCTGGCGGTGTCGGTGGAGATCCCCGCGAACGGCGCCCGGGAAATCGCTTTTCAGCTCACCTGGCATTTCCCCAACCGCCAGACCTGGACTCCCCGGGGGGGAGAACACGCCGCACAAGACCGCATCGGCAACTACTACACCACCCGCTACGCGGACGCCTGGGACGCGGCCGAACGGACAGCGGAAGCCATCCCGGCGCTTGAACAAAAAACGCTGCAATTCGTGCGGACGTTCCTCGAAAGCCCTCTGCCGGACGTCGTCAAGGAAGCGGCCCTCTTCAACCTCAGCACCCTGCGCAGCCAGACCTGCTTTCGCACGCCGGACGGCCGCTTCTTCGGCTGGGAAGGCCTCTGCAACCGCCAGGGCTGCTGTTTCGGCTCCTGCACGCATGTGTGGAACTACGAGCAGGCCACCGCGTTTCTCTTCGGCGAGCTGGCCCTGAAGATGCGCGAAGTGGAATTCGGCCAGGCCACGGATGAGAACGGCCTGATGAGCTTCCGCGTGTCGCTGCCCATCGAACGCGCCCGGGATTTCGGCAAGGCGGCCGCCGACGGCCAGATGGGCTGCATCATGAAAATGTACCGCGACTGGCAACTCTCCGGCGGCACCGAAACGCTCAAGCAACTCTGGCCGAAAGTGAAAAAAGCCCTCGAGTTCTGCTGGATCCCCGGCGGCTGGGACGCGGACCGCGACGGCGTGATGGAAGGTTGCCAGCACAATACCATGGACGTGGAATACTACGGCCCCAATCCGCAAATGGGAACCTGGTACCTCGGCGCGCTGCGGGCGGGCGAAGAGATGGCGCGTGCGATGGGCGATAACGAATTCGCCCAAACCTGCCAGGATTTGTTCGAGCGCGGCCGGACATGGATGGACGCGCATCTCTTCAATGGCGAATATTACGAGCACCAGATCCGCCCGCCCAAGGACCGCTCGGAAATCGCGGACAGCCTGCTGGTGGGCATGGGCTCCAAGGACATCACCAAGCCCGAGTATCAGCTGGGCGCGGGCTGCCTGGTGGATCAACTGGTGGGGCAATTCATGGCCCACGTGTGCGGGCTGGGGTATCTCCTCGATCCGGAGCACGTCAAAACCACGCTGCGCAGCATCCTCAAATACAACCGCCGCGAGAGTTTGCAAGACCATTTCAACTGCATGCGCAGCTTTGCCCTGGGCAACGAGGCGGCTCTGCTGATGGCCAGCTACCCCAAGGAACGCCCCGAGACCCCGTTCCCCTACTTCACCGAGGCCATGACCGGCTTCGAATACACCGCCGCCATCGGCATGCTCTACGAAGGCCAAACCGATGAAGGCCTGATGTGCATCCAGGACATCCGTAACCGCTACGACGGCCTCAAGCGCAATCCATTCAACGAGGCTGAGTGCGGGCATCACTACGCCCGGGCGATGGCCAGCTGGGCGGCGGTCTTGGCGCTGACCGGCTTCCACTACTCGGGCGTGGAACAATCCATGACCTTCGCCCCCCATGAAGGCGTGTTCTTCTGGTCAAACGGCCACGCCTGGGGCCGGTGCGTTCTTCACTCCCGCGGCCACCAATACGCGGTTACCCTCGAGGTCCACCATGGCGAACTGACTCTGCGCCGCTTCGCGCTTCAGAACTTCGGCGAAACCACCTGGACTACCCCCCTCCGCCTGCAAGCGGGAGAAAGCCGGCGCTTTGAGGTGAAGGAGAGATGACGTATTTCTGAAGGGGATGATTGGGAGTGGCAGCGGATTTTTAACCTGCGGGAAAGCAGATTGATGTCACTCATCTCTCTTTTACAGCGCCGACGTCCCGTATGAAGCCAGCCCAGGGCAATGCTCTAGGAAAATGACGCCGGAAATATTCAATCCTAATTCCTTCTGTGAGAGAGGTTGGGTGAGAAATGCCTTGAAAAGGCGCAATTAATCCTATCTCCGCTATTAATTGAACAGTTCCGATCTGCATTTTCATCATGATAATCCACCCGCCGCCCGGATCGTTTAAAAAACTGAAAATGGAATTTGTCCTTACAGAACAAGGAGTGGGGTTTGAAGGGGTATCCCATTTTTCCTGCACGGAAGGATCAAACCATGCGTAGAAAAATCCGGAACCTGCTGATCGAATTGGCCGTTGCCCTGGTGGTGCTGTTGTTCCTGACCACGCAAATGATTTCCTTCTTTCTCTCCTCGCAATCCGCCCAAAATATACCGGATCCCGTTTTCCGGCAAATGATTGAACAGTGGGTGGGTGTGGCGCCCGGCGAACCGATCCCCAAAAACCGCCTGGAGAATTATACTGGTGTCTTGAAATGTTTTTATACATCCGATCCCAAATTGAATCCGGGCAAACATAAAATCCGGGATCTGACCGGCATTGGATATTTCAAGAATATCACGGGACTCAACTGCCATGGCCAAGATCTGACCCATCTTGATTTGTCCAAGAATCCCGCCTTGACAGTCCTCGAGTGCGATGGCAACGCCTTGACGGCCCTGGATCTGTCCGCCAACACCGCCTTGGAACAAGTCAATTGCAATTACAACCAGATTCAAAAACTGGTATTGCCAGAGAGCGCCAACCTGAAATATTTATATTGCCAATCCAACCGCCTGACTCACCTGGATGTCAGCCGGAATCCCAATTTGTTGGATTTGAATTGCGGCATGAACCAGATCTACCAGATCGATCTATCCGCGAATCCTTCCTTGCGGCGCCTGGATTGCCGGTATAACCGGTTGACCTACTTGGACGTCTCCCGCAACCTGAAATTGGAACATTTGGATTTTTCCCATAACTTCTTGCGGCGCATGCCGGATTTGATTCTCCATGTTCATCTCCAAGCCTTGGGCGCCGAGTTCAATTATCTCCCGCCGGAGGATCTGCCTCTCATCCACCGGTTGGAAGAGCGATTCACGGGCGTCTTCCGGTACAACAGCGGAAAAGTATACGACGGGATTTTCTACCAAGAACAACGAGGCTACAACCTGGCGGATTACGAATCGGAATAAGGCAATCCTTCTGCATGAATCGTCATGGCTTCATGCCTTCCCACGAATTCGAGAACAGGAACAGATCCTGATGGCCGGTCCGGCCGTCCTGATTGAGATCGGCGCCGGTGGAGCCATGCCAATGGTGGATGAGGAGCAACAGGTCCACGCGGTCGATAAATCCATCCTGGTTCAAATCGGCGCCCGCGGAAGGGGGCTTGGTCGTGAACCAGGCAGATTCGGACCAGGGGCTCCACTGATCATTGGCGTCTTGATAGCGGACCCGCCACGTATAGTTTTGGCCGAGTTGCAGCGGGCCGACCGGGACCTGGATTTGCGTGGACGGAGCGCGGGGGCCGCTATCCCAAACCAAAGTGCCGTACGTGTAATCGCGGATTTCAAATTGCGCCGCCTTCTGCGGAGTTCCCAAGGGATGCGCGTATTCCGAGGCATACAGGACCGGCGTCAAGACCGATGAGTACGCGCCGGCGGCGGGAGAGAGGGCCACGGGCGGATCCGGGGCTGACGCGGCAATGGTATGGACAGTCTCCTGGGTGACGATTGCCGCGTTCGCGTCGAACACGATGGATGCCTGGTTGCGGAGGGCGGTTCCCGGCGGCAAGCCGGCCAGGGGGGCAATCCGGAACGTGACATGCCCTTCCCCGCGGCCCGTGGCGGGATCGTTGGGTGGCAGGAAGCCCGCGGTTCCATCGAGGGGAATCGCGCCGGTTTCGGGATCGATCAAGGTCAACGTCCAGCGCGCGCGGCCGGTGTAGGGGTTCAGCCGCGCCTCGAGGTCCACCGCGTATTCCCCCCAGGCCAGGCGCTGGGAGTAATCGGTCTGCCCTACCGGGATAGCGGTCACGCGATGGCCAAGGGTGACCTCGGATAGTTCAAAGGAAGTCCAGTCCAGCAACGGACTGAGATCATCGGTGATGATGACCTGCTGCGCGGACGCCGAGGCATCCGGCGTGTTTTCGAAAAAGATGGTGTACGTCATGGTGTCCTGCCCGGTGATGTCGGCTGCCATGCCGCCGGGGCCGGTCTTTTCATTGGGATCCCGGGAAACAATGACGGGCACATGGGTTTGCTGGACGACGGTCGTGGGCGGCTGGGGGAAGGGCGGTTTTTCGCCTGTACAGTCCAGATATTTTTGGAAGGCCTTTTGCGCCCGCGCCACATAGAGTTGGTACGCGTGGTACCGTCCGGAGGCGGCGTTGGTGTTGTCGCGGATGCTACGGACCGCGTCGATGGTGGATTCGACCAACTTGATCGATTCGTTGACAATGCCGATCAAGTTGAGGACGGGTTCAAAGGCGCGCTTGAATTCCTCGCTCTGGATCATATTCATAAGTGGTTTCAATTTGGCCAGGAGACCCAAGAAGGTATGGAATTCTTCGGCCACGGCGCGCCAGGTCAGTTCGTTATTGCGCGCGTCCTTCAAGAACGCGAGACGGCCTTTGTATTGTTCGATGTAGGAAAGCACTTTGAGCAGCCGTTGCCCCCAGACTTTGCCTTCTTTCAGTTTCTGGATGGCGGCAATGATTTTCGGGCCGTTCACCACGGCGGCGGCCCCGGCTTCATAGGCGGCCAGTTCCAATTCGGCGATTTTCCCGGCCAGCACCGCGGCTTGCAGGCCGACCTCCCCCCCGCTGGCCAACCAGGTGAAATTGGCGTTGCCTTTGGCCTTCCAGGCCTCCATATAGACATATTCCGATTGCGCCAGCAGTTTCCCCACGTTTTTCGCTTCATTGCGGCATTTGGAATTGGGATCTTGGACGATGGCGTTCCAGTTTTGCAATCCGCCCGCGTGATCAATCATCTCCATCACCCGGGGATCGCGGGGCAGACCGCCGCGTTCGGTCACGAACAGACGGTAATCCGCGGGAATGTTGGTGTTGGAAAGCCAATCGAGGAATCCATCGAGATATTCTTGAAAGCCCCGGGCATTCATCAACGATGCGCTTGGATCATCGGCGAGTTTTTTGGTGGTATCGACGAATTGCGGTGTGATGGGCCAGGGATCGAAGCCCGCGCCCGGCGCGAGCGGCAGTGCTATATCCTTGACGAATGAGCCGGATAGATCGGTGACTTCCACGCTGTCTTTGGCAACCTGGGAACCGAAAATAATATCCAATTGATAACTTCCGACAGCGAGAGGCGTGGACTGATACACCCCCTCCGCGTCCGCGGTGGAACGCGTGGCTTCCAGGCCCTCTCCTTTGAAGATCACCACCGCGCCCGGCAACGGCAGCTGAGACGCGCTGTCCCGGATCGTCCCGGTGATGGTTTGGCCTTCACTGGGCACGAGGATGTTCAGCGGGGGAGTGGCGCCTCCTTCCAACACCGCAAAACCGGATTGTTTGTACCGGGGAAATCCCGCGGCTTGCACGGCGATCTCATAAGTTCCGGCGGCCATGCCCGCCAGGGTGAAGGTCCCATCGCCGGTGCTGTAGGTTTTGAAACCGGGATCATCGGCCGCTTCCCTAAAAACGACTATCGCGTCCGTGATGGGTTCTCCGCTTTGCGATGCGATAACTGTCCCCGTGACCTGACTCTCCGCAAGCAGGGCGAAATCCACGGTTAATGCGGTATCGCCCAACATGACGCGTTTCGTCATCCGCCCGAGACCAGGAGCGCTGACCGTCAGCAGGTAGTTACCAAGAACCAGATGGTTCAATTCATACCGGCCGCCTTCGCCGGATAAGGCCATCGATCCCTGCAGGCCATCCGCGCCGGGATCGAGAGGAACCGCCTCGATGAGGGAGTTCTCCACCCCCACGGCCGAGGTTCCCGCGGAAATGGTCCCGGCGATCTTTCCCGGAGCTGCGATGAGGGTGATGCCTTCCAATTTTCCGCTGACTTCAACGGATTTTCGCGGAAACGTGTAATCGTCCAGCAAGGCGCGGAGAGTCAAACTCCGTTGGGGCAGATTGTGGAAGGCAAAACCGCCTTGCGCGTCACTCATCGCCATGCCCAACACCACGCCATCCACGCTGACCGCCGAGACGAGACAGTCCGCCAGGGGCGTGACACCATCCGTGTCAAGCACCCGGCCGGTGATGGATCCGCCCGGCAGAAGGAATACATCGCCCAGTGAATTGGCCGCGCCGCCTTGGATTTCGACCAACCGGATTTGCAGTTCATATCCGGGGGCGTTGATCCAGACGCTGTGGATTCCCGGAGTCAGCCGGGACACGGAAAAATTTCCCAGCGCGTTGGTCTGGGCCGTATCGGAGGTATGGGTGATTAAGTTGGTAAACAGCATGAGGGCGTTCTCAAGAGGCGATCCGGTCACGGCATCCAAGACCCGGCCTTGGCAGACCGCGCCGCGCTTCATTGGGATCGTCAGGCCGTTGAGTCCTGTTTCCGGTACGGTAACCGCGATCGGCGCGAGGACCTGGTAGCCGTCCGCCTGGCAGCGGAGTTCATAAGTCCCCGGCGCGAGTTCGGCTATGGAAAACGTCCCATCCTCGAACGGCCAGGCCGGCAGAAGGCTTCCCTGGGGAGTTTTGAGATAGATCATCGGGTTGGCGATAGGCTGGCCGGTATCGGCGTCCTTGACCACGCCGTTCAAGTACACGGAAGGCTCGAGCAGGAAATCCACTTCCTTCAATGCCCGGCCATTCCAGACCTGCAGGCCGTCGTAACGCTTGGCGGCATACGCGGCATGCAACGCCTCGAGGCTGTAAAGACCAGCAGGCAAGGCGGGGAAACGGAAAGCGCCACTTTCGTCCGTCACCAGGGTGCGGATTTCGCCCAATCCATCCTGCAGGGTGAGCATGACACCCTCGAAGGGTGTTCGGCCGGGCATTTCAAACACGGTCCCCGCGATGATCCCGCCATAGGGAACTTGCCATTCCACGCCGGATACGATTTGCCCTTCGTTCACGTGGATTTGCCCCGGGTTGACGCTGGGGTAACCGTTGACCTGGATGGAATAGATGCCGGAGGGCAGATTGATGAATTCGAACTGCCCCTCGGTGCCGGTATCCGTGGTGGTGGAAAAGGCAGGAATCCCGGAGCTGGAGATGTTTTGAATCAAGATACTCGCTCCGGCCTGGGGATGGCCGTTCTCCTCGTCCACCAGCCGCCCGTGGATTTCTCCACCGGGTTTCTGCTGGATAGGGCCGAGAAGGCGGGCCAGCAATTCATCCGCGCCGGCCAGGATGACGCCCTGCTTCCACAAGTCCGTGGCCATCGTGGCGAGAGCCTCTTGGTAATCGCCCCAGGTAGGGCCTACCGCGTCCACGTAGGTGGTCCATTCCGGCGCGTCCCACGCCACCAGCGCATTCAAGTCCTGGATGGCCTCCAAGCGGAAAGAAAGGCGATTCGCGGCTCCCGCTTGAAAATACACGGCGGTGGAGCCTTCCGCGCCGGGGGGCAGGATGCCTGCCGGGCCTTCCCGGGGGATTGCCAAAAACCGCACGGGCTTCGTTTCCAGCGGCGCGTCCGGATGGAGGCCAAGGAGAACATCCGCGTCGGACTGGAGCAGCAACACCGGCGCGGTCATATCCGCGTCGCCGGTATTCCGATAACGCGTGATCAGCGTATATGTGCCTCCGGGGCGGATGACATTAGGGGCCAGCAGTTCCGCTTCCAAACGCGGCCCGATGCCCGGCGTGACCAGGAACGCGTTTTCGAACAGGAATGAAGAAACTCCGCCGGGCCATTTTATTTCGAGGGTATATGGACCGGCCAACGCACCGCGCAAATTCATCCGCGCGTGCAGTTTCGTTGAATCGGGGACCAGGATTTCGTGCGCGATAATGGCGGTCCCGCCCGGTCCCGCCAAGCGAACCTCCATACCGGATTGGAAAAGGGAGCCTTCGAGGGCCAGCGTGACATCGCCGAGATTGCCGCCCTGCGTGGGCGACAGCGAAACGACATATTGGTCCACATAGTCGAATTGGATTTGATACGTTTCCTGACTGCCGGCCAGGCCGATGGCGAAGACGAGGAAATAATAATCCCCCTCGCTGGTTGGGGTCATCAGCAATTCATACGCGGGCCGCAGGTGACGAGCCATAGATCGTTTATCAAACCGCGCGGGGGAAGATTCGTATCCCCAGGCGGCGAAAATAGAGTACGGGCCGGCTGGGTCAGCCGGGGTCAATTGGCACAAGAGGTTACTCCCGGCCTGCGCGTGAAACTTGTACAATTTCAGGCCATATTTCTCGACGGTTTCGGAATAGGGCGTATGGAGTTCCACCTCGCGCGCCACGAGGACCTGGCCGGGAACCTGTTCGGCGCTGGTGAACCACGGATCGAAGAGGACGCCTTGTGAGACGGGATCACCGTTCCCCGGTCCGCTTCCCGAGGGGCCGTTCGCGTTGCCCCACCAGTTGAACGTGGCGTTCACGTTGATCGAAGGCGAGAGGTTATTCACGCCGGCCTGGTTGCCTACGATATGTGAAAATTGCACGGCCGCGTCCATGCCCGCCTGCCCGTTGGTTTCCAAGGCCGTCCCGTTATTTAGAAAGCGGGAGTAGGCGGTGGTCATACGGGCGGATTGCAGCACGCGCAGGGCGGTCTGGTTGTATTCGAAACGGCAGTTCTCCAAACGCACATCCGCCAGGCCCCGCGCTTCCACGCCCGCCCGGCCGATGCCCGCGTTGCGGATCACGGCGTGGCGGATCGATCCCCGGCCTTCATCCTGGATCAGTATCCCGGTATAGACGGACCGTTGCGTCGGACTGGAAACGGTTGGCGGGGCGGCCAGCTGGACGGGCTGATTGGCCAGGCCGTTTATACCCAGAAATCCCGAGACCACGATCCCGGCGTCTCCTCCTTCGAGGGCGATGAAAGTCCCTGGCCGGATTTGCAAGGAACCGGTGGGCGCGATAGTTCGCGAACGGTGAATTTCGTAATATCCGCCCAGCAGCGCGTGCAACGCGCCGCTTTCTTTCAACTCTCCGCTGCTGATCTCTAAGCCGGCTTGGTCCCCGGAGACGACATTGCCCGGTTCGGATGAGGCGGCGGTGAGGAAATTCACCGTGCCCGTGCGGTTGTTTCCCAGGAATTGATTGTTGCCGAAGCGGATGCGGGATTCATCACCATAGGTGAACAACGCGTCCGTGTTTTCCTGGAACACATTGCCCCGGAGCGTGAGTTGGGCTTGATCCCGCACGGCCACGCCCTGCCCGTTTTTCGCGAACCGGCTGGCAGTGATTTCCACCATGGCGCCCTGATCGCCCCGGATGCCCCCGCGAAGATTGCCTTCGACCGTGAGATTGGTGAACGTCCCGCCGGTGGCCTCGATGATCATCCCGTAGTTCACACTGTCGCGAAGCGTCAGGTTCTCGATTGCCACATCGGCCCCGGCCAGGAGGCGGAATTGCGAATCCAGTCCCCCGGAGGCAAAGTACGATCCACCGTATTCGACCACCGCCTGGCGGATATGCCCGGACGCTCCCGGATGGAAAACCAGCGCGCCCCAATTGCCTTTTCCGGGAACCGGCTGCGACGACGTGAAGAGAATCGGGAGCGCCTCAGAACCAATCGCGTCCAATCGGCCTCTTACGATGAGATCCGAGGATAAGAAGTTGAACTGAATCGTATTCCCCTTGGCGATGGCGATCCGGGCTTCTGGAGCGATTTCGACATCTTCGGCGATCAGGTAGGGGATGCCCGGTTCCCCCCACTCGCCGCTGCCAGTCCAACTGCCGCCCGCGATCTTGATAGCGTTGAAGCGGTTGGCTACGGCGGCGGCGTTTTGGATCCATGGAAACGCGCTGGGGAAAATCTGCACAGCGGCCCCTTTGTTGTTTTGGAGGACCGGACGAATGACGGAGGGGGCACCGTTCTTTATCCAAATGCCGTCGTTGTTGCTGAATTGAAACACGCAATTTTCCAAGGTGGGCGAGGCTCCATCACAAAATACCATGGAACCTTGCGTATGACTAGCAAAATTGGATCCCCCATATTCCACCACGCAATGCTGAAGCCGGGTGATGGCATTATTGATAGTGGAATTGAAATAGATCCCGCCCCAGGATCCCGGCGCGGGTTTCCAATTGAGCGAGGTGAAGCGGATGGGTTGGGACACCGACCCCACGGCCCACAGCGCGCCGTCCACCCGGAGATCGGCTGCGAGGTTGGTGAATTGGATTTCTGTTCCTGGATCAATGGTCAGCATGGCATCCGGGGCGATCACCACGTCATCTTGGACCAGGTAGGGAATTTCGGCGTAATCCCACCGTCCACCAGCATTCATGATCCCGTTCACGATCAGGATGCCGTTGTGCTGGTTGTTCTCCGCGGAGACCGTGGTGAAGCGCGGAAAGGATTGAAGATCCATGTAAGCGGCATAATTGGCATTGGCCGCGAAACGCACCCCTGCCACGTTCGCGCGGGAATTCACCAGACTCAACCCATTGGTATGGGAATTCGTGATCCCGCAATCGCTCAGCGCGGGAGAAGAAGTATCGCAGCGGATCATGGAATCCACCGTGGCGGAGGCGAAATGGCTCCCGCCGTAGCGGATCTGACAATGCTTCAGAATGGATGCATCCGCCCCCGCGCCGCTGAAGAGGATCCCCCCCCACGAGTTTTCAGGGAGGTCTTTCAGCGAAGTGAACACGATGGGACGGCCGGTCTCCCCCGCCGCGTTCAAGGGTCCCTGGATGATGAAATCCGTGGCGATGTCACGGGCTTGCACCACCGTTCCCGGATCGATGGAGAGCGTGACGCCGGCGGCCAGGGTGATGTCCGAATCGAGAAGATAGGGGATTTCCGCATAGTCCCAGCGGCCGCCGGCCAGGATGGTTCCACCCCGGATCAGGAGCGCGTCATACCCATTGCCCTCGGCCGTGATGCCAGTGAACACGGGAAAACAGCGCGTGTCCATATACAGGGCGGCCGCCCGGTTGCTCACGAATTGGATGGAAGTCAGTTGGGTCTGCGAATCGATCAGGCTGATCCCGGCGTTGGCGGAATCCTCAATCCGGCACGCGTTGAACGTGGGCGAGCTGCTTTCGCACCGGATCATGGAATCCATCGCCGCGGAGGCGAAATGGCTTCCCCCGTGGCGGACCGCGCAATGTTCCAAAATCGAGGCGTTGGCTGTGGAACCCGTGAAGAGGATGCCACCCCAGCGGTTTTCCGGCAGACCGCCCATCGAGGTAAACACGATCGGCTGTTCCGCGTTGCCCACAGCATGCAAGGTTCCCTTGACCACCAGGTCCACAGCCAGATTTTCCATTTGGATAACCGCCGCGGGATCGATGCTCAGCGTCACGCCGGACTCGACGGTCACGTCGCCCTCGAGGAGATAGGGGATTTCCACGTAATCCCAGCGGCCCCCGGCGTTCAACGAACCGCTCCGGACCTGGATGGCGTCGAAACCGTTTCTCTCGGCGGAGATGGATGTGAACGTGGGAAACGAGGCGGTGTCCATGCTGACCGCCGCGCGGGTATTCGCTTTGAATTGCATGGATGACAAGGCAGCGGTTGAATTCACCAAACTCATTCCGTGATTTCTCGACGACTCGATTCGGCAGTCGCGGAGTATGGGGGAGGCGTTTTCGCAGCGGATCATGGCGTCCTGGGCAGCCGAGGCAAAATAGCTTCCCCCGTGGCGGAGCTCGCAATATTCCAGCCGGGACGCGTTGGTTTCATTGCCCGAAAATAGAATACCGCCCCAGCTGTTCGCGGCCATGTCATTCAGGGAGGTGAAGATGACCGGATTCCCATTCCCGCCCGCCGCCGTCAGTCTGCCGATAGCGATCAGGTCGTCTTCGAGTCCAGCGAACTGGATGATGGCGCCCGCCTCGATGGTCAACGCCGCGTTGCTGTCGATCTGAATGTCGTCGTTCACCAGGTACGGCAGGTTCGAATACCGCCAGATGTTCGCGCCCTCGATTTTCCCTCCATCGATGCGTATGCCGTCGAAGCGGTTGCCCATAGCGCTGTTTTGGGTCAGGATTGGGGAACTGGACGGGGTCATCTGCATCGCGTCGTCCTGGTTTCCGGTAAAAACGCAATCCGAAAGGACCGCCTGCGAATTCTCCAAGCGCAAACCCGTGCTGCTGCTGTCGCGGAATGTGCAATGCTGCATCCGGGGAGAGGCATTGAGAATCCTGCATTGGCTTGACAAGGTGGAAGAGGCAAAGTTGGAGCCGCCGCGCTCGATCACCGCGTAGTCAAGGTTGGCGGGCTGTCCGGGCGTTTCTCCGTTAATGAATAGCCCGCCCCAGCGGTTGACACCCGCCGCGGGCTGGAAGAACACTGGCGCGTCCACTGTGCCTTGAACGCTCAAAACACCCCGGACTTCCAAGTTTCCGCCGAGTCCGTCAAATTGAATCACACAGCCGGCAAGGATGGTAATTGTGATATGTTCCGGAACAGTCAGATCGCCCTTCACCAACACCGTCTGGTTGGGCCCCCATAGGGTGTCCGCGGGCAAAATGCCGGAAACTTCAACATCCTGCCCCCAACCGGCGAGGCCTAAGCCAGTGAACAAAAAAATCCACCCCATCCGCCGAATCCAGCAATTGATTATCATGGCGTCCCGCCTTTCTCCGATTGGAACCAGGAAACCGTTCAGAAAGGATATAAAGGAACATTAAAGGATGTGTAATATTAACCAAATTCGGGTTGATTTTCTATTTATTTTTTAAAAAATGGGTTCATCCGGCAAGTGCGTTTTTTTATCAAATGGCCAACCCGCGACTCGTTGAAGGGACCGATGAAAATCATTCCAAAATCCCCTCTCCCACTGGGAGAGGGCCAGGGTGAGGGAATTTAGGTCGGTGCGGACCTGGAAGTCCGCCCTCATCCCGGGGTGGATGAAATCAATTTTACACCATCAGGTACGCACTTATTGGATGAACCAAAAAAGGAATATAACAAGCGCTTGCTGTGCTTTGAAAAAGGAGCGGTTCCCAGTTTTTGAATCCTTGACAAATCGGGAAGATCATGTCCGTTCCGGCCCGGGATACTCATTATTTCAATTGTTCACAATCACTTCACACCGCGGACCGGTTCCAGCACAATGATGTTCATAACAAAATAGCAAAGGCTGAATTAGCCATGACCCAAGTTTTCAGTTTCAAATTCCCTAGGCCTTGGTTAATTTTCTGTTTCATGGTGTGGTTTACATTGGGGCCCGATGCCTCCATGGCTCAAGAATCCGTTCCCCGCTCCATCAGCGGGATCTATCCGCATCTGGCGTTTTGGAATCCCCACGACGAATGCGGCACGGGCGCGGTCGTACCCTGGGCCGGCCGGCTCTGGGTAATTACCTACGCGCCGCATTTCCCCCAGGGCTCCGAAGACAAACTCTATGCAATCACGCCGGACCTGCAAATCACGGCGTTCAACGGCAGCGTGGGCGGAACCCCGGCCAACCGCATGATTCACCGGGAAACCAATCAACTCCTCATCGGGCCGTATGTCATCGATCAGGAAGGCAACGTCCGCGTCATCCCTCCCGCCCGGATGCCCGGCCGCCTGACCGGCAACGCCCGGCATCTCTTCGAACCCGAAAGAAAAGTGTATTACGCCACGATGGAAGAAGGATTTTATGAAGTCGATCTGGTTACGCTGGAGGTCACCGAACTATTCCGTGACGATCAGGAAAGCATCCAAGGCGGACAGCCGGCTGATAGCGTGACGGCGAAACCGCTGGCCGATTTGCCGGGCTATCACGGCAAGGGATTTTATTCGGGCCAGGGCCGGGTGATCTACGCGAACAACGGAGAACCTTCGGCCGAAGCCCGGCGGCGTCCCGATGTCCCCTCGGGTTGCCTGGCGGAATGGGATGGCCAAAGCGCGAAATGGAATATCGTCCGCCGCAACCAATTCTGCGATGTGCGCGGCCCCGGCGGCATACATGGCAATCCGAATCCGGACACCGATCCGGTCTGGGCGATCGGCTGGGACCATCGGTCCCTGATCCTGATGGTGCTGGACGGCGGGCAATGGCACACCTACCGGCTGCCCAAGGCGTCGCATACCTATGACGGCGCGCATGGCTGGAACACCGAATGGCCGCGGATTCATGACATCGGGGAAGAAGACATGGTCATGAACATGCACGGGATGTTCTGGCGGTTTCCACGTACCTTTTCGCACAAGAACTCCGCGGGTCTCCAGCCCCGGTCCACTTATTTAAAAGTTGTGGGGGACTATTGCCGGTGGGGGGACCGGCTGGTGTTCGGCTGTGACGACACGGCCAAAAGCGCGTTCCTCAATACCTGCCGCGCGAAGGGGCAACTGGCCGCCCCCGGGCAGTCCAATTCCAACCTGTGGTTTGCCAGGCCCTCGATTCTCGACGAACTGGGCCCCCCGCTGGGACGCGGCGGGGTATGGGCCAACGAGAACGTCCAAGCCCATCAGATCTCGGATCCGTACCTGTTCCAGGGATTCCAACGCCGTGGTGTCCACGTCGAGCATAACACGGACGAGCCGGTAAAATTCACCTTCGAAATCGACCGCGAGGGCAATGGGCAATGGCGATATTTCCGTGAAGTGACCGTTCCGGGGCAATCGGCCGCCTGGCTGTCATTTGATCCGGATGACCCCGGCATATGGATTCGCGTTTCAACGGATCGAGATTGCCTTGGCGCGTCGATTCAGTTCACCTACTCGAACGCGGATCCACGCGGCAGGGAAGCCGATCCGATATTTAGAGGCCTGGCGGGGCTGGACTCGCGGAATGTTTCCGGCGGCATCGTTCACGTGCGCGGCAATAATTTAAAAACGCTTGCTTTCGCAGCCGTGCGGGCGGAAGCGGGTCAACTTTCCGAACCGCGCTTGTACGAACTGGACGCCGGCTTGCGGCTGCAACAAGTGGATGATGAAACCGCATTGCGATGGACGCTGGATAACTGCGCCATTCCTGACCATATTTTGCTTTATGACGCGGCTTCCATTATTTACATCGACGACGACGGCCAGCGTTGGAGGCTGCCGAGGGGGAATCCCGCCTTCGACACCCCCGGATGTCTGGGACCCGCGCGGATCGACCGCGAAGTGGTCACGGAACGGGATCTGTTCCACTGCGGCGGAATCTTTTATGAGTTGCCCGCCCGCAACGCGGGGGGCTTCGCCAAAATCCGCCCGATCGGACGGCACGAGTTCCGCTTCCAGGATTATTGCAGTTACCGGGGAATGCTGATCTTCACGGGAGTAGAGTCGGATTTCCCATTGGACAATCCTCATATCCTCCGGTCGGATGATGGCCGGGTGGCGCTCTGGGCGGGCGTGATCGATGATCTATGGAAACTAGGCAAACCGGCCGGCGCCGGCGGACCCTGGCAGGATAGCGATGTGCAAGCCCATGTTCCGTCCGATCCGTACTTGATGACGGGTTTCGATAACAAAACCGTCATGTTGTCGCACCGTTCCCCGCGGCCGGTAACAATGACCTTGCAGGTGGAAATCGATGGCGCGGGTACCTGGGTGGATTACCGATCGTTCACTGTTCCGGCAGGTGAATCCCTGACGTATCCATTCCCGCCGGAATTCTCGGCCTACTGGATCCGCGCGGTTTGCGATCAGGATACGAAAGCGACGGTGAGGTTGAAGTACGAGTAGAGAGTGGCGATTATGGATTCCACACGCTTTGAATTGATCAATCTCCGGGAGATCGATCCCACGATCCTCATCGATGCGGCATATGCCAGGGCGGATACCTTCGTGGGCTTCACGGTCTATCCGGTGAACGAGTTGTTTCTTATGAAACCGGCGGCGGAACGGCTCGCGCGGGCACAACGCCGGCTGCAAGCCCTGGGATTGGGACTCAAATGCTGGGACGCCTACCGCCCTTTGAGCTTGCAAAAGATCCTGTGGAAGCACGTGCTCGACGAGCGTTATATCGCCAATCCCGCCACTGGCTCGCGGCACAACCGGGGCTGCGCGGTGGATGTGACGCTGGTCGACCGCGAGGGACACGAGCTGCCCATGCCCACTCCCTACCTGGAGTTCAGCGAACGCGCCCACCGCGATTGGCATTCCCTGCCCCCCGGGACCGCGCGCAACCGGCAGACGCTGGAGGACGCGATGGTGGCGGAAGGATTCATCCCCCTGCCTGAGGAATGGTGGCATTTCGACGCGCCGGAATGGGAAAGATACCCGGTGCTGGATATCAATCCCTACGGCAAGGATTATAGGATATGAACCAATCCGCTGAATAGGACGAAAGAAAATCCGGCCTGCCCCGGCTCATCCCGGGCAGGCCGAAGATCGCTTCCCGCGGTTGGATTCAATCTCCCGCGCCCTCTCCCCGGGGCAGGAACCGGCCGTGAGGTCGATTTACGCTTTCCAGATCAATTGGCTTTGAACATTGTCGTGCAGTTTGTATTTTTTTACGTGGTCTTGAATGCGTTCGCCGATGATTTCAATCCGGCTCAGATCGGCCTGCCCCATCCCCGCCTGGGCGCAATAATTCAGGTAACCGACATCCCCGAAATCGATGCCCATCAGTTCCACTCCGGTGCGGTCCGCCGCCAGCCAATCGGTGCTGACCACCGCCACTTTGTGATCCACCGGGGTGCCTCCCACCGGCCCGTTGCCTTCCATGCCCTCGAATCCGTCAATCACCGCCAAATCGGGATGCAGGCGGGGTGCGTTGGCAAAGAGGCTGTAATTCACCCCTTTGAATCCGCCGCCGTGATTGATCGGTTTGTCATTGCGCGCGCCCCGCACGCCGCCAGGCCCCCACCGGAATCCTTTGTCCTTGATCGGCGCGCCGAAGACAATGTTTTTCAGCGACAGGGTGGCCACGACGCGGTCGTGCGTTTTCATGACGGCCGCCGAGATGACATAGGTTTCCGGGTCCAACAACAGGCGCGCCATGCGGACCGCGTGGGGACGGAAATCCTCATCGCTGACCGTGTACACGGTTTCGATGGGTTGCTCGTCCAGATCCACGAACTCCACCGTGTATTTTTTCTTCAACTCGAAATAGCCGTAATTTTCAAACCCTTCAAATGTGGGGCCGCTGGCCGCCGATTCGGCTATGACGATCCGGTCGGTCCGGCCGATGGATTTCAAAAATTCCAGAATACCCGCCAAGCAATCGGCATGGGTGGCACAGAGGGGCGTGGTCGTGGAAACGTTGTTGGGTTTGATCACCACGGGACGGTTGCCGATGGCTTCTTTCACTTCGCCGGCAAACGGCTTCAACGCGTTGAAAATGTTTTCCATGCGGTTGCTGCCGGTCATGAGCGCGACCCGGCTGACTCCCGGACCGGGGGTAGTTTCGGCAACGCCAAAAGAAGTGCGGGCGCCTGGCAGCCCCCAGGCGGCGGCAATCCCTCCCGCCAGGGCGGATTTGAGGAATGTTCGGCGATTGGATGGATACATGGTGACAACCTCCATTCAGATGGTCCAAGCAGGGATGGACAGCCGGCCCTCTTGGTTCTTCTTAGCAGGATTCCATCATAAAACAAACCCACCGCCTTGGCAATCAGGATTCCGTGTCCGCGTGCCCGCAAAGAAAACCCACAACGGATCAATCCGTCATCCGTTTATCCGCTGCGTTCTTCACCAGCGGTGGGGAACAAAATGCTGAAGCGGGATCCCTGGCCGGGTTGGCTTTGGACCTGGATCGCTCCTCCATGGCCCCGTACGATCCCCAAGACGGCCGCCAAACCCAAACCCCGTCCCGTGAACTTCGTGGAGAAAAACGGATCGAAAATTCTGGCTTGGGTTTCGTTGTCCATGCCGCAGCCGTTGTCCGCCACCTCCAAAAAAACATACTCCCCTTCCGGCAAATCCTCACCCATGTACACAATGCTGCCTGCTTCCGGGCGGTGATGCACCACTCCCGTTTGGATTCGAATTTGACCACCGGTGTCCCCGATGGCCTCGGAGGCATTGGTCACTAGGCTTACCACCACCTGCCGAATCAGACCGGCATCCGCCTGGATGGCCGGCAGGACCGGCGCGAGATCATAACGCAAATCCACATGCCGGGCCACCGTGATTTCGATCAAGTGGACCATGTCTTGGATCAATTCGGATAAGCGCACCGGCTTCCGAATCAGCCGCCCTTTCCCCGCATAGGCCAGGAGCTGGCTGGTCAGTTCGGAGGCCCGGATGGAAGCGGTCTCGATGTCTTTGGCATACTTCCGGGCGGGCGACTCAGCCGGCAGGCTGCGCATGATCATGCCCGCGTTGCCCAAGATCGTGGTGAGGAGGTTGTTGAAATCATGCGCGATCCCTCCGGCCAGCACCCCAAGGCTTTCGAATTTCTGCGCATGGAGTAATTGGTTTTGCAAGCGGTTGCGGACCTCTTCGTTGCGTTTGCGCTCGGTGATATCCCGCACAATGGCCTGGACGAAATCCTGCCCGTGGAACTGAATCTTGTTCAAACTGATTTCCACGTCAAAAGCCGTGCCATCGGGGCGGAGATGCCGCCATTCGAAAAATTGAGGTCGGTTTTCCACGGCCGCTTGGACCAGCCGGCGGGATTTCTCGAGCGAAGATTCCCCATCGGGTTGGCAGGGAGGCGAAAACACGCCGGGTGTCTGGCCGAGAATCTCTTCCCGCGGCCGGCCGAACAATTCCACCGCCCGGGGGATTGCAATCCACGAAGCGGTCCTCCTGGATGAGAAAAATCCCGTCATTGGAGGACTCGAACAGGGTGCGGTACTTGGTTTCGCTTTCCTTCAGGGCTTCCTCGGTTTGTTTCTGTTCGGTGATATCCCGCCCGACGGATTGAAACTCGATTAGTGTTCCATCGCGGTTAAAAATGGCTTGGTCCGTCCAATGCTGCCACCGGACCAGCCCGTCCGGCAGAATGGTCCGGTGCTGAATGGAACGGATGGGTTGATCGGGACTAAACTGGCGGAGATGCTCCCGCATCCGGTGTTGGTCCTCCTCGGGAAGAAAGGTCATGAAATTCAACCCGATGAGTTCTTCTTTCTTCATGTGGAAATAATCGCAATAGGCCTTGTTGACATACGTCAGCGTGCCATCGGGATTGAATCCACAAATCAGGTCGGTTTGCCGCTCCAACAAAAGGCGGTATTTTTCCTCGCTTTTGAGAAGATCGTCCAGGATTTGTTGATGCGTGCCAAGGTTTTGCAGAATGCGGTCGATTTCCCGGGAAACGGGATTGGGCGTTACGAAGTCCGCGGGCGGGATATAATAAAAATTCTGACACACCCAACCGTTGGTGACCACGGTGGGATGCGTGTAAATCACATCCAAAATGATTTCGGGATCCACACAGTTCCGGTCGAATTGCGATAAGCAGAGGATGGCGTGGGTGGTGATGAAATGCTGGAGATGGGCCAAGGTCTCCCGCACCCGCGTGATACCGGAGCCGGGCCTCAATATCCCGGTCATCTCGATAGCGAGGCGGACCGCGGTAAATCCCTTTTGCTGCGCGGACTCGACCGCCGCGTCCAAGGCAGCCGATAGATGATGGAACTCGGCATTCCCGCCCGCCTGGTTCAGCCTCCCCCCGGAGAGAAAGGAGTCGAATCCCATGCTCACGACGGCCTGGGTTTTCTGACAATGGTCCACATCGATCTCCCAGTCCCGCAGCGCCGTCCAAATCATTTCCGGGGGATTATCGCGCGCCAAATAGATACACTGTTCACCCCGCTCCAAACCAATCAGAAAGAAAGGTATCACGGTGGCCAGTTGTTCGGTCCGGTCCTTATATATCAAGCAGACCGGATCGTGAACTCCAATCCGCTCGAGCGACTTGATGAATTGCGCATCCGGCGTGAGTGCACCCGCCATGAGTCAGAATCCTCCCCACCTCTCCCCCTAACCGGTATCTTCCCTGTCAATGCGCCAATCTTCCCGTACACGAAAAACAGGGGTGTTCACAGGCAAAGGAAAAGTATAGTAAATTATAAATATTAAAACGCCCATGACATGGAATGAAGTGGAATAACCATGAATTCCAATACATCTCGTGGGATCAAGGGCCGGTCTTCCGTCCGCCCGGCGGGTTTTCCCCGCTGAACGTGTCCCGGGGGAATCCGGATCGCTTCCTTGCCAAGTCAAGGAAAATTGAGGATGATAACCTCACGCTTGGTGATTTTATAATCAATTCGTGGAAGGGGGTTTCATGACGATGTCTCGAATGCCGAAGACCACCCGCCGGACGTTTCTGCAATCCACCGGGGCTTCCGCGCTCTGTTTGGGCTTCGCGGGGAACGCCCCCGCCTGGGTGCCCCATACGGTCCTGGGGCAAACACCCCCCAGCGACCGGATCGTCATCGGGCATATCGGTTTGGGTTGGCGGGGATTCGAGTTGGTACGGCAGACGTTCCGGAATCCCAATTTACGGATCGCGGCGGTGGCCGATCTGGATCTCGCCTTTTTAATGAAACGGCTCCAATTTCTCGACGATCAAGCCTCGATCGACCGCCCCTGGATCAAGGGGGAAGGATGGGACTGCCTCCCTGCCCCCACGCCGGCGGGTGGCGTGGATCCCTATCTGGATTACCGTTACCTCCTCGACCGCCAGGACATCGACGCCGTGGTGATCGCTGTTCCGGACCATTGGCATGCCAAAACGTATATCGACGCCCTGGACGCCGGCAAGGACGTGTATGGGGAAAAACCCTTGACCCTGACCATCAACCAAGGCCGCGCGGTGGTCCGTAAAGTCCAGGAAACCGGGCGGGTCTTCCAAACCGGTTTGCAACAACGGTCCGATCCCCTCTTCCGGACCGCGTGCGAGTATGTCCGCAATGGCCGCCTGGGAACCTTGAAACGGATTCGGATCCTGATCCGGGGCACCAACGTCATTGATCCCGTTCCGGACGCGCCGGTCCCGCCCGGATTGGATTGGGACCGTTGGTTGGGACCGGCCCCCAAAGTGCCTTACAATCCCCTGCGCAGCCACGTCACCTTCCGCTGGTTTTGGGATTATTCCGGCGGCCAAATCACCGATCTCGGCGCGCATCACGCGGACATCGCGCAATGGGCGCTGGGCATGGACCGCTCCGGCCCCCGCAAAATTGAAGGTTTTGCCCGCACCCGGCCAGGCGCGTACGAGACCTACACGGATTACGACATCCGGCTCACCTACGAAAACGGCGTAGTGCTCACCTTCGAAAGCATTCCCGATTTCGACATGATCTTCGAGGGCGAAAAAGGGGAAATTTTCGTCAACCGCGGCGTGATCAAATCCACGCCCGAAGACATTCTCAAGGAACCGCTGACTTCCAGCGACGAGCGCCTGCCCGTCAGCGATAACCATATGCAAAACTGGGTGGATTGCATCCGGAGCCGGGCGCTGCCCCTCACGGACGTGGAAACCGGCCACCGGACCGCCACGGTTTGCCACCTGGCCAACATCTTCGGCATGATTCAACGGCCCCTGGAATGGGATCCGGTCCGGGAAGTGTTCGTGAACGATCCGGAAGCTAACCAATACCTGGAACGCCCCCAGCGGGAACCGTACGCCATCTAAATCGAATTTTTAGGATTCATCCAGCTGATTTTTATGGTTCCTCCAGGAGGTGCGCACCTCCCTCTCCCGGGGAGAGGGTAAAAATGAGAGAATCACGGATATGCCTTCTGATTCAATGCCGCGAGGATATCCCCATGGGCCTTCCCCCAGGCTCAATTCCTGGTGGAATCCACCTTCCCCGCATTCATGCCTGATCACCGCCTGGCGGCTCCACGAAATTATGCAACTATAATACGCTTTATCTTTATATCGTGATCTTGGCCGGGTCACCTGCCCGGCCGAATCCAGGCGGTGTTGTCCTGTGTCCCATAGATTCCTGGGAGGATGATCCGCGGCAAACCGCCCAGATCCACAATTGCATACCCCCCCTCGGGAGAGTGGTACGGATGGCACAACGATTTCTTCTTGGATTCCTTCTCCTTACCGGATTGGCTTGTCCCGCCTGGAACGATATTCTGAGCCAGCATTTCCGCTATTGGAACGTCTCGGATGGCTTGGCGGAATCCTGGTCGAATTGGATCAACCTCAGCCCGCTGGGCAACGTGTTGATCAGCCATGGCGAAGTCGGGCAATTCAGTTATCTGGATGGGTATTTCGTTCACCGTTTTCCCAGTCCGGGAGCCTATATTGAGATCCTGGAAAGCCCCTCCGGTCAATTCTGGGCTTGGTCCCCCAAGGGATTGCAAACCCTTATCGACAAGCGCTGGATTGAATTCCCTGTGCCGGAAATCGAGGCGGCGGATGAAGGAATTTCCATCTTGCCGATGGAGGACGACCAAGTCCTGTTTTTGTTACCGGACCGACTCATGGCGTTTCACGCCGACCGGCAGGAAACCACGTTGATTCAATCGGCGGAAGATACCCAAATCGGCCGGTTCATCTCCATGCACCGCTCCAAAATCCATGGAATTTGGATCACGGGCGAACGCGGTGTCGCCCGCATCCGGGAAACAAACCATCCCCTGCAACCCCATCCCCCTTGGGAGGAGCATCCCTGCCCGGAAGAACTCGGCTTGCGCGACTTCGTGTATGTGTCCGAGGCCTCTAGCGGCAAGATATACTCCAGCGCGTATTCCCGCGGCGCGGCCGGCCGGGTGATTACGGAGCACGACGGCCATACCTGGCGGATTGCCTACACACAAACGGGGGATGACCAATTGCTCATGGGATTCCCTGGCCCCGACGATTATTTTTTCTTGGCTAAACTCAATCCTTCACGGGGATTGCTGCTCAGCACGATAATCCGGGGCAAGGAATTTCCCCTCGAAAAAAAAGAAGCCTTGGCCGGACGCTTTTATAGTGCCGAGTTGGAGCCGGAAGGTGTCTTTTGGTTCGCCACTTCTCAAGGCATCGCACGCTACGCGCCCCCCACATGGCGGACCCCGTCCGCCATCGCGGGAAACGATCAAACCTTTCACGCCATCGAAGAGGATTCCGCTGGACGGCTTTGGTTTCTCTGCCGGACTTCCCTATGGAAATTGGAACAAGAAGAATGGGAAGAATACCCGTTTCCCCCCAATGTCTATTCTTTTATCTTTCAAACCACCGGTTTATGTCCCCTCCCGGACGGTAAACTGGCCATCCGCACCGATATGCCGCATCTGTTGGTCTTCGATCCCTCCACCCGGCGCTATGAAACCGTATCCCATCCGTCCGGTTTCGAAATCGGCTATTTGCGGCCCCGGGTTCAAGGCGGCGCCTGGGTGCAAACCACCAATCCCCAAACTGGCGATTTTGGCTTGGAAATTTACGATGGCCACCGCTTCCAATCCGTGGTGAACCTCAAAGACCAATGGAACTTGGGAGAGTTGCGATTTCTGCTCGAAACTCAAAACGGGGACCTGTGGCTGGGCGGGGTGCGGTCCGAAGGATTGGGATTATACCGGAAAGGGAAATGGCGGCCGTTCACCCAACAAGACGGATACACCGACCGCGGGGCGTTTTGTTTTCTGGAACTGAACGATGGAAAAATCTGGACCGGCGGCCGGGATAAAATCATGGAATATGACGGAAAATCCTGGCGCGAAGTCCGTTCCGGCCTGGATTCCGTGCGCTCCATGACCATTGGCCGGGATGGCAGCATCTGGGTTGCCAGCGGCGTGGGATTATTGCGGTACCTGGATGGCTCGTGGGTTGCCAACACATATGAAGAAGGTCTGCCTAACACCGCCATCTACAAGGTGTTCGAAGACCGGCAAGGGCGCATTTGGGCTGGCACCGCCAGCGGACTTAGTTTGTATCATCCCGAAGCGGACCGGGACCCGCCGGAGACGGAGATCCCCGTGGATCGCAACGTGAAGGAAACCCCTCCGGCCGGAGATTGCCGGATCGTCTTCGGCGGTATTGACCGATGGAAATACACCATGGCCAACCGGTTGTTGTTCTCGTACCGCCTGGATGGCGGCAAGTGGTCTCCCTTCATGCCGGAACCGTTGGCCACTTTCACCGGATTGTCGTTCGGGCCTCACCGGCTGGAAGTGCGGGCCATGGACCGGAATTGGAATATCGATCCCACGCCCGCCGTGTTCGATTTCACCGTGCTGGAACCCTGGTATTATGAACAAGGATTCATCTATATCGCCATCGGCGGTTTCCTGATCATCGTGTTGCTGACCGGCTATTCGACCACCCGGCATTATCAGCTGCGGAAAGCCTTCCGCCAGGTGCGGGAAGCCAACGAACAGCTGCAACTGGCCAACCAAAAACTGCGGGAACTGGATCAGATGAAAACGGCGTTCGTCTCCCAGGCCTCCCACGATCTGCGCACGCCCCTCACCACCATCAAAAGCAGCCTCGACATCTTGTTGCGGGGGATCGGCGGGGGGTTGAGCGAAAAACAATTAAGTATCGTGGAACGGGCTCACCGCTCCGTCAACCGGCTCAACGACCTCGTGAACGATGTCCTCGACCTTTCCCGCATTGAATCCGGCCGCATGATCCTCAACAAATGTGTGATTCCCATGCGCACCTTGGTGGAGGACCTGATTCACGAAAACCGCCTGATTGCCAAGCAGCGGCAGATCACGCTGGAACTCCAGTGCGGGGACGGATTGTTTCAAGTAGAAGCCGACGCGGGTAAAATGGAACGGGTGGTCAGTGAATTTATCGGAAACGCCATTAAATACACCCCGGAAGGGGGGCACGTCACGGTCCGCCTGTACCCATTCGACTCCACCCGCATCGCGATCGAGGTCCAGGACACGGGCATTGGAATGCACCCCGATGAAATCAAGCACATCTTCGAACGGTTTTACCGGATTCCCCGCTCCACCGACATGGCCAAGGGCACGGGATTAGGACTCTCCATCGTTAAAGAGCTGGTGGAAATGCACGGCGGGGAAATCCAAGTTCAATCCGAAATCAAGAAAGGCACCCGTTTCACCATCATCTTGCCGGTGGCACAATCCGGGAATCTGGAAACCCGGGACACACAGGGAGAAATCGCATGAGCGGAAAAGGCTTGCTGCTGTTAGTCGATGACGAAGAAGATATCCGCCAAAACCTCCGGGATTACGCGGAAATGGAAGGGTACGAAGTGTTGGAAGCGGAAAACGGCGTGGAAGCACTCCGGATTCTGGATCACGCGCAGCCCGGAGTGGTGATCAGCGACATCATGATGCCGGAAATGGATGGATTGGAATTGCTGAAACGCCTCCACGCCGCCGGCAACGACATTCCCGTCATCATCATGACGGCTTTCGGCACCATCGAGCGGGCCGTAAAAGCTATGAAACTAGGCGCCGCTGATTTTATCACCAAGCCCATTGACCTGGACATGATGCTTCAAGTGGTAAAACGGGTGCTGACCCGGGCCGAACTCGAACAAAAAGTCAAGCAGCAAGAGCGGCAGATGAAAGAAGATCTACACTTGGCATCGCTGATCCAGCGCTGCATGCTGCCCCAGAATTTGGACACGCCTTTTTTGTCCCTCACCCTGCGTTACGAACCTCTCATCGAAATCGGCGGAGATTACCTGACCGCTCAGGCGTACGGGGACGACCGCATTGCAGTCGCCCTGTACGATGTCACCGGCCATGGGGTGGCCGCCTCGCTGGTCGCCACCATGATTCATCACCAACTTTCCCTCCTGATGGCGCAGCCCAGTCCTCCTTACGAAATCCTGTACCAGATCAACCAATTCGCCACGGAAAAATTTTGCGTCACCGGCATTTTTTTCACCCTTGTGCTCGTCCAATTCGACGCCCGGCAAGGAATCCTCACCGCCGCCAACGCCGGCCATCCCGACATCCTGATCTGGCGCGCGGACCGCGGCGCATTTGAAACGATCCCTTCACATACCCTGCCGGTTGGCATTCAAAAATTTCAAGTCCAAGAATCGTACCAAACTACCCTCCCCCTGGCCTCCGGCGACCGGATCCTGCTCTATACGGACGGTTTCACCGAAACCCGGCTGAAAAACAACGAACTTCTGGGCCGCAAAGCCTTCATGGAGATGATCCAGCCCTGGATGAGGCTGCCCGCCCAGGAATTCATGGACAGGACGTTGGAAGCCATCGCTTCGCTCCGCGCGGGCGGGCCTACGGACGATTTAACCCTGGTGACCGTGGACCGGAAATGATCCCGGATCGCCGAAAAGTATCCACAAAAATTCCCATAAAAATTTGGACTTCCCAGGGGATTCCCATGCCGGGTATTCCATAGAGATAGTAAAAATGGTATGGTATGCCTGGATATCCGGAGATGGGATTCCAGGCGCATGGACGCCATGTGAACGGACTCCATCCGGCCAGACGCGATCCTAACACTGGGTATGAATCAATGAAAATCGAGATTCGCAACGAATCGGGCGTCACCATCATCAAACCGGATGGCAGAATGGATTTTGCAGGTCTGTCGGAATTTGCGGGTATACTCAACCGCTCCATTGAAGAAGGGGCCAACAAAATTCTGATTGACTTCTCCAGCCTGGAATACATGAGCAGCGCCGGCATCCGCGCTCTTATGGAAGGCCTGAAACGCCTGGAACCGCAAAAAGGCGTCATGGCTTTCTGCTCCTTGCACCCCCAAATCAAGGAACTGTTCGAAGTCGTCCAATTGAACAAGATTTTCCCCATCTACCCTTCGGAATTCGAAGCGTTGGATGTCATGATGACCTGATTCCACTCCTCCTCGCCCGCATGCTCTTCTCGGGCGGCGCTTTCCCCAGCTCAAATGACTTTCCAGATCATACCGGTTGATCTCTTGGATGGATTTTGCATAATATAAATATATTGAATTTTAAAAAGGCCATGAACTCGTAACTGTCACCTTTTTTCTTGTTTTCCTATCCGGGGCAAACCTCGCAATACGGCGGGGAGAGAGAATGATTGGCTCCCGGAAAAACCGGGCTGGAGGAAATTGAGCTCTACTAACAATTGAAACGAATCTTATTTTCATTTACTGAAAAACGGTGTAAAATAGTGAACATGATGTCCTATGGACCGGCCAGCGGCCCCTTCTGATTCGGAAGTTGCGGATCCTCGTGAATCCGCGGGCACCGATCCGGTTTGTGATCTGAGCGACTGGCATTTGGTAGCGGGAGAGTTGGGCGTACGTTGGATACTTGCATTGAAAAAACTGGCGCTTCCATGAAAAACAAAATCCTCATTGTGGATGATCATCCGATTGTGCGGCATGGTCTCAAACAACTGATCGATCAGGAGGAAGATTTGATTGTATGCGCGGAGGCGGACAACACGGCTTCGGCGCTCCGCATGATCGCAAGTGAATCGCCGGATATCGCCATCGTGGATATTCATCTGGGAGAAAGCAACGGGATTGAGTTGATCAAACTCATCCGGTCCCAGTTCGGCGAGCTTCCCATCCTGGTGATTTCCCTGCATGAAGAATCCCACTTCGCCGAGCGGGCCCTTAAAGCCGGCGCCATGGGCTACATCATGAAGCAGGAGCTGACCGATAATATCATGACCGCCATCCGCAAGGTACTGGATGGGCAGATTTATGTCAGCGAAGCCATGGCCTCCAAAATTCTGCAGAAAATATCCGGCCAAAAACCGGTGGGCATGCAAGCGTCGGTCGATGACCTGAGCGACCGGGAAATCGAAGTGTTCCGCCTCATCGGTCAGGGATACACCACCCGCCGGATCGCGGATCAGTTGCACTTGAGCGTGAAAACCATCGAGACCTACCGCATGCGCATCAAGGACAAGCTCCACCTGGACAGCACCAACGAATTACTGATGAAGGCCTTTGAATGGGTAAATAACCAAACCACGGTCTAAGATTCATTCGCCTTCCGCCGCCGGTTCCTTGCCTTTTCCAATTGAATTCTCTCCTCCCGCATGATCCGGATCCGCTGTATGGATGGCGGGTTGTTCAGGCTCATCGCTTGACATAGCAGTAAAGCAGGCTTGATTTTCTTCGTTCATGCGGTCTCCCCGCATCCATTACGGCTTTCCGGCTTTTCGTACACGGCACGAACCACCGTGGTAATGCCGCCCCGGGGATTGAAATCGCCTTCCACTTTCATCCATAACGGTTCACAAGCCGCAACCAAGTCGTCAAGGATTTTATTAATCACCATTTCGTAAAAGATGCCTTGGTTGCGGTAGCCGAACAGGTAGATTTTCAGAGATTTGAGTTCGATGCACTGCTTATCGGGAATGTATTCGATGCGAATGGTCCCGAAATCCGGATTGCCGGTCTTGGGACATACGGACGTAAATTCGGGGCAGGTGATAGCGATTGTGTAACGGCGCCCTGGATACGCGTTGTCGAAGGTTTCGATCGGACTCATGATCACCTCGGATTAAATAAACGATACGAGTGCAATATGCGCAGGATGAAGTGTACCTCCCGGATTGCTGTTTGAATATGTTGACTTAACCAGGGGAATACGCGCCGCCGGCGGAGTCCTGTATATCAGGAAGAAGGTCAGTCCGGCAACGGCCGCGCGAACCGGAAAAACGCTTCCCCGCTTGCCGGATAAGCCATATTTCAATCCCGCGCGAAACATGATAAGGTGAAGACGGCCGAAAACAAGTCTCACGCCGGGCGTCCCTGATGGAGTGGGGGATGCGGCGCGTCCGAGGAGGATTGTCCATGAAAATCCCGTTTACGCCTGTCGTTTATGAACACGCCGCCCGCTTCACCGGACATACGCCTTGGGAAGTGTCCCGCGATCCGGATTTGCTTTTCGCCGGGCACCGCGCGGCTTATTTGGAATACCGGCACCAGACCATCGCGGTGGGAATCGACATCTACAACCTCGAGGCCGAAGCGTATGGCGCCACCATCCAGGTGCCGGGCGCCAATGGCATACCGGCTATTCATCAGCCGCTACTATCGTCGTTGGAGGAAGGGCTTACGCTGCCGCCGTTCGATCCCGCGCGCGACGGCCGGATCGCAATGGTCATTGGGGTGGGACAGCGTTTGAAGCGGGAATTTCCCGAAGCCGATGTGCGGATTCCGGTAGCCGGCCCGTTTTCCATCGCCTTCAATCTGCGCGGGATCAACCATCTTTGTGAAGATGTCGCCCTGGCGCCGGAGGCCACGGCGGCTTTTCTGTGGCGGCTCGCGGAAAATCAGGCCGGATTCTGCCGCGCGGTGGCCCAAGCAGGCCTCGATCTGGCGTTTTTCGAATCGGCGGCCTCACCGCCTATGCTCTCTCCACGCCAGTTCCACGAGATCGAATTACCCGCGCTCCGCCGCATATTGGAAATTGCGTCCGAGTGTGTCGGCCATCCCGTGCCCTGCATTATGGGCGGCAACACGTATCCCATTCTCGATGATCTTCTCTCCACGGGCACCGGGTATGTGGTCTGTAACGTCGAAACCAATCAGAGGGCTTTTGTCGAATCCGCCAGCCGTACCCATCCCTCGGTAAAAATCCGGGTTAACCTGGATCCCGGGGTGGTCGCCTGCCAAGAACCGGAACGCATTTACCGGGCGGTCGACACCATCCTCGGCATCACCGCCGGCCGGCCCAATTGCCTGATGGGCACTGGCGCGCTACCCTTGGAAACTCCGCCCGTAAACATCCGGCTGATCCGGGAATATCTCGCGAATGGAACCTAAACAAATTCAGTAACAAAAAGCCTATGCCCAAGACGACTTTCCAATACGATCCCAAAGGCCATTCCCACCAGTTGTACCACAGCCGCCACCGCTTGATGAACTGGGTTCATGCCGCCCATATCCGCGAGGCCTTGGCCAATGCCCCGCTGGGTCCCGGGATCTGCTTGCTGGACGCCGGCTGCTCGGACGGGGAGTTGCTGGTCCGCGCCGGAGGCCGTTACGCGTTCGCGGTGGGATCGGACCACAATTTCCAAGCTTTGCGGACACTGCATTCCCGGCTCGGATCCGGTCAAGCCGCCGCCCTTCAAGGCGACCTGCGCTGCCTGCCGTTCCGGGACCAATCGTTCGATGTCGTCTGTTGCCTCGAAACCCTCGAGCATGTAGAAGGCGAAGAAGCCGCTATCGCCGAACTGAAACGGGTCCTGAAAAACGAGGGAACCTTGATCGTCTCCGTCCCCATCGAAATAGGATTCACGGTTCTTGTAAAACAAAGCGCGGCGAAGATCTTCTTCGGCGGTTATCGGGGATCGTACACCTGGAAAGAATTATGGCACGCCTTCCGGGGAAATCTGGACCGGGTGCCCCGGACCAGCATTTCCCTGCACAAAGGGTATGATTACCGGCAAACCATAGCCAGAATCCGCCGGCATTTTGTCTCACTTCAGATCACGGGCCTGCCGTTCAAACCATTGGGCCGGTTTTTTAATACTCAGATTCTTCTTGTGGCGCGGGACAAAATTCACCGGCCCCCGGATTAATACGCGCCGTCCAGGGCCGATCGCACGGCCGCCAAGCGCAGGGCACTTGTTCGTCTTGTTACTTATTCAGGAATCATGTCGTACACTTGCACCCGCTCCCATATCTCTTCGTTCCGTTCGATGAACTCGATGTGCTGGCGGGCCATCTGATAATAATCATGCCCTTCCCGGTTTTCGAACAGGACCACGAGCGACACATCGTAACTGTTATCCACCACATCCCGGGCTGTCCCGGCGGGACGGCCGACCTTCAAATCCTTGACGGACGCAATTGATCCCAGGCGGGTTTTGCAGTCCTCAATCAGATATTGAATCCGGTCTTCCGGCGTGCCCTGTTTCAGCCAAAAAAACACCATGTGCACAAAGCCACGGCCTTGCCCCACACCATTGGTCATGGCGGCTCCTTTCCGGTTTCATTAATTACCGCTTATGGAAATATGCTCAATATATTCTTACTTTACTTCCGCGTCATCTCCGGTTTGGATCTTGATCCGCAGGGCGATGTCATCCACGTACCCCGGCGATTCCAGGGCCATCTCCCCGCCGGGATGTTTCATGGTTCCGGCCTGTTCCACATTTCCGGTAAGCGTGTGAATCCACTCCGCGCGGTACGATCCCGGCGGGATATTCAATTTGATTTTCACCCGGTCCCCAAACCGGAAATAGAAAGCATACGCTTTTCCTTCCTCCGCCAGGCACCAGCCCCGTACCTTGGAATCGCCTTCGAGGCTTGTGATCACGGAAGGGTCGGGTTTCATGCGGATGAAATCAAAACTCTCCATGAAATCCTTCAATACTTTGAGTTGGCAGCGCAACGCGCGGCTTCCCCCGCCGGGCGCGTTGGGACTGGCGATACCGGTTTCATAATCGGGGGTGAACGAGTAATCCAGGTTGTCGTACAAGCCGCCCCCGGCCATCAGAAACGCCCAGCCGTCTCCCCGGTACTTGGTGTCGCTGTTGCCGCTGAAGCCGGTTTCGTCATACCCGATTACTTTGTTTAGATGAAAATTCTGCGCCACGGCGTCGGGGGGATACGCGTAATGAAAATTGAAAATCGAGACCTGGGGATTGGGTTTCTCAATCACCCCGCTGCCGTTGGCGATGTTTTGGGCAATGAGGTGGCGGTGCGGAAAAGACGATTCTTCGGCTACGATGGTATCGATGATGTGATTTTGCCATTCCCGCGTCACGCCGCCGAAATAGGGTTCGTTGCACACTTCATAAAACAGGTTGTCGGCGTTTTGGAGTTCCCGCACGATCCGGCGGACCATACCGGTTTGGGCTTCGGTCAGCCTTTCGTCTTTTAACGCGTACACCTCCGTCCGGGAAACCGTGCTGTACCCGTTGATGTTGTTGATCGCGTTCATGGGCGAGAGTTTCCACATCTCGTCCCCATAGAATGGGCAAAACAGTACCAATTCCACCACGATGCCCCGCTTCCCCGCCTGGGCCACGAAATCCCGCAACCGCTGGAAATACTCTTCGTCCCACGTGTTCAAGTCGAACTTGTTTCCGCCGTTGAAATACCCCGGCACCCGGCTTCTTTTCCAGGGGCAGATCAACCGCCACGGATACGGCGCCAGGGTGTTTTTTTCGATGTTGAATGCCGCCGGATTCTCGCAATAGGCTCCCGAAAATGTCCGCGTGAGGTTCAACCCATGGGATCGCAATTCATCCAAATAGGGAAGGTAATCGAAATCCAGGTTCAACACCGCTCCATAATGTTCGCCTGAAGTGATCAACACCGTGGGTTGCCCACGGAACTCAAAATAATGCGGATTCCCGGGATGTAACCGAATCGGTTCCCCCGCATAAACGCTCCCCGCCGCGGCCAGCCATACAGTCCACCAAACACCGGACACGATCCATACCCGGGAATGAACTCGTTCTGTGAACCACTGAAAATTCATGTCCCTGCGTCCCCCTTTCTTTATCCCAATTCGGTTGACTTTTCATGTTCTGGTGATTTTCACTAATTTATCGGCACTGTCAACTTATTAAGCCGGTTCCCGGGCCTGCCTCCAGCCAGGGGAAAAAAATATCAAGAATTTCATCCTTTTTTGTGGAGTGGCATTCACAAACCATTCGAAGTTTGGAATGATAGTCCTACCGCAGATCTGGCGGGAAGTAGAATATTAATGTTTAACAATACTATATAAAAAAAGTAAGATTAATTCCGGAATATTCTTGACTAAATTGATAATCTTAATCCATCCCTTGGTTCATGTTCGGGATCTGAATACGGTGGGAATTTGTTTCATTTTTAATGAAGACGAATGCACACTATCAGTTTTCCTCGATTTTCGTTACCCTGAACCGGCGGGAATGGATTCCTACACCCGCGGCGGGAAATCGAGACTGTTTTGAGTTACCAAAACGATCATGAAATTGCGGCAACTATCGGTATTTGTTGAGAACCGGACCGGGCGGGTGGCGGAGGTTACCCGGATCCTGGCCGAACATTCCATCAATATCCGGGTCATCTCCCTGGCGGACAGCCACGACTGCGGCATCATCCGCCTGGTGGTCAATGATGTGGACCGGGCGATCGAAATCCTGCGGGCGCACCAGTTCACGGTGCATGACACGGAAGTCATTGCCGTGGAAATCCCCGATGCGCCCGGCGGCATGGCCCACGTTATGGATGTTCTGTTTCAGGAGAAAATTAACGTCAGTTACTTGTATGGTTTTGTCGAGCGGTCGGGCGAGAAGGCCATTTTGATATTCCGTTTCGAGAAGGCGGAAGAAGCCCTGCGCGCGCTCCAAACGCACAATCTGCGGGTGTTGAATGGCAACGATTTATACCGATTGTGACCGGATAACCAAAACCGGTTCCTGCCACGCCGAACCGGAGAAGGAGGCCAACTGAAGCCAGTTCGATTCAAGTCTTTAATTGTTTAGCCTGTTTTGTCATGGGTCTTGCCGGGTCGGGGAAACCAGTCAGGTCATGCGGCGAGTAAAAATAAATCTCGTCATTGTATACAGCAAGGGAGGGTATGTGCATGTGGAAATTGGCTATCAGTCTGCTGGTTGCAATCATCTGTGTCTTGTTGCTGATGCCCGGCGCCGGTTGGAGTCAGGACCGGGTCAGTGAGTTGGAACAGAAAGTTCAAGAACTCGAAAAGCAGTTGCTGGATTTAAAACAAGCGTTGGAAGCCGAAAAGGCGGCGCGGGAAGCCGCTCCTCCTGCTCCCCCCGTGGCTCCTCCCACTCCGCCCCCCACGGCACCGCCGGAGAAGCCGGTAACCAAACTGATCGGGCCGGGCGGAACCCTGCAGGTAGGGGGCGATATCCGCTTGCGCGGCTTGTATTTCGACAATCTTTGGGATTTCGAGGACGGTACGAACGACCGGCGGGAAGTCTACCGTTTCCGTCCCCGCGTCTTCTTGGACTGGAATCCCACGGACAATATGGAAGCCTATGTCCGCTTTACCAAGGAATGGTTCTACGGCCAGGACAACGAACATTTCGGATATGACGTGGAAGCCAAGGACGCCATGTTTGACAACGCCTGGGCCGAAGTGCGGGATATTTTGGGCACCGGCCTCACGTTTCGCGCCGGCCGCCAGGATTTGATCTACGGCGAGGGATTCGTGATCCTCGACGGCACCCCCTACGACGGCTCGCAAACCATCTCCTTCGACGCCGCCAAATTGTCCTACAAGTCCGATTGGGGCACCACGGATTTGCTCTATGCCAAATTGCATGAAAACGGCTTCCAGTCGTCCGATGACGAGGACCTCTATGGGATTTACAACAAATTCAACATCGGCGACACCGGCGTGGGCCTCGAGCCGTACTTCCTGGTCCGCAACAAGAATGACGCGCCGGATATTTCCGGCCGGCCGGGCACTACTACATATCCTTACGCCGCGTACGATCCTTCGCCTAAGGAGCAAACCTACCTGATCGGCATGCGCGGGACCAAGAGTTTCGCCGTCGCGGACGGCATGACCCTCGCGCTGGCTTCGGAAGTCGGCAAGGAGTTCGGGGAGGTGGACTTCACCGATGTTCCCAAAATCGGGGTGGATCCGGTCAACGGTTTCAGCTACGGGGGATCCGGCGAAGTGGACCGCGACGCCTGGGGCGGATACCTCCATGCCACGCTGACGTGGGACAAAACCCCATGGAAGCCCAGCCTCAAGGCGGGATTCTATTACATGTCCGGGGATGATCCCAATACCGACGACTATGAAGGGTGGGACGATTTCTACGGGCAATGGCCCAAGTACAGCGAATTGTATATCTACTCCTTGTACGATGGCTTCAAGTTCGCCAACAAGGGCAACGACCCGGATGTCGGAGCGTGGTCCAACATTTATTTCCCGGAACTCATGTTTACGGTCCAGCCCACGGATAAGTTAACGCAGTCATTCCGCTATCTATATTACCTGGCGGAAGAAAAGACCGGGCCGGGGGGCGGCAACGAACGCGGCCACAATATCCAATCGCTCACCAATTATGTGTTTACCAAGAACATGAGCGGCCATATCCTGGTGGAATGGCTCGAACCGGGCAACTATTATGCCGATGACGCGGACGGCGCGCTTTTCGCCCGCTTCCAATTGATGTACACCTTCTGATGTACATCTTCTAGCGCCGCGCCATCCCGCGCGCAGTTCATTCGATCCGGGGAGAACCGCCTTCGCGGCGGTTCCCCCTCAACCTTTTCCATAAAGAGGTCAAAATCATGATCCGGAAATATGGAGTCCTCATCCTTGGCGTCCTTCTCCTCCTGGGTTACGCCTGCGGTCCGAAACCGGAACCGGCCCCCTCGGCGCCGGAATCCACCCGGCCGGAAGCGGCAGCCCCCCAACCGGCCGCGCCGGAATCCGCCAGCCAAGAACCCATCAAGGTGGGTGCGTTGTTCGCGGTCACAGGTCCCGCCTCCAACCTGGGCGAACCCGAACGCAACACGGCCAAGATGATCGAGCGGCAGATCAACGAGGCCGGGGGCATCAACGGCCGCCCGCTGCAAGTGATCGTGGAAGACACCGAAGGCGATGAAAAAGTGGCTGTCACCAAGATCAACAAGTTAATCAAGTTCGACAACGTCTGCGCGGTCATCGGCCCCTCGCGCAGCGGCACCAGCATGGCCGTCAAACCCATCGCCGATGAAAACCAGGTTCCCCTCCTCTCCTGTGCCGCGGCTATTGAGATCGTGCAACCCTTGTCCAAGTGGGTATTCAAAACCCCGCAAAACGACAGCGACTGCGTGATCCGCATTTTTGAACACATGCAAACCGCGGGGATCACGCAAATCGCCATCATGGGGGAATCCACTGGTTTCGGCCAGTCGGGACGCGCCCAACTGAAAAAACTGGCGCCGGATTATGGCATCACGATCGTTGCCGATGAATCCTACAATCCGGCCGACACTGACATGACCGCCCAACTGACCCGCATCCGCGGAACCGCCGCGCAGGCCGTGGTCAACTGGTCGATCGTGCCGGCCCAAAGCATCATCCCCAAAAATATGAAACAACTGGGCATGACGATTCCCCTCTACCAAAGCCATGGATTCGGCAACATCCGGTACGCCCAGGCGGCAGGAGAAGCCGCCGACGGCCTCATCTTCCCCGCGGGAGCCTTGCTGGTGGCCGAATCGCTGCCGGACACCCATCCCCGCAAGGCGCTGCTGATGCAATACAAGCAGGATTATGAGTCGGAATTCGGGGAAAGCGCCAGCACCTTCGGCGGTCATGCCTACGACGCCCTCCACCTGGTGGTCAATGCCCTCCGGGCTGTGGGGCCGGACCGGGCGAAGATCCGCGATTTCATCGAGAACACGAAGGGTTTCCACGGCACCGCGGGTACGTTCAATTTCTCGCCGGAAGATCATTGCGGACTGACCAAGGACGCGTTTGAGATGATCACCGTGAAAGGGGGAAAATTCGTCCCCCTGCAACCCTGACCACGGCATGCGTGATCTCCATGGGGGATTGGATTATGACTGATCCGGGCTGGGAATGAAACGCATCGGATATCCCGCCCGGGATAGGATACAGGGCTGAGTGAACCATTTATGGAAATCGGATTAGGCAGCCAGATCGTGCAATACCTGGTGACCGGCCTGAGTATCGGCTGCATTTATGGCATGGTCGCCATCGGCTACAACATCATTTACAACGCCACCGGCATCATCAACTTTGCCCAAGGGGAATTTGTGATGCTGGGCGGCCTGATCATGGTGTCCCTCACCACCACCCTGGGCCTGCCGATGCTTCCCGCGTTTGTTCTTACGGCCTTGATCGTGGCCGCGATCGGCGGTTTGTTCGAGCGCCTGGCCATTCATCCCTTGAAGGAACCTAACGTCCTGACCCTGATCATCATCACCATCGGCGGATCGATTGTCCTTAAGGGGATCGCCATGTTTATCTGGGGCAAGGAAGCCTACACGCTGCCCCATTTTTCCGGCGAAAAACCCATTTCGTTCTTCGGCGCGGCCATTCTCCCCCAAACCCTCTGGATCATGGGCATCATGGCCGTCACCGTGATGCTGCTCCATCTCTTTTTTCATTTCACCCTGGCGGGCAAGGCCATGCGCGCCTGCTCGGCCAACCGGGTGGCCGCCATGCTCATGGGCATCGAGGTCCAGGGAATGGTGCTCTTGTCTTTTATGCTGAGCGCGGGCATCGGCGCCATCGCCGGGATAATCATCACCCCCATCGCCCTGGTCGATTACAACCGGGGATTTATGCTCGCTCTCAAGGGCTTCAGCGCCGCCGTCCTGGGCGGGCTGGGGAACAGTTCCGGCGCGGTGGCCGCGGGATTCATCCTGGGGATTTTGGAATCCCTGGGCGCGGGATTGGTCTCTTCCGCCTATAAAGACGCCATCGCTTTGTTGGTGTTGCTGGTTATTCTTTTCGTCCGGCCCAGCGGGATCCTGGGAGACCGCGAGGCCGGAAAACTGAAGGCGTTTTGAAATCACGATGTTGAAAATGGGTTCATCCGGGAAATGCGTGCATCATGGGGTTGAATCGATTCATTTCAATCCGTGATTTGAGCGGATGCCCAGGTCCGCCCCTCCAACCATTCCCTCATCCTGGCCCTCTCCCGGGGGAGAGGGAATACGGGGGGTATTGGCCATTTCCAAGAGATGCGGACCACCCATCGAAAAAAACACGCATTGGCCGGATGAAACTGAAAAACGGATGGATTACGCACTGATACGCTGACCCATTCCGCGTTTAATCCGTTTCATCAATCCAAACTATCATTACACGCAGGGCTCATGGGACGGCAAAATCGCACCGCGCTGGTTTTCCTGATTCTCCTGATGGCGATCGGGCCGTGGGTGATTGGGACCCATAGCTATTGGATCAATGTCTTCGTCTTCGCGGGATTGCACGCGCTGATCGCCATCGGCCTGAGCCTGCTGATGGGATACGCCGGGCAAATCTCTCTGGGCCATGGGGGCTTCTTCGGATTGGGAGCTTACATCTCGGGGCTTTTGGCTACGCTTCTCCACTGGAATCCCTGGTTTTCCCTGCTTGCCGCCTTGGCGTTGACCGCCCTGGCCGCTCTGCTGATCGGCATCCCCTCCTTGCGTTTGCGGGGCCATTATCTGGCCATGGCCACCCTGGCCTTCGGGGAAATTGTAGTCATCACTTTCAACGCGGAAGTGAATCTGACGGGCGGGCCTTCCGGTTTCGGGCAGATCCCCCGCCTTTCCCTGGGAGGCCTTTCTCTGAAAGACGACTTGGTTTTCTATTATTTTGTCTGGAGCCTGGTGATTTTGGTCCTGGCCGGTTCGCTCAATTTAATTCATTCGCGGGTCGGCCGGGCGTTGCGGTCGATCCACGGCGGTGAGACTGCGGCCAACGCCATGGGAATCAACACCGCCGCCTACAAGGTTCAGGTCTTCGTGCTCAGCGCCGTCCTCGCCGCGTTGGCCGGCGGTCTCTACGCCCATTACGTGACCTTCGTCAGCCCCACCATCTGCGAAATCAAATTTTCGGTGATCCTCGTGGTGATGGTGGCCGTGGGAGGGATGACCAGCGTTTGGGGCGCCTTGCTGGGCGCCATCGGATTGACGATCCTCCCCGAATTTTTGACCGTCTTCGAGGATATGGATATCCTGGTTTACGGGATGATCCTGATGCTCATCATGATCTTTGCCCCAGGAGGCCTGTTCGGGTGGATAGTGAATGGAAGCGGGTGGATCCGCCGAAGGACGGCGGGCAGGGTCCGGACAGGATAGAAAGCAGACCGCGCGTGAACGGGATGAAGCCTCTTCTGGACTTGAAAAATGTCACCCGCCGTTTCGGAGGCGTGACGGCGGTGTCCGGTGTTTCCTTGACGGTTCTGCCCGGCCGGATCAAGGCGGTGATCGGCCCCAACGGCGCGGGAAAGACCACACTGTTCAATCTCATCAGCGGCATTCTCCCGGTTTCCGAGGGAGTGATCCACTTCGCGGGGCGGTTGCTGAACGGCTGTAAACCTTACAGGATCTCTTCCCTCGGCGTATCCCGCACCTTCCAAACCGCCGCCATCTTTCACAATATGACCATTCTCGAAAATGTCATGACCGGCCGGCATGGCCGATCCTCCTGCGGTTTTCTCCGGACCGCCTTCCAAACCCCCGCCGCCCGCCGCGAAGAAAAACAAATCCGCGAACAGGCCCGCGAGTGGTTGGCTTTCACGGGCGTCGATCATGGTTTCGATTCCCTGCCCGGCGATTTGCCTTTCGTCATCCACCGCAAAACGGAAATCGCCCGGGCGCTGGCCACCGAACCGCAATTGTTGCTGCTCGACGAACCGGCGGCCGGCCTCAACATCCGCGAGACCGAAGAAATGGGCGAATTGATCCGCAAAATCCGGGACCTGGGAATCACCGTAATGATCATCGAACACGATATGTCCCTGGTCATGGATCTTTCCGATGAAGTGTGCGTGTTGAATTTTGGAGTGAAGATCGCGGAAGGCTCCCCCCGCGAAGTGCAAAAAAACGAGGCAGTCATCGCCGCTTATCTGGGAAAGGAGAACCGGCCGCGTGCTGCGAATCACGAACTTGGTTAGCGCCCTGGGGCGGGTGGAGATTCTCAAAGGGGTTTCCCTCCATGTCCAGGAAGGCGAGATTGTAACCCTGATCGGCGGCAACGGAGCCGGCAAAAGCACGCTGCTGAATACGATCGCCGGCCTGGTGCCCGTCCGCGCGGGTCAAGTGCTCTTCCAGGGAGTGGACATCGCCCGCCTTTCACCCGCGCGCATCGTGCGGCTCGGGATATCCCTGGTCCCCGAAGGCCGCCAACTATTCGCGCCGCTCAGCGTGGCCGACAATTTGATCTTGGGCGCCTATCATTACGCCAGCCGCGCCACGAAACCGGAAATCGAGGCCCGCCTGGAACGGGTGTGGGACTTGTTTCCCATCCTGCGCGGCTGCGCCCAGCAGTTAGCAGGGACTCTCAGCGGCGGGCAGCAGCAAATGGTATCGATCGCCCGCGCCCTCATGGCCAATCCCAAATTGCTGCTTCTCGACGAGCCGTCCATGGGCCTCGCGCCGATGATCGTCGAGGAAATCTTTCAGACCATCGACCGGCTGCGGCAGCAGAATCTCACCGTTCTGCTCGTGGAACAAAACGCCCGCCTTGCCCTCGATCTCGCCAACCGGGGCTACGTGGTTGAAACCGGACAAATCGTTATGGAAGGCGAATGCCAGGATTTGCGGCGCAACCGCGAGATCGAACGCGCCTACCTGGGTAAAGGCTACCGGGAAATATGGGAGTAGGAGGATAAACCAGCATGCCCATTCTGGATGAAAAACACGAATGCCTGAACCGCGGCGATTTGCGCCAATTGCAGCTGGAACGCCTGCAGGCCATGTTGAACCGCGTGGTCCGCAATGTCGCGTACTACCAGGAGACTTTCAAACGGGTGAATATCCTCCCCAGCGATTTCCGCTCGCTCGACGATCTCTCCCAATTGCCCCTCATCGACCGCCAAACCCTGGCGGACAACCATCCCTACGGCATGTTCGCCGTTCCTCTGCGCGAAGTGGTGCGCCTGCATCCCAGCCGTTCCGTCCGCTGGGGAGAACCCATCGTCATCGGCCATACCAAGAACGACATCCTGGCCTGGACCCACGTCAAAGCGCGGGGGTTCGCCGCCGCCCGGATCACCCAGAACGACATGGTCCAGGTCTATCTCGATTACACCCTGTTCCCCGGCGCGGTGGTCGCCCATTACGGGGCCGAACAATTGGGCGCCTGCGTCACCCCGCTGTACAACATGCCCATTGCCGATCAGATCACCATTATGCGCAACTACCGCGCCACCGTATTGATCTGCACGCCCACCCGCGCGGTGCATATCGTCCGCTATCTGCGGGAACACGGCATCGATCCCAAGTCGCTGTTCCTGCACTCCATCGTCTTTGTCGGCGAAAGCTGGTCCAACCGCACCCGCCGCCAAGTGGAGGAAAATCTCTTCGTCGATGTCTTCGGCAATTACGGCGTCAGCGAAATCTGCATGCCGGGCATTGCCTTCGAATGCGAGGCCAAAAACGGTTTGCATATCAACGAGGATCATTTCCTGGCCGAAATCATCGATCCTCAAACCGGCCACGTCTTGCCTCCCGGGCAACGCGGCGAACTGGTGCTTACGACCCTAACCCGCGAGGCCTTCCCTCTCATCCGCTTCCGCACCGGCGTAAGTTCCGCCCTGAACAACGAACCCTGCTCCTGCGGCCGGACCCTCGCGCGCATGGAAAACGTCACTCACCGCACCGACGATATGCTGGTGGTCGAAGGCGTCGAATTCACCCCTTCCGAGATCGGCATGGTGCTCTCGCAGATGGAGCATGTCTCCTCGCATTACCGCCTGGTCATTTTGCGGGAAGAAACCCGTGACCGCCTCGAGGTGGAGGTGGAAATCACTCCCGATATCTTCATCGACAGCCTCGGCCCTCTCGAAACGTTGCGCGAACGCATTGAGGAAGCCATCTTCGAACGTCTGCGCCTCAAACCGGTCATCAAACTAGTGGAACCCAAGAGCCTTCAGGGCCGCGACTCGGTCGTCGATCTCCGGGAAAACAACCACCCGCTCTGAATTCACCCTTTCCCCCCATCCATGAATTCTCCCGGCCTGATTGGCTCCCCCTTTCTGGATACCCAAAAAGCGGCATTGTGGCCAAATACCCAGAACTTTGCCGCACTTCATCAGATGGATTGATTGTTCCCGCGTTCATTTGCTACGATGATTCAATCCATCGCGGCATCCCGCAAATCCCAGGACGATCGGAAAGGAATCATGGGAAAAATTTTTCCTACGGCAATGAAACATAGAGCGTCGCAGATCGTGTTCCTGGTTGTTTTCGGCCTCACGGGCTTCTCGTGGTGTGCGGTTCCGCTGGTTTTAGCCCGGGAAAGCGCCCCGTCCGCTTCCCTCACGCTTAACGGCCTCACTCCACCCAACCGGGTCACCGTCCCCAAGCTCAGCGGCGTCATTCAATTGGACGGCTTGCTGGATGAAGCGGTCTGGCAAAAAGCGGCTGTTTTGGCGCCATTCCAACTGAACGACGGAAGCGCCGCCGGGGCCGAATCCACCGAAGTCCGGCTATGGTATGATGACCAAAATCTCTACATCGGCTGGTTGTGCCAGGACTCGGACATCCTGGCCACCTTCACCAAACGGGACAGTGAACTGTGGAACGAAGAGGTCGCCGAATGTTTCATCACCCCCCAATCCTTGGAAACCTATTTCGAATTGCAATGGAATCCGCTGGGAACCATCTTCGACGCCATCATCCATAACCGGCTGGACTCCAATGGATTCTCCCGGAGCATTCAAGGGGATTGGGATTGGACCGCCCAAGGCATGACCGCCAAAGTGGTGGCGGATGGCACCGTAGGCCAATCCGGCGATCAGGACCGGAAATGGACCGTCGAAGTCATCTTGCCCTTTTCGGATTTGGACCAATCCACCCCCAAAGCCGGAGAGGTCTGGCGGGCTAATTTTTACCGCTACAACCGGTGGACCGGCGGGAAACTGGAACTGCTCAGTTGGTCACCCACATTGACCAAAACCTTCCATGAACCTAACCGCTTCGGATTCTTGGAATTCGGAAGCCTTAGCTCGGGTATTGACTCCGCGAAGGGGGAACAATAAGGGGATCCAATCTTCTTATTGGGACCCCCTCCTTGATCCGAAGCGCGGAGAAGGGAAGCCGTAATGCATCCCCAAATTCTGACTTTCATCCGTTCTTGATTCGTGGTATGGGTATGAATAGGAACTTTCAACAATTCTTTCCCCTCCAGGAGAACGCTACACCGCTTCATCTCCCGTTAGAAGAAATTCAATCCAAAGGACGTGAATCATGACTCGTAAAGCCATTTGTGGAATCCTGTTGGCGGCTTGGTTCGCCGGATGGGCGGGCGCGGCCGAAACGCCGATGTGGGATCTGGCCAAGGCGCATGAGAAAACCTTCCGGTTTTCCACGCTGTTCACCGCCCAAGCCGTCCGGAGGCATTTTCAGGAAGAACAGACGATTGATCAGGCCATCCAGTGGTGCAAGGAGCATGGCGTCACGCGGGTGTTCATCGAGACGTTCCGCGACGGATACCAGGCGGAGAAGGATGACCTGGTCCGTGGCCGCGACCGGTTCCGCCAGGCGGGCTTCGCCGTCTCCGGCTGCGTGACCCCCACCGGCATGGGCGTGGCGTCCACGGGCTGGAAGGTGGTATCAAATTACGAAGCGCCCGAGACGCGGGCGAAATGCCGGGCGGTGTTCGAATATGCGGCCTCCCTCTTCGACGAGATCATGATCGACGATTTCCTTTTCACCGACGACTCCTCCGAAATGTCCCAAAAGGCAAAGGGGGACCGCTCCTGGGCGGAATACCGTTGCGAGTTGATGCTGAAGGTGAGCCAGGAAGATATTCTGGCCCCGGCGCGCGCGGTCAATCCGGACGTAAAGGTCATCATCAAGTATCCGCAGTGGTACGATTTGTTCCACGAGCGGGGCTATGACGTGGTAAAGCAAACAGACATCTTCGACCGCATCTGGGTAGGGACCGAGACCCGCGATCCGGACAGCAAACAGTGGGGACGCAAGGCGCAGTACGAGGCATTCTACATCATGCAATGGCTGACGGACCTGGGCGGCGCGAAGACCGGCGGCGGGTGGTTCGACCCGTACGGAACCAGCCCCGCGACCTATGTCGAACAGGCGCGTCAGACCATTCTGGGCGGCGCGAAAGAGGCGTTTCTGTTCAACTATGCCGACCTGATCCGGGAGGAGCACAGGGCCAAACCGGCGGCGTTGCTCGCCGAAATGCCGGCGTTGTTCACATTGGCCGAGGCGGTGGCGGGCGCGAAACCGGTAGGCGTTCTGGCCCCCAAGGTCCCCAACAGCGCGCCGGGGAATGAACCGTATATCTACGACTTCATCGGCATGCTGGGTGTGCCGCTGGTTCCTTTGGGACGGATTGATTCATCCTATCCAGCGGCTGTTTTCGCCACGCAGAGTTGGGAGGATAACGTATTCGCTCCCGCGCTCCGTGAATGGGTGCAGGCGGGCAAGCCGGTGGCGCTGACGCATCATCTGCGGGACCTGTTGCGGGAGAAGAACTTTCCCGTGCCCGAGGCTGTCTCGATTCTTCAAATTCCCGAAGAGCCGCGGGATTTGTACAACCTGGACGAGGCCGCGTTGCGCCATTTCCGCGAACCGCTGCTGAAAGCCCTCGGTTTGGCGGTGGAAGGCCCTACGCGGGTGGCATTCTACCTGTATGACAACGGGGTATGGGCCGTGGAGAATTTCCGGGACGAGGCGGCCACGTTCACAATCCGCCTGGAAGCCGCCTGGCCGGAGATCACGCAGAACCACGCGCGGGAGAGCTTCTTCGCGTTGCCGGGTATGGAATCGGCCACGTTGCAAGTGGATGGGCACTCACTCACGTTTCAACTGCAGCCACGGTCACTGGGGGTGGTGAAGGTGAAGGAAGGAAACTAAAAAACAGTACTTATTAATCCGCATACAGTCTTTTTTCGGATGAAACTGGTTTCTAACCACTCCAATAATTCGATCCATACGCATTACAGATTCACCCTCTATTTCGTCAAAAACTGTTCCGCGTTGGCGGCGGTGATCAATTCCACCCGGATTTTCACATCCTTTTCGACGGGTTTTCCTTCCAAGTGGTCATAAAACACTTGCGCGGCGGCCTTGCCCATTTCATAGGGGAACTGGGCCGAAGTGGCGAGCAGTTTGCCCTCCCGGATGGCCTGCACGGCCTCGGGCGCGCCATCCACGGCGCATATCTTCACATCCTGCAGCTTCCCCGCGGATTCCAGGGCGGAAATCGCGCCCAGGGCGGTGGGATCATTGATGGCGAACACGGCATTAATCTCGGGGTGGCGGCCGATCATGTCGCGCATCACCGGACGGGAACTTTCCGTGGTCCCCTTCACCTCCTGCTCATCCACGATGATCATGTCCGGATACTGCGCGATCACTTCCTTGAATCCGGCCACCCGGTCGATGCAGGCTTTGTTGATCGACAGCGCCAGAATGCCGATTTGGGCGGGCCGGATAGCTTCGGCCATCGCCTGCGCGGCCAAGCGCCCGGCCTCCACGTTATCCGAAGCCACGGTGCTTAGGATCAGCTCCTGATCCCGGACCGGCGCGTCCACCACAATGACCGGCACGTTGTTTTGCTTGGCCTTTACCAAACTGCCCCGGATTCCTTCCCAGTTGACGGGATTAACGAACACGCAGGCCGCGCCTTGGAGAATCAGGTCAGACAGGTCGTTCATCTGTTTCATGCTGTTCCATTGCGCGTCGAGGGTGACCAACGTATCGCCATGGGCCTCGATCACTTCTTGGAGGCCCTCATTCAGGTCCACGAAGAAGGGATTGTTCATGGATTGGAAACTGACACCAATCAACCGCCCGTGAGCCGGAGCCGCGGATTGCGTCTCGTGATCTGCCGGAGAACCGCACCCGGCCAGGATGAACAAACCAAGAGTGATAAAGAACCAAGTTTTACTCCGTGGCATCGAATTTCTCCCTTGCAAACTCTATTGGCCAAAATCTTGCGGCCAGAATTATTCACCAGAAAATTAATATCTTCTGATCAAAACTGCAAAACCAGCTAAAAAGGATAAGGGATTTCTGACCGCCTGAAAAGAAACACAAACACTTTCTTCCTGCGATCGGCCGATGCCGTCCCCCCAGCCTCTCCTCAATCCGGTTGTTGCGGTATGCCCTTTTGTGTTACTCTATTATCCAGAAATCCTGTAAAAATCAGGTATTAATTACTTAAATGCTGGATTGAAACTATACGCCGGTCTGTGGAAAAGCAATCGAGTGCCAACGGCACGGAATAGGTATGAACCAAGGTCGAAGCCCTGGATTTGAAAAACAAGCGCGATGAATCCCCTTTCCCTCTGGGAGAAGACCTAGGTGAGGGGAGTCCGGGAAGGGCGATTATTATCCCTTCTTTGGGATCGAGTAATTCGAAGCCTAATCAGTTTTTATGTTGGAGTGGCATCCTGCCGTTCGGACACTTTTTACCGTGGATTCAATTTTGCCGATCGCACAGCCAGGGGAGCCGGTCGAACCATGTTCAAGTCATCATCCGGTTTTTATAGCCTATTCCATGGCGCGTCTTTCCGGATCGTTCCGTTTTTTCTACTGATCCCGTTCCTCTTGGGATTCGCTCAAAATCAACTCGTAACCAGCCTCGAGAAATTGGAACCATTGGAAGTGACCAGCGTCACGGGCCAACAGGTCTCCCTGCAAGCCAGCGAAGGAAAAATCCTGCTGCTCCATTGTTGGAACACGGGAAAATCGGAATCCCCCAAAAACGCCATCGAGTTGCTTTTGTTGTATCAACGTTTTCATGAGAAAGGATTAGAAGTCATGGGGATTTGCACGGATTCCAGCGCGGAAAGTGTGCTTTCCTTCTCGCGGAAATGGCAAATCCCCTGGCCCCTGGTATTGAATACGCAAGCGGATGGGATGAGCCTCACAGAGCGGCTTCGGATTCCTGAAATCCCCTGCAACCTGGTGGTGAACGCGCAAGGGGGGATTCTGGCCCAAAACCTGGCCGGCGAAAAGGCACACCAGGTCATGGCGGACCTGTTAGGCGTCGCGCTGAACGGTCCAGCCCAACCGGAGCGATCTCAAATCCAAACGGAGCCGGTCTCTCTCCCCGCTTCTCCCCAAGATGAAGCCGAACACGAAGGTTGGCTTTATATCAAAGAAGGCATGGGACTCGTTACGGGTGCGCCGGGATACTCCATAGCGCGACATGTGCCTCCGGGTAAGGAAGAACAGGCTTTGCGCGATCAAGGATGGTTATCCAACCTCATCGCGGGGCCGCTGGACATCGAGACGCCCAACCAAGTGCTGCCCCTCCGGGGGAAGTGGTATTGGAATCCAGGAGAGAGTGTCCAATCGAAACCCGAAATCGCCCACACGTTGCTGCTCTTCAGCCCGGTGATGGCCAACGGCGAAATCCGCCTGCGGGCAATCGTGAACACCGGGCAGGAAGGCGTGCGGATCATCTTCGGGTATCAATCTCCCAACCGGTATTTCGTGTGGAACATCGGCGGATGGGACAATACCTGCAGCGTTGTGGAAAAATGGTCGGCCTTGCATGAGCAGGCCTTGGAGGAAATCACACCCCGCGCCCCTTTCCACCTGCCGCCTGGCCAATGGCACGACATCCGCCTGGTGCTCGATTCCAGCGAGAAACAAGTGGAAGGGTATCTTGACGGTGCCCAAATCATGAAATGCGTGATTCCCGAATCTTTCGAAGGGCGCTTGGGAATCGGCACCTGGAAGACCCAAGCCGATTTCCACTCCATCCGCATCACGGGAACGGGGTCCTCCGCCCCGGTTTACCCGGCCAGCCTAATGAATCCCAAAGAATTCTTCAACAAATTGGGTATCCGTGTTCAATGGGACCAACCCGGCACGCCAGGCATTCCGATTTACGCTGTGGTGTTCAATTCGCCCGCCTTCATGGCCGGTTTGCAAAGTGACGACGTCATCACCGCGGTGGAAGGCATCCCGCTGGACGATCCCTCGCAATACCGCGCTATCATCGAAAAAGCCCTGGCGCAAGCCGCGGATCAAGGCCGCTCCGCGATTTCTCTCTCCGTCAGCCGTGGCCGCTCCGGAGAATCCAGAACCGTCTCCCTATCGACGATCCGCAGGGTGACACCCCGCCACGATCCCTGGCAAAATCCTCCCGGACTATTCGCCGGCGGAATGGGGATGGGTGGGTATGGTATGATGGGTGTTGGGAATCCCATGCCTAACCCGGCTTATAATCAACAGGTTCAGCAGATGATCGCGGACCAACAATGGGAGGATACGCCCTGGACCGGTTCCCTGACGGTTCAATCCGATGAGCAATTCCTGCCCCTGCGGGGAGGATGGATCCAGCGGGGAAACACCTTCGTCCAAACCGACATCACCGCGCAGCCCGCCGTGTTACTATTTAGTCCTTATCTGCAAAGCGGCGAACTTCGCCTGCGGGCGAAAACCACCGGGGGAGCGGAGGGAGTCCGGATCATTTTCGGCTTCGCGCCCCTCAAGCCGTATTACGTCTGGAACATCGGGGGATGGAATAACCAGTATACCGGCATCGAGCTGTGGCACGACTTAGACAACTATCCGGGAATGAACGTCTTTCAAGAGAATCGGTTTACCTTCACGCCCGGCGTCTGGCATGAAATCCGGGTGGTATTCAACGCGGAAACCCGGCGGTTGGACGGTTATGTGGACAGCCAAAATGTGATCTCCACCCAACTCGATCTCCCCATCGAAGGCCGCCTGGGCGTGGGAACCTGGGGCACGCTGGCCGAATTTCAATCCATCCAAATCCTCGGGCCGGATGCGGATCCAGCGCGTCCCGTACCCGCTCCTGGGGATATTCCCTCTTCCCCGGATGAATCGCCGAGTGCGGCAGTCCCCAGCGGGACACCCCCGTAACGAAATCGAACGATCGCCGGCTGGCGGCTAACCTCCGATCCCCAATTCCATGACTTCCCTTGCCACGATCCGGATAGTCTGTTTCAATGATTCTATCGGACGTATGAATGATTGTGTGGAATATCGGGGATTCCGTGATTCTTCGGCCAAATGGAGATGCTCTATTCCTCCGAAGGCCTGCGTAGAGGGAATCCGAAAATGCCAACCGCCAGGGTCAAATCATTTACCTTAATCGAACTATTAATCGTGGTGGCGATTATCGGCATCCTGGCCGCGATCGCGGTTCCCAACTTCCTGAACGCCCAGGTCCGTGCCAAGATTTCCCGCTCCATGTCGGATCAGCGCACCATGGAATTGGCCATTTTGCAATACACCTTGGATGCCAACGACAACCCGCCCCACTCCCACGAAGTCAACCAGAACTATTGGCTGACCACGCCGGTCGCTTATCTCACCAGTTTTTTGTTCGATCCCTTCCAACAGATTCCCGATGCCAAAAGCCTGTTCACCGTGGATGGCCGGTTAAATTTAACCAAGCAACAACACCATTGGGATCCCTATGACAAGCGGTATTGGCCCGCGTTAGCCCCTGAATATTTCGACCCTAAAATCAATCCCGATTTCGGTTTCCGCCGGCAATCCATCGGCGTGATCATCGGACTGGGGCCGACGAGCACCTATAAAGGCGCCAGCACCACCGACTGGCATCCCTACGAAACTTCCAACGGCCTCTACAGCATTGGAATCATCCGGCGGTATGTCCCCGGCCGGCCCAAAGTGGATTTCGCCATGCCCTAACCACCGGAAGGTCCGCTCGTCACCTCCCGTCCACCATCCGAACGGCCCCTCACTGCGGCACGATCATTTCGGCCGTCAGTTTGCCTTCGGCTTGCAGCCGGTCCCGCAACTCGCGCACCTGCTGCTGCAAGGCGTGCTGCGAAATGTTATAGGCACAGAATTTCGGGCCGCACATCGAGCAAAACGCCGCCACCTTGTATCCTTCGTCCGGCAGGGTTTCGTCGTGATAGGCGCGGGCGGTTTCGGGATCGAGGGACAGTTCGAACTGGCGGTTCCAATCAAAGGCGTACCGCGCGCGGGACAACGCGTCATCCCGGTCGCGCGCCCCGGGACGGCCCCGGGCGATATCGGCCGCGTGCGCCGCGATCTTGTAGGCGATCACGCCCTGCTTCACGTCCTCCAAATTGGGCAAGCCCAAATGTTCCTTGGGCGTGACATAACACAGCATCGCCGCGCCCGCCTGGCCTGCCATGGCTGCCCCGATGGCCGAAGTGATGTGGTCATACCCCGGCGCGATATCCGTCACCAGGGGACCGAGAACATAGAAGGGGGCCTCATGGCACACTTCCATCTCCCGCTTCACGTTCATCTCGATCTGGTCCATAGGCACATGGCCGGGACCTTCGATCATCACCTGCACATCGTGTTCCCAGGCCCGCAAGATCAACTCCCCTAGCACATCCAACTCGGCGAATTGCGCCTCGTCACTGGCATCGGCCAGGCATCCGGGCCGCAGGCCGTCTCCCAGGCTGAATGAAACATCATACCGTTTGAATATCTCACACAACTCGTCGAAGACCGTGTACCAGGGATTCTCCCGGTGATGGTACATCATCCATTGGGCCAGAATCGAGCCCCCCCGGCTGACAATGCCCGTAATCCGGTTCAAAGTCAGGGGAATGTGGCGGAGTTTCAATCCCGCGTGGATGGTCATGTAATCGACGCCCTGCTTGGCTTGCTCCTCCACCGTCTCCAGCAAGATGTCCTCGGTCAGGTCCTCGATACGCCGCACCTTGGTCAACGCTTCGTAAACCGGGACCGTGCCGAGGGGCACCGGGCTGTGATCGATGAGCGCCTGCCGGATTTCAGGGATATTCCCCCCCGTGCTGAGATCCATGGCCGTATCCGCCCCGTACCGGATGGCCCAACGCAATTTGTCCAACTCGGTTTGAATGTCCGAAGTGACCGCCGAATTGCCGATGTTGGCGTTGATCTTGCACCGCGCGGCGATGCCGATGGCCATGGGCTCCAGACGCTTGTGGTTGACGTTGGCGGGGATGATCATCCGCCCGCGGGCTACTTCAGACCGGATGAGATCCGCGTCCAGGTTCTCCCGCCGGGCAACGTACCGCATTTCCTCGGTGATGATCCCCTGACGGGCGAAATGCATCTGCGTGATATTGCCGCCTGGTTCGGCAGGCTGGCGCCGGCATTCGTACTTCATGAGAACTCTCCTTCCCGGCCGGGATATCAAACCACCCCGGCGCGGTCATCATGATTCGGAGAGAAAGGAGCGGGAATGAAACGAGCCACCGGATGGTGGCTCGGGAAGGAATTTTCCAGGCAGATACAACCTGAAACTCCGTCGCTTCCCTCCGCCGGTATGATCCGGATCAGGTTCGAGGGGTATCTCCACGCGGGAGATTCTCAGGGCCGAGGCCCACCCCCAGCGAGTAAATAGAATCCTAATGGCAAGAGAAAGTTTTGTCAATTGTGAATCAGCCGGTAACGGTTGCAGGCCCGAATCGATGGCCATGGTTTCTCCCAGCCGGTATCGCTGTTTTTTTTCCCCCGCCTTTTTTACTGATTGGATAAACCAATAAAAACCGGCTCCGGGATCGCAAAAAAGCCACAGTTTAGCAAGCACGGGCTTATACGGGGTTACATTCCATGGGAGCCATCGCCACCAGGACGATCCATCAGGAGCCGGCCTAATTAAATTTAGACCGAATCTCCAGTAAAAGCAACAAGGATTCCGCTGAAAAGGGTGAAATCCGCATTTCATTTCTCAAGCCTTGCTCATCCCTTCCCGGCAGTCAATTCCTTCAACTGGTTTTGATAAATTTTCCGAACCATAAGAAAAAAGTCCTTGTGATGCCAATAGTCCGGATAGGTCCAGGGCAATTTCACGAAATCCCCGTGAGTGTAGACCATGGTAACTTCTCCGTAGATTCCCCGGCCCAGGTAGATCCGCTGGCTGAAATTCTTGGTGCTGGCCAACACCAGGTTGGATTCGCCGAGATACCCAGGATCGAGATTGATTCTCCGCCGTCCGTTTTCTGAGAACTGTTCTTCCCACAGGTTCGATAACTGCTTGCCATGAACCAACTCCTCCGGATTCCTCAGTTCCTGGAGGGAAACATAACACCGGGTGAGCTTCGCCCCCATTTCCGCTTCGTAGTAGGTGGTTTCGATAAAGGGATAATACTCGCTCACCAGGTCGATCGGCCCGAAATGCGCCTCGATCCGCCTCCGGGCCTCCTCCCACACCGCCGGGTCTCTGAACAACACTCCGTAGATCCACTTGACCTTTTGGGGCGGACGGATCTTCCCCACAGAACCTGCCTCCTTCCTGGCTAGGAAATATCTTTATCCCTTCCCCCGGCATTCCATTTTCGACATTATAGCCAAATAACTCCAAACCATAGGAACAGGTTGAAATACATAGATCTATACTCCATATGATGAATCCAATCGCTCCCCGTCATTCATATTGCTCCCTTCCTCTCATTCTCCCCGCTTTGTTGCTCGCGGTGACGGCCGTGGGTTTGGAGCTCGGGATCTTTCTCCGCACTGGCCATTTTGTCTATCCCCTCGACGATCCCTACATCCACCTCGCCATGGCCCGCCATTTCGCCGAAAGCGGTATCTTCGGCGTCTCCCTGGCGGGTTTCAGTGCCTCATCCTCATCCCCCTTGTGGACTTTGCTGGTGGCTTTCAACTTCTGGATATTCGGAAACCATGAAATCATCCCTTTCCTGCTGAATCTCCTCGCCGCGGTTCCCCTGGCATGGCGGCTGACCCGCCACGCCGCCCGGCATTGGCACTCAGAATGGACCGCGGCCGCGGCCACCTCGTTTTTTCTGTTTGCCCTCCCTTTGCCCGCGCTGATCTCTCTGGGCATGGAACACACCTTGCACATTCTCCTGGTCCTGCTGCTGGTCAGCCGGATTGGTCATCCCGTGCCCGAATCCACGCGATTCTCCACCAATTTTCATCTTTTTTTCCTGGGTTTCGCGGCCACATTGACACGCTACGAAACCGGCTTCGTGACGGTTCCGCTTCTGGTAATCCTGGCGCTCCGGCGTGACTGGACCGCGGCCGCCACCCTCGCGGCGGCCTGCGCCTTACCGGTCGTGATGATTGGAGGAATCAACGCGGGCCTGGGTTGGCATTTCTTCCCCAACTCCGTTCTGATGAAAAGCGTCCTGGGGTCTTCCGGATGGGAACAGGTGGATCAAATCGCCAAACGCTTTTACGGCCAACTGCTGGGAACGCCCCACTTGTTGCTCCCTTTCGCGTTCTCCCTGGGAGCCGGGCTGTACACCCTGCGCGGCGACCCGGATTTCTCTTCCCCCGAAACCATCCGGAATTTTGTATTTCCCGTGGCGCTCATGCTGCACTGTTCCCTGGCCCTTATCGGATGGTTCTACCGCTACGAGGCCTATCTGCTGGCTCTGGGATGGATGGCCTTGGTCCCCTTTATCCCCACGCCGGCGGGGTGGTATCGCGAAATCTGGACCACCGCCGCTCCCCGGTTCAACCGCTTCGTGATTCATGCCGCCCTGGTTGGAATGCTGCTTCTGGGCTTGACTCCCTTCTGGGACCATCTGCAATCCATCCGGCGGATTGTTCCGGGCGCGGAGAACATCTATCATCAGCAATATCAAATGGGATTGTTTTTACGTGCCTGCTACAATGGAGCCACAGTGGCTGCCAACGACATCGGAGCGATCAACTACCTCGCCGATATCGAATGCCTTGACCTGATGGGATTGGGCAGCCGCGAGCCGGGCTGGGCCAATGCCCAAGGGCGGTGGGGAGCCGCCTTTATCGAATCCTGGTGCCGGCAACGCAACGCCAGGATCGCGGTGATTTATGAAAGCTGGTTTCGCCGGAATCTGCCAGAATCCTGGATCAAAATCGGCGAGTGGACCGTGAACCAACAAGAGACCGTCGCCGATACCACGGTGGCCTTCTTCGCCCTTTCTCCCGATGAAGCCCCCCGCCTGCGGGCGCATTTGGAAGAGTTTTCCTCCCAGTTGCCTCCCGGCATCCAGGTTAGATTCATTGATTCGTCACCGCAATAACGTTGAGTCAATTCCCTGATCCAGGCGGTGGGTACCGGAACCGGTTGTTGGCGTGCGTTTCCTCGTCCACGATTTCATCCGGATCGACTACAATCTCCAAGGAGCGAAATTCAGATGGGATTCGGATTCCCCCAAAAGGTTGCCGTTGTCCCGGATCAAGATCATACAACTTGGGGATCCGGATTGTCTCCATGCCCATCTGGCCGGGCAACTGGATCCCCAACTCCACAATGATCTGTTCGGCGCGGCTCTCGCCCTGATTCTGGATTTCAAAATAGATCTGATACCGCTTCCCGTCTTCGATCGGCTGCATTTCAAACGCGCTCTCCTTCACCACCAGATCAGCCTTTTTCATGACGGTCACCGGGATGGAAATCGAACGTTCCCGGGGATCTTCCCACGGAATCCGCCGGCCGGGATCAATCACCAACGTCAGCGTGTGCGGTCCGGAATTGCCGATGGGATCCCAGCGTATACGCACGGATTTTTCCTGGCCGGGATCCAACCGGTCCACTATGGCCCCCCGCTGGCCAACAGTCACTTCCAGTTCTTTTCGCTCCTTCTCCTCCGTTCCAGTATAACCCCGGATCGTAATCTCCGTCGCGCTGGCCAGGCCCCGGTTGTGAATCCGGGCCTCCAGAAAAATGGTTTGACCCGCGCGGGGCGGGGATGGCGTGAACGTCAACGAACCGGGCACAAAGTCCACATCCGGTAAACAGCCCGTGGCCGGAACGACCAACGGCGTGGAAGGCTCTTCGGCCGGCAGTTCCGCCGCGCCGTGGGCAATGAGCACGCGCCCGTTCCGGACCGTCATGGCTTCCACCCCGATCCGCCGGACCCCGGGATTGTGTTTCCCCGCGTAAGGTATCTCCCCTCGCAACCGCCCTTCTGGCGTTTGAGTGAGGGCGGCAACCTGCTCCTCAACTACGCTCCGGCCATCCTCCAACCAAACCCGGTATCCCGCCGGCAAGTCTTTTTCTTGTGCCAACTCCCATTCGTACGCGATGCCCTGGCTGGTGGCTTTTCCCGCCACCTCAACGTCCACGAATTCCGGGAACCGGATGAAGGGATCGCCCAGGATGGCGAATTGGTCCATGGGTTCAAACCGCGGATACTGCGCCGCGCCAAGCAATTGGGCGGCGTAAAAGATCTGCCCCAGCGTTGGAAAACGCCGGGTGAACGCGGCTTCATACAGGGCCCGCGCCAATGTGATATGATCTGAGGGAAATCCCCGGCCTGTCGCCCCCACCAGCGCGATCAAGCCTCCCTGCGGATGCGCCAGCAAGTCCTCCCCAATGGAAATGTTCCACTTGTCCCGCGGGTAATCGAACGTGGCGGTTTCGCAGGTAAACGCCCATAGGATGGGCAGCATCCCGCCATTGGTTAACTTCCTCGCGTCCGAGTATTTGGAACCGCCGCCGAAGAACATGCGTTCCTCGCCCAGCACATTGGGCGCGCCATGACCAAAATAATCCCACAAAAAAACCCCCTGATTGAGGATGGCTACGATGTCTTCGGTCGCCTCCGGGCTGGTTTTGGCCCGCAACCTTTGCCGCAGCCTCTCGGGAAGATAGATATTGTCGATCAAGGGATAATCCGCGATGTGACGCCGCGTCAAACGAAATCCCTTCGGGATCCAATCCCGCGCCAGTTCATCGGAAAACCGCTCGAAATCATCATCGATCAGTTGAAAGACATGATTCATCCAGGGGCCGGGATTCACCGGATTCTGATACGCCAGGCTTTTCGATACCAGCACATCGATTTCGGTCGCCGCGCGCACCGCCCAGCGGGCCACCATCATATCCGGCAAGAGATCGGATTCCGCGTCACACCGGACAAACCAGTTTTCCACCGCGTAATTCGCGTGCTCCCGGAACCCAGGAACATAATTGCGGACTCCGTTTCGGTACCTCCCCCAGTAATCCCACGTCGCGTCGCCGGCCAACAACACCCACGAAGGCCGGGGACGCTCCCAATTCCAATACGCGTATCGCAAAAAATCCCGCAAGCTGTAAGGCGACAACCGGCCATCCCCGAACAGATCATACAATTCCTCCACGGCCACCAAGCGAGAGCGGTACCCCCGTTTGGCCAGAAAACCGGCATACGGCTGCAGCGGCGGCTGCCATGCTCCCGGCGCGATAAAGATCACATCCGCCTGACGGGTATCGCTCAGGATTCCACGATTTTTCAACGGTTCGATTACCGGCTCCCGGGTAACCGATTTCACTTCCGCCCCCGCCGGCAAAAAATAAACCCTCCAGGCAGACGGCTCCGGCGGAAAAGAAAACGCTCCCTCCGCGGGATCCGCGTAAAATAGATTTCCGGTATCCGGCTGCCCTTCCGGCTTCGATCCCAGTTCCCGAACCAGCCAAACGGATTCCGTATATTGAGGAACCGTGGCTGCCGCGTATCCTCCGGGATTGAAATATGGCTCACGGGATGGCGCAACCGGCTGCAAAATCCGCAGTTCCGCCCAATCCAAATAAAATCCTGCCTCGGTATAGTTCTGTTGATTGGGGATCTGGACGTTTAAGCGCAGGGTGTTGGTCCCTGCCCGTACTCCCCGGGGAGCAATGGCCAATGTGGCCGAAAAAATACCGGAAGGAGAACGGGAAAGATCATTGGATAGGGGCATGCCATTCAGTTCAGCCATCAATCCCCCGGAAGCCAGGTAGATGTAGGATTCACTGGCGGCCATGCGCAGAAACAAAGTGGCGGTGGTCTCCGCGATGCCTTCCGGCACGGGGAAGATCAACTCTTGCGTGCCATCCTGGATGAAATCATGCCACATCCAATAAAGATGCTGCTCCTCGTTTTTATCGTTGTCCTCGATGAACACGTGGTCTTCTTCGAAATGCATCCGCCGTTCGAGAACTGAAGCAGCCTCGCCTGCCGGACCAGCCGCCACCCGGGGAATTTCCCGGTGCGATGCCGAATCCTGGGTAATCCACGTGACAGTCTCCGGCGAATAAGGCGATGTCGAACGGGGGGCAAAAAACCGGATCATGTCGTCCGGCAATAAGTCCCCGGTGGATTTCACACGGCCGCCCGCGTCCTGCACCAACACGGTAACCGGTTTCCGTTCGCGGAAAAGCGCCAACGATTCCACTGGAACCGCCTCGGCATACAGGGCCAGGATTTCGGATCCCCGAACGGATACCACCCCCTCTTCACCGCAACGGATTTTCAAACAGGGCCGATCGAAATACACCGGCCACGCGGGAAAATCGGGGGGCGTTTCCACGGCCCGCAGAGGAGGAAAATTGAGAGCCAGACGGCTCATTACTTCTTGGATATCCTGCGGGAACCCGGTGAAAGGCGCCGGATCCAATGAAGAAATACGGATTACGATCTCCCCTTCGGGAAACGCCACGGAAGAAAAACCAGTGTCACGGAGAGGGACAAAGGATTCGCGATCGAAAAAGCCGGTTGGAAATTGCAAGGTCATAACGGCCAGCCGCGCTCCCCCAAGCAGACCCAGTTCCCGCAAGGAGATGGTTGGCCGGCGTCCAAAGGGAGGTTCATCCGGAAAGTTGGTCTCGTCCCCTTCCCGGATGCCTTCTTGTGTCATCTTGGCGCGCCAGGAAAAGTGGGTAATAGAATACGTCGCGTCCGCTACCGGTCCGGGAATGAACAACAAAACCCGGTGCGGGACGGATTCTTCCTCCTCTTGCTCCCAACGTAACTTGATTTGTTCAGGGGAATTCTCTGCGAGGGAAATTCGGGAAGATAAAAGTGGCTCCTTTTTTTGCTCCGCAGCCGGCCATGCGGGAAAAATACCAGACACCCCAAAAACGCCAATGGAAAGGAGAGGGAGTATGATTCGGATCATAAGGAATGAATACAACGATGTCAGCGGGGAATCAACTCCCATCCCATCGGAATCAGGCCTTTTGCCAAATCCTCATACGCATACTCATCCAAAAACCGGTTCTGATTTTCATCGACCAGATACAATCGTTCACCAATTTCCACAAAATCGTCGTCTCCAAAAGGAGAAGCCATTTCACTTTGCCAGGTGAGCGGTCCCCGGGGTGTTTCAAAACCCAGACTCATAAGGGTGGCAGGCGCCGATTGGCGGTAAAAGCGTTTTAATGCCTGAATCAAGGGGGATTCCGCATCTTCCGGATCGCCTTCATAAAAAAAGACCGATTTCAAGGCGAAGGATCGCAAAAGGATCCCCTCTTCATCCACGTAACAGATCTCTACCTGTTCTTGCCTCATGGCTGCTCCTCCACGGGCCATTGCGGTATCCGCGAAGCCATCCCGCCGATCCAAGAACTATTATACTATGGCACGCGATCCCCGCCACATCTTCGCCCCCGCCGCCCCATGGCCCAGACCCGCCTCAATTGACTTCCACCTTCACCTGCGCCAGTCCTTGTTGTTCGAAATCCAACTTCCGGGCGGCGGCCAACGACACATCAATGATCCGTCCGCGCACGTTGGGGCCCCGGTCGTTGATGCGAAGCACCACCGAGCGGCGGTTTTCCAGATTGGTCACGCGCACCCGTGTATCAAAAGGCAATGTGGGATGCGCGGCGGTCATCGCGTTCATATCAAAAACCTCGCCGCTGGCAGTCCTTTTCCCGTGAAATTCCCTCCCGTACCAGGAGGCTAGGCCGATCTGTTCTTTGGGGCCACGATACTCCTCCGAAGACCGCCGGGCGGTTTTATCGCCACCACCAATCCCAAATGTCGGGATGGGAATGGGAATCCGGACGATCTTGAATCCGCCGCACCCCGCCATCGATAATACCAAAAGAATGACCAACCCAACCCGCCATAATCCGCGTCGTGGTTCTCTCCCGTTCTGCATGATTCTCAACCCGAATGTTCAATCAATAGTGACTGGAATGGACAAAAAAGAAAGCACAACAGATCCGCGCCAGGCCAAATTACTCCACCCTCCCATTTGCATAGAAAAAATACCAAAATTACACTTAAAAATCAAGATGAAAATGAATCGTATAAGATTAAACAGAATAGGACGTTGAAGAGATTTTTGAATTCGTAACACGTCGGCTGCCTTCTTTAGAGCTTTGTTCACAGTATTTATCTATATGAATGGAAATACGAAACGGTTCTTTATCCCTCAGGTAGAGGATTCAATGGGAGTGAAGACCAGAAAAGGACCAAAGTCTCTCTTCTCCCTCATCTCTAAAATAGATGGTTCATGGCTCTCGCTGCTTTTCCTGCTCGGATCAATGGAACCAACGTCCGGTTTCTCTATCTTCCTTCCCCGCTTTCTGAAGCAAAGAGTACTGCATCACGAACACCGAACCTCCTTGCAGCCTGTTCGAGACACCTCGTACAAATATATATAACTTAAATAAAATCAATTAGATGTACATTAAAAAGATTTTGCCGTCCACCCCGCGAAAATCATCGGCTGCCTCAAGCCCTATAAGCCCACGACCAACCTATTTTCGTCCAATAATGGTTTGTCCTGCCGGCATAACTCGAAAGGTTCTCCTCTAAAGAGTTTTTAGCCCAGATTTTTATATTGACTTGAGCTATCGATTTTGTTATGCTTGTGCGATGCTCGCCTGAGACTGCTCTCCTTTGCCTCGAAATAACCATATGACATCTCATCCCATGAAGCATGAGTACGCTTCATGAAGGACGATATGGATTGTCCTTATATCGCCAAGCCGTTGTTTTACGCAAACGTGACCGGTGGGGGTTTAAAACCCGAGCCATACAATGATAACATCTGATATCGGCATCTGATGAGATTCTTCGCCGCCGGCCTGGGCATCTCTCTATGCCGCAATTCAGCATGAAAAGATTAATGCCAAAATTTATATATAAATATAAATATATACTATAAAACCAACTCTTCATTGGGCCTCTTCTTTAACCGTTGAAGGGCGGCCCCAGGAGTAATGGAATGAGATTGCGATTCTATCAAGGTTTTCTTCCGATTCGACAGACAACTGAAATACTTTTCGTGATTGTTGGATGCCTCGCGTTTGGCATGCCATTCCACGCGTTCGCTGACAACGGCGTACCGGCCGGAAATTCCACGGGAGATGCCAGCCGCGAACTGGCCCAGGTCATCTTCCCGACCATCCGGCCTCCCATCATCGTCATCCCGACCCAACCTCCCATCGTGTTTCCAACATTGGTCAATCCCACATTCATAATTCCCTTGCCCAGCTCCACGCCCACACCCACGCCCAGCCCGACGCCTTCTCCCACGCCCATTCCCGTGCTGGACATCGGCTTCCATTTCGCGAGCCTGGACACAGACAAGATCGTGCATTCCATCGCGGGACTCGACGCGATCCGGGGCATGTATGAGATTTTCGTCCTGACTTCCCCTCCCTCAAGTTTGCCCATTACCACCACCTTCGAACTGGTCAACTCCGCGAACGCCGTGATCAAAACCTGGACCCGGGATGAAGTCTTGAGCCAGGAAGGGAATCCAGCCACATACACGAAGAGTTTCCAGTACGAATTTCCCATCGCCCTCGAAGACAAATTGCCGTTGGACACCTACCGGATGCGGATCTCGGTAGTACTGCACAAGGACCAGATCGATCCGCCCGCTCCGGAAGGCTATCTTCTCGATCCCAACGAGACCAACAACACCGCGGAAACCAATATGCGGAACATCCTGCACCTCTCGGGGCGCATGACATTTGATGACATCGAGACCACCCTCAGCCAAGTCAGCACATTTGATCTGGCCCCCCTGAAACTCAGCGGCCAGACAGAATGGGACGCGGGAACCCCCACGATCTCGGTTCCCTTCGCCGATCTCTTTTGCGATCGGGATCCCGGCACGCTTGACCTCACGGTGACGAACGGCTCCACGCCGTTCACGCCGCCTGCGGACCCCTACCAGCCGGACGGATCGTCCTGGGCGTACCGGTATTTCAATGGTGCGCTCAACCAAGACGGGGCATTCGCCTTCATCGCCACGGTGATGCCGTCTGGGCTGGGTTTCCGGGTCACGGCCAGCCAAGGATTCGTCTACGTGGATAAGTTATTCCCGCTGGGCAATCTCAAACTGAAACAGGACTTGCAACTGGCCTCCACGGCGGTGGATTCGCCTCTCACGATCACCTGGTCGTACGAAAGCTTGGGCTTCGTGATCCAGTCCGACAGCCAGGTCTTCGATTACACCCGGGGCTACATCTTAAACAATCCCAAACCGGTGTACCGTTTCACTCCCCATTTTACGGCGGGATTCGGTCCGGGAGTGCGCGGCTCGAACTGCGGATATCTGCAAGGGAATATCAGTTTCAACGGGGAAGTGTTGATCGAACCCTCCGGGATCAAGGCCAACCTGGTGTCGGATCCGGTCACTTATAATTCCGCCTTCCCGTACAAGGCCCAGACCACGCTGACCGCGAACTCACTGTCCATCCAATCGGGCCGAATTCAAACCGGCCTCTCACAAGCGCAAAGCCTTAAAATCCTGATGGCAGTGAACCGCAGTGATTGCGCGAGTTCGATCGTCAACGTGAACGCCATTTTTTCAGGCCAGGCCTCCTTTGCCGGAGACGGGTCCTTCGCGGCGGACAGCGCCCTGACCACGGCGGTCGATCCGGACTTCAACACCTATAACTTCCAGCCGGCCAGCCAGGCGGCGTGGTACCAGCCGGGCATCGTGCTCCCGGCTAACGGCATGAAAAACGGGACTGACGTGGCGGAGTACCTGCAGGCCATGCGGGAACGCGGATCCCCCACCCTGCGCAGTTACGGCGCGGCCGCGTTCACCAATGGGACGGGCTTGTTCGCGGGCCTGAACTTGATGCCGGAAGCCTTTCAAGGCCAACCCTTCACCGCCCAGATCGACGTCAACACCCTGGACTTCATAAGCACGGAGTGGACCAAACTGTACGTCCGCCCCGGCGGCTATTCGGGCGTGGTGGACGCGCAAAGCGCGGGGCAGGCCTTCCAGATCTACGCCGATCCCGAATGCGGAGGCGACGGGTATGACATCAAGTTGACTTCATTCGGCCAGGCGTATCTCGATAACGATTCCGGCGGCCTCTCGTCCACCATCGACGGGCAGATCGACATCCCCTGGCCTTCGGGGATCACGGTGCCCTTCGAGGACATGACGCTCAACGGCTGCGGCAATTTCACGGGCGGCCAGGTGCCCGCCGACGCCCAGAAGGAAACCCGGACGCTGGCCTATTGGCAGGCGGATTTGCGGGTGCTGACCTTCGCCTTCAACTTACGTCCGGGCGCGGTGAACGACAACGAGCGGACGTTGTGGATCTCCAGCAAGAACACCATTGCCGGCCTCGATGACAAGCCGCTGATGCAGACCAATATCCGCCCCTGCGGAACCATCCGCGACTCCAAAATCGAAAACACGCTGTTAACCCGGTACGATGGCTACAAAACCACGATTCAGAAAATCTACCTCTCCACGTATGACGGAACCAACAGCCCCAACGGCTTCTATAACCTGATCGGCGACCTGGTGGTCTCGTTTTTCAATCCCCCCAAGATTCACGTCTTGGTGCGGGGCCTGGTGGGCGAGATCGTGGACGGCGATCCCTGGTTCACCATGCCTGATCCGGACGCGGACAAGAATGGATTTCCTTCGACCGTCAACATATCGTCAACGCAAATCGAGGCCAAGTTCGCGGAATACGTGAAGGAGGCGCCGGTCAATGTGCGGACGCAATTCGCTAATATCATCGACTTGAAATACGAAATCGAATACAACAAGAGCAAAAAGGAATTCGCCAGCACCGCACCGCTCCAGCACAACCTCATCGTCGTCGACATCAAATCGGCGGTCGAATACCTGAATGCCTCCAAAACCGAGATCAGCTTCGGCGTGGAAATCGGCAGCCTGCCCGAATTGAACCTCAGCAGCGCCGCGTCGCAATTCACCGGGACGATTCAGAACACCTTTCTGGGCCCGGTGCGCGACCAGCTGGAGGAAGTCTCCGGCAAACTCACCGGCGACCTGACCACCTTCATCCGGCCGCCTCTCAAAGGCCTGATCAAACCCCCCGTTCAGGCCATGCTCAACGCGATGAAGAATCAGCTGAATACACTGGATCCCAGCCAATACGCCACGTATATCAACAGCGTGGATTTTCAGAACCAGCTGAACAATCTTTTTGTCGCGATCAATTTCAACAACGTGCTGCGCAATCCGAATGTCATGCCCGCGGTGAACCTCATCCAGGACGTGATTCAAAAGATCCACGCCGTGAGTGACATCCTTCATTACAATCCGGCCAATCTCACGAGCCAGCTGGGGCCCCTGGTGCAGACGCTGATGGACATGGCCCTCAACCTGCTTCAAGCCCAGACCGGGTACAACCTCAACCAGGTTCTGCAGCCGGTCCAGCAGGTCGTCAACCAAATCAACCACATTCTCGATACCGAAATCCTACCCCTCTTGGACAGCGCGGAAGCGTTTTTCGCCAATCCCACGATCTATCTAGATCAATTCTTCAAACCAGCGGACATCAGCGCTTACGTAACGAATATCCAGAACGCGCTTAAATCCAACCTGCTCAGCGTGGCCGGCAGCACGCCTGCCCAATTTAAATATGTCTCCGCCGACCAGGTGACCGACGCCATTCTCAACGCGCTGTTCAACACCCAGATGTTCCAGCAACTGAACAACACCCTGGTCACTCAACTCTTTCCCATCAAGGACGCGCTGCTGGACCAGGCGCAGGAAATCCTGGATTCCGTCAACGACGCGGTGAGCAGTTTCATCAAAACCAATCTGGGTGATTTCATTGACGGCGTCACCGCCGACATCAAGGACACCATCGGCTTTAAGGGTGCGTCGATGAAGGGCTACGCCATCATCAGCGGCAACATCATGGAGAAACTGCACATCGACGCCGATTTCAGCATGTCCACACCCGAATTCACCTTCGCGGCCTACCTGGACATGACCCGCTACCAGGTAAGCAACTCCGGGAAGAACTGTTTCGCCAACCTCAGCGGGGAAGATGTCATCGATTGCCGCATCGGAACCAAGAACGTAGACCTGGGATTCACCGGGGCCAGCCTGACCGCCGAAATCATCGAGGTCAAACTCATGATCAGCGCCGGCAAGCTGGTCAATGTGGGGGGAACCATCCAAACCAAGGGTTCCTTGGGATTTGAATCCTTCCAGATCGTCAATCCGTCGTTCGGCGTGGCGGCGGGGAAGGTGGAGAATTATTTCTGGGCCAGTACCGCGGTCAAGTTCGAGGGCTACACCCTAAAAGGGGGAATCTTCCTGGGCATCAGCTGTGACCTGGAACCGCTGAAGATCATCGATCCCAAAGTGGCCTCGCTGCTGACCATCACGGAAATGCGGGGCATTTTCCTCAGCGTGGGCGGCAGCTTCCCGATCCTCAACTTCGGCTGCATGCTCCGCGTGGGGGTCTCGGCCGAAGTGGCCTTCTGGTATTTCGTGGACGGCCCCACCTACGGCGGCAAACTAGTCGCGGGGGCTTATGGCCGGGCGGGTTGCGTCGTTAGCGTCAAAGGGCAGCTGACCCTGATCGGGGGAAGGGATTCCTCCGGGATGATCTTCAATGGCAACGCCTGGGTGGGCGGCGGGATCGGTTTCTGCGACCCGGAGGATTGGCATTCCCCGGCCGACGTCCTGGATGACGACTGGTGCGCTTCCTGCGTGGCGGTGATCGACCTGATTTACAAGAACAAACGCTGGGACGCGGACTACGACGTGGATTGCAGCTTGTAGGATCGAACCAGTGGGCGGCAACCGGAAGGCAAACCCTATGAATCCAACCGGAAAGCGAAAGCAACGAAATCCGGTTCTCACCCGTCCATCGGGTAAAAAACCAGGGCCGGGACTTCGAAACCAGGGCCTTCTCTCACCCTGCCCCACTCCCAGGGGAAGAGAGAACTTGAATCACGCATCCGGCAAAGGGGCCACAAGTTCCGGCCGATCCACCCGGGAGACCCCGCGCGCATTACCCGGATGAATCCGATTGAAAACGATATGGATGAAAACATGAATGGAGCCTATACGCTAATGAGGAACGCATCCCGACGCTGCGTGATAATCACTTTGGCCGCCTGGAGTTGGCTCGGCGCGGCCGCGACGCCCGGTCCGGCCGCGGAAGGAGGACACTTGCATTTCCTGGCCATCGCGGGCAGCCCGGTGGCCGGCAAAACCCCGGTGCTGCTGCGCTGGTTCTCGTTCGACGGATCGATCCCCGTAGACACCTTCAGTATTTTCCGGAAAGCCGGAGAGGCGAATTCCGCCCAACCGATGGAACTGGTGAGCGTTACCGCCCGGCTGCGGAACGCGCCCTTGATCCGCAGCATTTTCGAACAACCGGCAGTGGACCGGGCCAAGGTAAACCTGCTGGAAATGCTCGATTCCATGCTGGACGAACCGGTCACGGACGACACCTACGTGGATCAGCTCTTGACCATCCTGGATGGCGACCCGGGCTGCGCTCAATGCGAATTCCGCGCCCGCATGCTGGTGAACGCCAATTACGGCGTGGCCATCGTGGAAGGACTGGGCTATCTCGACCTGGTGGATCCTCAAACCTACACCTACGAGTTGCGGTCCTCGCAGGGAACCGGCGGAACGGATGACCTGGTCCTCGGCCGGGTGACGATCGACGCCGCCGTGCCCACCAAACTGGCCGCGCCACAGCAGCCGGTCCGCGTAAATGTCCCTGGCGAAAAGGGACACCTCAAGATTTTCCTCAAATGGGACTTCAGCCCCGCCTTGCGCGATCAGCGCCAGGCGTTTTTTGGCTATAACGTGTACCGGGGCGAAGGCGATCTCTCAGGCCAGAATTTCAATTCCTTGATGTCCCAAGGACTGCTGCAAAAAATCAATCCCGCCCCGGTGTTGCCTCCCTCCCAGAATGCGCTGGGCAGCCAGCCGGAAGATCAGTATGTCTTTGTGGACGACAATATGGCCCTGGACGAATCCGGCCCGGTGGGCGATCCCTTCGATCCTGGAGCGCTCTACACCTACTGGGTCGCGCCCATCGACCTGCTGGGCCAGGAAGGGGAAGTCAGCCCGCCGGTCACCGCCACGGCCAATGACCAAAGCGCCCCCGATGTGCCCCGGGGATTGTCCACCAAGGTCGCCGATGTCAGCGGCATCCGGCGGATCGTGTTGACCTGGGACCGCAATCCGGACGACGCCATTGGTTACCGCGTGTACCGCTTCCGCGAATGGGACCACGTGGGAAAGAAAGATCCCTTCCCGCCAGTGAACGGCCTGCCCGAAGGGTACATTACGGATATCCCTCAACCCGCCGCGGACAATCCCTTTTTTCTCGATACCACGATCAACATCGCCCAACACGAAAACCAGGCCTTTTGGTATTGCGTCTCCGCCTTCGACGCAGCCGGCAACGAATCCGCGCTGTCGCCTCCGTTCCGGGGCGTGATCTTCGACAAGCAGCCCCCCGGCGCGCCGCCAACCGTGGACGTGTGCACCCTCATCACCCTGTGTGACTTGTTTCTCGAATCGGTCACACCCGAACCCAACCGGATTCCCGAAACGAGAGGCAACCTCGTTGTGGAACTTATCATCGCGCGGCGGGATTCGAACACCTCCCCCCTCCGGATCGTGGTGGAGCGGATAACCCAGACCATCGCGTCGACGGTCAACCTGCCTCCGGTGATCGAAACCATTTTTGACGGCCCCTATCCGGCGGACGAAAAACTGGTGATCCCGGACGAATTCCCAAAGCCGCCACGGACCGTCCGGGTCTATTACCAGGTGACGGTGTGGGGCGGCGATGTGGAACCATGCGCCATGTATCAGATCCCTGACGCCAAGTGGTTCGACTTCTACGACCGCTACCTGCTGGAAGGGATCAGCATGACCGCCTTGCTCTCCCTGAGCACCGAAACGTACTACCGTTGCCGGCCCGGCCAAGTGGGCACGCTGCCGCACGATCCCTTCGATGATACCGGCCGCCCCCGGCCGGTGACCTTCCAGGTGCCTCAAGCGGACGACGCGGTGGGGGTGATCCTCTACCGCAGCCCGGATTGCGACAACTATTTCCCCGTGGCGGAACAGCGCTTCAACGGCGCGAATCAGCTCACCCTCGAAGATTATTTCACCCCCAGCCAAGGCGGCCGGATTTGCTATGGTGTCCGGTATTTCGATGAAAACAACAACCGGGGGCCTATCTTTTATATTCCCACCCAGTTTCTCTTCCCCAGTTTACCGGATAGTAACGTGACGCCTTCCATGATCAGCGCCACGCCGCTGGGCGACGAAACCGCGCCTTCGTTCCAATTGAAATGGTTCGGCTCCAACGTGGGCCTGGCCGGTTTCCGCATCGAGATGGCCACCACGGACAAATTCGAGGGGAAACTGGCCACCCTCACGTTATCGCCTGATGATTACTCGTTCGACGCGGAAGACAACGAATTCGAAACGGTGATCGACCGCGAAGACGAAGCCACCAACGCGAAAATCCAGATCAACCAGAAATACTTCATCCGGGCGGTGGCCTTGCGCCAAAACGGCGAGGAACGGGTGAGTAACAATTCCCTCCCCTTCCTCTGGGCGGCGGACGTCACCCCGCACGAGCATCCCGCCTGGCCCATCCGGCCGTTGCCGCCCACGGATTCCAAACTGAAAGCGGGTTGGATGCCGGCCATCGTGGCCGCGGAACCCACTCCGTTCTCGTACGGCGTGGTGCTCTGGATCGGCACGCTGGATTTCAGCGGCCGGAAGGAAACCAACGCCGAGTACTTTATCAAACCGCCGTTCATCGTGTACCGCAAACGGCTTGACTTGCCCGGCCGGACCTACGTGCAGATCAGTCCACTGATCGACAGCATCTCCGCCCCTTATCGGGATGTGCCCCAGGATCCGTTTGTCATCTCGCGGGCGGGCACGTTCGATCCGGACCATTTCCCCGAGCTGGCCAACACTCCCGGCATTTTCTACCTGGATACCACCGACCTGATCCTGGGCGCGAAATACGAATATAAGATCGTGAAACTGGACCCGAACACCGGGGAAATCGAAAAAGTCTTCGGGCCGTCCAATCCCGTGGAGGTTCTGAATCCATGAGTCAATCTGCTTTCCCGAAACCGACTGAGGCCGGATGGGCCTCTGGCCGCTTGCTTGTCCTGGCCTTGCTGACCGGCATGGGAATTTCCGCATTCGCTGAGGGGCCGTTTCAACTGGTCGCGGGTGACCTGACACAAGATAGCCTCTCGGATCTGGTGGTCATGGATGAAAGCGGCCGCGGTCTGATCCTGGTGAACCAGGGCGGCGGCCAGTTGTCCGCCGGCAAAAAGATTTATGCGCAAGGGACCACGCCCGGCCCCATAGCCATCGCCGACCTGACCGGGGATACGGTATCGGATCTCGTCATGCTCTACCCTGCGGAGGCCGGCATCGAAGCCGTCCCCGGACCCGCCATCGACCAGAACCAATCCCTGCTTGTGTCAGGCTTGGGAGTTGATGCTTCTTCGCTGGCCATCCCGGGTAAGCCGCCCATCGCCGCGGTAGGCCTGGCGGGAGTGCCGAAGATCGCCTTGATCCAGCCGGACGCGCAGGGGACGGCGTTAACCGTGACGCGGGAAATTCCCTCCACGGCTCCCGTGCGCGGGCTGGTGTGGGCAGATCTCGACGGCAACCAGGCCGATGAACTGATCGCGCTCATCCAGGGACAAGGGACAACCGTGCTCGCGTACCAGGGACTCCCGGCGCAAGGGATCGAGATCCCATTGGCGAAGTGGGAAGATGTCCAGGCCGATGCCATCCATGCCGGGAATCTGAATCCGGACGGCTTGGTGGATTTCCTGCTATGGTCCTCCGGATCCGAAGCGGTGGCTCTGGTGGGGATCGCCGTGGGAGTTTATGAAGCCCGCGCCCTCCCGCTGGCCGAATCGTACAAAAAGAAGGCGGGCGATTTCAACCAGGACGGTTTGCTGGACATCCTGGTGATCTCTCCCGCCCAAGATGCCGTGACGGTGTATCTCAATTCCGGCGATCTCAATTTCAAGCCCCTGCCGGTTCCGGATATCAGCGGCCGGGTTTTGGACGTGGCCTTCGGGAATTTCGTCAGCCCCGGCAGCCTGGACCTGGTGATCTGGACGGCGCCTCACAGCAACGGCCTTCAACCGGCCTCTCAGGCCACCCAAACACCCTCGCTTCCCCATTCCTTGTCCCTATATCAGTTCACCGGTGGCACGTTCTCCAAACTCGGGGAGATGGAGATCCCCAACCTCAGCACGGACTACTCGGTTTATCACAATGTAATGATCTACAAAAAAACCGACGTAGCGGCCGGCCGGTTCTATCCTTACCGGTCGTTCTTCGTGAACGATTGGACCATCGGCGCGGACGCGATATTCGGCGACGGCAGCGTGAAGATCCACCGGGAGGTCCTGCAAAACGGACACTTGGTTTCCGCCCCGCCGGTTACCCTCACCGGACTTCAATTCTTACCCAATCCCGCGGAATTCGAAGCCCATGTCAATCAATTCTCTGCCGAACAATCGTTATTCGCCTTTGGACGGCCGGTGTTGCCCCGGACCGTCTCGCTGACCGCCGCGCCGCCCGCGGGCACCTACAACAGCACAATTACCGTGACACCGGCCGCCCCCCCGGGAGCCACAATCTACTATCGCCAGAACGGAGGCGGATGGCAAACGTACACTCCCGGAACCACTGGGATCATCCTCTATCAGAGCGCCACGCTGGATTTCTACGCGACGCTGGGGGCCGATGTCAGCCCTATGCTGACTCTGCCTTACACTATCGACCAGGATCCTTCCGCCGATTCGGACAAGGATGGCATTCCTGACGCCCTGGAAGACAGCTTCGGCCTCCCTATCTTCTCGGTCACGAAGGACTACGACGGAGATGGATGGGACGACCTCGACGAATTGGTCCGCGATACCAATCCCAAGGACAAAACCAGCGTCCCCTCAGACGCGGACCAGGACGGCTGGAGCAAGTTTGACGAAGGAATCCGCCAAACCGATCCCGACAATCCCTTGTCTTTCCCCATCGCTCCCGGCTTGGCGGCCGGCGAATACCTGCTCGCCGTCCACCCGGCGGTGCGGCTCAGTAAAGACGAGATGCCCGGTCCGGTCAGTGAAGGTTCGTTCCTGTCGGCCTGGAATTTGTTCAATAGCCAAGTGGCTTCCGCCACCTTCACGGCCCCTCAATGGACATTACGGCTTCCTGGACCCGATCCCTTGATCCTGCGGGTTCGGGAAAAATCGGCTAACACCGTAACCATATCTCTCTACAGTCGGAGCTATGTCCCCTGCTGGGATCCCGCCGGGCTGTACGATGGCGGGCTAACCGGCCCGGAATGGCTATCCTTGGTCCGGCAGCAAGCCATCCAGCAGTTCCTGACCAACCGCGCCGAATCGTTCACCCTCCCGGCCGCGGCGGCCACGGTGGCGTTTGAACTCTGGCTCATTCAATATGGATCCCTGCCCGGCCCCATCGTCTGGGGAAGCGGCGCACCGGTATTGACCCATGATACGCTCGCCACCCTGCGGCTCTCCTACGATCTGGACGAAGTGTATGGATACCTGCTCGCCAGTTTGCCGGAGGTCCATTCGTGGACCGGGCTCGTGAGCCAACTGCTCAATTGGTCACGCGACAATCCTCCCTCCCAAGATGTGGATCTCACCCTGCAACAACTGGCCATGGGCATCCCCGTGGATCCTTCCCTGCTCCCGCCCTCCTGGATGCCGGAAACCATCAACCAGGCGGTGGCGGATTTAGCCACCGTCCTGGCCAACGCGCCTTCTAAGGTGATCGAATTGACCGGAACCCTCCAATCCGCCAATGGCCTTACCCAGCTTGTTACCGGGGGCGGGGAGGCCTGGACCCTGAACTTCGGCGGCGCGAACATCGTCACCGGGTCGCAAGTCACCATCCGGGGCATCCGGGAAACGGCATGTTCCAATAGCGGTGAATGGATCGTAAGGGTCACCGAAACCCTTCAATATCAGCCTACCCTGGCACTGAACAATCTGGATTCGGACGGCGACGGCTTGCCAGACCAGTGGGAAGCCTTCTATTTCGGCCGGACCGACGCCCGGCCCCACGACGATCCGGACAACGATGGGGCCGACAACCTCTCTGAATTCCATGCCTTTACTCATCCCCGCGATAACGCTTCCAAACCTGCGGGCGGACCCACCCCGACTCCCACGCCGGTCATCACACCCTCGCCCACGGTCACTCCGGTAATGACTCCCACCCCGCCGGCCGGCGGAATGCCCAAATCCCTCCCCGTGGCGCAATATGGATTCTCGGAAGGAAATCTGGCCGCCGCGGGATTCGCCGAGATCCCCGGAGGATTTTTGAGTTACCCCGCAGGCGAATCATCGCTGGGAGTGGTTCCCGTGCAAGCCGGTTCCCCGGCCAGCGATGGGCAAGGATTGCGGTTCGTCTGCGATCCCGGCGAAGTACAAATGATTCAATCCCTGCCGGTCACTCCAGTGGGCTCCAATCCAGTGTTGGTCCGGTGCATGGTGCAAGCCACCTCGGGCGGTGGGCAATTCGCCCTGGCGGCCGTGGACGGCGCGTTCGACGGATCGGCCGCCGCGTTGATCCCGCATGACACCCAATTCATGCTGAACGAATATAAACGCGTGGCCTTGCTGTACGATCCCACTACTTCGGATACCCTTTCGGTGCTCTTACAGGTGTACAACCCGGCTTCTGCCCCTATGCCCATTACCGTGTATGTGGACAATCTCGAAATTATCCCCCTGTTGCCTGGCACCGCCATCGAGCCGAACGATATCATGATCAATGGCGGCAGCGTGAATTCATCGCCATTGCCTCTGCTCCCCAAGCCCGCCCCGCTGCATGTCTATGATTTCGCCCAGGCCACTGTGGAAGCCGCGGGATTCGCGCAAGTGCCGGGGGGATTCCTGCCGGGATCCACGCCGGGCCTCTCGGCCATCAGCAGCGTTCCCTTCGGATGGACACCCCCCTCGGCGGACGGTCGCGGCGTGCTGTTCACCTGCAATCCCGGCGAAATTCAATTGATCATGGCCAGCCCGGCTATCGGGGTAGGCCAGCAGCCGGTCCTCTTCCGGATGACCGCCCGCGCCACCAGCACGGAGGGGATCTTCGCCCTGGCGGCCTTGGATGGCAGCCTCGACGGATCGATTGGATACGCCATCCCCGTAGGCACGGCCTACATGACCGGAGGCTTCACCCAGGCCGCGGTGTTGTATGAACCCACGAACACGGACAGCGCCGTGGTGGTTCTGCAATTGGCGGTTCCGGCCACCGCTACCGGCCCGGTGTCGGTTTTCGTGGACCAGATCGAAGTCATTCCCTTCACTACGGGAACTCTTCTGGAGGCCGCGGATCTGGCTACCCGGCCGAAATAGCTCCAGTCTACATGCCAGAACAAGACCAAAGCCCCGGAGACCGCTCCGGGGCTTTTTCTGCGTTTCGCACCTCGATGAGCGAGCCCCACGGGATATCCCGGATTGCCCTTCCTCTAAAAAAATAAATTGACTTTCACTTGTAGAACATTGTACGCTTGGTTGGCTCGATTGACCGCAACAATGAAGGAGGTACTCCCCACCATGTCAAAGGATATTTGGCTCTTTGGGTTCAGTATTTTCATGTTCGGATGGTTGGCGTTTCCCAGCAACGCCAGCGAGACGTATTTCTTCTGGTACGGTTCCACTCCCAACTCGGTCTCCTGGGCGCCTTTCCACTGGGAAGAACAAGACCGGACCAGTGGATTCGCCGGTGACACCAGCGATCTCCAAGAAGGCATGTTCTACAATCATACGCCAGACGCGGGGGACGACACCCAACTCAATACTTCTCTCACCTTCTCTTTCACCTTCTCCCCCAACCGCGGCGCTCATCATCCCACCGTTTTGCCCCGCGGCATCGGCCAGGTGAGCCTGTGGGTGTATTACGACCAGACTTATGGTCTGGGCGTGCCCGGACACGCCAATTCCATTTATCTCTCGGTTCTACCGGGAGCCGATCTGGTCAAAGCGAACTACCTGGGTGTCGAAATGGTGGCAGGTGAAACCAATTTCCGCGTGGTGTCCAAAACCAATCCCTCCGGAGAAGCCTCGATCGCCATGCGTCCCGATGAGTGGAACCATTTGGTATTCACCGATGACGGAAATAAGACCACCATAACGATTAACGACTCGGCATCGGCCATCAGCCTGCCCACCGGCGGGAACCTCTGGTACATCAACATTGTGGCGGGCATCGTGGACACGGATGGGACCATCAAAGACGGAGACTGCATGGAAACGTTTTACATCGATGACATCGTCTGCGTCTCCGGCATCGAATCGGGATACCAATTCATCGATGTCCCGGCCACCACGAACACCGTGACCATCGACGGCGTGATCAATCCGGCCGAAGTCGCCGGGGCGAAAGTTGTAACTTGGGACGGCAGCTCGCCGGAACGCCCGGGCGTCCACGCCCAGTTCTACGGCCAATGGGCGCTGCCCACCCCCGCCGACCTGACCGCCACCGCCTATCTGCAAAACAACGGTGAAAAATTGTACATCAGCGTGGACGTGGTGGATGATGTGATCTCCCTGGTGCAAGGCGCGAACTGGTGGAACGACGACAGCACGGAAATCTACATCGACCACGACAATAGCCGCAGTACGTCCGGTGCGGCCCAGATCTCACTTAACGCGGCCAACACCTTCACCAACGCGGATACCTATGCCGATTGGCTGGTGATCACTTCGAAAGTGAAAAACGGCAATACGGGTTGGCAGGTCGAAGCGGAAGTGGATATGCCCGCGCGTGAACTGCGCCAGGGACAAACCTATGGATTCGATATCTCCATCAACGATTCCGACGGCGAAAACGAAACCGGCTACCAAGGCGCGCAGGAATGGCTGTACGCCAGCTATGAATGGGCCTATGACAACGAAACGTATTGGGGCAACATCCGCATTCTGAGCACGGCGGTGCAGGTCGAGGGATGGGAAATTTATTGAGGCCAGGGGAAGGAGGGGTTGCCTGAATCGGGATGGTCAGGATGCACAAGATGACCAGGATGGGGAGATAGGGAGTGTAATTTCATCCCCGCGGGGGCTCAACGTGAATAGCCGCTGGCGATAGCCTACGGTTGCGTGATGAATCAATACCTACCCCGCAGGGTTTGAATTGAATATGGGTCGGCCCCTGCGGGATTGTTTTCCATGGGAACGGTACCGGGAGGTTGTCACCCCCGGCTATTCGTATGGGATCCTGCGGTGATGGAAATAGGCAACCAGAGGTGGGCTGCGTTGCGCTTTGAGTATTTTGCCCAGGGTTGAAATCCTGGGTTGCTGTACGGCGGCCCCTTGAAAGGGGCGCTGATTGAATAGAAGTGGTGAGAGCGTAATACGAGACGTGAAAGCGCGGAGAAAGGACTTCCCTCACCCTGGCCCTCTCCCAGAGGGAGAGGGGATTTTGGGGGTGGTTTTCATCGGTCCCTTCAACGAGTCGCGAGTTGGCCATTTGATGAAAAGTACGCACTTGCCGGATGAGCCTCGATGATTACTTGAATGTCCAACACCGTCCGGCAATCCATCCACCCTGACTATCCTTAGGGGAATGATCTGTTATATATGTGGTAGTATTCTTTTATTCCAAACCAGGTGTATGAATGAGAATCACAATGAGCAGAATGAGATTCTGGATTTTATTCTTATTTTTCCTGACGATCGGTTTCTCCGCCTGGGCGGATGAATCAGGCGCGAAACCACTTTACGTGGGTTGGGCGTCCGTGGACATCACGCCCCCGGAACCGGTGGCCTTGGTGGGCCAGTTGCATAAACGGATTTCCCAAGGCGTTCGCGATCCGCTTACCGCCACCGCCCTGGCCTTGGAAACCTGGGACGCGGAAGGCAACCGCGAACAAGCCATCCTGGTATCGTGCGATATCTTGTATATTCTCCGCAGCGTGCAGCGAAGAGTCCAAAATGAAATCCGCGCGCGAATCCCCGGTTTCGATCCGGAAAAACTATTCTTGAACGCCACCCACACCCACACCGGCCCAGGGTACAACGATGCCGCGTTCCACAACTTGTATGACGTCAGCAACGATCCCGGCGTGATGAAAGCGGACGACTACGCGGATATCTTCGTGGAACGGGTCACGCAAGCCGCCGTCGAGGCCTGGAACAACCGCAAACGCGGGGGGATGAGCTGGGCGCTGAGCCATGCCGTCGTCGGCATGAACCGCCGGGCGAGGTACTTCGACGGAACCGCCGTCATGTACGGCAAGGTCAATCAGGAAAATTTCAGCCATATCGAGGGCTACGAAGACCACGGTGTGCCCCTGCTTTTCTTCTGGACTCCGGAACAGGAATGCACCGGGGTCTTGATCAACATCGCGTGCCCGTCCCAGGAAACCGAAGGCTTGAGCGTGGTCTCCGCTGATTTTTGGCATGACGTGCGTTTGGAACTGCGCCGCCGGCTGGGTCCGAATCTCTTTGTGCTTCCCCAATGCGCGGCCGCGGGGGATCAGTCGCCCCATTACCTTCTGCGCGCGCAAGCCGAGCAAATCATGCGGGAACGCCGGGGACTCGACAGCCGGCAGGAAATCGCCCGCCGGATCGCGAACGCGGTCGAGGATGGCTTCTCTCTCGCCCGGCAAGACATCCAATCCGATCTGGTCTTCAAGCATACCGTGGCCCGCTTCCCGGTGCCTCCCCACACAGACCAGACCGCACCCTTTTACCTCACCGATCCCATCAATCCGATCGAATGCCACATCCTGCGTTTGGGGGATATCGCGATGTGCACCGCGCCGTTCGAATTGTATCTCGATTACAGCCTGCGTGTGCAAGCCCGCAGCCCGGCGGTCTTGACTTTCGTCGTGCAGCTTGCGTGCCAGCATAGCGGCTACCTGCCCACGGAGCGGGCCGTGCAAGGCGGCGGCTACAGCGCGGATAAATTCATCGTCGGTCCCGAAGGCGGTCAACGCTGGGTGGAGGAGACGTTGAAGGCTATCAAGGCGTTGTGGTGAAGGCCGGCGGGATGGATTATTTGTCTGAATCAGGATGGTCAGGATGCACAGGATGACCAAGATATTGATGGGTTATGATGGGTTACGCTTCGCTAACCCATCCTACGTTTACTGGATCCCCTTCGGGGATGAAAATTAGTCATTCATCGAAGTCGTAGGCATGTTTTTTGGCTCATCCGGCAAGTGTGTACTTTTTTTCAGATGGCCGGTTCACATCTCTTTGAAGAAATTGATGCAAACCACCCCAAAATCCCCTCTCCCTCTGGGAGAGGGTTAGGGTGAGGGAATTTTTGTAGGGGCGGACCTTGGTGTCCGCCCTCGCCCCGTGGCGGATGGAATCAATTTTACTTCTTCAGGTACGCACTTCTCGGATGAACCTGTTTTTTTGTAGTGCGGGCGTCCCGTCTGCATATCCTTTTTTTTCTCCGTGTAACCCGTGTTTCCCCTCCGTGCCCTCCGTGATTTGATCCAGCCACCTCTGTGATTCAATCCGCCAACACGTGCCGCAGGTTAAAACCTACGGCTATTCACCTGGATCCCCTTCAGGGATGACATGGTACTTCTCATACACTAAAAACCATCCCCTTTACTTCTCCTCTCCCTCCCTGCATTCTCCTCGATGATCCGTTGTCGGCTTATTTCCTCCGAATAGAAAGGTATGCCTTTATGAAATCCTTTGCCCAATGCCTCCTGATTTCCGTCTGGATCATGGTGCTTCTCTCTCCAGCGTGGACGGGTGAATCCCCGGTTCCCGAAAATGTATATCAGGGCGAATTGATCCGTTATCCCGGTCCCTGGGCGTTTCAACTGGGCCGACCGGGCATCATTCTCGTAAATGATCAAGATCTGGAAGATCTGACCGATCCGGATAAGGTCATCGATCTCAGCCTGACCTACCAGAAACACACCGCCAGCCTGCGGCAAATTTGCGAACGCGCCCGGCAACAGGGCCAACGCACGCTGATCATCGCCTTCGATCAATTCTTCAGCCAATACCGCCCCGGCCAGGTCACGCCCCGCAAACTCACGCCCGACATGGACGAATATGTCGAAAAACTGGCCACCGTCAGCCGCTTCGCGCAACAATACGGCCTCGGCCTGGAACTCAGCCTGCTCAGCCCCCTGGAGATCGGCTCCGCGTACGCCCGGCGCACCGGCGAAACGGGGAAATGGATGCATTACCGTAAGGGACTGCGCAATCCCCAAACCGGCGCGTACAGTGTGCAACTCTGGCAGCAGAAAAAATGGGCCAACAACAAGGGATCCATTCTGTTGAAAGATTTGGGTGTACGCGTCTTCGCGTTTCAGGAACGGCGGATTGGCGGGACGCCGTATCTTTATGTCGATCCTCACGCCATCGTCGAAATCACCGAAACCGCCCGCGTGGAACGGTGGGAATCCCTGGCCAGCGACCGGGGCGATTACCGCGCCGAGCGCGTCCGGATTTACGGCGAGGGGCGGACGGACATCGGCCCGCTCGCCCGCGTGCTTGTGGTTCAACAATATGAAACCCCCGAAATGGATTATTTCAGCCCAAACGCTTTGCCCTATCTCAAGAACCTTGTCGATAAGTACGTGGACGCGGGCGTGAAACTCCACGCGCTCTATTCCGACGAGATGCACATCCAGCAGGACTGGGGTTACTTCAGTCATCATGACGGCGGCGAATTCGCCCTGCGCTATGGAAGCGATGGGCTCGCAAATGAATACGCGAACCGGTATGGCGATGAATACCGCGATTTTGCCCGCTATCTCATCTACTTCGTTCAAGGCCAGGAAGACTACCGCAACGACATGCAGGCCGGGCAACCCCTCCAGCATGTCTTCGGCACGACGCCCGAGGCCATCCGCCGGACCGCCTTGTTCCGGTCCCGCTACTACCACCTGCTGCAGGACGGCGTCGTGGATCTCTTCGTCCAGGCCAAGCGCTACGCCGAACAGCGCTTCGGCTACCGCCTCGAATCCCGCGCCCACGCCACCTGGGCCGAAAGCCCGACCATCGACCTGTGGGACGGCGGCCAGGGCCACCGGTATTCCCGGAACTATGAATACACGTCCGATTTCGTCTGGTCGAACACCGTCCACCAGGCCGCGTCCGCCTGCGCCGATTACTTCAAGTGGGGTGATTTCCTCACCGGCAACGGCAACGACCATTGCGAATGCGGCTGGCTGGACCGCAACTACACGGGCATCGCGTTGGCCTGCTCCACCGGCATCATCAACGAAGTCCCCCATTCCTACTCGGCCCATTGGGGCATGCCGGGCGAGATCGCGCGGCGGCGTTCCGCCCTGGTCAGCGCCGCCGGGGCCTCCGGCGCGCCGTATTTCTCCACCGTGCAAGACGCCCAACACCGCGATGTGGAGGTGCTCACTCTCTATCCCCTCGACCTGGTCAGCGTGGAGGAACGCTTCGGCGGCTGGATGACGCAATACGCTTACGCCAACAGCATCTCGCAATCCAAACTGCTGGAAATGGCGGAAGTCAAAGAGGGCGCGGTTCATCTCGGCGGGCGGAAATTCACCACCTTGACCATCGCCTTCGAACCGTTTCCCTCGGCGCGGCTGTTGGATCTGATCCGGCAACTCGCTGAAACAGGCGGCCGGGTGATCTGGTCGGGACCTCCGCCGGTGATTTCCCGCGAGGGTGCACCCATTCTCGCCGAGTGGATGAATTTGTTCGGTGTGGAGTATGATCCGGGACTCAACGAAGGCCGGATCGCCGCCGGATCGTCCGTGGAATTCGAAGGCCCCCTCGCGGGAATCGAGCCGCAGGTGATCCTGACCCACTACCTGGTGGATCACATCTATCCCGTGACACCGCGCGAAGGCGTTCAGGCCGTGGCGCGAGTGCGGGATCAAATTGTGGGCAGCCACAAAACCGCCGGCCGGGGCGGAAGTCTCACGTTCCTCGGTTTCCGCCCGCGTGATGATCAATCCCGCAGCCTGGGGCAGGATATCCGTACCTGGTTCGAGATCCTGCTGGCGCTCGGCGCGTACCCGGCCACCGGCGCGTTTCCCGGTGTCAACGACAACACGGAATACATCTCCCGCACTTCGTCCTTTTTTGCCTGCCGCTTCCCCAACGGCGCGGTGGCCATCGCGCCGCATCTAAAAGACGTGGAAGAAAACTGGGACGGCGGATTCGCCCGCGACGAGGAACGGGACCGGCGTTCACTGGAACAAATTTCGTTGCCGTCCGATGCGATCCATCTCGCGGATTACAAAATCAACGGCCACACCGTTTCCTACCAAGGCCGGCAAGTCATGGCGTTCCGGGTGAATACCGATGGAGACCTCATCGCCTTCGCGGGCCATGACGGCGCGGGGATCACCATCGACGGCCGCGCGTTTGTCTTTGCGGATCATCCCTTCTCTCTCGTTTCGTTCGCCCCTGTGCCCGAAGAGCGGCGGGTGGAGGGCGGGGCGTTGTATATTCTCCGCATCGAAGGGGAAGGAGAAATCACTCTGCCGCTGACCAACCTGCCGGCCGGCGTGGAATGCGCCGCCGAAGGTCCCACCCCCGGCAGCCGCGGCCCTGTGATCCCCCATACGGTCGAAAAGGACGGCTTGAAATTATCCCTCACCCCCGCGGCCCGGGGCCGGTGGATTTATGTAATCGAAAAGTAGGCCCATCCGGCCAACGCGCACTTTTTCTGACTCCTGGTTCGTATCACTTCACCATGAGTGATGAAAACCCACTCCCATAATCCCCTCTCCCGCTGGGAGAGGACCAGGGTGTGGGAATGCCGGAAAAGGCCATACGGATCGGGTCGCTGCAATCGAATACATTCTTCCGGCCAATTTCTCACGCAACAATAATTTCAATTGTTTCTGTTTCTATATAAAAAGTTAATATGGAAATCGTTACCGTTCCATTCTAGTTCCCTGGCGCGATTCCCCGCCGGATCATGGCCCGCCACGCAACCGATCCGGTCCGGCGGCCGGTCCGGCCCAACGCGAATTTTCCCTTGACGGGTGGAAGACTGGCCTCTACCATGTCTACGGTACTGAGGAAATGGCAGACGAGCGGGCCGGTGGGTTTTGCGTTCGCGCGACCCAAATGCGTGTGATGGTGTGATGGAACGAATGCTCGACTTTCGCATCGCCAGCAAAATCGAAAATATCTATCCGGTGGAACGGGAAATCCTCCAACAGGCCAACCAGTTGGGTTTTGATGACAATGCCTGTTTCTGTTTGCGCCTGGCCATGGATGAAGCCCTGATCAACGCCATCATCCACGGCAACCGCAACGCGGAAGAGAAGAAGATCCATATCAAGGCACTCTTCAACTCGGAAAGTGTCGCGGTCACCGTGCAAGATGAAGGAGACGGCTTCGACCGTTCCCAGTTGTGCGATCCAACGGAAGCGCCCCATTTATACGAAACCCATGGCCGGGGCGTCTTCTTGATCCGGCAATTCACCCATGAATTGCGCTTCAACGACAAAGGCAATGAAATCACCTTTGTCGTTCATCAATCCCATACCCCGGCTGCCTTGCAGAACAATCCGCTCGCGGTTTGACCGCCGGACCTGGAGGGAAACAGTTTCTTCGATCGCTCCGAAACAAAAAGAAACAAAAAGAAAAAAATCTTATTTTGCGATTCTTTTTTTGCGTTCGCGCCCGTATCCAATCCTAAAAACGGTTCGTTGAATACAACGAAATGAATGATTTCCCCACAGATTCAACTAAGTCAACCTGGGTGTAAACCATCACGTAAGGAGGGAATATGGGAACCGCAAATCGAACGATTGATCGTGTCCGTTGTCTGCTCTGGGTCATCGGTCTGACGGTAACCGTAACGGGATGCACCAACACCCATCTCGTCCGCATCCCCCGCCCGATTCCAACCTTCGGCCTCGGCGGGGCCAAAATCGCCAAGCGGGTTGCTCCCCCGGCGGCTCTTCCCGCTCCGCCGGTTTCCCAATTCAGCAACCCCTCCGTGCCGCCTCCCCCCGGTGAACCCAAGGAAGAACTGGTCGGCTTGGCCACATACTATGGACCCGAATTTCACGGACGCCGGACGGCCAGCGGCGAACGCTTCAACATGTACGCGATGACCGCCGCCCACCGCACACTCCCCTTCAACACCACCGTGCGGATCACCAACCTGGAAAACGATAAGGTAGCCTACGTCCGGATCAATGACCGCGGACCCTATCACAAAGGCCGGATCATCGATCTGTCCCGCGCCGCCGCCCGGGAACTGGAATTCGAGCACAAAGGCACCGCCCGGGTGCGCGTCGAGATTTTCTGACACCCTTCATTGTTTCGGTATGAATCATTTCACCGTAACCTTTTTCATGCGCATTTATTTTTCTCTCATCCATTCCACGAAACGGAAACCCGGCCGATGAACGATACGCCCAATGCCTGGACACGGCTCTCCCGCAGAACCTTTTCGAAACAGCTGCTGCTCTCCGCGGGGCTGACCCCGCTGACAGCCCGGACCGCGTTGCCCGGAATCCTGGGTCCCGCGCCGGAACGCCGGACCGGCGCGGATACCGGCTCCCTGTATCCGGAAATCGAATTCCTCGCGAATCGCTGTGACTATCCCTTGTCGTTCCTCCATCGGGCCTATTCCAGCCCGGCGGAATACCGCCAAACCGTCCAACAAACCGTTCATCAACTGTTGTATTACGCGCCGCCCGCCGTCGATCCCCGGCCCGAGGTGATCGACCGCTGGGAAACTCCCGCCTACACCGCCGAAAAAGTGCTGTTCAACACCACGCCCTGGTTCCGAATCCCGGCGTATGTGCTGATCCCGAAACTATACCCCGGCAAACGCCCCGCGATCGTGGATCTGCACTGCCACGCCGGGAACTTTCTGTTTGGAAAAGAAAAAGTCATGCCCGTGCGCCATCCGCATCCGGCCCTGGTGGAAATGAAGGTGGACAACTATGACGGGCAAAGCACTTCCGAAAAACTCGTGGAACGGGGCTACGTGGTCATTTCCATCGACCGCTTTTACTTCGGCGAACGGCGCACGCTGTTTGACGACTTGAATTCCCTGGGAAAGGATCTCGGGAACTATACCGTCGAACAAATTCGCCAAGCCAACCGCCGCGCCGCCCAGGGCGAAGCAACACTGGTGAAAGCCCTCTTCTGGGCCGGTGCCACCTGGAACGGCATCGCCTGCTGGGACGATATCCGCACGGTGGACTACCTCGTGTCACGGCCGGAAGTCGATCCCGCGCGGGTGGGATGTTTGGGGATTTCGATGGGCGGCGACCGCGCCAATTACCTGTGCGCGCTGGACGACCGCATCCAATGCGGCGTCTCCGTGGGGTGGATGGCCACCTTGCGGCCCTTGATCAAAGCCCATATCGACACGCATTCCTTCTCGCATTTCCTCCCCGGTTTGACGCATTACTTGGACCTCCCGGATCTCCTGGGGGCTTTCGTCCCCAAACCGCTGTTGGTCCTGCAATGCGCGCAAGACGGGCTTTATACCCTCGAGAGTATGAAAGAAGCGTGTGACCAGATTCAAAAGATCTATGCCAAGGCCGGCGCGGAACCGAATTATCAATACCGCTTCTACGATCAACCCCACCGTTTTTCCAAGGAGATGCAAGAAGACGCGTTCCAATGGTTGGACAAGCACCTGCAAGGGTAACCGTGAGAACGGATGGCCCGCTGCAAAATCCTGCATTCGAATAAGAAATCGTTACTCCCCAAATAAAAAAAGGGCACGCCGCAACGTGCCCTACCCTTTTTCAATTGCCTTTTTAATGGCTGACCATTCTCAATACAATTCCCACGTCGGCACGCTGGTCGCGCCCGCGGGTTGGGGATCAAACGCGCCGGCCATCGTCGCGACCAGGTAATCATACTGAAATCCACCCGCCGCGGGCGTACCCGCGCTGCCGATGTTGAAGGACAATTCCTTGAATCCCGCCCATTGAGCGTTGCTTTGCAGATTTTCTGGATTGGGACGGTCCACATCCGTGCCGCGCCGGATCACCGCTTCCACCGGCGTGAGGCTGCCATCGCCATACGCCTTCACCCGGATCTGCATGGGATCGGCGGGATCCGTCTTGGCGTTCAACCACACGGTATGAAATTGCGCGGTATCGATGTCCGTCAAAATCGGAATATTCTCATCCCCGTCGGGATCCGCCGTATCATTAACTAAAATCGATAACGTGTTTTGCGTGTAATATCCCACACCGGTCAGAATGGACTGCGTGTCATCCGCGGGATCATAATATCCAACACCCACATGGGCCCGGTCCGAGGCTTCCGGAATGAACCGCAGCGTGCCGTCCCCATCGGGAATCCCATCGCCATCGGGATCCAGCGCCAGATCCACCAACGTCTGCCCCACACCAATATCGGGATCAGGCACGATAGGGAAAATCCGAAAACGGGCGCAGAACGTGATCCCTTGGATGTATGGATCGGTGGTCAACTCTCCCGGCTGATGCAGCGGCCCCAAGAAAAAGATTTTCCGGTCGCTCGGATCGGCAAAACCCAGAATCCGGGGATCTCCCAGATCGATGATCCGCAACGCGATGGCATCCGCCGCGGGGGTTTTGCCGTCTTCGGTATCTCCCACGCCGGGCAAAGTTTCTACTTGGACCACATCACCCACCAATACATCGGGCAGAATAAAAACTTGGAGTGTATTGAAATCCTCTGTATTGGCATTGCACGACCAGGAATCACTGCCGTTATTGTGATTCCATACTGGGTCATTTTCGCAGTCGGGGATTTTATGCCAATCCTCGACAAACGTCCACCCGCCAGGCGGATCAGCCCAGCCGCCCCGGTCCGCCAGGGCCACGGGACCTAATCCCAACGTGACTACAACCATGCCGCTGATTATCCAAGTCATTCGTTGCATGTTCTTTCTCCTCTCTCCCCGTAAATGATTTTCGGTGGCCGGCTCGATCCGCTGACATGAATACGAGTTCGGTTTCTCCTCAGCTCCCGAAGATTCAGCCGCATCCGTCTACGGTCCGTCCCGCCCACATCTTCCATCAATCGATCCTATTTAATATATTCCCTTTTCGGGGTAAAGGGTACATGGCACATAACCCATTGATTATCGGTTTCGAAATGCCGTGATGGATTGAGATTCCGATTCTCCCTCAATATGCTAGGGGCTGTGGAGTTTTCGGCCTGACTGAGTTTCGACCCAAGGGGATGACCGTGCCATCCCTACGGGAGTTTTTGAACTTGCTTCGAGATTCAACCCGGGAATCTATCCGGGACCAAAGCATCCAATTCCCTCTCCCTCGGGGAAAATAGAAGGATGAGGGTTTCTTTAAAAGAGTAAAATTAAACCTTTTTCTGCACTCAACCAATTCATTCCAAAAGGAGAACCGGTTCAATGCGCCAATTCCTCTTGAAACCAAGCGTTGTGATCGTCCTCGTTTGGTGTTCCATCGGAACGGCGGATGCGGAAGAATTCACGGGATTGCCTTATGAAGGAGGAGATGTCTTCGCCGACACCTGGGTGGCCACCGATGCCCTGGGCCGCCCCGCGCCGGATATCCGCTCCTGCGGTCCTGTTAAGCAAGACAAGTGGGTGGGGATCTTCTACTGGACTTGGCACATCCCTCACGCGGATGGACCCAACGATGTCACCAAAATCCTCGCCACGGCCAAGGACGGCCAAGTCGAATGGCCCAACAATCACGCGCCATACCATTGGGGCGAACCGGAACTAGGCTATTACGAAATGACCGACGCGTTCGTTATCCGCAAACACGCCAGCATGCTGGCGGACGCCGGGATCGACGTGATCCTCTTCGACACCACCAATCCCCCTTGGACCTGGAAAGCACAATACGAAGCCCTGTGCCGTGAATACACCGCCATGCGCCAGGCAGGGGCGCGCACGCCGGCCATCGCTTTCCTCTGCCCCTTCGGCGACCCCCTCCCGGTGTTGGAACAAGTGTGGAAGGATCTCTATCAGCCGGGCTTGTGGAACGATCTGTGGTTTCTCTGGGAAGGCAAGCCGCTCATCCTGGCAAACAAAGAATACGTAAAGGACGAAGCAATGCGGAACTTCTTCACGTTCCGCCGCCCCATGCCCGATTACTGGATGGGCCCCTCCGGGCCAGACCAATGGAGTTGGCTGGAAGTCTATCCACAACACGTCTTCAAAAACAGCCGGGGCGAAGTGGAGCAGATGAGCGTGGGCGTGGCGCAAAACGCCCTGCCCAACACGCCCGGCCCGGCTCCCATGAGCCACAAACGGGGCGCCATGGGCCGCAGCTGGCACAACGGCGCGAAAGACCTCCGTGAAGGCGCGGTGAACTGGGGATTCAACTTCGACGAACAATGGACCCGCGCCCTGGACGTGAATCCGAAATTCATCTTCGTCACGGGCTGGAATGAATGGACCGCCGGCCGCTACCGGGAATGGAGCCATTACCAAGACTCGGATTGCTACTACCCCGGCGGATTGTTCGTGGATGAATACACGCAGGAATACAGCCGCGATTGCGAACCCATGCGCGGGGGACATACCGACAATTACTACTACCAACTGGCGGGCTGGGTGCGGCGGTTCAAAGGCGTGCGCGAACGCCCGAAGGCGGACGGTCCCAGCCCAATCAGTATCGATGGTGCGTTTGAAGATTGGAAGAATGTCACGCCGGAATTCCGGGACACCATCGGCGACACCCTCCACCGCCACCACCGGGGCTATGGCAATATCTTGTACCGCAATGACACAGGCCGCAACGACTTCGTAATCGCCAAGGCGGCGTACGACGAAACGAACCTCTTTTTCTTCGCGCAAACCTTGAACTCTATCACGCCCCGAACTGATCCGCACTGGATGCTGCTGCTTCTCGACACCGACCAAAACGCGCGCACCGGCTGGCTGGGATACGACTATGTGGTGAATCTCGAAGTCCCCAGCGATACCGAAACCACCATCCACGCCTGGCGCGATGGATCGTGGGAGCCGGTTGGCCGTTCTGCTTATCAAGTTAACGGCAACGGATTGGAATTGTCGATTCCCCGTTCCCTGATCGGACAAAACCAAAAAACACCCGCGTTTGATTTCCACTGGGCGGACAACATCCAGGGATTCACGGATGTCTCCGAACTGGGCGTCAACGGCGACAGCGCCCCCAACCGCCGCTGGAATTACCGCTTCGAGGTCCAAGCCAGCAGCGCGCAAAATCCCGTCAACTAGGATGGCCCAAAGAGAAAATGGCGCTCGGAATGAGTATCCCCAACACCCGGCCGCATACCGGTTCCCTCCACAAAATATCGGCCGGAATGATTCTGGTTCATCCGATCTATGCGTTCATTTTCGGGTACGCCTGGCCGGATATCGATACGACAGACAGGAGAGAGACACCCGGAATCCCTTTTCCCTCTGGGAAAGGGGGCAGAGGGAGGGAATCCATCACAGAAATGGCAATCCTCCCTCGATCCAGCTTGAAGGCTGAACGGGTGGGCGGGGATCCGGCCAGGTTTCGAAACGGAGGACAGCTTCCAAGGGTACCCGGCTCCATCCCTTGTCCATTAAATGGTGTACTGATAGCCTAGCTTTCTTATAAATCCATCAAAAAGGAAGACCTTTTTTTGAATATGACCACTATCGATCTTTTCCATGCTCAGAAGGAGTCATTCCCATGAAAGAAGCCGAGGTTGGCAAAAAGAGGAATATCGCGGTCGTGGGGCATCACGGATCAGGAAAGACTTCCCTGATCGAAGCCCTTTTGTATCTGACCGGCGGAACAGACCGGCTGGGGCGGATCGCGGACGGCAACACCACCGGCGATTATTTCGATGAAGAAAGAGAGCGTAAACACACGATTTATTCGAAAATTCTGCAATGCCGGTACAATGACCACGTGATCAACCTGATCGATACGCCGGGATACTCGGATTTCGTGGGGGACATCAAGGGAGCGTTGCGCGCCGTGGATGGCGTGCTGCTGGTTATCAACGGGCAGTCGGGTGTCGAGGTGGAAACGGAGAAAATCTGGGAATACATCGAGGAATACCAATTGCCCCGCTGCGTTGTGGTCAACCGGTTGGATAAGGAGCGCGCCGATTTTGGAAAATCAGTCGCCTCGCTGGAGTCGGTCTTGAAGGCGCAGGTGTGTCCCGTGCGCCTGCCCTACGGCCAGGAAAGTGAGTTCAAAGGCGTCATCGACCTGATCACCAACCAAGTGCTGTCGTTCGACGACAAAGGCCGGATCACCAAGAAGGAGCCGATTCCCGCGGACGTCGAGGAGGAAGTGGCGGAATACCGGCAAAAAATGATCGAGGCCTCGGTGGTGACGAATGAATCCTTGATGGAGCGCTATCTCTCGGACGAAAAAATCCCCGACGACGATATCCGCGGCGGCTTGCGCGACGGGGCGTTGTCAGGGGCCATCGTGCCCATTTTCGCCACGGACGCCTACAATTGCGTGGGCATTCAGTCGCTCCTGGACGGCCTGATCAATTACATGCCGGATCCCCTGGCGCGCAAGACTTTCCCCATCCGGGAAAAAGACAAAGAGGAAACCAGCACCAAACCGATGAAGGAAGACGGCCCGGGGATTGGTTTCGTCTTCAAAAGCCTGGTGGATCCCTTCATCGGCAAGGTATCCTTCGTGCGGGTGTTCAGCGGCGTGTTCCAAGGCGAATCCGAATGGGCCAACCTCTCCCGGAATAACTGGCGGCGGGTGGGCCATATCTTGTCGATGAACGGCAAGAAACACACGACGGTCAACCGCGCGGTGGCGGGTGACATCGTGGCGGTGGCCAAAATCGACGACTTCGAGACCAACGACACACTCGCCACGGAAAATTTGCCCTTCGTCATTGTTCCCACCCAGTATCCCCAACCTCCCATCCACATGGCTATCAAAACCCCCGACAAGAAAGAGGAAGACAAGTTGGGAACCGTGTTGCCGAAATTGATCTCGGGCGATCCGACCATTGTGGTGGAACGGCGCAATGAGACGCGGGAGACGGTGATTTCCGCGGCGGGCAGCCTGCAAATCGAAATTCTCGCGCAGAAATTACGGAAACAATACAACTTCAACGTCGAACTGAGCACGCCGCGGGTGGCCTACCGCGAAACCATCACCGCCCCGGGAGAAGGCTCCTACCGGCACAAAAAGCAAACCGGCGGGCGCGGCCAGTTCGGCGAAGTGCACATGCGCCTCAAGCCGCTGGAACGCGGCAAACACTTCGAGTTCATCAACAGCATTTTCGGCGGAGCCATTCCCGGCAAATTCATCCCCGCCGTCGAAAAGGGCGTGGTGGACGCCATGCAGCGGGGTATCGTGGCCGGCTACCCGGTGGTGGACGTGCAAGTGGACTTGTTCGACGGCAAGTTCCACGATGTGGATTCCTCAGAAATGGCCTTCAAGATCGCCGGCTCCATGTGTTTCCAACAGGTGGCGCGGGATCAATGCAAACCGGCGCTCCTGGAACCGATCATGAACGTCAGCGTCTCGATTCCCGAAACGTACATGGGCGACGTGATGGGCGACTTGAACGCGCGCCGCGGCCGCGTCCTGGGCATGGATCCCAAGGACGGCAAACAGATCATCAAAGCCTTGGTCCCCTTGGCGGAAATGTACACCTACGCCATTGATCTGCGCTCCATCACGCAAGGGCGCGGAAGCTACGAAATGGCTTTTTCCCATTACGAACAAGTCCCCCACGAACTGGCCGAAAAGATCATCGCCGAGAGCAAGATGGAAGTCGGCGCCGAGGAGTGACCCGCCGCCGGCCCGGTCAATGAATCCCACCGCGGCGCGTGGAACTGATTCCACGCGCCGTTTCACGAATACCCCCGGGCTCTGGCCATTTCTGACATCGCGGCCGGAAACGAGTATCAGATTCATCCGGTATGGGCGTACTTTCTTTTAAATCACCAATTTTTTCAGTCGTATTAAAATCGATGAATGCCATTCCCTAAATTCCCTCCCCTGGAAGAGGACCCAGCAAAAGGTCAGCCGTTTCTCGAACGCGGAAAATCTCAACAGAATCCAGCCAAACTCGCCCCTCCCCACCCCTTCAGACTCTTAAGCCGCCCGTGGATATGCCGATATTGAGTCCAGGGAAAGGGAGATGTATGTCCAGTTATCGCGATCCTGATAGTCTGCCCCGGTCGGAACGGACACCATTCAACATCCGGGCCGATTACCATGAGACCGGCCTGCGGTTCCGGCAACGGTTGGAATCCATGGTGCCTGACGAACTGTCCCAGCGCGTGCGGGACGTGATCATGAACCGGTTCGCGGAAAAGAACGGAAAAGCCTCTAAGGAGAAGGGACTCCGCAGGGGAAGGGTTGGGTAGAAACTTTTTGGTTCATCCGGCAAGTGCGCACTTTTGTCGGATTCCTGGTTCGCATCGCTTCGAAATGATCAATGAAAAACCACCCCAAACATCCCTTCTCCCTCTGGGAGAGGGCCTGGACGAGGGAATGCCTTTTCGCTAAATCATTCCTCTACCAAATCCATATATCCTTTGGCTTCTTGGTTAAAAAAAGTCCTTTTCAGAAAAACACTTGAATGAATCCACACAGCCCGGGGATTCAAACCTGGGCGTTCTCCGCGCCCCAAAAGGCGGCTCTCCCCCTGTTACTGCACCGCTGACTCCTTGGTGAGGGTCACTTCCTTGATGGCCAGCCAACCCTCGCTGACCGCAAATCGGAAATCGGCGCCACGGTTCTGGCGGTTAACGAAGCGGGCGTCGCGCAGGGTGATTTTGCTCGTCACCCACTGCTTGGTGTTTTTGCATAGGACGGATGAGGTCCCCTTGTACGCGCCTTGCAGGGTGGCGTTTTTGTCGTGGGAATCGTACTGCAACTCATGCCGCTGGTGCCCTTCATCCCAGAACGTGTATTCGAGGACCAGAATTTCCGAATCATCGAAATAGAAAGGATCCACCACCGAGAAATACATGTATGTATGGCCGGATTGGATGGTCCGGACACAATTCTGCCCGCCCAGGGTGGCATTCTCCACCGGCCCGTCCTCGTTGCCCCGCACCAGTTTGATCCCCTCAGAAATTCCGCCTTCGCCCAAGGTAATCCGGACCGACCGGGCGCTTTCGTACTCAATCCCCTCGGTGGAAGGCGGCGGAGGCAGGAGGTCGGGGTATTTCAACTCAATAGTCTCACTGGCTTTCTCGTTCTGTTTGAACTTCCGGCTGTATTCGCGGGTAAGATCGATATACTGGCGGCCGTATTCGCGCGACTCGCAGATATCGGTCCCCTCGTGCATTTCGTTCCAGGTCTCGACAAGCACGATGCGCGCGCCGCTGTTGAGGACTTGGTTCCAACTCCAACGGTAGAAATTCCCTTCCTCGCGATGGCGGACCGGAGTCGTGCGTCCCGGCACGGCGGCGTCAATATAGCCAGGCCCCAGTTGCGCCACGGCCCCAAAAATATTGGGACCGGTCAAGGCCGCGCCCCATAAGGTGGTGGCGTCGGCATTGAAGTTCCATGACCTGTCCTTGATCACATAAGGCCGCAGACCGTGGAAATCTTTGGCGAATTGTTCATACACGTAGTCCAATGTGCTCTGGTCATGCCGCGCGGCGAAGGCGCTGGCATACAAGACCACAAGCGGCCGGCCGTCAATGGCCGCCCAATGGCGGGGATGGATCTGATAGAAGAAATCGCGGATGGTGCGGTAGAAAATATCCTTCCCCTCCGGTTGGGTGAGGTCGTACCGTTCTTCGCGGCCGACGACGCCCCGGACCCCCGGCAACAGAGTGGAGGTATCATAAAAGAGGCCGATCTTGGGCGAGGGCTTTCCTTCCCGCGCGCGCCGTTCCATGGCGGTTTGCAGAGGACCCAGGCCGCGGACACTGAAAGCGATTCCGGGATGGAAATAATTATCCACCACTCCCCAATAAACCGGCAGGATGAAATCGATGCCCGCGTCCACGCAATCTTGCATTTGCTGGGCGTGCCATTCGACCGAGTTGAAACTCACTTCGTCGGCAACCGGAAAATGATCCTGCAGCGCGTCGTCGGTCCGCGCGCCGTCATCGAAGAAATGATGATCCGGGTAATCATACCAGTAGAAATAATGGGTTCCCACGATTTTCTGAGGCGCTTGGAAGGATTGGACCGCGGATAACGAACCCCGGCCCCAGACGGGATGAAATTCCTCCGCCCCGGCGGTGGCCCACGTGAAAACCGCGATTAGCATCAGGATGGGCAGGATTTTATTCGGCATTTTCTTTCCCCAATATATGCGTGATGGAGGATTTCAGGATTTCGATTTTAACATTATCGGCGATCTTGATGACAGCCTTGTCGTCTTTGATGCCAATGATCGTTCCGTAGATTCCGCCCGCGCCGATAATTTGATCGCCTTTTTTCAGCGCGTTCACCCGTTGTTCATGCTGCTGGCGTTGCTTCTGTTGAGGACGGATGAGGAGAAAATAGAATACGCCGAATATCATCCCCATCATAAGGAGAAAACTGCTCAGCGATTCCATAGGCCCTTGCGCGGCTGGCGCTTCGCCGGCCCATGCGCTCGCGGCGGCCAGGATTCCGGGAATCCAAATCAATCGTCTCATTCTGGTCTGCTCCTGGTGGATAATCTCTGCATAATCCGCTGGCATCCGATTCCCCAAAATCCCGGGAAAACGGAAAGTTAGTTGTAGTATAGGCGGGGAGTCATGGGATTGAAACCCGGGGGGATGTTTAAGGGATGAGGAAAAAGGATGGGAAGGAATCCTTCAGCAATCCTGATTCCAGTCTACATGGTGCAATCCAGGCAAGATAGGCATAAAAAATCCCAACCGGTAACAGTTGGGATTCGAATGTTCCATTTGGTGGAGGCGGCGGGAGTCGAACCCGCGTCCGAAAACGTCCAACTGGCAAGCCCTACATGCTTAGTCTCAGCTCCATCTCACAGTTCCAAGCGCCGGGACCGGCTTGGGAACCGCCAGCCTTCTGAGCACTTCGCGGGTTAGCCGAAGGCGGGCCTTCCCGCTATCCCCTTCCGTATAACGCCACTCGCCCGATTGAAGAGGAGAAATCCGGCGCGGCGTGACGGCCCTTAGGCCGCCAAGGGCAATTCTTGATAATCGTTGGCAGTTATAGTTGGTCCGCCTGTTTAACGAGGCCTGCGGAACCTCGGCATGCTCTTACCAGCCAACTCGTCTCCGTCGAAACCGGTACGCCCCCTCGTAGTCTCACTTAGCTTCGAGTTGAAGTATAAGAGATCCCCGGGGAATGTCAACACGGGATTTATCCACCCGGACACTATTCTTTCTCAGAGATGGTTATGAGGGATATGTATAAATGATTACGCTCCCCGATTCCCTCTTCCTCCGGGAGAAGACAAGCCTCTTCAGCACGCCGCCGCTTCACGGATAAAAGATCAGTTCCCACTTCGCAATCTGGCCCCAGCCCTTAGTCATTGGTCCCAATATCGTCCGAAAAAACCGCTTGCAACAAGGCGTTTTCGTTCTGTTCATGTTGACGCAATGAGGCAATCAGCTGCTTGAACGACGCGCAAACTGTATCGATTTCAGTTCTTTGAATCCGCTGGGTGTCTTGGATGCTATGAATCAGCGCTTTCAATTCCGCGATGAACCGTGCGTGCTCTTCCTTGAGGATTTCGATGGTCTTTGCGCTGGCGGGATTTTTCTCCAGGACGGGTTGCATGAATCCCCCCTCCTCTTCGATCTGGAAATAGGCCTGGAGATGCGCGCATAAGGCCTCCGCTTTCGCCTCCAGGCCTTGTAACCAATCCGAAACCGGGGCCGGAGGCCGAGTCTGAATTTGGTCTAACAATTCCTCCAACAGGTGCTTGATAATTTGATTCTCTTCCCGCGCTTTTTGGGCCATCTCGTCCGTTCCCATGGTCGTTCTCCCAGATATCTCTCAGAAATTGCTTACAGGATCCCGAGCGGGGATGAAATCCCAGTTGGGTGTTCCACTTCATTCCAGTACCGGGTTTCACCGGATAGGCGGCCGGTTGGATCCTCGTCTCGTCCCCTGGGCTTCCCTCTTGAACTGATCACAGACCGCCCGCCGGAATAAGGGAGGCCGGGGGAAGGCCGGAATCCGGATTTATAGAAGCGGGTGCGGACGGGACAGGCAGGAGAGGATTGGTTTTCAACAGGGAAGCAACACCCTTGCGGACCTCCAGGCGGACCAATGCGCCTCCCGAATGGATGGATCCATTGGCGTACGATACATTACCTTCGGCCCGTACCGGCATGGGAAAATCGGAATGGATGCTGCCATTCACCGCCCGGATTTCAACCATCATCGACACGGATTCGGGAACCCGCAGGACCAGGTTTCCCCCTTCCACCAGACAATCAAAGCCCCGGACGATAGGGGTGCGCGGCTCGAGCCGCAGAGTGCCATCCACCACATTGGCGCGGATGCCATCGTAGAATAATTCACAGGTCACGTCTCCCCGCCGGTTATCGAGATTGATGTATCCCTTGATATCTTCCAGCGTGAGGGTTACTCCGTTTCCCTGGAACGAGACATCCCGGCTGATCCGCCGCACCCGGCATTCCCCGTTGCGGTGATTGATGTCGGCGCTGCCTCCGATTTGATCCACCTCCAGCTGGTTGCCCTTGGTTTCCAACCGGACATTGTACGCGGCATCCCGGACGCGGACCCGGTTGCCCGCGTTGGGATGTCCCGTGGACCGGATGTCGAGATTGGCGCGGACGCGTTCAATGGTCACATCTCCGGTTTCATGCGTGATCCATACATCGTTTTGGAGATCCGAAACCGTAAGAGAACCGCCTTTGACATTGATTTCCAAAACGAGGTCCCGTGGAACTTTGGCGGTGTAATCGATCCGCGCGGTGGGGCGTTGAAACCAAGAAAAGCCGCTGCTGTCCTGGTATTCAATAACCAGACGGTTGATTGGACTTTCGTGCGCGGCAATGTCGATGGAATTGAGAAGCGTCTGGACTTTTTCGACGGTTTCCGCCGCCGCCTGCTTGGACCCTTCAATCAGCACATACGGCTGCTCCCACCCCATGACCGTCAAATTGCCACCCTGGTGGTGGATTTCCAATGTTTTGATGTTGTTACTGATTAAGATTTGCCGGGTGAATGAATCTTCATCGATCACCAGGGCGCTGGATGACTGGAACGGTTGCAGGACCGGGCTGCTGCAACCGGTGAAAATTATCACCAACCCTAAAACGAATCGAAGAGGATGGGCGGGATGCCGTTTCATTTCCTCAACTCCTCATCACATCACATGTTACATGAATCAGAATCTGCCGGATGGGTGACAGTATACCACAAATTCCCGGGAGAATGGGAGACAATGGGAGAAATTAGATAAATTTACCACAAATCCGCGGTGCCGACCGGCTTCCCCTGCAGTTTCAGATAATAGAACAATTGCGCCTTATGGATTTGCAGGTGATAGATCATTTGCAACAACCGGTGGCCCAACACCATTTCCCGGTCATCCCACGGGGCAGGTGCGGGCCGGTTGGCCAGGTCGTCTTCGCGGCATTGCGCCAACAGGTCCAAACCGGTTTTCTTGTCCTCAGCCAAAAGTTTCAAAGCGTCAGCCACATTGGCCACCGCGGGCATCTTCTCGGCCGGGAGAAGCATCTCCTCCGGTTTCAAATCCTTGAGATCCATGCCTTCCGGCAGTCCCCAGTCGCCGGTGACAAATCCCTTGATGGCCATTCCGCAGGCGTCGGAAATGTGTTTCAGCAATTGGCCGGTGGTCATCCAGTTTTGACCGGTGGCGGGTTTCCAACCCAGTTGGGAATCCTCCACCATGCTCACCAGCCGCTCCGTGCCTTTGTAGGCGGCTTCCATTTCGGTTTGAAGCAGTTCTTTCCAATTCATATCCTTTCCTTTCCATAAACCGCCGGAGGCGGACCTGCCCATCATGGATCCACGCGGCGGGATTGTATGCGGACGTTTCGGCAAGACTTTCTGCGATTATGGATCTGCTACAACCGGAATGAACGCGCATCGGTGAGCAACTTTTGGTATTATAGGGGAAGGATAGGGTTAAAAGCCAGCCTGCCCGGCCCGGCGGGACGCTGGAATAGCCGGTCTTTCCCGTCGGAGAGAAATCGGTTCAACCCTAGCGGCGCCGGATTGCCGTGGCTTTTTTAAGTGGCCGCTTTCGTCAGGGGTTCACAAGCCGCCGCCATGCCGCTACCATTCCCCCTCATGAGTATCCCACTGCTAATCTGAAATCCTGCACAGTGAGGAGAGGCTATGACCGTAATCGATAAAAAAGAAGAAAGTTTCATAGCGGAATACATGCAACTGCTGCGCCGCACCGATGAACTGTTGGAAGCCGCCGCGCAGGAAAAAAAGAATTCCCCCCCCGAAAAACAGCCGGAACTGGACGACCGGATCGAAGACATCAAGGCGATCCGCGGACAGCTGATGGACCACGTCAAGAAAAGCGGGATCAGCCGGGAAATTCTGGAAAAAACCCGGCGTCTGTTAAGCATTTTCTAAGGGGATTTTCGCGTTTTTCTCCGAATGCCATCTCTCCGCTCTTCACGCATTCCGCTGCCGGTCAGCCGGAGGTGGAATCGTTCGACCGCCGGCCTAACACCTGATCCATCATAAACAGGCCGTTCTTGTTATCCCCGATCATCTTGAGCTTTTCCACTACTTCCGTGGCGGTCGCTTCCTCTTCCACCTGTTCGCTCACGAACCACTGCAAGAACGCGTTGGAGGCGTGATCTTTCTCCGCGGTGGCCAAATCCACAAGATCATAGATCATCCGCGTCACCTTTTGTTCATGCTTCAAAACATCCTCGAAGGCGGCCAAGGGGGATGCGAATTCTCCGGGAGGCGCGTCGATAGCGGCAAGGGACACATTCCCGCCCCGGTCAAAGATGTAGGAATAGAATTTCATGGCGTGCCCGGCTTCTTCCTGGGCCTGGACGCGCATCCAACGGGCAAAACCTTTTAAATTCATCGACTCAAAATATCCGGCGATGGAAAGATAGAAATAGGCCGAATACAGTTCCGCGTTGATCTGATTGTTAAAGGCGTTCAGCAATTTGGGATTCAACATACGCTTCTCCTTGCGGGGATGGTTTTATATAAAAATATATCTTCGCACTCCACTTTCACCAGGGAAGCCGGTCCTCCTTCGCGGTTTCCCGATGGGCGCATCATATCACCAAAACCATTTCGCGTTCAACAGCGGATGCGAAGATTGGCTGCGAGCAACGCACGGCGGGATCTTCTTTACAAACGGTTTGGCCGCGGATTACAATCGCCCCAGGTGAGGCCATCATGAAGACCATCGACGTCCATACGCACATTTTTCCTGATCATGTCGCCCTGAACGCCGTCCCCAAAATGGCGGAAGAAGCCGGGGTCCCCTATGCCCTGGACGGCCGGGTAGATAGTTTGCGCCAATCCATGGACCAGGCGGAGATCGCGGTGTCCTGGCTGCAGCCTGTGGCCACCCGCGCGGCGCAGGTGGAATCAATCAACCGGTGGCATGAAGAATTGCGAAATGAGCGGCTGGTGGCCTTCGGTGCGATCCACCCGGACTATCCCGACTTGCCCGGCTTGATCCGGGACCTCTCCCGGCGGGGTTTCCCGGGAATCAAGATCCACCCCGAATACCACAAAATCCCGCCGGACGACGAACGTCTCTTTCCCCTGTACGAAGCCGTCGGGGAAGAAAACCTGATCATCCTCTTTCACGCCGGCGTGGATATCGGCATTTCCACCCTCAACAGCACCCCCCGGCAATTCGCCCGCCTGCACGACCGCTTCCCCGGATTGCGGATGATCCTGGCCCACATGGGCGGATTCAAGCAATGGGAAGCCGTAAACACGGACATCGCCGGAAGGGATATCTACTTCGATACGTCGTACGTGTTCGGGCACATCGACGATGCGGCTTTCGTGGATCTGGTCCGCCGGCACGGGCCGGAACGGATTTTATTCGGAACCGATTCCCCATGGGCCGGACAGAAGGAAACCCTGGATCATTTGAAAAGCCTGCCCTTGTCGGACGAGGAACTCGAAGGCATTTGCTGGAAAAACGCCGCGCGGCTCATCGATCCGACACGCTGAGCCATCCCTCCCCGCGGAGCGGCTTATCCAAACGGGCCGCCGTCGTCTCCCCGGCGGTAACCACCAGCCAAAAATCCCCGGCGGCGCGAACTTCCGAATCCACCCATTTGCACCAGTAGATTCCTTCCCGGACCCGGCCGCGATGCAGAGGCTGGTTAAGGCCGTCCATCGTAAACACCGTCGCCCCGGGATGCGGCGTGTCAATCCGGGCGGCTCCATAGCCCAGGCGGGGAAAAGCGGCCTGCGCCAATACCCGTGAATAGGTCACAGCCACCGAGGCCACGGCTGCCAGCATCACAACGGCATGGACGAACCGCTGCCGGGGCCCATCCGGCCAATACGACAGCAACAGCAACAGGCCCGGCGCAGCCTCAAGCGCGAACAAGTCCCAATCGGCTTCGACGCCCAAATCGGGATGCCACACCGTGGTCCACGCCGTGAAGGCCAAGAGGAACACCACCAAGAACTGCCGTTCGGGAAGCCTCAGCGAACGCACCCCCTGACGCCAAACCAGCCAGGCCGTCAGGGGAAGAAACAGCCAGGAACGCATACTCCAGGCATAAAGCCAATCGAGCCAATGACTCCATTGGAAAAACGCGTACCACCGGTACATCCCGGGATACGGAAACAGGGGCAGCACATTCCACGCCGGGGAGAGTCCCGCCGCCTGGTGTCCCAAAATCTGGGGATAAACGCGGATCAAAAACAGAGGAATCAGGAGCATCGACCAAATCAAAATGGAACTATAGTCTTGTTTGCGGCGGGACAGCCACGGCAACAGCAGCAACGAAGGCAAAGCCAAAAGCGTCACGAAATGCAGCCCGCATCCCAGAACGAAGATCACGCACGCGGGAGTCAACGGCGCGTTTCTCCGCAGGTACGCGACGCCGTAATATCCGTACCCCAACAGGGCAGGCAACACCAGAGGATAATATTCCGTGTGCCCGCAGGAATACACCAAAAAACCCGACGAAAAAAACAGGAGGAGCGGATACTGCGCAGGCAGATGGTACAACCGCCGCGCGAAACGCAACAGAATCCACACCGACAACGCCCCGCCCGCGCAGGAAACCAGGTTCATGATCTCCAAAGCCGTTCGCTGCCAGGGGGAGGCCAATTGAAAGAGTAACTCCAGAAAGGCCTGGGATAACAATTCGTTTTGGACCAGCCAGCGCCCGCCTTCGATGATCCGGGCCAGAAGGGCGCCATCTCCAGCGTACGTTTGCGACCGGTGAAAATAAAAAAACACGAAACAAAGCAACGCGGCCCCCGCGGCCGTGCCATGATGAGAGACACGGGAGCCTCGCGAGTCACGGGAAAACCAATCAGCGGCCGGCGCCGGCCCATTGTGGGAGATCACCGCTCTGTTCCTCACCCCAAGGGGATGCGGCTTTCCGTTTCATTCCCGTTGCCATCCTCGCGGGCCAGGCGGATACCTTCTTCCTCGTTCACGGTCCACAGGATGAGGCCCCCCACGATGAAAAACAAGGTTATGACGAATACCCCCACCCGCTGGCTCTGGAACCAGAGTGTCATCCATCCAAACAAGAGCGGCCCTAAGAACGAGGTAGCCTTGCCGGAGAACGCGAAAAAGCCGAAGAATTCATTTTCCTGGCTGGGCGGCACGAACCGCGCCATGAGGGACCGCGTGGCGGATTGATTGGGCCCGGAGAAAATCCCCGCCAGTATCCCCGCCATCCAAATCCAGGCTTTGCCGGACGCCAGGGCCGCGGTCAGGGTGGCCAGGCTCAATCCGATCAGGCTGATCGCGATAGTCTTCCGTCCGCCCAAGTAATCGTCCAGGTACCCCATCAAAAACGCCCCGGCGCCCGCGGCGATGTTCAATCCGATCCCCAACTTGATCAATTCTTCATTCGTGAATCCAAACGTGCCCTGCGCGTAGATCCCGCTGAAGTAAAAGACCGTGATCAATCCGTCGTTGTAAACCATCTTGGCGATAAGCAGCCGGACGATCTGGCGGTACCGGCGGATTTTATAGAACGTCTCCACCAACTGGGCAAAACTCTCCCGGAGAATGGGCCCCGTGCGGGGTTGAACCCGGCTCCGGTCCTCCCGCACCCAGATCAGCGCCGGCAGGCAAAACACCGCGAACCACACGGCCACCAGGAGATTGGTCGCGCGGAGATTCTCATGGTTCTCCGTCGAAAAACCGAACCACGGCTGTTCCGGCTGCACCAGCGCGATGAGCGCCAATACCAGGGACAGCAGGCCGCCGATATAGCCCAACGCCCAGCCGAAGCCGCTGACCCGGCCGATGCGGTCCGGGCTGGCGATATCCGGAAGATAAGCATTGTAAAAAACACAGCCCATCTCGTACGCGATATTGGCGATGATAAACCAAATGAGCCCTTTCATGACATCGCCCGGCAGCACCCCATACAATTGAACCGATCCCACAATGCACAGCAAAGTCATCCCGGTCAGAAAAACTTTGCGGTACCCTCCCCGGTCGGCCATCGCCCCCATGATGGGTGAAAGCAGGGCGATCACCACCGCGCAGACCGTGATGCCCCGCGACCAGATCACCGAGCCTTGAATTTCATCCCCCGCCACCACCCGGGCGAAATAACTGGCAAAAATAAACGTCACCACCACCGTGGTGAATGGCGAATTGGCGAAATCGTATAAACACCAACTCCAAACGGCTTTGGGATCATTCTTCTGGATTCGGTTCATGACATCTCTTTCGGCGTTGGCCAGAATGGCCGGACTGTACGGGTCAACGGGAACCAATTCAAAGAGGCACGCCTTCCGGCGGCGCGGCGCTGGTCCAGGCGGAGAAAGCCGGCGGTTCCGGATCCTCCGCAGGGTATCCTTCTCCGTGAAGTGGTTGAAATTTACTCTCCCTCTAGGAGAAAGTACAGGATCGGATTATAAATGTACTCAGGGTTGAAAGAATCCATTCCGCCGGATTTCTGGCCGCGGTTTGCCATGAGCGCCTTGCCCCGATTGAGCCAACTGACGTTTTTCATGGGATACGCCTGCACCGTCACATGCATGGGCGCGTTCATCGTGTGGTGCGATCAATGGTGGGACCGGTCGCTGGCGCATACCCTGGCGGACCTGTTGCCCTTGTTGATCGGACCGATTCTCTACACCGCCTTTTCGTATCCCCGCTGGTTTTATCTCTCCATCATCGCATATACCTTATTCGCAGTGGGGTGGGTGCTCTTTTTCATTGTCGATTCATGGTACGAATCCATCCTCATCATGACCATCGTCACCACCACGCTTCTGATTCTGTGCGAATTGGTGCACAACGCGGTGTCACAGCAGCGGAGCATGGCGGAAGAATTGCAGCGTTTGAATGAAGAATTGGAATCCCGGGTGATGGTGCGAACGGCGGAACTCAAACAACTCAACCAGCGCTTGGAATCGGACATCGAACTGCGCAAACAAACCGAAGACGCCCTCCAGAAAAGCGAAACCCATCTCCGCGCGGTCTTGAACGCCATTCCCGACGGCATCCTGCGCATCCGTCAGAATGGAACCCATTTCGAATACACGCGGATTAAGGATTTCAGCGATTCCCTGTTCGACATGCCGCCCTTCAACCGTTCCATCCTGGACATCATGCCGGCTGACATCACGCAGCTTCTGGAAAATCATATCCAGCACGTGCTAACCGGCAAGCAACCGAAATTAGTCGAATTTCAATTCCCCTGCCAGGATGCGGTCTTTCATTATGAAATCCGCATCGTTCTCTTAAACGAACACGAAGTGCTTGCCATTTTCCGCGACATGACCGACCGGAAACGGCTGGAATGGGAAATCGCGCGGATCAGCCACCGGGAACAAAACCGCATCGGCCGCGACCTGCACGATGGGCTGGGCCAATTGCTCACCGGCATCTCCTGCCTGGTCCAAGGCTTAGCGAAAAAATTGCATACTCACCTTCCCGCCTGTCTGCCGCATGTGGAAGAAATCGCCAATCTGGTCAAACAGGCCATTTCACAAACCCACGGCTTGTCCCAAGGCCTTATGCCAGTCAAACTGGAGGACAGTGGATTGGTGAACGCGCTGGCGGAACTGGCGGAACAAACCGGCCGGATTCACAACCTCCCTTGCCATTTCCTCTGCTGGTCCCAAGAAATTCCCAGCGACGACACCGTCTCCCTCAACCTGTTCCGCATCGCTCAGGAAGCCGTGAACAATGCCGTCAAATACAGCCGGGCGGACCGGATTTGGATCACGTTGCGAAACACTCCCGACAAATTGGTCCTCTCCATTAAAGACAACGGCATCGGTCTGCCTCGCAACCATGAACGTTCCGATGGGCTGGGCCTGCGCATCATGAACTACCGGGCGGGGATGATCGGCGCCAAATTGTGTATCCGCTCCACGCCACGAACCGGTACGGTGATCCTGTGTATCCTGAAACACCCCCGTCCGGATTCCAATCCGGCGCCAATCTCAATCCGATCGGAAAAAACCGCTGCCACATGAAACACGTGCGTGCCGCCTCCGTCCAATTCGAAGCCCGGCCCGGTGACAAGGCCGCCAATCTCGAAACCGTCCACCGTTTCACCCGCCGCGCCGCGGAACAAGGCGTCGAACTGATCGCCTTCCCGGAGTGTTGCCTCACCGGCTATTGGTTTCTCCGCCGCCTCGGCCGCGAAGAACTGTCCGCCCTGGCCGAACCGGTGCCGGAAGGGCCGTCCTCCCAGGCGTTGCGGGACTGGGCGGAACAATACGGGCTGCTGATCGGGGCGGGATTGATCGAACGGACCGCTGACGGGAAATTGTATAACACCTACGTGGCGGCCCTCCCCGATGGGACCTGCCACCGCCACCGCAAATTGCATGCTTTCGTCAATCCCCATCTGGAATGCGGATCGGAATTCACGGTCTTCGACACGCCCTTGTCATGCCGGGTGGGAGTCCTCATTTGTTATGACAACAATCTGGTGGAAAACGCGCGCGCCACGGCCCTCTTGGGAGCGGAGATCTTATTGGCGCCCCATCAGACCGGAGGGTGCCTCTCCCGCAGCCCCCACGCCATGGGACTCATCGACCGGGCTTTGTGGGACAACCGCGAAGCCAATCCCCAGGCCATCGAAGCCGAATTCCAAGGCCCCAAGGGACGCGGCTGGCTGATGCGCTGGCTGCCCGCCCGCGCCCATGACAACGGCCTGTTTGTGGTCTTCAGCAACGGGGTGGGCGTGGATGATGACGAAATCCGCACCGGCAACGCGATGATCCTGGATCCCTACGGGCGGATTCTGGCGGAAACCGGCAAGGCAGGCGAGGACATGGTGGTCGCCGATCTGGACCCCTCCCTCCTGGCGGATTGCACCGGCCGGCGGTGGCTCCAAGCCCGCCGTCCCGAATTGTACGGCTTGTTGACCCACCCCCTGGGCATTGAACGTTCCATCCGCGAGGTCCGGCTGGGAGAGAAATGAATCCGGTGGATCGCGCGGCCTCTCCAACCACCCGTCCGGACGCTTCCCCTCCGGGAACGACGGATTCACCACCCCAGCGCCACCGCAGTCAAACGCTCCGGCGCGGAACGATCCGTTTCCAAAAGTTTCTGCTGGTTCTGGGCCTGCCGGCCGTGGTCTTGATCCTCCTCCCGTGGGATGGAATCATCCGTCTGATCCTTGTATATGAAACCCCCTTGAAACCGGCCGACGTGGTGCTGGTCGGCGGCCTGGGCGGAGAGTTAGAACGGGCGGCCGAGCTGGTGCGGGAAGGCTATGTGGACCGGATCCTCATCACCGAGGGCATCCCCGAACCTTATCACCACACTGATTCCCCGGCCTCGTTGCATCATTTGATCAAACAGGATCTCATGAAGGCGGGAGTTCCTGAATCCTTGATTTTCAGCCTTCCCCATGAGCCTCGGAGCATGGCAGACCGCCAGCGGATGCTGCGCGAGTGGATCCGCCGTCACCGGTGCCGCTCGTACCTCCAATTTTCCGGTTATTACGCGTCCCGGATGAAAAAAATGCTGCACGACGATACGTTCCCGGAAGGCCAAGTGGAATTGATCTTGTATGTCTCCGGGGGAAAGGTAGTCTGGCGGAAGCATTGGCTCGGCATCCAAAATACCCTCATCCGCATGGCCTATTGGTATTGGGTATGCCGCCCCGAGTTCCGATCCTCCACGTCCCCGGAAGCCTACCACCCCGCCGGTTGAAAATTCCTCTTTTCCCGGGTCAATCCCACTTTATGCGCTTTGCACTCCGCGCGCGGAAGAGTAATGTATTATTGGTCATCCCAGAGGCATGATAAGCCTGTCTCGGCCTGTGGATTGCCGTTCCGCGGGATGACCAGTTCGGGAGGACACGGTGATGGAACCATTTTTCGAGGGAGTATTCCGGGATCGCCGTTTGGAAAAACGCGCGAACCAAATCCTAGAACGAATCATCCAAACCCGATCAGCGGTTGCGAACCGGTATTGCCAAAACAGTACGGAAGAAATGGGCAACCGGCGCTTCATGGCGAATCCCCGGATCGATAACGCCCAGATAAAACAAGCGGTTTACCTCGCCTGCCGCGCCCAGGCCGAAGGGAAAGCGGTATTGGCCATTCCCGGGACTCTGGAGATCAATTATCAAAACCACATCGGACGGTTGAATAAAGAGGATCCGGATTTGGGGCTCTTATCCAACCACCGCGATATCGGTTTTTTCTTGCACGCCGTGCTGGTGGTAGATGCGGCAAGCGGTTCCCCCTTGGGGATTTCGTGGATCCATGAGTGGAACCGGGAGTGGCCCGACGGGCCGCCCAGCAAGCCGAAACTCCAAGCCATTGAAACGCAAGAGGCGCAACGGTGTTTCACCGGCATGGAAGAAACAAAGCGTCAACTGCCCGGCGCGCCGCACATTATCTTCATCGGGGAGCGGGAGAGCCTCCACCCGGAAGAGTTTGCGGCGATTCCGGACTCCCGCTGCGATGTGTTCGTGAGGTGGACGCGCGATCAACGGCTCCACAACCGAAAAGAAACCCTGTTCGAGCACTTGGCGGCTTTGCCGCCGGAAGGGGAAATGGTTCTGCCTCTTAAAGAAAGCACGACGCAAGCAGAACGGCCGGCCGTGTTGGAAATCCGCTATACCCGCGTCCCGGTAATGTGCTCCGCGAAGGGGATGAGAGAAGCCGCGCCTCCTTGGGTGGATCTCTCCGTTTTGGAATTCCGCGAAAAAGCGGAGAACGCCCCGGGCGGGGGCGAACCGGTTCACTGGCGCCTGGCGGCCACCCGGCCCATCCAAAGCCTGGAAGACGCGCGGCAATGCGCGGAATGGTATTCCCGCCGGGGATTGATCCAGGAATTGTTCCGGCTGTTGAAAGCCGGGGGTCTCGACATCGAGGCCGCGCAATACGAACGCGGGTACGCCTTAAAGCGTTTGGCGATTTTCGCCCTGCAAGCGGCCGTGCGGATCATGCAATAATCCCCGGCCCGCCCCGGACATTTCGTTGATTCAAGACTGAAGATATCACAATAGGCTCCGCGAGAAGAGCGGCGCGGCCTTCTCCGGCCGGTTGAGCCACAGAAACGCCCCCGTCAATAGCACCCCATACAACTTAATGGCCATCCCCAAGGTCATCCAGCCGTGCTGAAAAAGGGGATTGTTGTGATGAAAGGGAATCGCCAGCAACGCGAGGCCCAGCGCCAGTCCCCAAATGCCGCGCGTTTTCCCGTCCAGGGCCAACCGCAGGGCCGCGGCGATGGCCAAGACTGCCTGCACCAAGTAATGATCCCAAAACAAACTGGGAAGCAACAACATGCCCAGCGTCCATAGTCCATACTCCTCCACCGCCGTGCTTTCCGGATCGCGCCGGGTGATCCAAAGCAACCACCCGAGAACGGACAACGCCGTCACATACGACAGCAGCCTCGCCAATGCGGGAAAATCGGCGATCCCCTGGTAGATGTCCCGGGCCGCTTCGTTGCGGGTCAACAGCCGGTACCAGAGAGCCGATGGGGCCTGATTGAAGGGATCAATGTCATAATGTTGCGAAACAGCGTTGTATTTATGTTCCAAATCACTCCAGGTGGAGGATCCATACCGCATGTCATGAACCATGTCCAGAAAGGAAACGTGGACCTCTTTTCCCAACCAAAGCAGAGAAAGGCAGCCGGACAAAAACAACACGGCCAAGCCGGTCCTGACGCCCGCCCACCGTTTTTTCCAGGCCAGGTAGAGTAACAAAAACCCCGGAGTGATCTTCACCGCCGCGCCCAGCCCCAGCAAGATCCCGGCCGCCTTGTCCCGTTTATTTTGCAACAAATACCAGCCACCGGTCAGCACTCCCAGCATGAAGGTATTCATCTGCCCGGCCGAGTACGTCTTGAAAAGCGGATAAAAACACCCCGACAACGCCAGCAACACGCCCCACCAAAACCCCGGGCGCTCGGCCTCCCGGTCCAGAATCCGCACCAGCAGCGCCAGGGACCCCAGATACGCCGCGTGGCTCAGGAGAGTGAAGATCATCCAGGCGGTCTCATAACTGACCCGGCTGAGAGGAATCAGCACCAAGGCAAAAAAAGGAGGATAAACAAAGGGATTCAATCCCGTGGGAATCCGCAAATAGTGATGCGTCTTGTAAACAATGGGAAAGTCGAAAAAATCCCCTCCCCGGTCCGCCAGATATCCCGCGATGTACAGATGGGCGAAATCGTTGCGGGTGGCGTACAAATAGCCGGTGTTGATCGAGGATTGGACATAATACACCAGCCCGATCACGCCCAGCAACACCCCGGCGGTTTTTTCCACTGTCCGGTCCATAAGCCTACTGATCGACCATATCCGAATGACAATATAGGCAGGCTCGATTTACTATAGTGTACTCCCAGGCCGGCGCAACGTCCCTGCCCCGTCCGCCCGGATGGAACCCATGTTTACAACCGCCACTCCTGCCGATACCATAAACTGGCATCGGAACCATTCGGGCAAAATTATGGACCATCTCGAAAAACAAATTCTCGACATGCTGCAACATCAAATCGTTGCCCGGGGAATCGACAATCCCAAAATCCTCGAGGCGATGCAACGGGCGCCCCGGCATTTGTTCGTCCCCCCCGGCATGCTGGACGACGCGTACCAGGATCATCCCATCGCTCTGCCGGAGGACCGGACCACCATCTCCCAACCCTACATGGTAGCCTACATGACCGACGCTTTGGATTGCCAACCTGCCGACCGGGTTTTGGAAATCGGCACCGGCTCCGGATACCAAGCCGCCGTCCTGGCTCATTTATGCCAAGCCGTCTACACGGTCGAACGGTACGGCTCCTTGAGTGAGAACGCGCAACGCACGATCCAGTCGCTCGGCTTGACCAACGTCTTCTTCCGGACCGGCGACGGGTGTTTCGGCTGGCCGGAACAGGCCCCCTTTGACAAAATTGTCGTCACGGCGGCCGTGCGGCGCATCCCCCGGCCTTTGCTCGATCAATTGGCCGATCCGGGCATCCTGCTGATTCCCGTGGGCGATTCGCAAATCCAAACCCTGGTGCGCATCCAACGGGAGGGAAATTCGTTTCGCTCCACCCGGTTGATTCCCTGTGTCTTCGTGCCGATGATCTCCAATGATCAGGACCTGACCCAGGCCGACTTGGTGGATTCCGTCGAACTTTCATCGCTATGAACCCGTTGCCGCCTTCCCAAGAAAGCCTTCTGCGCTCGCTCCTGCGCAACGCATTGGCGGATCCCGCCGCCAAGCGGCGCGTCACCATCCTGGACGCGCTTCAGGAAACCGTTCTCTTGAGCGCCGGATGGGATGAGGATACCTCCCGGATCCTTCTCGACTATGCCGGCAACCGGCCATCCCATCCAGCACCGCCCGAACAGGCCGTGGAAGAGCTGCTGCGCGCCTTCCGCGAACATGACGGCATCGCGCTGATCGGCGGCGTCGGCCAAACCACCCGCGTGGCCCTCCGAGGCGCGTCGATTATCCGGGAAACTCTGGATCGAATCCCGGATTCACCGGTTTTGAAAACCCCCCTCTGGGCCGTGGGCAAAGCCACCCACCTGGATCCCTGCCAGGCCGCCCCTTTGCTTCAAAGCATCGGACTGATGACCCCCGAGGGGGAGATCAAAGCCCCCATGCGGAAAAAATTCAAACAAATCAATCATTTCCTTGAACTGGTGGCGCCCCTCTTGCGGCGTGAGACCGGCTCTGCCCCCCTGACACTGGCCGATTGCGGATGCGGCAAGACCTATCTCGGATTCGTTTTGTTCTGGTATGTGCGGCGCGTGTTGAACCGCCCCGCCCGGTTTTATGGAATCGATCGATCCGAACCATTGATCCGGGATTGCGAGCAGCGCGCCGCGGCGCTGGGTCTGAAGGATATCGAATTCCAATGCGCCCCCATCTTGCGGGCGGACATCCCCCGCCGGATTCACTTGCTCATCAGCCTCCACGCGTGCGATACGGCCACCGACGAAGCCCTTGCCCTCGCGGTGGCGCGCGAGGCGGAACATCTGGCCGCCGCGCCCTGCTGCCAGCACGAACTGGCCCGTCAAATCCACGGGGTGCCCCATTATCCCATCGGCCGGCACGGATTGTTCAAACACCGCTTCGCCGATCTGCTGACCGACATGGCCCGCGCGCTGTTTCTGGAATCCCACGGGTACACGGTGACCGCCGGCGAATTCGTGTCGGCCGACGACACCCCCAAGAATTTGTTGCTCCGCGCCCGCCGGGGAAATTCACTCGCCGCCCAGCGCCGGGAGGAATACGAAACCTTCAAGCGGTATTATCATATTGACCCGTCGCTCGACCACTTTCTTCTGGAACTGGAGGCCGGCCGGAACCATCCATGAACCGGGAATTCACACGGCAAGTGATCCATATCAGCATGGCGGGATTCGCGTTGACGTTTCCTTTCCTCTCCGCCCCCTGGGCCTTCCTGCTGGCAGTCTGCGCGTTCTTGCACAACATCTTTCTGCTTCCCCAATATGCGCCGCAGCTGTTCCGCGAGCGGGAAAAAATCAGCCAAGGCATTGTCCTCTATCCGGTGATGGTCGGCGTGTTGATTCTGCTCTTTCCCACCCGGTTGTACCTGGCCGCCGGGGCTTGGGGGATACTGGCGTTCGGGGATGGTTTTTCCACGTTAATCGGCCGGCGCTGGCCGCTCTCGCCCCTGCCTTGGAATCCCCGGAAATCCTTGGGCGGCCTGCTCGGTTTCATGGCAGCCGGCAGCGTGGCCGCCTGGATATTGATGGCCTGGAACATGCCGGAAATCTCTTTGCGGCATCTCGCCATGACCGCCGCCGGCGCGGCCTTCATCACCGCGGTGTATGAATCCCTCCCCCTGCCCTGGGATGACAATCTAGTCGTGGCGCTGGCCGCCGCCATGTTTTTATGCCTGTTCTGGGATCTGGATTGGTCCCGCGACACCACTTCCATCACCGGCTTTCAGTGGGGTGTAGCGCTTGTGGTGAACTTCCTGCTGGCGTCGCTGGCCTGGTGGCTGGGATTGGTATCGTCCTCGGGCGCCGGGGGCGGATTGTTCATCGGCGTTATCATCTTGGCCATGGGCAACTGGGAAATGTACGTGCTCCTGCTACTTTTCTTCTTCCTGGCCAGTATCGCCACGCGCGTCGGCTATCACGAAAAAATGCTCATCGGCGGGGCGCAAGAAAAAGGCGGGCGGCGGGGCGCGAAACACGCGGCGGCCAACTGCCTGTTGCCGGTTTCGGCCGTGATCGCGCTGGGATCGAGCAATGGAGCGGATCTGCATCTTGCCCTCTTCTTTTGCGGCGCGCTGGCCACCGCCCTGGGCGATACCATTTCCAGCGAACTGGGTCAAGTGTACGGGCGCAATCCCTTTCTGCCCACCACCTTCCGCCGGGTTCCCGCGGGCACGGTAGGGGCCATTTCGGTCGAAGGCCTGCTCTTCGGGATGGGCGCGTGCGCGCTGCTGGCGGGAATCGCCTGTGTCCTAGGCGTCCTCCCCGCGGCGCTGATCCCGGCGGTCACGATCGGCAGCTGGCTGGGATTTTATGCCGAATCCTACATCGGCGGGTATTGGACCGAAGAAGGGTATGAAGTCAACAACGAATGGATGAACCTGCTCAACACCTTCATCGGCGGCACCATGGCCTTGGCCGTGGCGATGCTGACCCGGGGATTGTGAGGCGGGGCTTTCGTTCTCTTTTTCCGGGGAGCATGAGGTCCTCCAGGTTCACCGCACCGCGGGGGTGAATCCCACACTCTGAACCTTAGTTCCCCCATAAAGGCGAGCGCCGGTAGGCTTTTTCGAGGTACTCCAGCCGTTCCCGCCAGGTGTTCCATAACCGCCGCGGCTTGCGCTTGACTCCGGCGCTCAACGCGTAGGCCGTGAAAAGCGGAAGATACACGGAACAATCTCCGTAACAGACCAGGGAATGAGGGAGCATGGCCGGATCGATCTTTCCCCACGTGACCGCTTCGGAAGGCGTGGCCCCGCTCAGTCCGCCGGTGTCCACCCGCGCGTCGGTGAATTGGATGAAATAATCCTGCCCCGCTTCTTTCAGGCCCATCACTTCCTGAATCTGCGGCTCGGTCTGGAGCAGAAAATTCTTGGGGCTGCCGCCGCCCAGAATCACTGCCGCGGTCCGGCCTTTGTTCTTCTTGGCGTGATAGACCCATGCCGCGGTAAGATTGACATCCAGGGAAGGATCGATCCGCGGCCCTTTGCCCTCGAGCGCCAAGCCGGCGAGATTCATCCCGATGCTCGAATCGCCGGGGCTGGAGGTATGAACGGGCACATCCATTTTGGCGGCGGCGGCCAGGACGCTGTAATTGTGGCTGTCCGGCCAACGCGTGAGCAACTCCTTCCCGAGAATGGAATGCACTTCCGCGCTGGAAACCGGCTGCGGGAAAGGAATCGACCGGAACAAGTCCCGAATGAAACGGTCGGTGTCGTACAGCGCATCCGCCTTGAAGAAAATATCGTGAATCCGGATCACCTCGTTTTTCCGCAACTCCCGGTCATCCACCGTGGGAGATCCTTCGTACATGGCGTATCCCAGGCTGGCATGCATATCGTGGTACAGGTTGGCCCCGGTGCTGACGATCCAATCCACGTATCCGGATTGGATGAGCGGAACCAGACAGGACCGTCCCAGGCCGGCGGGCGTCAACGCGCCGGATACACTCAGGCCGATGGTGGTGTCCTCGGACAAGATCCGGTCCACGAACAACCGGCAGGCGTTACGGAAATTCCGGGCGTTGAACGCGGTGAAGCATTCATCGATCAGTTGGGCGGCCGTCATGTTTTTGCGGATTTGGGCCGGTTCGATTTTCCGGGTGTAATAGGGATGCGTTTTCTTTGGTTTCATGGTTCTCCCATCCTGGCCATCGCGTGGATGCAACGGTGCCTCGTCCACGGGTACTTACCGGCGTTTCCAGCGCACGCCCTCGCGTGTATCTTCCAAAACGATCCCCCGCGCGGCCAGTTGATCCCGGATCGCGTCCGCGGCGGCGAAATCACGCCGTTTCCGGGCTTCCTGCCGGTCTTGGATCAGCCGCTCGATCTCTTCGTCCAGCATCGGTTCTTCCGGGCGGATCACGCCCAGCACCGTGTCGATCCTCCGCAGCGTGTCGGACACGGATTGCAGTTGGCCGCGCTCGACCGGGCCGGCGTCCAGGATCTTGTTGGCTTCGCGGATCAAGTCGAACAACGCCGCCACCGCCCGGGGCGTGTCGAGGTCGTCGTTCATGTGTTCTTCAAAGCGCTGCACGCTGGTCCGTACTGCCCGCTCCAAATCGTTGGAAAATGCGCCGGATTTCCCGGATTGGAGGCCTTCGCGCAAGCGGGTGTGGAAATCCATGATCCGGCTCCAAGCCGCGTGCGCCGCCTTCAGTCCCTCCGGAGTGAGGTTCAGCGGGCTGCGGTAATGGCTGGAAACGATGAAATAGCGCAGGGCCATGGGGTGGTTTCCCTGCTGGATTAAATCCCGCAGGGTGAAGAAATTGCCCTTCGATTTGGCCATCTTCTCGCCGCCCACCAGCAAATGGCGGCAATGCAGCCAATAGTTGACGAACCGTGTGCCAGTCGCGCCTTCGCTTTGCGCGATTTCATTCTCGTGATGCGGGAATATGTTGTCTTCCCCGCCGGTGTGGATGTCGAAATGCGGCCCCAAGTATTTCATCGACATGGCCGAGCATTCGATATGCCATCCCGGGCGCCCCGGCCCCAGCTCCGTTTCCCAAAAATGCTCGCCTTCCTTCCGGGCCTTCCACAGCACGAAATCGGATGCCTCTTCCTTCTCGTATTCGTCCGCGTCGACGCGCGCGCCGGGCTTCAACGAATCGGGACGGTTGCCGGACAAGCGCCCATAATCTTGGAACGCGCTTACACGGAAATAGATGGAGCCGTCTTTCTCGTAGGTCAGCCCCTTGTCCCGCAAGGATTGAATCAATGCCACCATTTCGGGAATATGGGCCGTGGCCCTGGGATAATACTCCGCCCGCTCGATGCCGAGGGTGTCGAGATCCTCGAAGAACGCCTGCTCAAACGGCTTCGTCACCTCGAAAATCGTCTTTCCTTGCTCCTGGGCCTTGCGGATGATCTTGTCTTCCACGTCGGTCAGATTCATCACCTGCGTTACCCGGTATCCCCGGTATTGGAGATACCGCCGCAGAACATCCTCAAACAAATACGCCCGGTAATTGCCGATATGGGCGTAGTCGTAGATCGTCGGTCCGCAGGTGTACATCCGGACATGTCCCGGCTCGATGCTGTGAAATTCCTCCTTCCGGTTGGTCTCGGTATTATGAAAATAAATCGGCTGTGGATTGGCGGTCATGGGCGTTGGGAACCACTTCTCGCGCATCGTGGGCGCTTAAAAAACTGAGATGCAAACCGGTAAATGGTTATTTGGCAAAAATATATCTTAAATTCCCACGGTCCGAAGGGATACGATATCCAAGGCTGAGGCACGGCCGACGTCTGAATTGGATTCAGTAAGTTAACGCCATGGCCCAGGAAGGCCCATGGGATCCCCCGCAGCGGAAAATGTCGCCCCGGCTGATCACGCCGTTGCTCGGTTGATAAATCAGGCCGGGAACCGGAAACGATTGGCCGTTATAATCGTCCGCGGAATCCGGGCCGGAACTCTCGAGCAGCCAGACATTGCGGGGAAACACATTGTAATCGTATTGAGTCCCCCCTTTATGTTGAAACGTGCCGAGTTCGAAAAAGGGATCGAGTTCTCTTCCGTCCGCGACCTGATGCTGTTTTTGAACCGGCGCGCGGAAGGGATTGCTGAACACGTCCGCATTGGTTACATACGCTACTGGCGTGGTCAGGTCACGAAAGCCGGTATAATGTTGATCGGGAACCCCCCATCCGTCCCATGCCCAGCGGGGATACGTGCCCTTGTCGATGCGGTAGGCTTCCAGCCCGGCCTCCACGGTCCGCATGTTGCTGACCGCGCGGGCGGTCTTGGCGCGAATCTGGGCCTGGAGAAAATTGGGGACCGCGACCGCCGCCAGGATGCCGATGATCGCCACCACGATCAGCAATTCAATGAGCGTGAAGGATTTGTTCAAAGAATTGCACCACAAAGGTCTCGACACCAAGGATTTTGATAAGTTACGCGTGGCACGCTGATCCATCCTGCTATGCGTAAGGCATTCTCCATCAATCCGCCAGCGGCAGATCGATCCGCCGGCCGCCGGCCGCCGAACGGAACACGGCCTCGGTGAACTCCATATATTGGACTCCGTCCTCGAAATCGGGTCGGACTTCTTTGCCTTCCCGGATCGCGGCTATGAAATCCTGCTCCACCGTCCACGGCTGGATCATATCCGGTGGAACCGGAACGGATTCCCACGCCCCGCCCGGTTTGGAAAGGGCGATTTCATCCGTCTTGAAATCGTAAAGCAATGCGCCTCCTTGGCCATAAACCACCAGGCAGCATAGGGGATCCGGCGAAGCCAGCGCGCTCCATTCCCAGCGCATCAACGCGCCGTTTTCCATCCCGCTGAGGGCCATGACCACGTCGGGCCGGGTGACCGGTTGAATACCGCCATCCCGGCTGGGGCGTTCGGTGATGAAGGTTTTCGCCTGGGCGGTCACGTTCCGCGCCCGGCCCAGCCAGCGGTACACGATTTCGGCGTAGATGCCCACGGTCAGGGTATTGAAACCGGAAAGATCCTCCCGTTGCCGCCACGACAGCGGCGCGGCCGGATCGAGATACATGCCCGAGAGATCTTGAAAATGGATCGTGTACAACTTGCCCAACACACCATCCTGGAGGATTTTCCTGACCATCCGGCCGCCCTTCATGCCCATGGGCGGCGGGCAGAGCATGGTCACGCGGCCGGATGATTTCGCCGCGTCGCGCATGCGGCGGGCTTCCTTGACGTTCATGGCCATGCGCGCCTGGCAGAACACATGTTTTCCCGCCGCCAGCGCCTCCAGGGTAACCGGGCAATGCAGGTACGGCCACGTGCCGATCCAGACCACGTCGATATCCGGATCATGGACTACATCATGCCAATCGGTGAAAACCTTGCGGAGGCCGAACGCCTGCGCCACCCGCTCTCCTGATTCCTGGCTGCGGTTGCATACTGAAACCAGTTCCACTCCCGCGATGTTCTGCAAATTGGGAATATGGCGGGATTGCACGATGCCGCCCGCTCCCACGAAACCGATGCGGACAGGTTGAGTCATTCCGAATCCTTTACGCGCTCAGGAGGAGCGTCATGGTTCCCAAAAGCCATTCCTCACCCTACCCCTCTCTCCCAAAGGAGGGAATTTGGATTTTCCGTCAGGGCAAAGCGAAATGACGCCAGCGCGATAATGGCGCGTTTTGTACGCCGCGACCATCAATACAAGTCCCATTGCTCCAGGCGGGTGACCGGGCCGATCAGCGTGAGGTTGTCGAAATAAATCGTCCCCGTCCCGCCTGACGGGCCTTCCACGAAGACGATCAGCCGGTCCATGCGCGTCAGGTCCACCGCGGTGACATTTTCCAACCCCCAGGTGAATGTATCCCATTGGTTGCCGTCATGCCGGACCGTGCCGCCGGTGGGTTCCTGTTCCGCTCCATCGGCGTCCTTGAGTTTCAGCAGAATCCCGCCCGCCGTGCCGTAGATGTCGATGGCAACCGCTTCCGCCCAGCTCCAGTCGGTCATATCCAATTCGCCCACCCACAGGACATTCCAGGGGCTGGTGTTGTAATCCACCCGCAGCACCGCGCCGCCCGAACCAGCGGGATCATCCACTACGCTGGTCACATACGGACCCGGCATCAACGAGTATCCGGAGGGTTTGGAATCCGGGGCGTTGGGATCATCCTCGATCGAACCGTCGTTGTCGAAATCATCGACCACCGCCACCACCTCAGCATCTGCGCCGGTTCCCGCGATCAACTCGATGGAGTCGATATACACCGTTCCGCTGGTTTTGCTTTTCCCCGCGTCCACCAGCAGCCAGATCTCAGCGATCCGGGTGAGATCGACCGGGAAATTCTGCGCCGTGCTGAAATACGGAAACTCGTACACTTGATACTCGGCGCTGCCAGAAGTGGCCATGTTCGCCAAATCCCCCGTGGTGTTGCCTTCCGCGTCCACCAGTTTGAGGATGATATTGCCCGCCGGCCCCGCGATGGCCATCCGCAGGGCGTCCGCGTCGTTGAAGCGGTTCCCCGCGTTGGAATTTTTATTCAACTGCCCCAAAACAAAGTGCGGCCAGAGATCCTTATTCTCCCAAGTGACTTTGAGCGCCGCGGTCCCGGCATACACCTTCTGCGTCTCCACTCCCACCTGGAACGCGGCCGCGGGCGGCTGATTCCAATGCGCGTCCGTTCCCGGGCCATTCAGGGGAGAGCGGTCGTTGTCGAATCCATCCAGCAGCACGTCGGCCTCCACCGCCGACACCGCCATCAGGCCCAGTAAACTCATCCCTATCCCTTTGAGCATGCGCATGACCGTATTCCTTTCCTGAGCCAGTATTATTCCTCGTTCCCAACTTCCTCACCGGCCACCGGCGGCAGTTCCCGGACGCGGATGTTCCGGAACTCCACGGCCGTTCCATCGCCGGCGTGCGCATCCTGCAGGCCGATGTATCCCCGCAACGGTTTGTTCTTGAGGCTCGCGATTTTGCTTTGATTCACATCCACCGTTTTCTGACCGTCCACCATGACGAGGATCCGGTTATGCTTGCAAAGGATCTCATACCGATGCCATACATCCGGGGATTCATCCGGCCGGGGATCGGCGGCCACATATCCGTATAGCGACCCGGTGCAATGCAACGCGTCGCGGGGCGGCTGCTCGTTGGAAATCTGGCATTCGTACCCAGTTTCCCATGGATTGCCCTCCTCCGCGCAACGGATAAATACTCCGCTGTTGCCTCCCGGCGACACTTTGTATTCCAGGTTTAGGATGAAATTCTCGTATTCCCGCGCCGAACGCAACCAGTTGCCTCCCTTCCCTCCCTCACTGCGGATCACACCGTCCACCACCTTCCAACCCTCCGGACTCCCCATGATGATCCAGTTGTTCAAATCCTTCCCGTTAAATAAGGTCACATATTTTGCTTGAATGTCATCCACGGTAATCCGGGAGGGCGACAAATCAACCCAGGAACATGATCCCATCACCAGCAAAAGGCAAACCACAATACACAAGCGGGTACTCATCAGGATTCTCCTTGAAATCACCGGAATTGAAATAAACCGGGGTACACAATCGTCCACAAGATCCTCATCCCCTGGGAGCAACGCGCAAGATCATTGATTTCTATTTACTCTATTGCAGGAAAGGGATGAATTACGCCCATCCCGGGCCCCATCTTCCTCATCCCCATTTTCTTCCCGAGGGTAAGGGTATCAATTCGTGGTCCCGTCCATGCTCACCCCAAGGATCAATCTCCGCAACAGATCTACACACGGGGAATTAACCACGGTCATTGTTTCACAAAGACCGGATACATTCAAAGGTCATGAAGATTGTACCGTGAACCGGGAATGGATACGGATTATTGCCGGAGAACCGATTCACTACTGCCCGTCAAGCCATTCCCCTAACTGTTGCATCCGGGAAGCATACGTATGATGCCCGGCGATAACCCGCGAAGCCTCATCGATCCATTCTTTCCGCAGGGCCGGATTTTCGAGATACCGGCGGGCGGTTTCCACCATCGCCCGCGGATTGCAGCCCGTGGGAGACCAGATCCATTGATCAAGATGAAACCAATTCTTGGGATCGGCCTGATTCCAATGAAAAGCGGATTTTTGCGGGGCGGTGGACAAGAGAAATCCCCCGAGGCGGGGAACCAGAAAATCCCGGTGCGCCGGGGCTGAAAAGCCTTGCAGGCTCCGTAAATTCAGATTGATATCCACCGAGTGGATCAAATGCGGGTATTCCGTGAGGGAATTGATTCCGCCCCGGAAACAGGATTCCAGCGCCGTGCCAAAGACCGAAGGAATCCAACCTGGATTTCCAAAAAAGATCAGCCCCAAGGGGACTAACGCTTCCAAAAACCGCAGGCGGTAGAGCCGGTTAGCTTCCGAGTACAAAAAATACGCCAGCGGCCCCGTCAAACGAATCATCTGGTTCGGTGTGTAGGGAAACTCTTCTAACAAATCGTCAAAATTCCTGGAGGGATTTTCCACTTTCCGTTGAATAATCCCATCCAAGTAGTGTAAAACATCGGGAGGGATGGATTTTCGGGCTTCCGCCGGCGCGCTGGCCGATCCCACATAAGCCACCGGAGCGGTATAGCTCTCTTTTCTCGTCCCGGACACCGTATCGGGAGCAGCCACAGGCACGAAATAAACGCGCTTCGCCCCCCGCATTCGTGCTCCTTCGATGAATCCCGGATCAGCGGCCAGCACGATCTCCTCCTCCCCAAACGCTTCCTTGCCCATGATGGCGGGATCGTCGAACAACCAGACCAGACACGGGCAGGGAGGCTCGGAAATCCCGGCCTGCCGCAGAAAAAGCGCAGCAGGATGATTGGCTAAGAGCAACACATCCGGATGGAAATCCGCGATGTCCTTGCGGATGCGCCGGGGCAATTCCGGATCCTCGGGACGGATCATGAACTCCCGGACCTCTTTGCCATTCAGCCGCAGGCCTTCCGCCACCCCTTTGAGCACCAGCCGGGCGCCCTGTGACCGGGGATCTTCCACCGTCCAAAACCGCTTCCAGGAGGCCCACATGATTCCCTTGTCATTTTTTGATCGTAATTATTAACCTGTCCTGTTTACCCGATGGCAGAGAGAGGATGAATTCCGTTGCCATCGAGTGAACGGCCGCGAAAAAACTTGTTCACAGAAAGAGGGGCACGCCGCCACGCGCTCCTGCGGTATGGCCCGGCCGATGGAGGGAGGCAGCAGTCTAGCTTTTTGCGATGATCAATCCCTTCAACCAAGTAAACAGGTCTGTGCGGCTGAGATCGTTGAAAATCAAATAAATAAACAGCGGAATGATCAGAACGAAGCCGATTTTCCCGAAGGTTTCCATCTGCTTCATGGTCATGGGCTTCATCCGGACCATCTCCACCAGATAGACAACGGCGTGTCCACCGTCGAAAGGCGGGAAGGGGAATAGGTTAAGTAAAGCCAGGTTCACCGAAAGCAACGCGATGAAACTGAAAAAGCGCTCCCATCCCCACCGCCCCGATTCCCCGGAGAGTTGGTAGATGGCGATCGGCCCTCCAAGCAACTTGGGAGAAATATCGCCGGTGAACAACTTGTGCAGAAAATCGACCATGAAGCCACAGACTTGAATGACCTTTTCAAATCCGTAAGTGGCGGCGCCCAACACCCCGATCTGCTTGCGGTCCATCTTCATGTCGATCCCCAATTGGGGCAGCGGATACCGTTTCCCGGTCTTCGCGCCGGTCGGGGTCAGGACATTCTGCAGGGTAACCCGGGGCGTGATTGAAGCCTGCCGCATCTCCCCCTCGGGACTGAGCCACGTGACTTGAATCGGATCGGCCTTGTACTCTCCGTTCACGGCGGTGACGGGCACGGAATAGATCGTCCGAAGCACATCGATCCAGTTGTTCACCGGTTGGCCGTTCATCTCGATGATGCGGGAATCTTCGGTCAGGCCGGCCAGACCGGCGGGACTGCCTTCCTGGACCTTTCCGACCACGGGATTCAGTTTGGGCGCGATGCCCAAGGGAGGAGTGCTGGGCGTCAAGTACTCCTCCATTGACATTTCCCCTTGGAAAGTCAGCGCCAATTGGGTTTTGGGGCGATAGGGATCGGCGTCCGGCGCGGGAAAAATGAGATCCGGAGTCACGGTCAACGAACGCGTCGCTCCCTGGGGTTCTTTATACACCAGGGTCAGAGGCTCGGCGTGGTAGTCCCCCTCCGGCGTTTGGGTGTACCGGGAAGAGATGTATTCCGACCATTGATCCCGTGTCGCAAACGTTTTTCCGTCCACGGAGATTATTTCCACCCCGGAAGGCAATCCGGCTTTCGCGGCCGGTCCATCCGGAAGGACGCTGGAAACGAAAATGCCCTCAAACGTTGTGGGAGGTGTGACTTCTTCCCGTTCCCCGGATTGCGAATAATTGGGGGGGATTTTCTTTTCCTTCGTCAGGATCTGGCCGTCCCGTTCCAGGGTCAAAACGAGTGTTTCGCGGGCCATATCGGACTGAAGGCTCGCGATTTCATCCCATGAAGAGACCGGAACACCATTGACGGAAAGGATCTTATCGTCTTTCCGAATCCCCATTTCCCACCCCATGGAACCCATGGGGACATACCCGACCGTGGTGGTGGCGTTGTATGTCTCACCAAATGCCAATAAAACAAAGACATACAACAAATACGCCAACACAAAATTCATGAATGGTCCCGCGACCACGATCAAAATGCGCTTCCAGGGCGCCAGTTGCAGATATTCAAAATCCGCACCCGTCAGATCTTCGTCCGGATCCATGCCGCGGATTTTGACCAATCCGCCCAGGGGTAAAAGCCGGACGGAATATTCGGTCTCGTGCCAGGTATAGCGGAACAGTTTTTTTCCAAACCCCACCGCGAATTCATCCACCCGCGCGCCGCACAGTTTCGCGACGATAAAGTGACCCCATTCATGGAAAATCACGGCCAACCCCAACACAATGGCAAAGTAAAAGAGGTTGGTAAAAACCGAGGTAAAAGTATCCATCATCATCCTATGTTCTCATCGTTGCGAGATTGGCATGGCTTTGGGAAAGATCCCGTTTGCTTTGCCTCCCTGATGGGCGGCGGATTTGCCTCAATCGTTATCCCAAGGCTCAACAAACCAGGATTTTTTAGATTGAGCAGGGTATCATCGATGCCGTAAAGCGAATTATGATGAAACCGGAAAGAAAAGAAAAAAACAAGCGCGTTGCCCTCGCAACGCGTTTCCACTAAAGTGTACTTTTTTGAAAGGGTTATGTCAAGAATCGGATTTTTTTTCTTCCAATTCCTGCCCCCCCGTTGGATCAATCCGGTTCTCCGGATACCCCGGCCGGCAGGGGTGATTGTCTTGGTGTCCTTGATTCTTAAGGGCAGTTTGATTTCCCTTAACGCGGCCGAATACACGGATGGTATCATCCAGTTGCGGCTTTGGGAGAGTCCAGTGGTTTTCTTCGCTCCTGGATTTTCGCTCCTGGCCTCCGCGGTTGGGCTGTTGACCGGCGATGAATTGTTGGCCGGCCGCTTGGTTTCCATTCTCGCGTCGGTCATCACCTTGATTCTCTTTTACCGCCTGGCCGGTCTTGTTCTTAACAACGAAAAAGAAGCCTTTTGGGCAACGCTGTTCCTGGCGCTTTCGCCCGTATTCAACCGCTGGTCCTTGCGGGTCATGACTGACTCACTCTTCCTGATGTTTTTCACCCTCTGCGCGTATCACTACGCGGCTTTGCGGTTGAATCCCAGGCAATCCCCATTCCGGCTGCTAGGTTGGACTGGAGTGGCCAGCTTGGTCCGGTACCAGGGTTTGTTTTTCCTCCCCTTCGCCCTGTTTTGGGTCTGGAAACGCAAGGAATCATGGAATCGAGCCAAAACTTTCCGCCCCATGGCCGGTATTTTCGTTTCTTTTGTCCCCTGGCTGCTGTTGGGACTCTGGATCGGCCTGCGGGGATTCGGGCATGTGGAGCAATTCGTCGAACGGGGATCGTTCAGCCCGTGGGTGACGCTGACTCAGTATTATCTCATGTTCGAAACATTTGTGTTGTACTGGCCATGGGCGGTGACGTACGGTCTGTTTGCCTTGGGCGTTATTGGGTATGTTTCTCTCATAAAAACCGGCGAAACCGGCACGGGATTCGTGGGATTGTCTTGTATCGCCGCCGTGGTTTTTCTGGTGGTCCAGAGTTGTTTCCTTTCGTTTCAATACCGCTACTTGCTGCCCTTGCTGCCTTTCTGGTGCATCGCCGCCGCACGCGGGTGGAGCATTTCCGGCGGGTGGATCGCCAATTCCCGGATCCGAACCAGCGTGGGGGCTTTGGTCCTGGCCAACCTGGCACTCATGACGGCGGCCGTGTTGATTCTGCAACGGGCCACGTTCGGTGATCTGGCTGATTCCGCCCGCTTTTTGAGATCTGCTAAGTTTCAACGCTTGACCTCCCCGGACGTACGAGTTTTATCCGATGAATTCTACCGCGAAGGAGTTTATAACGTAAAAATGCGTTTTTGGGCGGGCGAGGATTTTGAAAAGAAATCTTCCATCGAATGGTACTATGCCACACCGCCCCGTCCAGGAGACGTCGTCATTTTTCACAACACCTATACCAGTCTGGAAACCATGGAATCCGAGAAAAAACGGCTGGAAGAACAATTCGATCTCGCGGTGCTGCAAATCTGGCGGGGGCAAACCTGGGGAGGGCCATACGTGACCATCCCCCTTTTGCCGGATATCATGGTCCATCCCGCTTCGCCGCCGTTGACCAGCAATCCGCAATGTATGGCTTTTCGCTTTTTTCCTCAATATTATTATTCGGTGGCGTTGTTGTTGAAGGAAAAAAATGCTCCCAGGTGAATCCCATGCCGGCACTTGAACCTTTCAACTTGTTTATCTATGGATCATTGAGGGATTCTCATGTATTCATGGAAGTCACCGGAATCCCGTGCCCGGACAAAATCCCGGCGGTGCTGGAAGGGTATACTCCCGGCGCCGCCGTATGCGGGTATCCCGCCGCGATACCCAAACCCGATAGTCAAATGAAAGGCGAAGTGATCCCCGGTCTTCCCCCTGAAATCCTAGCCCGCCTGGACGCGTATGAAGGAGAAGGCGAGCTCTACCGCCGGGTGTGCGCGCGGGTGAAAACCGCCCTGGGCGAAATGCCCGCGTATGTCTATATCAGGAATCCGAAACGATGAGAATCGGTTATATCGGGGACGGTCATTCGGTCCACAATCATTTCATGACCGATTGGTTCCAACGCCAGGGTCATGCGGTATTGTTTCTGACTGATACTTCCGATCCCGGTTTGACTTGTGAAGTGAGAGTCGTAGCCCCGCGGCAGGGAGGCGGACCGTTCCGCCACTTTCTTGCCGCCATCCGGACACGCCGATGGATTCAGTTGTGGAAGCCGGAGATCGTGCATGCCCACAACGTGACCGGCTACGGCTATTGGGGAGCGTTGTCTGGTTTTTCTCCCCTGATCCTAACCGCCTGGGGATCGGATCTCAACATCTTAACGCGGCAACGGCCGGTCGTCCGCCGTATCGTGCGCTGGTGCCTGCGCCGGGCGGCCCTGATCACCGCCGACGCCGCCGCGCTGGCCGCGACCGCCCGGGAGTTGGCGGGCGGTCAATCGGACATCCGGATTCTCCAGTGGGGTGTGGACCTGGCTCAGTTCAACAATCCGGTGGATGAAGATTTCAGGCAAAAATACCGGGGAAACGCGGAATGGGTCTTTCTCAGCACCCGCCGTTTGCGCCCGATCTATAACATCGATGTCATCTTGCGGGCCTACGCCCAAATCGTTGAACGCTTTCCCAACAGCCGCCTGGTTGTCGTGGGGGATGACGAACAGGGAGACACTCTTCAGGAACTGGCGAAAAATTTAGGGATTGCGGAGCGGGTGATGTTCACCGGATGGCTGGACCGGCCGGATTTGATCCGAATGCTCTTGCTATCCGATGTATTCATCTCGGTTCCCTCCAGCGACAGCACGGCGTTATCCCTGCTGGAAGCCTTCGCCGCCCGCCTACCGGTGATCGTGTCCGACCTACCCGCGAACCGTGAATGGATTGAGCCGGGCGGCAACGGGCTTCTGGTAACGCCCAGGGACGTAGACTCTCTGGTATGGGCCATGGCCGAAGTGGCGCATAATCCTTCCCAAGCCCGCCAGTGGGGAGAGATCAACCGGCGTATCGTAGAAGAGCGGGGTGATCAGGAAAAAGAAATGCGGAAATTGGAGCAATGGTATCGGGATTTGATCCAGAACAAGAATTCCACCATCCCGGCCACTTATGGATCGTGTTAGATACTGTTAAAATTTCAGATTCAAGAATATCCGCCGCCCGAGCGGTTCTCCAATCCACCCTTCGCCTCTTCCCGCCCGTCAAGCGGCTTTCCCGCCGGGAAGCAACCGCTATCCTATATAACCGGTATCGATTTACACGACTGCGGAACTTCCCGGTGCTGAATTCGGAATCTTCGAATGGCTGGAAACACAATCCCATTCCCTATCTTCTGGAAGAGGGCCAGGTTGAGGGAAATCCCTGAATGGAAAATTTATCTTCTCCTGGCAATCGCGTAAATTATTGATGCAATTTATCACGTGTCCCGCCCGATAAACAATTTCCCCGGCCGGGAGCACAATACGAGGTCAAATCACGCATGTTTTGGAAGAAAAAACCGGACCGCATCCCATCCCCCCCAGGGGAAAAATCCGTTGGTGGATTTTCAGCCCCAGTTGAATCCCGCCCCAAGGGGTTGTTCGCTAAGCTGCGCGAGCGATTGCGGGCGACGCGCGAATCGATCACCCAGAAAGCACTGAATTTGTTCCGCCAGCGCGGGAAGATCGACAGCGAGTTGTTGGATGAGCTGGAAGAAGTGCTGATCTCCGCCGACGTGGGCGTGGCCAGCACCACCGCGCTGATTGACGAACTGCGCGACCGCATCCGCATGGAAAAAAAGGCCAATTCCACTGACCAAGCCTGGTTGACCGGCACCTTGTGCGGCTTGATGCGCGAGATGCTCGAACAAGGTGATCGGGAGCTGAAAACCGCCGCCGAAGGTCCCAGCATCTACTTGGTGATCGGTGTCAACGGGGTCGGCAAAACCACCGCTATTGGAAAACTGGCCTACCGGCTCAAGGAGCAAGGCAAAAGTGTGTTGCTGGTCGCGGCGGACACGTTCCGGGCGGCCGCCATCGACCAGTTGAAAATCTGGGCGGAACGCGCCGGTGTGCCCATTGTCGCGGGAGACGAAGGTGCCGATCCCTCCTCGGTGGTGTTCAATGCCATGAACACGGCCAAGGCTCAGAATCCCGATGTGGTGATCATCGACACCGCCGGCCGTTTGCATACCAAGGTCAACCTGATGCAGGAACTGGCCAAGATGACCCGGGTGATCCACCGTGAATTCGAGGGCGCGCCGCACGAGAATTTGCTGGTGTTGGATGCTTCGACAGGCCAGAACGCCCTGTCGCAGGCGCGCACGTTTTTGGAATCCTGCGGCGTGACCGGATTGATTCTGACTAAACTGGACGGCACCGCGCGCGGCGGGGTGGTGCTTTCGGTGCACAAAGAGTTGAACCTGCCGGTGAAATTCATCGGCGTGGGAGAAGGGATTGAAGACTTAGAGCCATTCGATCCGGACGCCTTCACCCGGGCGCTCTTCCAACTGGACACGGATTCTGATGATCCGGTTGAGGAAGAGCCGAAGGCGTGAAAGAAGATTTTATGGATTTCGCTTCGTCCAAGGCATTTTACATTCATATGTCAAAGTAAAGATGTTAACCTATAAATCCCCAGGTAACTATAATGAATCCCTTCACCTTCTCGGAGAGGATCAGGTGGTGAAATGTATCTTTTCTCCCTGATCGATAAATAGTTTCCCAAATTACTTTTATGCCAAAAACCATCCATATCAAAGCCACGTTGGCGTTAGGTTCGTCGGTTCTGCTCTGGGCGGCCGTTCCCTTGTTTCTGCGGTCATTTACTGATGACATCGATGGGTGGGTAGCCAATGGAGCGCGTTATGGATTCGCGACATTGATCTGGGCCATTCCCCTTCTCCGTTATATCTCTCGGGGTCAAGTCAACCGGCAGGTGCTCAGGCTGGCAATTGTGCCTTCGTTGATCAACATTTTGGCGCAGACCTTTCTGGCCTGGACGGTGTACTACATGGAACCGGGCTTGGTGATGTTCTTGACCCGGATCTCGCTGGTATTCACCATCCTGGCCTCGTTCGCGTTATTTGCCGACGAGCGGGCCTTGATCCGTTCTTCGTATTTCTGGTGGGGTTTGGCCTTGCTGACCGCGGGGTTTTTGGGCATGTACGCGATGCAGGAAGCGGCGCTCACCAAGGCGGCGTGGACCGGCCTGTGGATCGTGCTGGGGCACTCGGTCTTTGTGGCTTTTTACGGCGTGGCCGTGCGCCATTACATGCGGGGCATCCAGCCCTGGCACTCGTTCGCGGTGATCTGCGTCTACACCACCGCCGGATTGTTGGTGATCATGTTTGCATGGGGGAATCCAGGTGAATTGTTGGACATGGGTTTCGAAGGGCTCTCCCTGCTGGCACTCTCCTCGTTGATCGGCATCGCCTTCGCGCATGTGACGTTTTACTACTCGTTGGAATATTTAGGGGCCTCGATCAGCAGCGGCTGCCAGTTGGCGGTGCCGTTCTTCACGACGGCCGGATCGTATTTCCTTTTCGGCGAACGCTTCACGCTCAGTCAATGGATTGCCGGCATTGGACTGTTGGCCGGCGCGGTTCTTCTCCTCATGGCGCAACGGCATTTGGGGCCTGTCGTCACGCCCTCCGCCCGGGTTGTCCTGAACGAACGTGATTGGTATCACGAAAGGAATCCATAGGTTTCTAGCGGTACGCGCGTACGATAGCCATGAGACGCCTGGGGACTCCAAACGAATCTTCTAAACATAATTCGATCCGTTTCACTCCCATTCCGGGCTTGTCCTTTCTTCCAAGTGGACACTGGTTTACTCGAAACGCAGCGCAATCCGCCCACGATCCCCATTCCTTTTTCCTTTTTTTCAGAGGGAGAGAGTATAGGGGGTGGCCGATTCCGTTGGTTCGATTGGGCTACTGATAACCAAGCGCAAAAAATTTTGCCTTCGCCGGATGATTTTTTCATTCCTTTCTCAAGAGTTTTTTGTTGGGGCCCCAACGGTCCGGGGGCGAGGTTTTCAGGTTGTTGGTTCGGCTGGTATCGGCTGGGTGGTCCAGGATGGCTCCACTCTTTCCATCCATGCGGAACGGTTCGACGCCCAATCGAGCCGTTCCTGGGGCCGGTCAGCCGGTCCCGGGGAATCCCGGGACTGCGTTCACCGGTTACTGGCATTTGCCGAGAGCGAAGGTGTGTTGTTTTACGGAGGATCGCGCGCGTGTTCCGTAAATCGCCTCCTAATAATAAAGAAAGAGGCGCAGAAAAAGGGGATTCATGATGCGTGATTAAGCGTAAGAGGTTGATACGGGCCGAGTTAGAGGAGAGATTGGAATCGGGTTAAAAAAAATTGAGATTTGCTCAGGGTTGCATTATGGCCAGGGTGAATTATGCCCAGGGTTGCATTATGCCCGCCCAGGGTTGAATTATTGCCCAGGGTTGCATTATGCCCAGGGTTGAAACCCTGGGCTGCTGTATGGCGGCCCCTTGAAAGGGGCGCTGGGGGAGGAAGGTCGTTGGTTTTGTGTCAGGTTGAGCAGGGGTGAGTATTCGCTCAGGGTTGATTTGCCCAGGATTGAATTATGCCCAGGGTTGCATTATGCCCGCCCAGGGTTGAATTATTGCCCAGGGTTGCATTATGCCCAGGGTTGCATAATGCCCAGGGTTGAAACCCTGGGCTGTTATTCGGCGGCCCCTTAAAAGGGGCGCTGGGGGAGGAAGGTCGTTGGTTTTGTGTCAGGTTGCGCAGGAGTGAGTATTCGCTCAGGGTTGATTTGTCCAGGGTTACATTATGTCCAGGGTGAATTATGCCCAGGGTTGATTTGCCCAGGGTTGCATAATGCCCAGGGTTGCATTAT
>JABLXU010000020.1 GCA_013177805.1 Candidatus Omnitrophota bacterium
GCACTTGGTGCTTTCCACGATGCACACCAACGACGCTCCCAGCACCCTTACCCGCTTGATCGACATGGATGTGGAGCCCTTCTTGATCACCTCGGCCGTGGTCGGCGTGGTTGCCCAGCGCCTCATCCGGATCATCTGCCTGGACTGCAAGGAACCCTACAAGCCTGATCCGGCCATCATCCAGGAATTAGGCTACAACCCCAAGGACGTGGAAAACATCACCTTCTTCCACGGCCGCGGCTGCTCGGAGTGCAACTACACCGGTTACCGGGGCCGGACGGGAATCTTCGAACTTCTGACTCTCTCCGAAGACATCAAAGAACTCGTTCTGCGCCGCGAGTCCAGCTCGGTCATCTTCCGCCAGGCGCGCAAGGATGGCATGCGAACGATGCGAGAAGACGGCTGGGAAAAGGTGCTGCAAGGCATCACCACCGTCGAGGAGGTATTGAGCAGCACGTCGCACTGACCAACGTTTCTTCTTCTGATTTTACAACCGGGCTGCGTTCGCGTGTGCCCGGTTTTTATTGAATCTAATAAAACTCGATAATATCGGAATGCTGCTCTGCCGCGTAGCGGAACGTGTCGCAATTGGCGGGATCTTGTGAAATGAACTGAATGCAGTCCTGCCGCAAAAACACATGAGGTTAACCTTATTCCTGGGTCTGATGGTATTTTCCGGCGGGCGGTCGAACACCTGAAATAGATTGCCTTTGTCTCCAAACACCAATTTATTATTACCAAGGTGTCCGAGCGGTACGGGAAAAACCAGCGTGCGGGACATCCTCATTCACAACAACCAACCCTCCCGGTATTCCTGCCGGATGATCTTTTGCGCCTCCTCCGTACCAGCGGACAGATTCTCCCGGTTCCAGATCAATCTCTCGCCGGTCCGCAAGGCGACATTCCCCAACAATAAGGTTTCGGTCACTTTTCCGGAGAACTCAAAATTCGCCCCCGGAACGGTTTTTCCGCCCTTACAGGCATCGAGCCATTCCCGCATATTGCCTTCCGACCGGGGAAGCGTTTTCGGCGGCTGCTGAAACGCTTTCATCTTCGCTTCAGGAATCAGTCTTGGATTACCACCGGTGAAATCGCAGAGAATCGTTCCCTCATCCCCAACGAACATCAGTCCTTCCTTGTCCAACGAACGGTCGTCTTCCAATTCCGCGGGCCGGGGCGGCTTGAGCCCCCCATCATACCAAGTCAATTTCACCGGCGGCATATTCCCCCGGGCGGGAAACTGATAATAAACAATGGAAGCCTGAGGATATGTCTCGTCATACTTTTCTGTGGAACTGGCCTCTACGCTGACCGGCGCTTCCAGTTTCAATGCGCGGAAAATTGTGTCGAAACTGTAGCAGCCCATGTCCCCCAATGCCCCGCAGCCGAAATCGTACCACCCGCGCCAGACAAACGGCAAATAAATGGAGTGGAAGGGACGTTCGGGAGCCGGACCGAGCCATAAATCCCAATCGAGCCCCTCGGGCACCGGTTGGGCTTCATTTGGACGGTCCAGTGCCTGCGGCCAGAAGGGACGGCTCGACCAGTTGATCACTTCCCGCACTGGCCCGATCGCGCCTGCCCAGATCCATTCGCACAACAACCGCGTGTCCTCGGAAGCCTGATTGCCCACCGCCACCTGGGTAGCCACCCCAGTCTCCCGAGCGATTTCTGCCATCTTTCGTGCTTCATAGACGCTATGCGTCATCGGCTTCTGGCAGAATACATGCTTTCCTTTTTTCATGGCGGCCACGGCAACCGGCGCGTGCAAGTGATCGGTCGTTCCCACCACCACCGCGTCCACGCCCTCTTCCTTTTCCAACAATTCCCGGAAATCCCGGTAGGCCGTACAGCCCTGGTAATCATTGGTTCCGCTCTGAGCGCCGTAGTAGGCGTTTACGATTCGTTGACATGGTTCGCGGCCCGCCACCCCGGCCGTGCACGTCATGGAATGGGTCAGCCGGATTTCCTGGTCCGTGCTCAACCACTCCCAGCCCGATGTAGTCTGCAACAACTCGCGTACGGAGTCCCGGAATTCGGTCTTGCCCCATTGAGGATAATCGGCACTGCTGCGGTTCGGATCGCAAACCGCCACCGCTTGGATTTCCGGCTCTTTCAGAAAATCCAGCAGAACCCGCAACCCTTGCGATCCCGTCCCGATGAAAGCGATATTGATTTTATCGTTGGGTGCGGCCACTCCTTCACTCCCCAACACCCGGCGGGGAATGATCGCAATACCGGAGAACGCCGCAGCGGAAAAGGTTCCGCCAAGAAAGCCACGCCGCGATAACGGTCGGTGGAATAGTTGATTTTTGGAAGATTGATCAGCCATCTCATTCTCCTTATGAATTCTCTCGACCTATGCCAGTCTCTTTCAAGACCGCTGGATGGCATTGCTGGGATCTAAACTTAAACCCTTTCACTTAGAGTCTTTCACTCCATTTCTCTCTCGCTCGGAGCAGGGTAAGGCCGATTCTGAAAGGGTGAAATACATCCTTTCACTGCTATCCGGGCTTACGGCGGCCATGAACGCGTGTTTCCGGTCTTCACCGGACGGTTGTTCTTGTATTTTCCAGAATTTTGCCCAAGGTGTTCACGAATCCATCGATATCCCGCGGGCGCGTGGTTTCGGTGGCGCAGACCAGCAGTCCCTCACGCCCGCTGCCGTCTTCCAGCCCGGCCCGGATTCCTGGCAGTAGATTCCCCGCTTGGCATTTTTCGATGACGTAATCCACCGGAACCGGCAGCTCCAACAGAAATTCGTTGAAAAAAGGCCGCTCATACACCAGTTTCACCCCTTCCAGGGCGCATACCCGTTCTTGGAGGATATGCGCGTTGCGGACGCTCCGCTCCGCCGCGCGCCGCAATCCCTGGGGCCCCAACAGAGCCAGGTAGATCGTGGCCGCCAGGGCGCACAAGGCCTGATTGGTGCAGATGTTCGACGTGGCCTTGGAGCGCCGGATATGCTGTTCCCGGGTTTGCAAGGTCAACACATATCCTACGCGGCCGTCCACATCCTTCGTGCGGCCCACTAATCTCCCCGGCAATTGGCGGATGTATTGCTGCTTGCAGGCAATGAAACCCGCGTATGGACCGCCGAATTGCAAGGGAATGCCGAAGGGCTGCAGGTCGCCCGTGACCATGTCCGCCCCATAAATCCCCGGTGGCTTCAGCAGCCCCAGGGAATGGACATAAACCGAAACTCCCAGCAGGCACCCCGCTTCTGCGGTGGCCGCGCGGATGCCGTCAACCGGTTCGAGAATACCGAAATAATTCGGCTGTTGGATGAAAACCGCGGCGAAGGAATCGTCCAGTCCCGTCCGCAGGATCTCCGGATCGGTGCTTCCCCCGGCGGCCGGGATCACGTTCAAATCGATACCAGGCGCGTTCAGATACGCCGCGAGGACCTGCCGGTATCGGGGATTCACCGCTTGTGACACCGCGATTTTGTGCTTTCCCGTGATCCGGCAGGCCATCAACGCCGCCTCCGCCAAAGCCGATGCGCCGTCGTACATCGAAGCGTTAGCCGCTTCCATGCCGGTCAACCGCGCCATGTAGGTTTGAAACTCATAGATCGCCTGCAGCGTACCCTGGCTGACCTCGGCCTGGTACGGTGTGTAGGCAGTGGCGAAATCGCCCCGGGAAATCAGAGCCGGCACCGCCTGGGGTATGAAGTGCCGGTAGGCTCCCCCGCCCTGGAACGATACCATCCCCGCGGCGGTATTCTCCGCCGCCGCCGCTTGCATGTGCTCAACCAATTCCATTTCGGTCAGCGGCGCGGGAAACGTAAAGGCGGGTTTTTTGAGCGAATCAGGGATGCCACGAAATAATTCTTCCCCCTGCTTCAATTGAAGGGTTTCCAACATGGCCTGGAATTCATCAGGGGTATGAGGTACATAGTTCATCGATTTCTCCTGCCTAAAAACGACCCGGCCGAATCCGGTCGTCGGCTTGGATCAAAAGCCGTTATTCCCTGAAAGGCATATCCTCGGGATCAGGATCACCCCGGGACGCGGCGTAATCCTCTTACCCTTCCTGCTCGATGTGCAAACGATACTCCTCCGCGGACAACAAGCCGTCCAACTCCGAGTGATCCGACATCAGGATTTTCAGAATCCAGCCTTTCCCATAAGGATCCTGATTGATGTATTCCGGGTGGTCCTGGAGATCATCGTTAACTTCTGTCACCTCGCCTGAGACCGGGGCGTACAGATCCGCCGCGGTTTTGCACGACTCGATCACCGCGCATTCCCCTCCCTGCGTCAACTCCTTCCCCAGGTCAGGCAATTCAACGAACACGATATCCGACAACTGCTCCTGCGCGTGATGGGTGATTCCGATCACCCCCACTTTGCCTTCCACCCGAACCCATTCATGCGTTTCCGTGTACCTCAAGTCATTCGGAATCATCGGACACCCTTCTTTTCCCATAAGAAAAATTTGGAAAGAATCTCCGGATTCCGGGATTCTTTCATACGTATCACCTGGATGCGATCCTATACCAAGGCCAATGAACGGTAAGGTTTTCCTGCCTGGAATTGAATGTTTTATAATGGATTTACCCCCATGAAACAACCCATTCAACTCTTTACCCGTTTGGCGACAAACGGCGGTTGAACCACCTGGGCCGGGATTTTCTGTCCCCGGATCTCCACAGCCAGACCCTCCCCCGCCGGATGCCCCCGGCGCACCAGGCCTAAGCCGATGCCTATCCCCAATACGGGAGAGAAACCGCCGCTGGTGGTTTCCCCTACCGCTTCCTCCTTCTCGAACAGCAGACACCCTTGCCGTGGTATGCCTTTGCCGGTCAGCCGGAAGCCGATCCGGTGACGCGCCGGCCCCGCTTCCTTTTGCCGGAGCAACGCGTCCTTCCCGATGAAATCCTTGTCCCACGCGATTACCCGCTCGAGACCGGCTTCAAGGGGTGTGATCTCTTCGCTGAGTTCATGCCCGTACAAGGCATAACCCATTTCCAACCGCAGGCTGTCCCGTGCCCCCAATCCCGCCGGCCGCGCGCCCATCTCCCGGGCTTGCCGCCATAAGTCCACAATCCGGGCCGCTGGCGCAATGATCTCGAATCCGTCTTCCCCCGTATAACCTGTCCGCGAGACCAACAATCCCTCGCCGAGTTCCTGAGCATGATAATACTTCATCGCTGAACAATCGGTTCCCAACAACCGATTGGTGATGGCTAACGATGCCGGCCCCTGGATGGCCATCATGCCGGTTTCGAAAGTCCGGTCTTCGCATTCCACTCCATCCACCAAGGCATTCCGGAACCAAGAAAACAACTTATCCCGGTTGGAGGCGTTTACTACCAGCATGTATAGGTCCGTCCGCAGGCAGGTGACCAGAATGTCATCCTTGATACCGCCTTCCGGATTCAACACCACTGTGTAGCGCACCCGGCCGGGCGTCAAATCCGCCACCCGCGATGGAACCATCCATTCCAAAAACCGCGCCGCCGGACCTCCCCGCACCCAAAAACGGCCCATGTGGCTCACATCGAACAATCCGGCCTGTTCCCGGACCACCTTATGTTCCGCCGTGATCGATTGAAATTGGATTGGCATTTCCCAGCCCGCGAAATCGACAAAACGCGCGCCGTCGCCTCGGTGCAGTTCATAGAGCGGGGTTTGGAAACTCATGGAGATTCTCGATTCTCGTATATGTTGTAGGAGCAAGTAGAGTGTATCATGGTTTCCCGATTGATAAACCACGCCCGCTTTGGCTGCAGGCATCTAAAATAGTTCGTCCGGCAGTGCCTCCAGTTTCACACTTGGTGATCACTTCCCATTGGATCCGGCCGGCGAAATCCTTCCCCATCCCTTTTCCTTCTGGGCTATTCTACCTCCATGACTAAAAAGATAGATCAGGCTCCTGTGAATCGGGGATAATCAACCTTCCATAGCGTTCGTTTGTATCGGCAGCTCGCAGGATCGACAACGGTAGAGAAAACAGCCATGGTATTTTTTCGCTGGAGCGTTCCGGGATCGCCGCTTGGAAGGCTGGAACCACCTAATCCTCAGGGCCGCTGGCCCGGACAAAACCGTGAACGCTCACGGCATCTGTATACGATACAACGCGGATTGGAGTGCTTATATCAGCTGCTCAGAGAGTGGGAAATGGTCCTGACTTTATCCTTGTGGAAAAGCGGACTACGGCTCGTCCTCGGGTGAAATGGGGGTGTCGGGGATGTGGAGCGGTTCTCTTCCGATCCGATCATATGATCTTGAATATGAATGTAGTTGCATTTATTGATTTATCCAAAATGCTTCTGAGAGGGAATCATTCCATGACCATGACCCGATTTTCTCCTTCTTTGGTTCGATTCTTCGTCTGGAATCTGATTTTTCCGGCGGGGATAGCGTTGTCAGGTTGGCTTATTCCGGCAGGATGGGCCGGTGAACCGTCCGCGCCGCTGCATGGATTCGGCGTGGCGGATTCGATCGGCCAAGTTGAAGTGGGAGTGGCGTATTACCTCCCCCGCGGCCGTATCCCGCTGCCGGATTGGCGGGAACGGGTGGAATATCATATGAAACGTGCGCAATCCTTCCATCACCGGGAATTCGGCAAGCAGTCGAAGCTCACGTATAGGATCCTGGAGGATCCATTTGTCGCCTCAGCGTCACGGGATGAAATGCCCAAGGATGATGTGGATCAGTTTTTTTGGCATATCGTCAACGAAGTGTGGAATTCGGAGAAATTCACGTTTTCGCCAGAGGCGTTTCCCATCATTCTGGTCCTATCGGATGTTAATTTTTCGCCCGGATACGGGGATTGGACGCGGGAGTGCGATGGGATAGGATGCCCGTTTTCCGAGCCGCACACCGATTGCGCGGGTCATGTGACGGAAACCGGTGAGGACCGGCCGGGAACCCGGTGCGGCGGGGCGCGGGCCTTGATCTGGCCAGAGCGGCATATCGGCTTGGCCTTGGTCACCGCGGACGGATGGCGGGTGCCGATAACTGGAACTGATTGCGTGGTATATCACGAGGGAGTGGGCCATTCTCTCGGATTGCCGCATCCAGAGCCCCTCAACGATTCCGTTATGGGTTTGGCGCAGTATGTCCATCCCATCCACAAGTCCTGGATCGACGCGGATCAGAAAGAAGCCATGGGCTGGGTGAAACACGAGATCGATTACACGGATCTTTTTTCGTCCTTCGAAGTCAGCCATGCCCCTTCCCGCCCTGGCGCGCAAGACACCGTGACGGTTACAGTGAAACTGCCGGAACATTTCGCCGTACAGTCGATCCAACTAGAATACCAAACCGGCTTGTGGCTGCCGTTTCGGTCGGCCAGGTTCCAAGGCCAGGAGGAAAGGGATGGATTTCAGTATTTCACTTGGACGATCGGCCCGGTTCCCATCGGTCAAAGCATCGCCTACCGCGCGCGGGTGGCCACGCGGGGTGGACAGCAGGAGGAGTTTTGGAATTACTACAAAGTGCGAGGGAAGGAATAGAAATAATATTGATCCGTTACGCTTGTAGTTTTTCTATAATAATGGCTCATCCGGCAAGTGCGTGTTTTTTTTTCGATCGCCGTTTCGCATCACTTCGAACCGATTGATGAAAACCTCTATCACAAGTCCCTCTCCCTCTAGGAGAGAGCCGGATGAAGGGCAGCCCGGCAAGGGCCAGAAAAACCTTTCTCTGCCATCGAGGCAATCGGTCTGGGTTATGTGGCCTATAGGCACAGGTTTGATGAAAACTTTTCGCCGAATATGGAACATAAAAAAAAGCCATAAAAGCCACCCTGGCTTGTTTCTCCTGTTTCTGTTTATGATTCTGGGATGTGGCCGGCCCGAAGAACGCGTCCGGCTCGAAAACGCGCGGCGTGAATTGCTGGCCTACAACAGTGCCGGCGCGTTGGAATATTTGGCCGAACCATTTCAGGATCCGGATTACGAACGATCTCGCTGGCTGTTACGTGGCCTGGCGTTGACTTGGCTGGAACAGTGGAAAGAAGCCAGTGAAACCTTCAACCGGTTGGTTCTGGCCGATCCCCCTCCCACCCATCTCGCGTTGCCAATTCCCCAAGGCCTGAATGACGGCGCTCCGAAGGAAAATTTCGAACGCCGCACCTTTTCTGAGGACGATATGCGGTACCTTTGGCGGGTGTTATGGCAACAGCGTGTCGCTTCCCGCCTGGCGGATGATCGGCTTGATGATATGAAGAAGGCTGTGGTGCTTTTGGATTATGTGTACCGTCATATCCAATTCGGACTGCGCGAAGGCATCCCGCTCAATGACAAACCCTTGCACATTCTTATTCAAGGACAAGGATTCTGCGATGAATTAGCCTGGATTCTCAATCAATTGTTGCGCTCCATCTCTTGCCAGGCGGTTCGGGTGATCCTCTTCTCCGATCCCGGGTACAACCATAGCCCGCATACGATCAGCGCCGTGAAGATCGGCCTGGATTGGATTCCCCTCGATCCCTCGAATGGATTGATTTTGAAAGGGATCAGAAGCGGGAAGCCGGAACGGATGCCCGAATTTTTTCTGCTCGACCCCACGTTGGAAAAAGCCCGCCGGTTCGGCCCCAATCTTCCCGATTGGGACCCGTTTTTGCGCCAGATCGAGAAAATGGGCAACTACGGCGCGTTGGGAACTTGTTTCCGATATGCCCAAGTGGCTGTGGATTATGAATTGGAATCCTATACGGAACGCTTCAACGATCTCGCGCGCCGGCTGGCCTCGCTCTATCCGCTACCTGCTTTGGCAATCCCATATGTCTTAACCGCGATTCCCCGGATCGATGAAAAAACCAACCGTATCGTGAATTGGACCCCCGTCACGCTGAGCTATGTGGTCAATACCTCCACGCCGGAAAAAAACGAGTTGCGGCGCGCCGCATTGGACAAAGTATTCGGTCATCTATCCCCCCTCCGTCCCGGCCGTTTGGCGCTCCTGGCGGGAGAGTATGCCATGGCGGAATCCGAGTTCCAAAAAGCGTTGGCTCAGGAAGAACTGACTCCTCCGGCCCGCGAAGATCTCGCATTTTACCGGGCAGTGGCCGCGTTCGAACAACGGGATTATTCCACCGCCCGGGAACGGTTCGAAGCATTCCAAAACGAGTATCCCTTTGCCCGCCGCTTGGACCGGGTCCAGTATCATCTCGCTGTCATGGCCTACGAACAGGGAGATGAATCCCGGTGGAAATCCCTCATTCAAGAATGCGGCCAAGACCACGACGGTTCGCTTTTCCGGTGGGCCACCCATCTCGGCATATATTCGAAACGGACGGAGGACCGGCCGGATAATTAACCCGTCTGGGTAATCCATTCCAGAATCGGGCCGGCGTATAGCCTGAGCCATCGGCTCCCGGTCTTGCTTTCGGGAGATAGGCCCCATGGACTGGTAGTTCCGGAATTCCCCCTCTCCGCCCAGGGTATGCTCTCCTTCAAAAAAGGCGTATCATGAATCAATTCAAGAAGCAAGCCGCGATTTGAGAAAGTTGAGTCTGGTTATGACGGTCACTCCGCAAACCCTGAATTCAATCATCGACAACATCGTTCACTGTACGCCGGTTGTCGATATGCATACCCATCTTTATCCCCCCGCGTTCGGGCCGCTGCTGCAATGGGGGATCGATGATCTGCTGACCTATCATTATCTGGTGGCCGAGGGGATACGGACCGCTCCCATGCCCCTCGACCGATTCTGGTCCCTCACCAAAAAAGAACAAGCCGGATATGTGTGGGAGCATCTTTTCCTGCGCCGCGCGCCCATCTCCGAGGCGTGCCGGGGGGTAGTGACGTGCCTCCAAGCCGTCGGAATTGATCCACGGGAGCGCAGCCTGGACGCCATCCGCTCCTTCTACCAGGGATTAAACAGAGAGGAGTACGTCGAGACCGTTTTCACTAAAGCCAACGTGAAATACGCTGTCATGACAAACGATCCTTTCGATCCCGCCGAGCGCCAGGCCTGGGAAAAAGCGCCTTTGAATCACCCCCGGTTCCACGCCGCATTGCGCATGGATCCCTTGCTTATGAATTGGGAAACTTCGGTCTCCCTTCTGCGCGATATGGGATACGAAGTCAATCACGATCTCAATGACAAAAGCCAGGGAGAAATCCGCCGTTTTTTGGAAAAGTGGACAGATCGGATGAAACCCCGCTACCTGGCGGTTTCCCTCACCCCCGATTTTCTCTATCCGGATGATTCCCTCCGTACACGCGTGCTCGACGCCTGCATTCTTCCCTTCGCGCGCGAGCGGAATCTCCCCTTCGCGCTGATGATCGGCGTTCGGCGGCAGATCAATCCCGCGTTGAAACTGGCGGGCGATGGCGTGGGCCGCGCGGAATTGAGCGGCTTAATCCAACTCTGCCTGCAGCATCCCGGCAACCGCTTTTTGGTGACCCTTCTTAGCCGGGAAAATCAGCATGAACTCTGCGTCATCGCCCGCAAATTCCCCAACCTGATGCCCTTCGGTTGCTGGTGGTTTCTGAATAATCCTAGCCTGATCGAAGAGATCACCCGTCAACGGATCGAGATGTTGGGCTGGAGTTTCATCCCTCAACACTCCGATGCCCGTGTCCTTGATCAATTGCTGTACAAATGGCCGCACTTCCGCCGGATTCTGGTCCGTATTTTGATCGAAAAATACACAGATCTGGTCCGGTCGGGATGGAATGTCACGGAAGAAGAAATCCGGCGGGATGCCGCCCGCCTCTTGTCGGATAATTTCGAATCCTTCGTGCCATGAGGTGCCTTAGAATTAGAGCATGTCTTCACGTGTTTGCTTGGCGAAAGGAAGGCTTTTATTGGAGAGAGAAAGGGAATGAAGGACTACCTGGAAACCGGGTGACATCCCAAGCGCGGCCAAAACAAACGGCGAATTCCGTTTTCCGGCCGGGCCCTACAGGAGATTGGTCTTTTAAGTTCTTGAGAAAATTTCTTGGAGTGAATCATTCACCCGCTGGATAATGGTTTCATCTGGATTATTGTCCATATTTGAATAACAAAAATACGCCCGGATCGCGCCCTCCACTTCGCCTTTCTCGTACAATAAGTCGCCATATTTCCGGAACAGGCGGGGATTATCCGGCGCGCTTTTCAAATCGATGATCAGGGAATGTTCATCCGGCGGATTCAGTTCCAACGCGTGCTGGCCGCTCATTGTATACACATCGGCACAAAAAGTATTGATCCGGTTCAGGCCCAGGAAACAATAAGCCGCGGCATTCAGCGCTTGCTCGAACTTCTCCTGCTTTACTTCCCCAAAGGCCGCGGCCTGAATGGATTGCAAAAGGTCCCGGCATTGATCTGTCGGCTCCTGAATTTGAAAATCAAGGAGAATCACCGAGGCGGTATGGCGCAAGGTCTCTTCACTCATCGGATCCAGAGGATTTTCATTCGGACTTGGATCAGGAGTGAGGATGTGGCGCTTTTCAAAATATGGGGCGATCCTCCCATAGTTCAGTATCCGGTGGAATCGGAGCCCGAAAGGCTTTTTTACCCAGTCGAAAAGGCTCCGGGAGAAGGAATCGCAATACCTGGTAAGATGCGGTTCGTAAAAAGAGCAAGTTTGAATCAAAGTCCGCCGGTCTTCTTTATTGAATTGACCATCCAGAATTTTTTTATAGTTGAAATTGGATGGATGAATTCCATCTATTACTAGATGAAGGGTTGCCATCATTTCTTTGGAATATTTAAAAGAAGATAAAATATATAAATAGATCGTCGGGCACTCTACCGGATGCGCGTCGGTGGCCATGCTGATCATGAGTCCGATGGCCCAGAGCAGCACGCGTTTTTCTCGTTTGATTTTCGTATTTTTATAAACACTGATGAGAGCTCCAAGAAGGCCAATGTAGTCGGTCTCTTCCGCAATTTTCGCGATGATTTTTTTTATTTCGGCATCCTCATCCGCCAGGTTCCCGCCCAAAAGGCCGGTGAAATATTGTTTCTGGCTAATAATATCCATTACATCCATAAATTTATCGGTCTTAATCAGCAACGTTCGCAAGAGGGGATGGTTTTGAAATAGACTGATTAGCAATGTTGAATTCCGCTGGTAGGCTGCCGGATCCCGGGCTTCTTCCCGCATAATGGCTATTTCTTTGGTAGAGAACGGAGGTTTTTTGTTGAAGAGGTGGGGCGTCTTGGATTTGGAGGTTGATTTGCTCATGGATTTTCTTTCTTTTTCTGGTATTCCAGCAGATATCGGAATGCGCCGCTCCCGGCCTTTACTGGGGGAGTTGAACAGTTGGGGGTAATGGATTGTCCATTCCTTGACAGTTTTTGAACCTCCATAATAGTCTTTTCCATAGGAGAAAAAAGTGTCGCAGGGCGGGTTTTTCCCTCTCCTTGATCCTCCATAAGATCACCAACCGGGGAGGGGGTATCTGGAACTTCCCAAGGGGAGATCTCACCGGATTCCTCCGCCCCTCCCACCACCTGTTGGGGAAAGCCGGTCATCGTTACCCGTAGCGCGGTGGAAAGATGGCCATACAAGAATGACAGAATGAAATCCCGTTCCGTAATGCCCGGCGTGAAGACATACGATAAAAACGGCACGGTGTTCTCTTCCTGGCGCATGGGGAGGGAAATTTCCACCCAATTCCTCTGATCATCCGCCGCCAAAAAGGTCCACGACCCATCATCATTGAACAAAAATCCCACATGGTAGGCGCCCGGCTCGATAACATACTTGCCGATCCGCAATTTCACGTTGGTTTCCAGACGGCTCAGAAACGGCAAAACGTTTTGATTGAAATCGTCCCGTAACTCCGGATTGGTTTGCAAATCCACCAACAACTCCGGATCCCAATGAATGGCCCGGAACTGAATGGCGACGCGGGAACCATCCCGCTGCTCGAGTATGGAAGTAATGACCGGCACGTCTGCGTTCCGGTCCTGAGCGAATGCCGGCGTAGCAAGGAAACTCAATAAAATGAAAAAAAGGTGCCTGGCTATGGTCTTGTGCATGGTCGACTCTCCCGGCTGGCTGGCTTGCCGTAGGTTTAGGCGGGGAATTTGCCCTGCTCCAGCCAGCCTTGCTTTCTATTATTGATTTCAGACAGATGAAATATTCCGTTTACGTCTCATATATCGTCAGGAGAAGAAGGTGGGATAAGGTCCCCCTTGAATTTCCCGCCGTAAAAGGAGGGCTAATTCCAACGCGTGATAATCTCCCCACATCGAAGATTCTCCCTGCGGTATCCGGCTTCCCTCCGGAATTGAATCCCACCCGTTCGGCCGGTGGTAAACCGAATGCAGGATCAAGCCTTGATGCTCGTCCCGGGTGGACAAGTACGGTTCGTCGAAGAGCGTAGCGGCGATGGTTAAACCGGCCTGATAATAACCATGGCCTTCATCTGGTTTTCCCTTGGCTGACAGGTATTTACCCAATCGCAACAAGCCTTGCGCGGCGATCCCGGCCGCCGAACTGTCCACCGGTTCGTGCCCATTGAACGGATCGGCGGGGCGGTTCAAGTAATCCCCCAATCTCGCCAGTCCGGGAGCCCCCGTATCCCAGTAGGGTATGCCATCCACAGGAGTATTATGGATGTAGAAATCCGCGGTGGCTTGGGCGGCTTCCTGAAATTCCGCTACGATGGTGGATCTCCCTCCTAAGGATTCGAACTCTGCCTCACTGACGGTGTCGAGGAATTCCAACTGTTCCGCGAATCCCGTAATGGCCCATGCTAGACCACGTGTCCAGGTGGAGAAGGGGGAATACCCCTGCTGCGTGCTGGGACAACGAAAGCGGCCGTCGTTGCGGTTGAAGATCGCTTCATGCACCGTCCGCCCCCGCGTATCGTAGGCATCCCGTCCCCGGCCATAATATATATTGTACCGCGCCGTGGTTCGTCCGTGCTGGATTAAGCGTTCTAGTAAGGACACCGGCTGATCACCTTCACTCATGAGCACATGTCCCAGCCGGTGGGCCAGTCCCAGGCTGCGCAGGCTGCGGATCGTGTCCACGAAGAGGGAATGGGGGCCATTGAATGAATAGATGTATCCTAATCCATCGGCGGTGGAAGACCACCGGGCGGCCTGCACCGCGCCGGATATTTTCAGGGCCAGCTCATAAAAACGCAGTTCCCACTCATTCGCTTCCATCCGGCCTTCCCGCATCAGCCGCCGCAAATGGCCGTAGGTGGATATATTGTTGAATCCGTGATCGTGCACACCGGTATGCGAGACATGAGGGGCCATCCGCTCCACCGTCCGGGCGCGTCCCAACTCGAGAAACGGCCGTTCTCCCGTAGCATCGAATTGCAACAAGGCCATTCCGTATTGGAAGCCTTGCGTCCATTCCGTCCATCCGCGGGTGGTGTACCGGCCCTGAACCGTAAAAACCGGCGTGCCCCATGCGGGATCCCAGATTTTTTCGAGGGATAGGATTTTCTTATAAGACAGTTCGAATAAGCGTTCGATTTTGGTGGATAAACAGGCTGGATCAATGCCGTAGTGGATTTTCATGGTTTCTCCCTCCCAGGCCGGGATTCGAATGCCAGCAAAAAACACGGCTCCATAATCGGCCGGCCCTTAGTCTGGATTGGATTGGATGAACTTCGCCAGGGTCCTCGCGGCTTTGACCAGGTCGGGCAGGGCATGAGCGGCGCAGAGCGAGAGCCGAATGCGGGAGGATCCTTCTGGAACGGTGGGGGGACGTATGGCCGCCGCCACGATTCCACCGGCCATTAAGGCCTTCGAGCACCGCAAGGCCCGCCTGCTATCCCCTAAGAGGATAGGAAGAATGGGCGCGGGTGAATCGGGTACCGGAATCCCATAGTCCCGTAATGCCTCCCGCAGGGTTTGATTGGCGGTTCGCAAGCGCTCAATCAGGCTGGAATCGGAGCGAATCCGGGAAATATTGGAATGCGCGACTCCGGCCAGCCAAGGCGAGATGCCGGTGGAATAGATGAATGCCCGGCAATAATTCACCAGATACTCGATTGCGGTCTTCGAACCACAGATGAAACCGCCTTGCGCCCCGATGGCCTTACTTAACGTGCCCATGATGAGAATATGATCCTGCCAATCAATCCCCTGATGGGCCAGGCTTCCAGACCCGTCCGGCCCCAACACTCCCGTCCCATGGGCGTCGTCCACCAACAACAACGCGCCGGACTCTCTCGCCAACTGGCTCAATCCTTCCAGTGGAGCGATATCCCCATCCATGGAAAAAACACCATCGGTGATGATCAGATTCTTCCGGCCCCCTTTGCTCTTGAGCAGACCAGCCAGCTCATCCAAGTCCGCGTGGTGGTAACGGTAAAACGCCGCTCCCGAAAGCAGACACCCGTCCACGATCGACGCATGGTTCCATTTATCGGAAAAGATCGCGTCACCCCGGCCGGCCAGGCACGAAATCACTCCCACGTTGGTTTGATACCCGGAAGGGAACACCAGAGCCGATTCACTGCGTTTCCATTCCGCTAGCAGTTTTTCCAGTTCTTGATGAATTACCAGATTGCCAGTCACGAGCCGCGAAGCGCCACTTCCTGCGGGGAGAATTTCGGCCAAAATCCGGCCCTCCTCCTGACTGGCGGAATCCGCGGCGAGTCCCAAATAATCGTTCGCGCACAGATTCAGGCAACGTTTGCCGTTACGAATTAAATACCCGGGCTGGAACGTATCAAAGAGCGGGAGAGACCGGTATAGGTTTTCGTTTTTAGCACTTCGAATCCGTTTTCGAAAATAGGTATACCAAATCTTTTTAGTACGCATTGATAATTTTACATTAATTTATATAGTACCCGCATAGGGCTTTCCTTACCCGAGTTCTCTCCCCAAGGAGGATGAATCGCTGTTTTGGGCTCTCTCACGATGCGGTTCTCGACCATTTTGAAAGAATGACCGGCAGGTTCAAGCCCTGCAGCTCTTGCGGATTCCTCTTCTTCAACTGTCGGTCTATCCAACTCGATGAGGAAAATCATCCTATTGGGAGACTGAAGGGACCATAAATTACTTGACACTGTCAAGTAATACGGGTAAACTTGAAGAAAATGTTTGATGAGATCATAGTCTACATAACCCATTCCATCATTCGGTTGCATCATGCAAAGGAAGATCAAAGGAGATACACATGATTACCTTGACTGAAAAAGCCGCGGCGGAAGTGAAGCGACTTATCCAGGCCCAGGAACTGCCTGAGGAAGTTGGTTTGCGGGTCGGCGTCCGGGGCGGAGGCTGTTCCGGACTTTCCTATTCATTGAATTTTGAACTGGAGCAGAACGAAAAAGACCGGGTGTTCCATTCCAATGGGATTAAGCTGATTGTGGATACTAAAAGTTTACTATATTTAAGTGGAACCACGGTGGATTACACCGATGGGCTCAATGGCAGCGGTTTCTTGTTCAACAATCCCAACGCGACACAAAGCTGCGGGTGCGGTTCCTCCTTTTCCGCGTGAAAGAACGGGATTTCAGGAAGGATAGGAAATAGACAATCTTCTCACACTGCGTAGATGGGGGAATCCAGCCAATTTGGATAAGGTCCAAATACGCTGCGGCAAAGGCAGATAATCCAACCGGACCTGACTGATGGGAAGGAAAGATAAGCTGCTATTTCTACCTTCAGAAAGGATAATCCACCAGTAGGTCTCCCTTGCCGATGGATAGGGCTTGTGGGGCAAGAGGGATGAAAATGTATACAACCCAGGAAACCAATTCTGACTCCAGGAACGGTATGGCTTTGCGGGAGTTATCCCGTCTGTTCATTCTGTTCGCGGCGGCCGTTCGTCAAGCCGCCAGCGTGGAGGCGCTTTCTCAAAAACTGGGAGTGAAAGTCACGGAACCGCAAGCGGACGCCTTGCGGTTTCTCTATTTGAATAACAATGTCACCATTGGAGAAATGGCCGTGGGTTTGGGGCATACCATATCCGGTGCCACCAAGGCGGTCAACCGTCTGGAGAAAAACGGGTGGGTGTCCCGGGTCAGCAGTGGAGATGATCACCGCACAGTATATGTGCGCCTTACCGATTCGGGGAAAAAGTTATCGTGTGAGTTGTTCTCAGAAACCGAAGAACGTTTATGCCGCATTCTCCGCCGCCTGCAACCGGACACGTTGGAACGGTTGAAAGCAATTATGAAGGCTTTTTTACACGATTACATCGATAATGAGGAAATCGCGTCGAAATTATGTGTAGCCTGTGGCTTCGAGGGGGGAATCCATTGTTGTGAAAGCGATATTGATTGCGTGGTCGCTAAAGCTGTAAAACATATTGATATTCAAGAAGTTACATCTATATCCGCTCCCCCCTTGGGCTGAGAAGCACTTGGCCCTTTCTTTTTTTACTTCTTGTCAATCTCATACCTTCTCTTCCTTTTTCTCTCCTCTTTTCTCATAATTACCTGTAAAACAGGGGGATAGTGAGCAATACTAATTTTTCTTTTGATAAATAGGTCAGCTTTGTGTAATATATGTTGACATGGATTTTCGTCGGGAATCACGCTATAGATTTTTAGTTCTCTTTGAATGAATTTGGAACAAGGGAAGTGCAAACACATGACACGAAAAAAGGTTGGTTTTGCACACATCATTTGCAAAAATCCCCGCATGCAGCAGATCGTGCGCACCGCCCAACGCATCGCCAACTCGGATATGTTGGTGTTAATCACGGGCGAAGATGGCACGGGGAAGGAAACGTTGGCTCAAGCCATTCATAACGACAGTGACCGCGGCAATGGGCGGTTTGTGAGCGTCAATTGCGCCGCCTTGCCCGACGCCCTGCTCGAAACGGAATTGTTCGGCCATGAAAAGGGAGCGTTTACCGGCGCGGTGTATTCCCGCAAAGGCAAATTCGAGCAGGCGCAAGGGGGCACCTTGTTCCTGGATGAAATCGGCGAGATGAGCCTGCCCACCCAGGCGCGCTTGTTGCGGGTGTTGGAAGAAGGTGTCACGGAACGGATCGGCGGCGGGGAGCCGATTCCTCTCGATGTCCGGATTATTACGGCTTCCAATGAAAATTTATACAATCAGGTGAAGGAAGGGACGTTCCGGCAGGACTTATACTACCGGTTGAAGGAAGTGAATCTCGATCTTCCCCCTTTGCGCGAACGCAAGGAGGATATTCCTCCCTTGGTGGATTATTTCATCAAGCAATACAACAAACAATATCACAAGTCGATCGAGGGGATTTCCGACGCCGCTCTGCAGTTTCTCCTCCGCCATGACTGGCCGGGAAACGTCCGCGAACTCCATCACGTGGTCAAATGCGCCGTCTTGATGAATGATGCGCAAGATACGATCTGGCTCGAACACATTCCCCTGGACATTCACCTTGCCGAATCGAGCCGCTCGAAGGAAGATAAAGCCGAAACGAAAGCCGAGGAATTGCTGGAAATCTTGTCGCTGGACGAAGCAGAAAAGCGGCATATCCTGCGTATCTTGGAATTCACCCGGTTCAACAAGAGCCAGGCTGCCAATATTTTGAAGATATCCCGGCCCACTCTGGACCGGAAAATCGAGAAATATCAGCTGCACAACATCAAAGTCCAAGAAAAATTGTCCAAATCGTCCACTTGATCCAGCCCGCGGCGGAGAATGCACCGGGCGGCCGGGGGGCGCCGGGAGATTATACCGGATGTAACTTGACAGTTCCGCAGATACACGATACCTTCCGTCAGGTAAGGGAGAAATGGTGATTGGGTGATGCGATAGATCCTGGGATTGCCAGAATGGCTGACTCCTCTTCATGACTTCGTCTCCCCATGACTCGTTATCGTGTATAGAACGCTAAACGATATCGAGGTGGATCATGAGTAAATTTAAACGGTGTTTTCTCGCAGGATTTCTGCCAGGGGTCTGGCTGAGCGTTGGGAGCGTGTTGTTCCTTCTCATTCTGGCCCTCCCGGCAATGGCACAATACCGTAATTTTGGCCAAAGCTACGGGGGGGGATTTAACAATTATGGGGGGGGGTACAACAATTACGGAGGCGGGTACAACTACGG
>JABLXU010000021.1 GCA_013177805.1 Candidatus Omnitrophota bacterium
ATACAATAATTACGGGGGAGGGTACGGGTACGGCGGTTCCAGCTTCGGCCAGCGGAGCGGTTTTGGCATGAGGTCTTCCATGAGCGGCTTAGGGGGAATGGGAAGCAGCCGGCGGAGTAGCCGGTATAACACAACCGGCTCCGGTTATAGCACCCCCTCAGCTTCTTCCTCCTCGCGCCGTGGCCGAAGCATGAATTACGGCAATACCTCCGCCGTAGGCGGAGTCGTGCCACAAAGCGCGCCAGGGCAGGGAACGGACCCCCGGCAAACCCAGTCCACCGGATCTTCCGCCAACCGCAAGACCGCGGCGGCCAAAACCGGTCCGGCCGGTTCGGCCACCCCGAGCAGCGCTCCGGGCGGCATTCAAGTGCAAGGCTCGTCGAATATCGATGTTCAAGCCCGCGTTCCCGGCAATCCCGCGCTACCGGTCCGGCCCGGCCAACCCCAGCGGGGGAAACCGGCTCCCCCTAAAAAAGACGAAGTGAAGACACGTCCAACCGCCACATTCTATGTGGATACGCCCAACGCCTCGTTGGTCGTCGAGCAGCCGTTTACTGTATCCGTGGCATTGTCCAACAGTGGGAAACTGGAATATGACACTTTGGCCTTCGCCTTGTATTTCGATCCTGCCGATCTGATGCCCGTCAGCGGTGTGGATGAAGCCGGTCAGAGAACCCCTTTGACCGCCCTGGCATTCACGGCTTCCCCACCGGAGCCGGCCGCCGGGAATGGCGGAGAGCCGGATGTCTCCGACGAGACGGATTCCGTGCAGCCGGCGGAAAGAACCTCAGGGGAGGAAAAGTCCGGTTCGTTTATCGCCAAGAATCAGGAACGCTATAAGATTATCCAGAACGAAGTGGATGGGAAAAAAGGTCTGATCCGTTTCAAGGCCGAGGTCGTAGGCCAGCCGGCCAAGGATTCCGGCCTCGTGGTCCAGATCCCTTTTAAACCGTTGCGGGTCTCCTCCACCAGTATTTCATTCGTTTTCTCCGATCCGTATGATTCCGGCTCCGCCGAGGAAGGAAATTGGACGGCCTTGAGCCTGAAAGGAGCGGATCAGCTGGGTTCGCGGTATATGGAGTCCGACGGCGTGGTGAATCTCAACCTGAATATATACGAGACTCTGGAAAAGGCCCGGCAAAAGCCGATCGTGAAGGACGTGAAGGGTCAAAGTCTCGAATCTTCCGAGGAAGATTTGTACGCCACCCAGATCATCTTGATTCCACGCCAGGAGACAATCGACGTCGGCGACGTGGTGGACGTGGATGTGGTTCTCGAGAATCCGGGCGCGGAACTGATCGACTCGGTCAGTTTGTTGGCGGCCTACAATCCCCGGGTGTTCGAAGCGGTAGACCTGGACGACTTTTCGCCGGGTGTCAATCTGTCCGACGAGGAGTACCGCAGCGAGTTCCCCTTTGATTTTCCCATGATCAACCATATCGACACCGAGAAAGGCTTGATCGAATACCGGAAAAAAACGATGAAAAAACCGGTTCGCGCGGAAGGGATTTTCGCCACCTTCCGGTTGCGCGCGATCCGGCCGACCACCAAAACCACGTTCCGTGTCTTTTTGAACGAGAAAGGGGAGGAACCGACGACCGGTGTGTTCTACCGTTTCCAAGACCGATTGGGCGATCCCGGCGATCCCTTCGATGGCGTCACCACATGTTCGCTGAGCGTGCGGCCCACCACCGCCTATTTGAACAAAATGGTGAAATGACGATGAAGGCCTTTATAATTCCGGCCGGATCGTTTTGAATGCTTGACAGGAAGGCATACCGGAGAAGACATACCCGAATTTTGTGAAGGAAATGCCAGGCTTGAAAATGAAAAAGACTCCCCGCGGGGCCAGGTTTATCCCTTCCCCCTCGGGAGAAGAGTTGATAGAATTCGCAGGTTATCGCGGCAGGACGATCACAACTAAGAAGGCATGGGTCTCATGGTGAAGGTACCCGATGTAGTCATTGATATAGGACAACAACAGATCAAACTCCTTCAAATCCAAGTCGATAAAAAAGGCGGCGTCACAGTTAAAAAAGCCGGAGTGGAAAGGCTGATGCTTTCCTCCGAAGAAGAATCGGATACCGCCTACCAACGGATTCAGGAAACGTTGCCCATTCTCCTGCAGCGCCTGGGCGTCAAGGCCCGCCGGGCGGTCGTCTCGCTTCCGGGACGCTCCGCCTTCACCCGCCGGTTGCGGGTTCCCGTCGTGCGGGGCCGCCAATTACAGCGCATCATCAAATATGAAGCCCGCCAGCATATTCCGTTTCCCCTGGAACAAGTCAACATGGATTACCAAATCACTCCTTCCAGCGGGGATTCCGAAGAATTGGAGGTGAATCTCGTCGCGGTCCGCAGCGAGATTGCTGAATCCTACAGCAAGGTCCTGAAGAAATGCGGCATCCGCTCTGACATCATCGAGGTAGCCCCTCTTTCTCTCTATAACGCATACGCCGCCTCCAAGTTACGCGACATCGAAGAAGTAACCGCTGTGGTCTGCATCGGCGCCTCCAGTACGGATATCGTGATCGAGCAAAACGGGGTGATGCAGTTCATGCGCAGCGCTCCCGTGGCGGGAAATGCGTTGACCACACTGCTGGCCAAATCGCTGGATCTCCCTCCGGACAAAGCAGAAGACCTGAAAAAGAAACCGGCCGCCGAGTTCAGCAGCGCGAATCCCGGCGTGGCGGCGGAGCAGGTTTCATCCATCCTGGAGCGGGGATTTGACCGGATCATCACCGAAATCCGCCGGTCCTTTGACTTTTACGTATCGCAACCTGATGCTCAGCCGGTGACCCGGATTTTCCTCTGCGGCGGATCGGTCCGGATGGAAGGCGTCTGCGAGTTTTTGGAAGACCGCCTGGGCGTGCCCGTGAGTATTTTCCATGTCCGGGACGTGGAAGGTTTCGAATACCCCCCCGAATACGCCGATCTGTTGGACAACGAAGCCGTGTTGGCGGGAATGGCCGTGCGGGCGGCCGGCCGGGCGTCCTGCGGGTTGAGTTTCGCTCCGCCCGCAATCAAACAGAAGTTGGAATTCGAGCGCCGCACCCCCATGTTCAGCGTGATGGCCCTGCTGCTGGCGGCCATGGTGGGGGGGGCGTTTTATTTCCTCGATCAAATGCTGACCACCACAGCCGAAGCCGTGGACCGCGTGCAGGAAATCGTTCAGCCCACTAAGAAATACGGGCCCGAACTGGGCCGGGTGCGCGGAGAACAAAACAAGTTTTTGGAACGGTATACCCGGATCAACGAAGTGGCCAACAAACGCGGCCGTTTGACGCGCGTGTACCTGGAAGTGCAGCGGCTGGTGCCCCAGGATATCTGGCTGAAATCCATCGATGTGGGCAGCGGGAAAATGGAAATCAACGGCCGGGCGTTGAACGACGAGCGCATCGCTACGTACATCCAGGAGTTGATGCTCTCCCCCTTCTTCGATAACGAGGTCGTGGTGCTGAAAAGCTCCAACCCGGCCAGCGACATTCCCGAGGGCGGTTCCGTACAGATGGATTTCGTGATCTCCATCGACCGGTACAACAATCCGACGCCTGAAGAAATCAAGTTCGTGGATGAGTTCCGGAAGCTGACGAAGGAAGGGGAAGTGTTGCTCACCAAGTTCGAACGCGCCGATCAAACCAATGTGAACGCTCCCACAACTTTGGTGGTGGGAGTGTACCGGCGGGATACGGATCAGGAAAAGATCTCCCTGTTCAACATCATTTATTCCTGCCTCTTGGCATCGGGCGATACCGCAGTGCAGACCATCGACGTGCGTTTCCATGACCGCGAGAGCAACTTGGTGGAACACATCCAGGTTCCCGTGGAGTTGATGAAGAAATACCGGGATAAAACCATCGCGGAGAGCGACTTGGTGACCGGTTTTATCGCCATCACCCCCTCGCCCAGTCCCGCGCCCACCCCCACTCCCACGCCGGAAAAGGAAGGCGGAGAAGAAGCCACGGGAATGGGCGGGTACGGCATGATGGGCGGGTACGGCATGATGGGCGGTTATGGCATGATGGGCGGCGGTGGCATGATGGGCGGCGGCGCGGCACCTCCTGGCGGCGGCGCGGCCGAAAGCGGCTTGGATATCGGGCAATGACCGGCGTTGGGGGAAACCAGGCGGCAGGAGACCCCACCCAATCCTAATCCATACGTGGAGCACGACGTTGGCACTGAAATTGGATCAAGATTCTATCTTGGAATTTCTCGACCGATACAAAGATCAATTGTTTATCGGCACGCTCGCCTTGATGCTGGTAATTGGGGGCTGGTCGCTGTATCAACGCAGCGCGCTGTCGGTGGATGATCTCATCCGCGAAGTGACGGAAGAACCCGACCGGGCGGGAAGCGGACCGCGGTCGGAGCGGGTGTCACCGCAGGAAGTCGTGGACAAACTGGTCGCCAAACGGCCGCCGGATATGTACACCATCACCCGGAATCCCTTCGGTTCCCAGGAAGAACAACTGCGGAAGCGCAACGAGGTGAAAAGCGCCTACGACCGCGGCATCGAACTGTTTCAAGCGGGGGATTACGAAGCCGCCATCCAACAGTTCGAACGTGTCATCGCCCTCGACGTGACCGAAACCCGCATTCCCTACGCTGTGCTGCCTTCGGAATACAAACGCCGTGCTCAGAGCGAATTTCTCAAACGGAATTTTGACCGCGTGCTGGCCAGCGCGAAGAGCGATCTGCAAGAAGGAGACCGGCTGGTGAGCACGGGCAAACTGCCCGAAGCAGAAGCGGTCTTTTTGCGGGCGAATAAAAACCTGACCGATGCCATCACCGCCGATCCGGAAGGCGCGTCGGTGGGCAAGGAAAACCTGGACGCGCTCAAGCAAATGCAATCCCAGGCTTTCAACAAGATGATTGCGGTGCAATCCACGGTCCTCAAGAGTGAGTTGCAGCAAGGGATCCAACAAGCCCAACTTTTGCTGGGCCAGAACGATCTGATCGCCCTCCTCAAATCCAATTTCAACCTGGTGGCCCTCCAACAACGGTTGAACGAAGTGGATCCCAACCAGGAATTGATCAAGGCAGCCGAGCGGAACCAAGTCACCGCCCTGAGCCAACAGATTCAAAAACGGCTTGCCGATAGTTATGCTGAATTGGTAATTCAGGCGGAAAAGCAATTCGCCGAGGCGCTGGTCCAGAAAGACATGAACAAGTCCAAGGAAGCGATCGCCGCCATGCGCCTGGCACTGCAGACCAATCCGCAAGATCCAGAACTGCAGACGAAGATCAACAACGCCGTGATCAAGCGCGCGGAAATGGTGGTGGAGCTCGCGGATGCCTTCATTGCGCAACAGCAAGCCCTTTTGAACCAGGGGCAGTATGATCAATTCGATGCCCAGGGCAAATTGCGTTTCATGGATGAGCTCAATGCCCTGCGCACCATCGGCCCGTCCACGGATGCCACCTTGCGCAACCAGGTGGTTGACCGTTTGAAACAAATTCAAAACTTGCGCAAACCGCCGGTGTTGACCCAAGATTATGAGATTCAGAGCGTTCAGGAATCGGGACGGGGTATTTTCAAAATCGAAATCCTCGATAAAACCGTCCGTACCGGTCCCCGGAAACGGGTTCTCACCAATATCCGGGAAGGGGCCAACCGGGGCGACCGGTCTACCGGGATCTATATCAAGAAAGTTGACACGGAGAAGGGCTCTGTTATACTCTCCAAATCTGGTTACTCGGATGTGGAAGTGAAATTAAGTCCAAGTAATTAAAGAGATTATCCCGAGTGTCCTTGTTTTCCCAATTGATCCATGCTCTGATTTTGGTCCGGAAGGACATGGCGGGGTTGATGTTGTGCGCCGGAAATTTTTCTTTCCAAGGATATGCGTTTTACCGTTCCACGGAAGGCGGGTTGCGCCCCCGGGATGATTGCGCCGAAGGCTGGGTGTTTTTCTGTGAAGGAGGGGGCTCAGGATGGATGTAATTCCTCTCTTTTGCAATGCAAAAATAGATTCTGTTCCAATCCGTACATCGTAGAGTAAGGAGTGCATAGATGTTATCAATTCTTCTGTGTCAGCATCGAGTCAACCTCCGCTCCCTATCTCATTTCCTCTGGATCCTTTGGCTGATGGGAGGACTGATAGTGGGTTCGGATTTGCCATCTTTTGCGGGCTCGATGGAATTCCGGGTTCTTGGTGGTTTGGTGATGCATACCCAAAGCGGGAAAGCGCCTTCGGTCCGCTCCCAGACGAATACCTTGTATCAAATGGCGCGTAAGGAAATCCGGGCGGGGAATATCGAGAAGGGCCGATCGCTGTTGCAAGAAATTCTCGCCCTCGACCCCCTGAACAAAAGGGCCAAGCAGGAGTTGGAGAAACTCGCGAATCAAGACCCCGCCCTCGCCCAAGCCCCGTCGGCCGGGGTAACCCAGGCGATAGAAAGCCTTTCGGCTAAGGAAATGATCGACGTGGCAATTTCCTCCATGCGGGACGGGGATTATGACAACGCCAAAACCGTCCTGGAAAAAGCCCTGAAACAATCCCCTAACGAGAAGGAAAAGAAGCAGATTCAATCCTTGTTGGCCACGATCGAAAAAGACCGCCAGCGTACGGAGCAAATCCGGCAGAGTGTTCTCGATTACAACCTATCCACTCTCGACAGCCATCTTCAGAAAGCCTCTATTTACCTGGAGAACCAGCAGTTTGACCAAGCGGAAGCCGAGTTGCAAAAAGCCAAACTCATCGCTCCCGACGACAAGCGCATCGAGCAATTCCTCAATCACATTAACAACCAGCGCAGCAGCGCTCTGAGAACGCAGGCGAAACAAGAACAAGCCGCTCTTGCCGCCCAGGGGCGCGAGATCCAGATGACCGCTGAGAGCCTCTTCAAGGAAGGCGTGCTTCTGTACCGGCAGGGGCAGGTGATCCAAGCCGTGGATAAATGGAACCAGGCCTTGGAAATCGCTCCCGGCCATCAGAAAAGCCAGACCTATCTCAACAACACCCGCGTGGAATTTGAACAGGCGGTGGCGGCCCAGGAAGCGGCCGAAAAACGGGCCATTGAGGAAGCGGATTACGAAAAGAAACTGGATACCCCCATCGTCCAGTACTCTACCGCCGGGGAAAACCTGGATATCAAGGACGTGCTCAGCACGCTCAGCAAGCTGAGCGGCTTGAACATGGTCATGGGCGAAAACCTGGAAGGGAAAGTCAGTTTCGACGTCAAGGACACCACGATCCGCAACGTCTTGAATCTTCTTCAAAAACAATACGGTTTCATTTGGCACCGTGAGAAGGACACGATTTTCGTCGAGCGGGGATTCCAAACCCGGATTTTCCCGCTGTCCGAAGCGCAGTATAAAACCATCGAAGCTATCCTGACAGATCCCTCCGTGCTGGAAGACTCGTCCAGGAATTTAAAAGCCATTTTGTACGGACCTACCGAAGAATTTAACGTTCCTGGCAAGCAACTCTTCCTGAACCGGGCCACCCGCTCGCTCGTGGTCACCGATACCCAGGATAATCTTCGCGTGGTGGAAGCGTTTCTCAAAGAGATGCCGCCCATCGTGGGCACGGCCCAGCAGCCGGTGGAAACACGGACCTACCGGCTGGACCGGGACATCGCCAAAGAGGTATATGAGATCGTCAAACTGGTACTCTTCAAAGGGCAGGGCGCATATGACATCACCGACTTGCGCCGTCAATTGTACCTGGAGCCCAACTCGAACGTCTTGATCGTGATCGATTACCCCGAGAATATTCAGGAAGTTGAAAAAATTCTGGCCAACCAGCAAATCACCCGGGGACTCGAAGCGGGGGATCTGGTGGCCAAGCAATTTCAACTCACCGATTACGATGATGTGGAAGACACGCCGGAAGCCTACCAGCGGCGCGAAGAATTTGTGACCCACATCACGGATATCATTCAGCAGATGTTGTACGGCAAGGAAGGCGTGGACGCGGCCCGCCTGCAAGGGCGGATGATCGTCCCCAATCCCGCCCGGGGCACCGTGGACATCGTGGACACCCGGGAAAACATCCGGCGGGTGGAAGATTACCTGAACAGTGTGAAGGGGGAGGAGACGCAGGATATCCTGATCCAGACCTATCCCATCCGCCACGTGGACGTATTCACAATCTCCGACGCTCTGGGATATCTCTTCTTTGATTCCCAGCAATCGACCCGGTCGAACTACTTGAGCCAAAACGCGTTCCAATCGATCGGATCCAGCGAGCAGGGCGACACCGGCGCCGACGCGGGCAACCTGTTCGAGGAAACCACGCGGAACCGGTTCCAATTGTCCGGCGGCGGCGGCAGCACGGACTTGCTGCAGTTCCTGGCCCTGCGCTTCTATCCCGATGTCAGCACCAACAGCATCGTGCTCTTTACACCAGACCAGGACACCATCAGTCTGGTAAACCGGGTCATTACCACCTTTGACAAACCGCAACGGATGATCGAACTGGAGATCCGGACGGTGTCCGCTTCTCTGACCGATTTGCGCTCCATCAATTTTGATTACATGCTGACCGATCCCTTCGTGGACAAAATCTCTCTCAATCCTGAAAGAATGCAGATGGATATGCAAATGTCCACCGATCAATCGAGCGGCTTTAACATGGGGATTCACACCTTCGGCCGCTCCCGGTTGGATTTCTTGATGAGTCTGCTTGAATCGACAAAAAGCTTTAACGTCCTGTCCTCACCCAAGGTCCTCTCGATCGCTAACCCCATCGATCCTCCCTTGGTGTTCGTCGGCCAGCAGATTCCCTACGCGGATAGTGCTCAATTCGATGACCAGGGTGACGATGATCCGACTAACAACCGGCTGGTGATCAACTACAACCGGACCTTTGTGGGCAACATGCTGCCGGTCATCCCCTTCATCCTCAACGACGACCATATTTATCTGGAATTGGCCCCGCAGATCATCGAACCCGGGGAACGGCTTCCGGTCGAAATCACCGGGCAAGTCACCACGGGTGCGGAAATTCCCAACGTTGGACCCTTGCTCTTGAATCAGCAGTACCTGCGCACCAGCATCCGGATGAAAAACGGAACGACGGTGGTTCTGGGTGGATTGATCACGGAGCGGGAAAACGAAACCCAGGATAAGGTGCCGATTCTTTCTAAAATTCCTTTGCTGGGCAACATGTTTATTGACCGGCGAATCGAGAAACAGAAATCCTCCATTCTGTTCTTCATCACGGCTCGCATTATTGAACCTTCGCTGTAACACCCTTTGCAATAGGTACGAAGTCGAAACCCCGGGTTGAAATACAACCCGGGGTTTTTCCTTTAAGCACATTTGAACGGCCAAAGTTGTGGAAAGTATGACGAAAGACGCGGGGAGAGATTCTGGTTACCGCCGTGAGAGACTGGGCGCGTATGGCGGTGGGAATCCTGGACGCTTACCGGATGAACTTATACCCCATGCGGTGAACGGTGATGATATGGCGGGGGGAATCCGGATCGTCTTCGATCTTTTGCCGCAGTTTGGCGACATGGTTATCCACCGTGCGGGTTTGGGGCAGGGAGGTGTACCCCCAGACCTCCTTGAGGAACTCCTCCCGCGACAAGGTTTCGCCTTCCCGTTCCACGAAGAGGCGCATCATTTCGAACTCCCGGGGCGAGAGATCGAGGGGTTTTCCCGCTTTGTATGCCTCATATTTATCGAAAGAAAGCGTGACATCCCCGAAAGAATATTCGTGAACGGCCGAGGGGTGGGTTTGGGTACGGCGCAGGATGGCTTTGATCCGGGCCAACAGCTCCTGGAGGCTGAAAGGTTTGGTGATATAATCGTCCGCCCCGGATTCCAGACCTTCCACCTTATCGGATTCGGACTCCCGGGCGGTCAACATAATAATAGGAGTCCGGGATCCGGCTTCCTTGAGCCGGCGGCACACTTCCATCCCATCCATGCCGGGGAGCATGAGGTCCAGAATGATCAGATCGAAGGATTCCTTCAGGGCCAACCGCAGGCCTTCGTTTCCGTTCGCTGTCCCCACTGTTTCGTATTCTTCGAATTCCAGATTATCCTGCAACCCCCTCCGCATATCCGGTTCGTCTTCGATGATGAGAATCCGTGTCATGATTTCACCCGCTTTCCTCCGCCTTTTTCATTCTACCATGGGCAGGAACCGGTTTCCATGCGCTGGACCGTTCCGGTATCTTCTTTACACCGTCCCAGCGGTTTTGCTACCATGGAACCACCGATGCGGTCCAACTGTGGATAATCCGATGCGCCAGGGGTAAGAGAATCCGCTATGCCGTCCCGTTCGTCGTTCACCTTGATTGAATTGTTGATTGTAACCGCCATCATCGGCATCCTGGTGGCCATCGCGATCCCGAATCTGTTGCACGCCCAGATCCGCGCCAAGGTCGCCGCCACCCAATCGGATTTGAAAATGCTGGTGGACGCGATGCAGCAATATTACCTCGATAACAATTCCTACCACGCGCACCGCGATACCGACAACCAGCAATTCCCCCTGACGACACCGGTTCCCTATTTGAATGGATTTCTGCGGGATCGTTTCCAGGGCTTGCCGGACATGGCCTTGCGCACTGGCTTCGATTGCTCACGCTCCTTTTATCATTGGATTCCGTACGAAACTCATGCCCACATTTGGGGGGATCCCTGGCGGCGTTGGGATTCCGTGCTGGACGACGCGCACCGGAAGCAGAGCGGTCTGGTGGATGGTTGGGGGCCGGCGGGCATCCGGGGCGGCCCCCGGTATGATCCCACTAATGGTTTAATCAGCCAGGGCGGATTCTTCCGCTTGGTACCTAAGGGAACCAAGGTGCATTTGTATACGCCGTGAAGTTTCCTCTCTGCCTTCTTTGCGTCTCCACGGTGCTTCATCTTTTTATGTGGATGGGAAGCAAGCGGGAAGGGTTATCCGCCGTCCGGAATGATGATATAAAAAACGTAACCACATATCGATTCGTATGCCAGTGAGGGACGAACCATGCTCAAACTCAGCGGCTTCGGCGACGAAATCGCCGCGGATTTCGAGACTCAATTGCGCGAAATGCGCGGGATGCATCTTAACCACATTGCTTTGCGCAATCTATGGGGCACGAACATTCTGGATCTCAATCCAAAACAGAAGAAAAAAGCCAAGGATCTGCTGCGGAAATACGGCATGGGCGTGTCGGAGATCGGTTCGCCGCTCGGCAAGGTGCTCATCACCGATCCCTGGGAGAAAGAGTGGGAGCGCTACGAGCGGGCGATTGAGATGGCCCATTATTTTCTCTGCCCCCGCATCCGTATTTTCTCCTTCTATTTCCCAGAAGGGGATAAGCCCGAACAACACCGGGCCGAAGTGATCCGCCGGCTCAAAGAAATGGCGGAACGCGCCGAACAGGAAGGCCTCCTGCTCCTCCTCGAAAACGAGGCCCGGATCTACGGCGAGGATGGATTGCATTGCAAGGACCTGGCCGATTCGGTCAATTCGCCCCATTTCAAACTCATCTTCGACCCCGCCAACTATGTGACCTGCGGCACCAAGCCTTTCTCGCAATGGTTCGAAATGCAGGCGGACCACATAGTTCACCTGCACATCAAGGATTGCACCTTCGAAGGCCGATTTACTCCTGCCGGGCAGGGCGATGGCGAGTTCCCCCAACTCATCCGGGCATTGGCTGAACGGGGCTTTACTGGCTATGCCACCATGGAGCCGCACCTGCTGCAAGGAGGACAATTCGCGGGCTTCACTGGGCCGGAGAAATTTGTGGAAGCCACCGAGGCCTTCCGGAAGGTCTGCGACCAAGCGGGCATGCCGCACCGCGAAGTCCGGATCGGCGTGGTGGGCATGGGATTCATCGGCATGTTCCACTGCGACGCCATGCGGCAAGTTCCGGAGGCGCATCTGGTGGCGGTGGCGGATACCGTTCAATCGCCCAATCTGAAAAAGGCCGAGGAAAAGTTCAACGTCATGGCCTACACCGATCCGGATGAATTACTGCAACGCCCGGACATCGACGCTGTCACCCTAGGCACTCCCAGTGGATTACACATGGAAATCGCCGTTAAGGCCGCCAACGCCAAGAAGCATGTGCTTACCGAAAAGCCCATCGAAGTCACGTTGGAGAAAGCGGACCGGATGATCCAAGCGTGCCGGCGCAATGGAGTCAAACTCGGCGTAATCTCGCAGCGGCGCTGGGACCGCGGGATGAAGGAACTCAAGCAAGCGGTGGATTCCGGCGCCCTGGGGAAATTGATCCTGGGCGAGGCCTACGTAAAGTGGTACCGCACGCAGCAGTACTACGACAGCGGCCAATGGCGCGGGACCTGGGAACTGGACGGCGGGGGATGCCTCATGAATCAGGGTGTCCACACCGTCGATTGCCTCCAGTGGGTAATGGGCGGCGTGGCCGAAGTCACCGCCCAGACCGCGCTCTTGGCTCATGAGAAGATTGAGGTGGAAGACATCGCCCAGGCGCTGCTCAAATTCAAAAACGGCGCGGTGGGCACGATTATCGCTTCGACAGCCGTTTATCCCGGCATGGACGAACGTATCGAGGTGTCCGGAACCAAGGGCACGATGATCATGAACAAGAGCGACATCGTATTCCGCAAGATTATGGGCGAAGAGGAATCCGCGGACATGGGCGGGAAGACCGAGCGTGGTTCCGGAGCCGCCGATCCCCAGGCAATCACCAACGAGGGGCACGTGGCCCAAATCCAGGACTTCTGCCAGGCCATCGCGGAGAACCGGGATCCGATGATCACCGGGGAAGACGGCCGCAAACCGCTGGAGATCATCCTGGCCGTCTATCAATCCGCCCGCACCGGCAAACCGGTGAAGCTGCCACTGAAGAGGAAGAAGAAATAATTGAATTTTCCTCATTGATTCTCCATGTCCCGGCCCTATCGCATCCTCCACATCGACACCGACCGCACCTGGCGGGGTGGACAGCAGCAAGTGGCCTCCTTGCTGAAACAACTGCACGCGCTCGGCCATACCAATTTCATCGCCTCGCCTCCCGGCAGCGAGCTGCTGCGGCGCCTTCCCCCCGGTGTGGCGCAAGCCTGCCCGGTGCCCATGCGCAACGAATGGGATTTCGTCTCCGCGTGGCGCCTGGCGCGAATCATCCGGCGGGAACACCCCGATCTCCTCCACGCTCATTCCGGCCGGGCGCACACCATGGGCATCCTGGCGCGGGCGTTTTCGGGCATGAAGATTCCCTTGGTGGTGGCGAGAAGGGTGGATTTTGCCATACGCAATGACGGGATCGGGCGATGGAAATATGCCAACGCCGATTATTATATTTGCGACTCGAACGCCATCGCCGAGGCTATGAAGGCGGGAGGTGTTCCTGAGGATAAACTGTGTGTCATCTATGAATGCGTGTTCGAGGAACGATACGAAAATGCCGACCGCCGGCCATTGATCGAAGAATTCCAGATCGAGCCGGGAAGCGTTGTGATCGGGAATGTAGCGGTTTGTGAGGATCGTAAAAATCAGCGTTTGATCGTTCAAGCCGCGCCGGAGGTATTGAAACAATTTCCTCAGGCGCATTTTTTTATCGTGGGAGATGGCCCATTGCGCAATGAATTGATTCAACTGAGCCAATCACTGCATGCCGCGCATCGGGTCCATTTTCCTGGTTACCGAATTGATATCGGAAATTTTTTAGCCTTGTTTGATATTTTCGTTTTGGTATCCAAAATGGAAGGTTTGGGTTCTTCGATACTGGACGCGCAATACTTTTCGCTTCCCGTCATCGCCACGCCGGTAGGGGGTATACCTGAAATTGTCGTGGATGGGGAAAACGGCATTTTCGTTCCGGTTGATGATCCGCCTTCATTGGCTAAAGCCATCATGTCTTTGATCGCTTCGGAAGAAAAACGGAAACGGTTCGGGGCGAAGGGCAGGGAACGAATCCAAAAATTTCATACTCCCGGAATCATGACCGAGCAGACGATTCGGATTTATGAACAGTGGTTGAAGGACCAATGAGATTTCATTTCCGGCAAACTGCCTTCACGATCAGTGTTTCGCCGAACAGAACTGGAGTTGAGAACATTTGACGCAGTATTTCTTGGTTTCGAATTTTCTGATCGGGATCTCTCTCATGTTTCCGGTAAACTACGCGTGTAGCCAAGTAGCTGAATGGCAAGCAAGGAATATAAAGATAACTGACAGGTTTGATACGATTGGTCGTGATCGTCGTGATTTGAAATCCATTGGAATGCAACAGGTAACGGATTTCCGGATAGGAAATCATGCTGATATGATGCAGCGGATTGGGATGGCATTCGTCCAGGGGGGTGCGGCACTTGTTATGGTGTCCGGTTAGGAACCACCGCCATCGGGAACGCAGGGAACTGATGTTAGGAGTGGAAATGATCAGCTGACCCCCGGTTTTCAGGATGCGATGGCATTCCCGGACAAAATCGAACGGCCGCTCGATATGTTCGATTCCATCGATGCTGACCACGGCATCGAAAAAATCCGGAGCAAAGGGCAGCGGTTGATTCATATCTGCTGGTTGGAAAAGAGGATTTGGGCATTGCAGGATGTTTTCAATATCGCTCGCATACACCATAAATTTATGTTGCAAAAGCCGTTGGGTGAACGCACCGGCTCCGCAGGGAATATCCAGCACGGTTCGGCAATCCTGATTCTCGAGGAGTAACTGATAAACAACGTTGTGAGTATTTTTTGTCGTGTTTTCAGCGATGGTTTTCATGAAGGTATCCGAAGCGTGTATCCGCTCACAGCCCATTCGTTTCTTGGGAAACGGATTGACCGGCCGTCTCATAGGATTGCCGGGTGTTCACTTGACTCCTTCCACGATAACCGTGCGTGCGGTCAGCGCGGCGAATGAATTGATTTCCTTCAGCAATGGTTGGTTTTCCTCGAAAATCTCTCTCATCCGGCGTTTGCTTCTCGCTTGATACCCAGCGAAGGCCAAGCGGATTAACGGATAAAACATCAACGTGAGAAAGGCGCCTGATTTTTTCATGCGGTCGTAATGGATGCGCACCTGACAAAATCCCGCGCGGTAGAAAGCATACCCAAGATAATAGAGATTGAGAGGATGGATGTGTCCTTCGCAAAAGGCGGGAACTTTTTCGCGTAAGGGAAGCGGATTGAAAAGCAAAGCGAAGCCAGAATGAAAAGCGCGCAGGCGTGAATTAATGTTGAGCAGGTTGGGTGTGGTGACAAAGACTTTACCGCCTTTTTTCGTTACCCGGTGGAGTTCGTGAACGAATCCATAGGCATTCTCCAAATGCTCGATTACCTCGATGCTGGTGACAAAGTCGAAACCATCATCCACAAAAGGCAATCCCTTGCGTGCATCAAAGGGTACACAGGATATTTCGCGGTATTGATGGAAAGAGGGATTCAAATCGCAAGCATATAGATGTTCTGCTGGAGAGGCTCCCTGGAGGGACAGATAATCGCCAAGTTTTTGGAGAAAATAACCTTCCCCGGAACCCACATCCAAAAGCCGTTTGTCCGTAAGTCCATTTTGAATGATGAAATCGAAAATTTTTTGATTGGTTTTCGTACAGGAATAGGGACGGATTTCACGCATGGCATTTTCTTCCACTGTCTATGGCCCATAATTTGGCATATTTCACAAAGCCATACATTCCCGCCAGCGCGCAAACGATGAATCCCGCCACGCCATCCAAAAATCCCAAACGCAAAAAATACGAACGGATGAACCGCCACAACGGGCGGGACACTATGTCGATGGTGGAAAATTTCTTGCCTTGTTGGAGCAAATGCAAAGCGGCATCCGTTGTATAGCGATTGAATTTATTGAAATATTCTTCCACATTTACATAGGGATGATGAACAATGGGATTCGTAAGCCGTCCGATGGGCTCTGTGATTCGAATTTCACCATGAAAAGTACCACATTCCTCAAAAATGGCGCTGTTACGGTGAAAAAAACGGATAACCCAATCGTTTCCCCAATCTCCATGCCGTTGCAAATGGCCCAAAAAATAATTCCAGCGATGAATTTTATAGAGTTTATAATCCGGCCCTTTTTCTAAGATGGCGCGGATTTCTTGATGCAACTCAGGCGAGCATTGTTCATCCGCGTCCAACAGAAGCACCCAGGGATGGGATGACTGCGGAATGGCCCAATTTCGTTGCGAGGCATGGCTTCCGTACTCGCGTTGAATGACTCGCGCGCCGAAACTTTGAGCGATTTCCACCGTGCGGTCCGTCGAAAACGAATCCACGACGAGAATTTCATCGGCCCAGCGGACGCTTTCCAGGCAACCGGGAAGATTGTGTTCCTCGTTTAATGTGGGGATCAACGCGGTGATTTGGTTCATAATTACACCTGCCTTCCTCGACGCTCCTGCCTTACCCGCCGCCGCGCGAAGCCCTTCAGCCAGAAATAAAGCGCTTTCGGCAGTTGGGTGGCGTAGGCCAGGAGCAAGGGAGCGATTTGTTGCCGCAGGTGGCAACGCCGGTACCATTCCATCTCGGCAGGAATGAAGGTTTTGAGAAAGTAACGCAGGCCGAAATGCTTGAGAACAAACCGCATCCGTCCCCGGTGGTATTTATAGTAATACCGGGCGCTGTGTTTTTTCGTCCCGAAGGTTTCGAAATGATAGACCACCGATTCGGGCTGATAGAGAATCTTGTAGCCCGCCTGGCGGACGCGATAACTGAGATCCAGATCTTCGAAATAGAGGGGAAAGCCCTCGTCGAGTCCACCCAGCCGGTCCAGCACATCCCGGCGGATCGCCAGCGACGCGCCGGTCAGGTAATCCACTTCCTTGAGCTGATTGAATGCCTCCCCATCGGGCAGGCCATAACCTACATGATGGGTCAGGCCGTTGGGCTCCATGACGCCCCCGGCGAACTGAATGCGGTTGGAATCGGGAAACAAAAGTTTGGAACCGGTCATCGCGAGAGAGGCATCGCGCCTCAGCGGCTCGATCAACTTTTCCAGCCAGCCTTCGCAAACCACGGTATCCACATTGAGCAACACAATCACATCTCCCCGCGCCACTTGAATGCCCTGGTTGCATCCCTTGGGGAATCCGTAATTCCGTGGATTTTGGACGATCGTGATCCGGTCTTGATACGCCCAGGCGAGGTTCATAGAACCATCCGAAGAGGCGTTATCCACCAGGAGGATCTCCTTGGGCCAGTACGAATCGGCCAGCACCGATTCTAGGCACGGAACCAGAAACCGTTGGCCGTTGTAATTGAGGAGGATGACTGATACTAAAGGCCGTTGGGAGGGCGATGCCACTGCGGAAGGCAATGGGAGCGTGGAATGAGCGCATGAGTGCGGGGAATGGGAGATCATACCGGATCAAGGGATTCAGGCGGTTTTCACCTGCACATCGTCTACTTTCAGTTTGGCGAAGATCAGGCGGCCAGCGGAAGTCTGCATCACGGAGGATACTGTGACATCTACTTGTTTATCCAGATAACGCCGGCCGTTTTCGACCACCACCATGGTCCCGTCCTCAAGGTAGCCGATCCCTTGATGAGGTTCCTTGCCCTCGCGGATGAGATGGATTTCCAGGGTTTCGCCGGGCAACACGGCCGTTTTGAGCGATTGCGCCAGCTGGTTGATGTTCAGCACCGCTACCTGCTCGATCTCGGCTACCTTATGCAGATTGAAGTCGGTAGTCACCAAGGTTCCTTCGTACCGTTTGGAGAGGGCCAGGAGTTTTTTGTCCACGTCCGGCAAATTGGGGAAATCCTCCTCCAACACCTCCACCACGCAGCGGGTAACCCGTTGCAGGCGCTTGGACATATCGAGCCCCCGGCGGCCGCGGCTGCGCTTGATGTGGTCCTGGGAATCGGAGAGGTGCTGCAATTCCGTGAGCACAAAGGAAGGGATGATCACTAGGCCATCGAGAAAACCGGCCTCGGTGATTTCCAGAATACGGCCGTCGATCAGCACGCTGGTGTCGAGGATCTTGCACCCGTAGAGGCGGTCATGGCTGCGGGTGAGGATTTTCGTGGCGCTGAAGTCGAAGCGGTGGGCATATCGCAGGGCGATGGCCACGCCGAAATACCCCAAAAACAAGTGCAGCGACATGCGCGTCAGATCCATTGTTTTGGGATCCATGTTGTTGGGCAAGCCCATCTGGATCAAGGTGGAGGTGATCAGCCCCAAAATCATCCCCACCACGCCGATCAACAACTCCTGAGGAAAGGCGTAACGGATCTGGCATTCGATCACCACCAGGATGGAAGCGATCAGCATAGCCAGAAAATCATAGTAAATAAGATCCTTGTTGAGGATGTGGGGATTGATCAGCGTAGCCGAGTTGTGGGTGATCAGACCCACCATGAGAATGAAAATCAGCCGCACCACGCCTAAAAAGGGCGCGTCATTGCCGGAACGGGGTTTTCTGGATTCTTCCGTCATGATTCAAACAGCGCCGCTTTCATTTCCTCGACCGCGCCCGCCTGGGCCCATCCTTCGAAGTGGATTCCCTGCCGCCTCAGATCCCGTGCGTTTCCTGCGGGAATCATACCGGCATTATAGCCCAATTGGCGGGCTTCGCGGATACGGGGTTCCGCCCCGTGCACGGCGCGCACTTCCCCCGACAAACCAATTTCCCCAAAGAGAATGTACTGCGAAGGCAGAGAAATGTCAAAATAGCTGGAGAGGATAGCGGCCGCAATGCCCAGATCGCCCGCCGGTTCTGACAGCGTGATGCCTCCCGTGACGTTAACGAACACGTCCCGGGATCCCAGCGGGATATTCAGCCGCTTTTCCAGCACGGCTAGAATCATCGCCAGGCGGTTGGCGTCGATGCCGGTGACCGTCCGGCGCGGAAAGCCATATCCGTGAAAAGGGGCTACCAGCGCCTGGACCTCGAGCAGCAAAGGCCGGTTGCCCTCCAGCATGACCGTCACCACGGAGCCGGGCGGCCGCGATCCACCGGTGCCGGCGAAGACTGCGGCAGGATTGGGCACCTCGCGCAGGCCTTTTTCAGACATCTCGAACAGGCCGATTTCGTACGTGGAGCCGAACCGGTTCTTGATCCCCCGCAGAATCCGGTAATGCCGGTGCGGATCGCCCTCGAAATACAGCACGACATCGACCAGGTGCTCCAGCATCCGGGGTCCGGCGATGTTCCCGTCCTTGGTGACATGGCCAACCAGGACGATGGGCGTGGCGGTTTCCTTGGCCAGGCGCACCAGCAGGGCGGTGCAATCCCGGACCTGGCCGACCGAGCCGGGGGCTGAGGTGAGTTCCGACCAAGCAGTAGTTTGGATGGAATCCACAATGGCTAAAAACGGCTGCAAGGAGCGGATTTCGGCGATTATGCTTTCCAATTGAGTATCGGCTTTGACGAATAGCTCCGGCGATTGAGAACCGAGCCGTTGCGCTCGTAGTTTGATTTGCGCGGGGGATTCTTCCCCGCTGATATAGAGGACCCGCCCGTAGCGCGCGGCGATCTGATCGGCGGCCTGCAACAACAAGGTAGATTTGCCGATGCCCGGTTCGCCCCCTAGCAGAATGGCCGCGCCGGGCAGGAGACCACCGCCCAGCACGCGATCCATTTCCGCGATGCCCGTGGCATAGCGTTCGCTTTCCGATACCTGGATCCCGCTCAGCGGTTCTGCGCGGGATGATCCGGGTGTGGCGCGCAACACCTCCTCCCGCACGCCGGCCGGCGGCTGGATCTCTTCCACCAGCGTGTTCCATTCCCCGCATTGGGAACAGCGGCCGAACCATTTGGGGTGAACATGCCCGCAAGCCGTACAGCAAAAGACAGTTTTTGGTTTCCCCATGAGAACCGGCTCCGGGACGCAGTCCGGTTCAGAACCGCATTTTCATTCCGATATTCGGGAATTGTTCGGCGGTGACATCCTGGACTCCGCCCACCAAGTACAACTGATTCCAAATCCGGATTTCTGAATAAGCGTCTAGCCGTTCTTCGTCATTATCGGTGAGGCCTATGCCTTCCAAGCCAATCAGCAACCGTTCGAACGGCCGCCAATCCACTCCCAGGCCCAGCTCGGATTCAATGACGCCGCCGTGGAGGGCGAAAGGCCCTAAGCGGTAACCGAACTGGGCTTCGAACTCGTTGGACGTGCCGATGTTGTTGCCGCCCAAATAGGCATACAACTGGTCATTCAAATCGAATCCGATCCCTAGATCCACCCGGGCGTTATTGTCGTGCTCGCTGAAACGAGGACGGTCCGAAAAATACCGGGCGTCCACTTCGAAAAACAAACTTTCACCCATGGTGGTGACGTGGTTCATGACTTTGGAAGTTTTGGTGATGGCCGTCTTGGCGGATTGGGACAATTCCTCGTCGTAAATGAGTTTCCCGGCCAAGCCCTCTCCTGTTTGGATATGATTCAGCATGGAGTCGATCCGCTCGGAGGCACTCTTGGCCTGTGCCGTGATATCTTTGATGTTGACGATGGTTTCCCGGATTTCCGGCCGGCTTTCCTCCATCAGGGTCTCCAATTGCGCGATGATCCGGTCGGTTTTTTCCATGGTCTCATGCAACTGGGAGGACAGTGCGGCAATCTGAGTAGCCATGCGAACCAGGGGGCCGGAGATGTCTTCCCGCAGGGTGGTACTGAACTCCGCCGTGTTTTGGAGTGTTTTGGCGAGATGGGGCCGGGTTTCGTTGATCATTGCGCGAGCATCCGTGATGAACAACTCGGCCGTGGCCATCATGTTCTTGAGATTGGCCGTGGCCGCCTGCGTATTGGCCAGGATGTTTTTCAGGGGTTTTTCTTCCCCCCCCACGACCTCGTTGATTTGCCTGGACACCTGTTCCAGATTGGCGATCAATTGCACGATATTTCTTTGCAACTCTTCATTGGCAATGATGTCGTTAAAAGCTTGGACGGTCTTCTGCACTTCGTTGGTCAAATTAACCGCCACTTCCATCACCCGGTCCAAATCGACAGGCCCCTGGCCTTCGATCCGGGTCCCGGGAGGCGCCTTGCCTTCCGTGCCGAAGGTGATTTCCAGGTATTTTTCACCCATCATTCCCAGGGTCTGAATCGAGGCTTTCGAGTCCCGCGAAATCATCGCGTTTTCCGTGACCTGGACATTCACCACGACATAGACGGTGGGTGTGGGTTCGTGCACCGTTTCGATCGAGAGGCCCACGACCTCGCCCACATCGAAACCCGCTTGTTTGACCGGAGCGCCGACCTCCAACGTTCCCACATTGGTGAAGTACACGGGATAATGGTCTGTCTTGCCTTTCAAAAATCCTTTCCCCATGTTGATCGTGAAGAAAAGCAAAACCAGAAAGACGGTGACGACAAACAAACCCAACTTGGCTTCCTTATTCATAATGCCTCGGCTTTCCTGGATCGGAATACATTACAAGTTGGTTAAAGGCCCTTCCGACCGTCCTTGGATAAATTGCTGAATGATTTCGTCATCGGTGTCCCGGATTTCTTCGGGTGTGCCGGTGAAATGAAACCGCCCTTCGTACAGCATCGAGATCTGGCTGGCCACCTTGAAAGCGCTCACCATGTCATGCGTGATTACCACGGAGGTGACCTGCAACTCCTCGGCCAACTTGATGATCAAATCGTTGATCGCGTCCGAGGTGACCGGATCGAGGCCGGTGGTGGGCTCATCGTAGAGCAGGATCTTGGGATTCTGAATGATGGCGCGCGCCAGACCCACCCGTTTCCTCATCCCCCCCGACAACTCGGACGGCATTTTCTCGAGAATGTCGCCCAACCGGACCATTTTCAAGGTTTCCAGGACCTTCTCCCGGATTTCCCGTTCTGTCAATTTACGTTCTTCGTAAAGCGTGAAGCCCACGTTGTGAAGAACGTTCAGTGAATCGAAAAGCGCCGCGTTCTGAAAGAGCAATCCGATTTTCCGGCGGATGGGCGTGAGCGCACGCTCTCCCAGCCGGGATATTTCCACCCCATCCACGTAAACTTCCCCCGCGTCCGGTTGGAACAAACCACAGATATGCTTAATCAGGACGCTTTTCCCCTCGCCACTGCGTCCGATGATCACGCGCGTTTCCCCCGGGTAGATGGATAACGTGGCTCCCCTCAAAATCGGCTTCCCGCCCAACGTTTTGTATACATTTGACAGGAGGATCATCTCACCGTTGAGGGGGGCGGAAGGGGGAGGCGATCCGTAAGACGGCTTTAGGGAAAGATTTGGATGATCCATGTCGTTAACAGAAAATTGGCCACCAGAATCAGAATAGACGACATGACCACCGACTGGGTGGTGGCTTCCCCCACCCCTTGCGCGCCGAAGCCGGTTTCGAATCCTTTGAAACATCCCACTGTGCCCACAATCATGCCGAAAAAGATGGTTTTGAAGAGACCGCTCAGATAATCCTGCAGGGTCAAGAACTTCCAGATATTGGTAATGTACATGCCGGGAGTGATTTGGAGGATTGTCACGCCGACCACAAAACCGCCGCCGATGCCCACCGCAATGGCGAGAATCGTTAGGGCGGGAAACATGAGCGTCGCGGCGATGAAGCGGGGAACCACCAAATAACTAATGGGATTGGTTCCTAGGGTTTTTAGGGCATCGATCTGTTCGGTGACTTTCATGGTGCCGATCTCGGCGGTGATTCCCGCGGAAACCCGGCCTGCCAGAACGACTGAGGTCAGCACCGGCCCGATTTCCCGGGCGAAACTGATCGCCGAGATCCCGCTGGCGTATACCTTCATCCCCATGGGCTTGAGTTGGGTTCCGGTTTGCAACACCAGCACCATCCCGGTGAATATGGCTGTCAGCAAGGCGATGGGGACCGACATCACCCCGATCAAAACCATCTGTTCGATGGTCAACCGAATTCTCCAGGGCGGACAGAAGCAAAGGTAGAGCGTTTGGAAATACAATTGAGTCAGACGGCCGACGCTGTCAAAGAACTCCGCGGTCCGCTGGCCAATATGGCTTAAAACTGATCCCACACTGTGTCCTGCGGTAGTAGCTCCATTCATGACTTTTTCGCGAAGCCTCCCCCCGGGACCGGTTGATTTTTACCCGGAATGCCAGCCCTTACGTCGCCCGGGCCGCGGATTCTTCTTCCGCTTTCATTTCATCCACATATTTGGCGGCGGCAATAGCGGCCGTGACGCCATCTCCGGCTGAACTGGCCAACTGCCGCGCAGCCTGGGTACGGCAATCCCCGCAGGCGAACATCCCGGGAAGCGATGTGCGCATCCACAGATCCACCTTGATCAGCTTGTTTTCGTCCAGTTCCACTAAATTTTCGACCAAGCGGGTATTGGGAATATGGCCCACGAAGATGAATACCCCGTCCGTCGGAAATTCCTCGATTTCTTTGGTTTTCACATTCTCCAGCACCACATGTTTGACCTTGCCGTTGCTGACGATTTCATTGACCACTGTGTTCCAAATAAATTGGATCTTCGGATGCGCAAAGGCCCGTTCTTGCAATATTTTACTGGCCCGCAGCTCGTCGCGCCGGTGAATGATCGTCACTGACGAGGCATAGCGGGTCAAAAACAAACCTTCTTCCACCGCCGCGTCGCCTCCTCCGACCACCACGACTTTTTTATCCCGGAAAAAGGCGCCGTCGCAGGTGGCGCAGTAGGAGACGCCCGTCCCTACGTTCTTATCCTCGCCGGGGACACCCAGTTTACGGGGATCGGCCCCCATCGCGCAAATCACCGTGCGGGCCGTATAGTCTTTCCCATCGGCCACCACGGTAAACATCTTGCCCTCCGGACGGATTTCACTCACCGTACCGTTGATGACCTGCGCCCCGAAATGCTCCGCCTGTTTCTGGAAACGGTCCGCCAGGTCCAAGCCGGTGATCGGTTCGGGAAATCCAGGATAATTTTCCACGGCTTCCGTCAACGATATTTGTCCCCCGCTGACCCCCTTTTCGATCACCAAGGTGCTCAGCCGGCCCCGGGCGGTGTAGAGGGCGGCTGCCAACCCTGCAGGGCCCGCGCCGATGATGATGGTGTCGTATATCCGGGATTCCATAATTTTTTCTTCCTGCCTTCTGTTTTGAGTTGAATTTATTGTATATCTTCCAGCAGGGATTGGCTATGTGGGCGGATTTCCCGGTAATGTCTGGAACTTTACGGCACATTGGGCCACCGGACGTTTTGATCTCTGGTCAGTTCAAGTCTTGAATCGGGAAGATGTTCGATTCCTCCACCGGCACATGACTCTCAATGAACCGGTTGGATCGATCGGACTGAGCACCCCATTAGGCTTCCTTGGAGGTTCGCCCTCTCACTGGCGTTATGATAAGATGACCTCACCCTGTATCCCGGGACTTGGCTTTGGGATACTAACGTTTGGGATTGAAATCCGTTACGCCTACCGAGAGGTGCGATCATGATGCGACGTATGGCGGCAACCGTCATTCTGGCAGCTGGATTTTGGGGAATCACCGCGTGGGGAAATGCCTCCACACTGTTTTTTCAGGCAGAAGGGAATGGCTGGCAGGCTCAAGACACCTTCCAACATTGTTACCGGTACCTTCACGGCTGGCTGGCCCACCGCGATCCATCCTCCGGCCTGATTCCGCGCAACCTGACCCGTTCCTGGTTCTGGAACGCCCAGGACTCCGCGGCGGATAACTATCCCTTCATGGTATTGGCCGCGTCCCTGCTCGACCGGAACCTGTACCAAACCACCCTGCGAGAAATGCTCCAAACTGAGATACGGCTGACCAACCGGCTGGATAACCTTCCGGACGATTATGATTTTGCCTCCAAGCAATTCGTTCATCCGGAAATCGATATGCGGCGGTTGATCTTCGGCGGTTCGGAGTACATGAAGGACGGCTTGATACCTCTTACCGAATGGCTGGGCCCTACCGAATGGACCGGCCGGATGATTGGCATCATGGATTCTATTTGGAAACACGCTCCGGTGGATACCCCTTACGGCAAGATCCCGGCCGGGGATCACGAGGTTAGTGGCGATCAACTGCAAACCCTCTGCCGCCTCTATTGGATGACCGGCGAGGAACGGTACAAGAATTGGGCCTTCCGCCTCGCCGATTATTTTCTGCTGGATCACCATCCCGCCGATGAGGAAAAATTGAGCCTGGATGATCACGGCTGCGAAATCATCGGTGGCCTTTCCGAAGCGTATGTTCTGGCCGCATATACCGATACCGCCCGCCGGGAGTCATACCGCGCCCCTCTCTACCGCCTGTTGGACCGCATCCTCGAGGTGGCGGCCAACGAGGACGGGCTGTTGTACATGCTGATCAATCCCCGGGAAGGAACGGTTTTGAACGAGGAACTCACGGATAATTGGGGATACGATTACAACGCGATCCTAACGGCCGCTCAACTGGATGGCGAACCACGTTACCGGGATGCGGTCCGCCATGTTCTTGAAAATGTGTATAAATACCTGGATTATCCCTGGGAAGGAGGAGGAGCCGACGGCTACGCGGACAGCATCGAGGGCGGTATCAACCTCTTGAACCGCGTGACGGTGGAAAGCGCGTGCGAATGGGTCGATCAAAGCATGAAAATCCTGTTGAACAAACAGCGCAAGGACGGAATCATCGAGGGTTGGCATGGTGACGGCAACTTCACCCGAACGGCTTTGATGTATGCCCTTTGGAAAACCCAGGGCGTCAGCGTGCATCCTTGGCGGCCGGATCTGGCCATCGGCGCGGTACGGCAGGGGGACGATCTGTTTCTCTCGCTCACCGGGGATTGGAAATGGTCCGGTGTGGTGAAATTCGATATCCCCCGCCACCGCGCATATTTCCATATGCCACTGGATTACCCCCGCATCAACCAGTTCCCTGAATGGTTCACTGTGGATCCGGAAAAAACGTACCAGGTGACAATTGGTCAGCAAGAATCCGTGTTGATCCAAGGAAGTAAACTGCGGGATGGAATTTCCGTGCAGACGGAAGCCGGGATGCCACTCTGGATTCAGATTTCTCAGGCCGGATCATGACTCCCAGTCCCGCATGGAATCCAATAATGGGAGTGCGAAATTGAAAAATCCACATTGTTCTGTGGTAAAAAAGCCACAGGCACGGAAACGAAAATCTGCATGTATTCTACTTAATTTATTACACTTAGATCTGAAACAGATTAAATATTCTATCCGCTCTATTCGTCTAAATGGTTACATGACCTGAGAATCAGTGCTATGGTCTAAGAAATGAAGGCTTTGTCGATCTGGCGTTAGGCCTAGAGAAGAAACCAAGTGAGGATTGAATCCAAGTGGGGAAATCCCGCTCCAATATCAACATAAAGATTCGGAATAGGCAGATTGCTTTTCTAAAGAGGTTGATGGTTTTGATTTGGAAACACGCCTTCTTTTTGAAATCGGGAGTTTATCTGGGAATCTGTGTGATCCTTGCGGGGGCTGGCGCGGCCGGATGTATGAAAACCGGTGGCTCCATTCAAGCCAACTATACAAAGGTGAGCCTGGTTGAAGAGGCTGATCGTTTGTTTGAAAAAGGTCAATACCAAACCGCTCTCTTGAAATATTCCGGGTACGTGCTTTCGCCCTATCCCAACAAGGATAAAAGAGATCTCCCCTACGCGCGGTATCAAATGGCGCTGTGCCAGTTCCTATTGGGCCAATACACCGATGCCCGGATGACTCTGTCAACCTTGATGAAAGAAAATCCTGGCCAATACCGTCAGGAAGCAGACGCCCTGATGGCGAAAATTAATGAAAAAATCCAAGCCCGCGACCAAATCCTGGCTCAAAAACAGGATGAACTCCAACAGGAAATTCAAAAAGTGGAACAATTCGCCGCCCAGAATCCCAACAGTGCGGAATATCATTTCCAACTGGGCGACTTGTACTGGAAAGCGGGACGGACTACGGACGCCGTCAAAGAATACGAAAAAGCCGCCAAACTCGATCCTTCTTACCTGGAAAAAAGCACCCTCCGCCAACGGGTCCGGGTGACCAGTGCCGGTGAATTTACAGTGCGCGATTCCATCCCCCTGGCGGCCCCCCAAAGCCCGGTGCGGGTGACTGGGGCGCGGATGCAAATTGTCCAGCGCGAAAATTGGTTGGGTAAAAAAGAAACCATCCGCCTCAGCGGCCAAGTGGAAAATGTAGGCCTCTACGATGTGACCAACGTCCAAGTAGAAGTCACCATTTATGATTTCCATGATACCGTACAGGGCGTTCAATTGGCCAAAATCGGAACCCTCCGGGCTGGCCAAAAACGTCCCTTTTCTGTTCTCTTCGACGACTACAGCGAACTGGCGATTGATATCAACAAATACACGACGCAGGTCTTTTATGATGAACCCCGGAATGCGGTAAAAGGGTGAAGGGGCATGGGAATACCACTCTGTTTCTTTTTCTTTAATTGCGGACGGTTTGGGGCCAATTCGAGTAGTGAGATGAGAATGATGAAGAAATCGTTGCCAATGCGCTGTTTGGCAGGAGGGATCCTTCTAGGGATAGCCTTTGGTCTGATCCCAGTCAGCGGTGCCTTTGCTCAAGATGCGCCCATCACCCGGGATGAAAAAGGCGAACTGACCAAGGAACAATTGAATCAAATCATCGAACAAAAGAAAAACGCGAAGGAAGGCCCATATCAGATCCTGCTGCAAGTCATTATTTTCGAAGTATTTCTGCGTAACGAAGACAAGATCGGTTTCTTGTATGATATTCTGGGCGAAGTGGGAGAATTCCGCGGGACCAACCTGGCCGGTGATCCGGTGGTCGAAAGTGATTTAAGTGTCTTAGGCAGCGGCAACCGGAACGAACTCCTGCCCGCTGGCGCGAACATCGTGACCAACATTTTTGAAGGCGACGAGGGCCGGGTGGAGGCGATTTTCCAAGCCTTGGCCGAAGACCAAAAAGTCACGGTGCACGCCAATCCCAATCTATTGACCCTGGAAGGCGTCCCCGCCCGTCTCGAGAACGTGGAGGATGTCCCGTTCCTGGAACGGCAGGTGGTGGGCGAGAGCGAAACCTTCACCACCGAGTTCCGCAACACCGGCGTTTCCCTGGAAATGACACCCACGGTCGAATTCGGCGAGATGGATGTCCTGCGCGAAAGGCCGTTTATCTGGCTGGATGTCACGGCCAACCTTTCCAATGTCTCCCGGTACCGTGAAGAAGAAGGATTCACCCAGCCGATCCTGGATAGCCGGAATTATCACAGCCGCCTGTGCGTGCGCGCCGACCAGCGGGTGATCATCGGCAGCCATTACCGCGATCAACAGACCAACCAGATGCGGGGGATACCCATCCTCAAAGATATTCCCGTCATGGGGCGGCTGTTCAAGGGCACGAGTGACACCAACCGGATTTCGCAACTGTACGTCATTATCAAACCCACCTTGCTGGATCTATACGGTCAACCGGTCGCTGGGGAGTCGGCGGGCGATCCCGAACTCGATGCCAAGAAAATCCGGGAACTGTTGGATGAGCGATCCAAGGAAATCAATACCAAAACCAGCCCCTTCGAAAATTTCCGGGAACTCTTCATCGACCGGACTTCACCGCAATGACAAATGGATTGTTGGAAGAGAGCGAGTGAGAGACGATGAGCTTACGAATCCGGAACCTGGATAAATGCCGCCACCCCGGACCCCGCTGGATCCCTTGGCTTCTCCTGGGATTGGGCGGATTCATCCCGGCGGCCTGGGGACAAGGCCCCCGCCCGGTCATCGAAATCTCGGCGGATATCTACGAATACCGGCTGGACGGCGAAAAACAGCTGGGCATTTTCTACCAATACAACCGCCAATCCGGCTCCATTCAGAACAGCGACATTTTCTTGCCGGGGAGCGAAAACGTAAAAGAAAAGGCCATTGGCGCCCTCGATATCTCAGGCAGTTTCGCCAAACTTTCCTACGGCACCATCGACTACAACATTAAAACCGCCATTGAAGAAGGGCGGGCGACCGTGATCAGCAACCAACGGCTGATCACCGCCGATGGCGAAACCGCCAACATCACCGCCGGTGAATCGGTCCCCATCACGGTGCTCTCGATGATGGGCAATATCACCAAACTGCAGACCCAATACCGCCCTGCGGGTATTAAACTGATCGTCACGCCCCGCATCTTCCGGGATGATTTGATCATCATGAACCTTGAAATCGAATCCAGCGAAATTGCCCGGATCACCACCTTCGATCGCGGCGACCGGAAACGCTATGAACTGCCCGTCATTACCAAGCGGAATATCAAAACGGTCGTCTGCGTGCCATCTTCGCAAAAACTGTATATCGGCGGCCTCTACACGGACAGTTCGGGTGACATGACCCGCAAGGTTCCTATCGTGGGGGATTTGCCCGGTATCGGCTTCTTCCTGCGGGGTTTCAACAAGAAACGCCGTTTGTCCGAGACGATTTTCCACATCACCCCAGTCATCCGGCTTCCCGGCGAGGGCATTGAGGTTGAGTCGGCCGTGTTCGAGGAACTGCTGCAACCCAATAACACCCAGGAACCAATCAAATCTCCCCCCGGGCCAAATCCCACGGTCAGCCATGGGGGAGACGCGGATGCCGCAGCGGAATCCACTGATAATCAACCGGCGGATTTCACCATAGAATCCGCTTCACCTACACCGGATTATCCTTCCACCTCGAATCCGGCGGCCGCCGGAGATTCATTCGCGGCCCAGGAGCCGCCAACTGCCCAAACTGCTTCCCGGACCAAGAGTCCGCCGCAATCCAACCGCGGTTCGGCCATCAATAAATGGCGTTTCAACAATTGAGCAGAGCGGTTTGGGGGTACGGAGACCCTGGAAAGGGTGACATTCATCTTTTTCTAATATCGTGAAAGTAATGTTAGGGGATTTTTCTTTTGGCTACTCTTGCTTCTATAGCTATGAATATGATAAATTGATTTACCGATTCCATTTCAGGACAGATTCTTGAAATGGATATGGGTGAATTCCGGGAGAACCCTGAATTCCAACATGGTTTCATGGCAAAAGGAGAGACAACATGATAAGGCAAACCGCTTGGATCCTTGTATTCGGATTGGCCATGGCGACAATGGTCAGCGCGCAAGAACAACGAGTCAATATCACGAGTTTTGAGGAGGAAGATTTTACCTGGCAATGGACCGGCGGAAACATTCAGTATTCCGGGGTTGAAGAAAATCCGGGGGGTGTGGCGGCCGCGGATGGGAATTACGTCTTGGTGGTTGTGTATGACAATCGAGGCTCGACATGGCAATACACGAACATGTCATTTCCCATCGGGTCCGTAGATTTGACGGGAATGAGGGAAATCCGCATGTCGGTCTTCTTCACCGAACAATGCCAGGGAAATCTGAGCATGCGGTTGGATTTGGCCAGCGGCAACATCCTGGGAATGGCTTATGCGCCTTCCAAGGGCCAGTGGCATGAGTTGGTGTTTCCGATTGACCGCAAATTGTCGGAAAGCGACTTCATTAAATCCATCAATTGGTTTGGGGGCTTTTTTGCTCCGGAAACCGGAACCAACAGCGGGGAAGTTTATATCGATAACATCTACGGGATTCGGCCGGCTGGTACCCCCGAAGTGGAAGAAGTATTGATTTACGGTTTCAACGAGGCCGATCCTGGAACTGGAGAACCCGCCGGCTGGACGGTAGGTGCCGAAGGCCACATTCCTCCTGAGTTGGGAACTGGAGATGTCACGCCCAAGGAAGGCAACAATTACATGGTGATGTGGACTGGCCCGGGGTATGTTTGGAGCGTACAAACCACGAATGCCCTGGCGGCGTTCAACCGGTGGCCGGATGTCAAGGAAGTCCTGTTCGATGTATACGTAGGTGATCCCATCGCGAGTGGATGGCTGCAATCACGGATCGATATCACTTCGAATATCACAGGGAGCGGTGTGGATGACGCCTACACAAGCACCCGGGAAATCGGATACGCCGACGCCACCAGCAATTGGAAAGAATTGCTCTACGAAGTAGACATGACACCGCACTTGGCCAACATCGCGGATCCCAATGGCTGGCTGCGGATCCGGATCAGCACGAACAACGACGCCAATAACGATCTGGATAAACGGGTGTTTGTTGATAATTTCCGGGTCGCGGTCGCCAAAAGTACGGATGTGACGGATTGGATGTGCTACTAAGAAGCCCGCTGCCGGTTTTTCCCGATGTAGTAAAATATGGTGAAAGAATTGGTTTGATTGAAAACACCACTGAACCTCCGGTGGTGTTTTTTTATGGGGGGAATTTCCGTTATTTCTTCAATCAAGGCCGTTTCCAGCTCTTATTTTGATCCATCACGCCTTGATCCCGGAAGCATCCAAATAGAATCCCAATAAAACACCAGGAAAAGTAATGGGTGTGAATGTTATAAATCATCGAAGAGGCAGCAAGCATGACCAGACTCACAATAGCCGCCCGCATAAACCGTTTTTCGTCAGAACTCAGGTGAGGAACACATCGGGCATCATACCACCCCGCAAAAAGCAACCCCAAGATCCAACTGAATGCCAGTACACCTAAGATTCCACTCTCTGCCAGGATGAGAAGCAATGTGGAACCGGGACTTCCTATGGATCCTGCAGTTTCGGGGTACGCCCAGCGTACGTAAGATTCATACTGGCCGGGACCGGTACCCAAAAAAGGATGCGTTGACCAAATGCCTAAGGCCGATAATCCGCTTTCCGCGAAATTGGAAGTGCCTTGGTCAGGCAGCCAGGGCTGGATCGACTTCCACATTCCAAAATCATGCCCCTGCAATCCATGCAACAGCCCCACGGCGGCTAGGGGGGCCAGCCATAATAGCATTTCACGGTTCATCAAACGGGCGATTCCGCACAGCAACACGGTAAACAGCAGTAAAAGAGCTTCCCTCCCTGGTCCGGTCATCCAACTGATCCACAGAATCGATAAGAACACTCCCGTCCAAAAACCCTCCTCCCGGGAAGTTTGCGCTTTGTGAAAGGCCAGGAGGACAAACGGAGTCATCCAGGAGAGAAATACCACGAAATAACCGCTTTCAGTAAAACCTGCCTGGACCGGGACGGGGGAATCCCTGGTACTCAACCAAACTTGAATCAATGCCAGGGCAAGAGCCGCCAATACCGAAGCCCGAAAGGGAAATGTCACATAAGGGTTTGAATTGGGTTGGGGCCAATACAAACCGATGAAATAAGCGGCCGCCGCATAACCGAGCCATGTTCCGATTTCCTTCAAGGCGGCAAGGGGGTGGATACAGATAAGGCCCGAGAAGAGAAAAGTAACCAGCAGAAAAACAAGTGCGGCCAACCATTCGCGATGGATTTGCCGGGACAGCATCAACCGGAGCAGGGCGCTGCATAAAAATACAATGAGCACCGCCGCCGGCAATGGGACATCCGCCCCGAATGCCGGAATCCGCCCCACTTCGATCGTGCTCATAAAAACGAGCACGCTGATCCCTAATATGGGGAACGCGGCAAACACGGCCGTCGAGACGGTCATTACTAGCAAGAGAATCAGGTTCCAAATCATTACGGGTTCAAGGAAATCGACTCCTGGGATAGTCTAGTGAAACGGTCAGATTGTCAACCTGGCGCAATTCCTATTTTGATCAGGATGCCTTCAGGCCATTTTGGCGCATCCCGGCCTGGATCCACAAGACGTTTTGGCGGAATTCAGGATATCGCTCCAATTGTATGGTTATAATAAAGTCTTGATAAACAAATAGATAGGAGAAAACCGACTTCTGGCAGAGCCGCTTGGGCCTCTTTGGCATTCTCATTGCTCTAATGATGTCGAGGCAAATAAAAAGCCTATCTCTTACATGTTCAGTGGATTATAGAAAGGAGTTTCGGGTCATGGCAGTAAAGCCACTCGGAGACAGGGTTCTCGTAAAACGGTTGGAAGAAAAAGAGGAGAAAAAAGGGGGAATCATCATTCCGGATACAGCCAAGGAAAAACCCCAGGAAGCGGAAGTGATTGCTGTCGGTCCCGGCCGGCGCGGTGAGGATGGCAAACACATCCCCATCGAACTCAAGAAGGGAGATAAGGTGCTGGTCAGTAAATACGGGGGAACCGATGTGAAAATCAATGGGGAAGAGCATGTCATTCTGCGGGAAGACGATATCCTGGCGGTGGTGGAGTAAGTGAACTTTCCAACCCCCATTCACATCGTGGGTCTTTCGAAACCAAGTAGTTACAATACGCAGGAGGAAAAATAAACATGGCAGCCAAGCAATTGTTGTTTCGAGATGAGGCGCGGGGCAAAGTCCTGAAAGGCGTAGAAAAACTCGCGCGCGCGGTCAAAGTCACCTTGGGACCCAAGGGCCGCAATGTGGTCCTCGATAAGAAATGGGGTTCACCCACTGTCACCAAGGATGGCGTGACTGTGGCCAAGGAAATTGAACTGGAAGACAAATATGAAAACATGGGCGCGCAGATGGTGCGCGAAGTGGCCTCCAAGACCAGTGACGTGGCGGGAGACGGAACCACCACGGCTACGGTGCTGGCGGAAGCCATTTACCGTGAAGGCCTGAAATACGTCACCGCCGGCGCAAACCCCATCGCCGTCCAGCGGGGCATTCAAGCGGCCACGGAAGCCGTGGTGAAAAACTTGCAATCCCAGAGCCGCAAGGTAAAAGACCGCAGCGAAATCGCCAATGTCGCGACGATCTCCGCCAATGGCGACTCCAGCATTGGGGAGATCATCGCGGATGCGATGGACAAAGTCGGCAAGGACGGCGTCATCACGGTTGAAGAAGCCAAATCGCTCGACACTACGCTCGAAGTAGTCGAAGGCATGCAATTCGATAAAGGCTATCTATCGCCCTATTTCGCCACCGACAGCCAGACGCTCGACTGCGTGCTCGAAGAACCCTACATTCTCGTACATGAGAAAAAGATCTCCAGCATGCGGGATTTGCTTCCCCTGTTGGAAAAAATCGCCCAGACCGGCCGTCCCCTCCTGATCATCGCGGAAGACGTGGAAGGCGAAGCCTTGGCCACGTTGGTGGTCAACAAGATCCGGGGGACCCTGAAAGTCTGCGCGGTGAAGGCGCCAGGTTTTGGCGACCGCCGCAAGGAAATGCTGAAGGATATCGCCATCCTGACTGGGGGCCAGGTGATCACCGAGGATCTGGGTATCAAACTGGAAAGCGTCACCCTCGATGATCTCGGCACCGCCAAACGCGTGACGGTCGACAAGGATAGCACCACCATCGTGGAAGGCAGCGGCAAGAAAGCGGATATCCAAGGCCGGATTACTCAGATCCGCAAGCAAATTGAGGAGACCACTTCCGATTACGACCGCGAGAAACTGCAGGAACGGCTGGCTAAACTGGCCGGCGGCGTAGCGGTTATTAAGGTCGGCGCGGCCACCGAAACCGAAATGAAGGAAAAGAAAGCCCGCGTCGAAGATGCCTTGCATGCGACCCGCGCGGCCGTAGAAGAAGGTATTGTCCCGGGTGGCGGCGTGGCCCTCATCCGTGCGGAAAAAGCCCTCGAGGGCTTGAAGGTGGACAATGAGGACCAGCAGATGGGCGTCAACATCGTTAAGCGCGCCCTCGAAGAACCGCTCCGCCAGCTGGCCAACAATGCCGGCCTCGAAGGTTCCATCGTGGTCGAGAAGGTGAAGAACGAAAAGGGTTCCCGCGGCCTGAATGTGGCCACCGGTGAGTACGAAGACCTCGTGGCGACCGGGATCATCGATCCCACCAAGGTGACGCGCAGCGCTCTGCAGAATGCCGCCAGCATTGCGGGTCTGCTGCTCACCACCGAAGCCTTGGTCACCGAACTGCCGGAGAAGGAAAAGCCCGAAATGCGCGGCGGCCCCCATGGCGGCATGGGCGGCGACATGGGCGATTTCTAATCATCGCCTGGCAGCCTGGACAATCTTGGTTTTGCCACCACAAACCACCCAATCTCCAAAGCCGTCTGGTTCAGACGGCTTTTTTCTTTGTGCGCCCGGCAGGGCGCGTCGACTTGGAGGTGCAAGTCCTCTACAGACCCGACAGGGGGAACTGTTAGCCGGACGGCAAGGGCGTCCACCGCGAGGTGGAGTCTGAAGGAAGCCGCAGGCAAACCGCTGGCCCGACGAACAGAAATCGCATACGAGACGTGCAGGCCGGATGAGAAGGCGAATATTTTCAAAGTCCCATACCTGTACGGAAGGCATGCCCGTATATGCGGCGGACATAAGCGGGAAGGTCGATGCGCATTACCCGGGGAGGTCTGTCCATATGACACGCTTTTGATTAGAGGCGGCATATCCCTCCATTCCGTACGAACCATCAGGGTTACACCGGACAACAGAAGGTTGTATAAATGGATAATATCCAGGAAAACCGGTTGGCTGATCCGAACACAAATTCACTCCCTGGCCCGCAGAGAGGAACTCTGGGATGAAAATTCGATCCTTTTACGTGACTCCCACCCTGCCCGATGAATTGAAGGCGCTCAAAGACATCGCCATGAATTTATGGTTTTCGTGGAACTGGGAAGCGGTCCGGCTATTTATCCGTATTGATGCCGATTTGTGGGAAAAAGTTTACCAAAACCCGGTGGCCATGCTTGGCCAGGTCCCCCAATCCCGTTACAAACAATTGGCCCAGGATGACAGTTTCGTGGCCAATGTGGAACGGGTTTACAGAGATATGCAGGAGTACATGGACCAGAAAAAATGGTTCCTGCGCGCGTATGAAGACCGTAAGACGATGCAGGTCGCCTATTTCTCCTGTGAATACGGCCTGGATGAGGGATTGCCTATCTATTCCGGCGGCCTGGGAGTGCTCTCCGGTGACCATTTGAAATCCTGCTCGGATTTGGGCATTCCCTTGGTGGGCGTGGGTTTGCTCTACCGGCAGGGCTATTTCCGGCAGCGGCTTAATTCGGATGGCTGGCAGATGGAAGAGTATCCCGAAAATGACTGGTACAACATGCCGGTCACCCTCGAAACCGATGAAAAAGGGGACCCACGCCTGATCACCGTGGAGATGGGCGATCATCCGGTCAAAGCTCAAATCTGGCGGGTTCAGGTGGGTACCACGCGGCTTTATTTGCTGGATACGAATTTCGATCTCAACGACCCCTGGGCGCGGGAAATCACGACCCAGCTGTATGGCGGTGACCGGGACATGCGCCTCCGCCAGGAATTGCTGCTGGGCATTGGAGGAGTCCGGGCTTTGCGGGCGCTAGGCATCGCGCCCACTGTGTTTCATCTCAACGAAGGCCATTCGGCGTTTCTGATCTTAGAACGGATCCGGGAAATCATGAAATCCCAAGGGATCTCGTTCTTCGAGGCCCGCGAAGCGGTCCGGCAATCCAATGTGTTCACCACGCACACGCCGGTCCCCGCCGGCAACGAGCAATTTGATTCTCATCTCCTGAAAAAATATTTAGAAAAATCCATCCGGGACCTGGGGATTGGTTGGGATCAGTTTCTGGATTTCGGCCGTGTGAATCCCCGCGATGAAAACGAGCCGTTCGGCATGACGGTTTTTGCCTTGCGTTTCGCTTCCTTCCGCAATGGGGTAAGTGAATTGCACGGTCAGGTATCGCGCGCCATGTGGCGGGGGATCTGGCCCAGTGTCCCGGTCAATGAAATCCCCATCACACATATCACCAACGGTATTCATACCCGCACGTGGCTGAGCCACGATATGGAGAGCCTGTTTGAATCCTACCTAGGCCCCCGGTTCTCCCAAAAACCATGGGAATTCGATGTATGGGAGCGGATCAATCAAATCCCGGGGATCGAATTGTGGCGGACGCATCAGCGGCGGCGCGAGCGTCTGGTCTTTTTCGCCCGCAAGCGGCTCCGGATTCAGATGCAACGGCGCAACGCGAAGCAATCGGAAATCGCGGCGGCCGAGGAGGTTCTCAATCCGCACGCCCTGACCATCGGTTTCGCCCGCCGGTTCGCGGCCTACAAGCGCGCTTTGCTGCTCTTCCATGACATGCAACGTCTAGCGAAGTTGCTGAGCAATCCCGACCGTCCGATTCAAATTCTCATCGCCGGTAAAGCGCATCCCCAGGACAATCCCGGCAAGGAAATCATCAAGAACATCATCCATAACATCCGGGAGGAGCCGTTCCGTTCCCGGATTGTTTTTCTGGAGGATTACGACATCAATGTTGCCCGTTATCTAGTCCAGGGTGTGGATGTGTGGCTCAACACGCCCCGCCGCCCTCTGGAAGCCTCGGGCACCAGCGGGATGAAGGTGGCCGCCAACGGAGGATTGAATGTCAGCATTCTGGATGGCTGGTGGTGTGAAGGATTCTCGACCGATACCGGCTGGGCCATCGGGCGCGGAGAAGAATACAAGGATCCTGTTTACCAGGACGAGGTGGAAAGCCAGGCGTTATACGACTGCCTCGAAAACGAAGTGATCCCCACTTTTTTCGATCGCGATTCCACTGGCCTGCCCCGCGAATGGGTGAACAAGATGAAAACCTCCATGCGCATCCTGGGAGCCTACTTCAACACCCACCGCATGTTGCAAGAATACACGGAGAAACTGTACCTGCCTGCCCACCTGGTCGGTCAACGGATGGCAATGGAATCCTGCAAGTACGCCAAAGCCTTGGCCGCCTGGCGGAAACGAATCCGCGATATGTGGGGTCAGGTCTCCATCCAGAAGGTGGAATCTTCCATCACCAATTCGGTCCTGCACGTGAACGACGTCCTGACGCTGAACATCGAGGCTTCCCTTGGCCACCTGACCCCGGACGACGTCGTGGTGGAAGTGCTTTGTGGTTCCTTGAACTCCCGGGGCGAGCTGGAAAATCACGTTTTATACCAAACCGACTTTGTCGGTCCCGTGCGGGATGATGTCTATTCCTTCAAGGTGGACATTCACTGCCATGAAAGCGGGCGGCATGGCTACGTGGTCCGGATCCGTCCCTTCCATCCCGATTTGATCCGCAACTTTTCTATCGAATACGTGACCTGGGGGTAAAACAGCCCGGCGGACTTCCTATCCCAGGCCTGAGAGAGATGATGTATGATTTGGAAATTCTGCATTGTTTCGATTCTCTTCCTGTGTGGATTTCCAAAACATCCGGAAAAATGACTTTATATCATTGGATCTTCTTTTCCATCCGCGAAAACCATGAGACGAACCAAAATCCTCTGTACAATTGGGCCGGCTTCCAAATCCCCCGAGATCCTGCGCCACATGGTGGAGAGCGGCATGAATGCCGTCCGTGTCAACACCAGTCATGGCGCGTTCGATGATTACCGGGAAATCATTCAGACAGTCCGGTCCCTGGCGGATATCCCCATCGTGATGGATACCCAGGGACCTAAAATCCGTCTGCGCATGACCGCCAGTTTGCGGGCTGTCACAGGCAACACCATCCGCATTGGCTTTGATCCCCGGGATGAATTCTACTTGGACGCCGATGTTTACGATGCTCTCCAGCCCGGCGACCGGGTGTTGCTGGATGACGGCGCGTTCGAGGCGGTGATCGAGGAAGTCAAGGACCGGGCCATCCGGATCCGCTTTAATAACGGTGGGCATCTCATTAGTGGACGGGCGGTCAACTTCCCCAAGAAGCCGCTGCCGCTTCCTCCCCTGACGGCCAAGGATATGCAAAGCCTGGTCTTCGCGCGCGAGATGAATGTGGATTTCATCGGCCTCTCCTTTACCCGGGGCAAGGAAGATATACTGGCCTGCCGCCGCCACCTGGGGGACGATACCATCAAAATCATCGCCAAGATCGAGAACCAGCAGGGCATCGACAATTTCGAGGAAATCCTCGAATACGCCGACGGCGTAATGATCGCGCGCGGCGACATGGGCGTGGAACTGGCCCCGGAAGAAGTGCCCATCATCCAAAAACGGCTGATTCGCGAATGCAACGCCCATAACAAACTGGTGATCACCGCCACCCAGATGTTGCAATCCATGATCTTCAATCCCAGCCCCACGCGGGCGGAAATCTCCGATGTGGCCAATGCGATTCTGGACGGATCGGATATGGTTATGCTCTCGGGCGAAACCGCTACCGGCAAGTACCCCGTGAAGACTGTGCAGATGATGTCCCGCATTGCCCAGTACGCCGAAAAATTCGTGCATATCCACAACCGTCCCCTCAAAGCGGGCGATGTGGAGCGGGCTATCTGCGATTCCATCGAAACGCTCTGCGAAGCCGCCCATGTGACCAAGATCGTCTCCGTGACCCGCCGCGGCAACACCGCGAAACTCATTTCCCGCTTACGCCTCCAGCCGGAAATCCTGGCGCTGACCTCCCAAGAGAAAACCTTCCGCGAACTACACATGTATTATGGAATTCATCCCATTATGTATCCCAACCTGCCCGGCTCGATCCGCACCGCCACGGCCGGCATGTTTCTCTACGAAAAGGGGCTGATTCAAGAGGACGACTTAGTTCTTTTCGCCTCGGGGGAATACAATCCCCGGGGCCGCACCACCAACACCATCCAGGTTTTACGCATGCGGGAACTCCTCGAGTATTGTCAGACCTTCGGAATTCCGCAGTGAGAAAGAGAAAGATCCTATGGAAGGGATTGGATCTCAGAGGAGTCCAGCTTGGAGGTGATTATGGCACTAGCGAATGAAGATCTCACGGCACCATCGGTAGTTCCCCGAGTCGATCGGTCCGGTATGCGCGTGAGAACGGAACTGAATGACTCCAGTGGGTGGAAAATCATGACAACCATTTCGGGTGTGGAGTTTTCCATCTGTTACTCACGACGCGTTACGGCCGAGATTGATGGGATCTCTGTAAATCTGATCGGACTGGAGGATCGGAAGATCAACAAACAGACCAGCGGCCGGAACAAAGACTTGAACGATTTGGAGCCACTGCCCTAGCCGGGAACGAACGGCATTCTCGTTTGTTACCGGATTTGTCACGATTTACACGAATGCGGAAATTTTTCAGGGCGATATTCGGAGTGTGAGTGTGCATGGGAAAACTGATTGATTCCTTCTCCCTTGAGAGAGGATCAGGGTGAGGGCTGAAAATAATAAATCCCTCCTTTATCTGCAACGAGTACAGGATTGCCGCATTTCCATATGGACTTCCGCCTTTGCTTTTCCGTATCTCCTAAGGTAAAATCATCCATACAACGATTGAATATATGTTCAATCGTTATTCATATGAAACGGAGGACTTGCCATGAACCAGGTTCTCTCCTCCAAAAACGGCGCGCGGGATGTGTGCGAGGTGGTCTTTATCGACCACCAGAAAGTGGAACGCGTGCGCCAAGCGTTGCCTAGCCTGGATGTCTTCTCTTATCTGGCCTATACCTTCAAGGCGCTGGGAGATCCCACCCGCGTTAAGATGCTCTATGCCTTGTCTAAGGAAGAACTGTGCGTTTGCGACATGGCGGCTTTGTTTGGTGTGACGCGCTCGGCTATCTCGCACCAACTCCGCACTTTGCGTAATTTGCGGCTGGTCAAGTACCGGCGCGATGGCAAGGTAGTGTATTACTCGTTGGACGATGACCACGTGACCCGTTTTTTGCGGGACGGCATGGATCATGTCCGTGAGTACGTTTTAAACGACCAGCGCCTCTAGGAGCATCGGATTATGGAGAATTCATGCAAACGCCTGACTCTTCACGTGCAAGGATTGGATTGTCCCAATGAAGAAAAACTCCTGCGCAAGGCGTTTCAAGGCCGCGAGGGTGTCCGGCCCTTGGCGTTCGATCTGATCCAGGGACGCATGACCGTGGAGTATGATCCCGCGCGGGTCCAGGAAGAAGAGATCCATGGCTGGATCGCCTCGACTGGCATGAAGACCTCCAGGCCCCAATTCAATCCTCCTCGTTCTCCCTATTCAGGTGGGGTGTTCGGACAGGGGATTCTGCGCGAATCCCCCCTGCTTCTGGTAGCCGCCGGTTTGTTGTTATTGTCCTTTGGTTCATGGGTGTCCGGAACTCCGGAATGGATTACCGAAACCGTTCTAGCCGGAGTACTGGTGAGTTCCGCCTGGAAACTGGCCCCCAAGGTTTGGATGGGATTTCGCGCCCTGCGCTTCGATATGCATGTGCTTATGGCCATCGCCGTGGCTGGAGCGATCGGCTTGGGAGAATGGTCTGAAGCGGCAATTGTGGCTTTTCTCTTCGCCCTGTCCCAGGAGTTGGAAAAATTCAGCATCGGCCGCGCGCAAAGCGCCATTGAAAGCCTCATCGCTCTTTCCCCCGCCACAGCCGATGTCATCCGGGATTCTGGAATTGAAAACCATCCCGTGGAAGACGTGTTACCCGGAGAGCGCATCCTGGTGCGGCCCGGTGCCCGGATTGCCCTGGATGGCAAAGTCATGCGTGGCTCCTCCTACGTGAATGAAGCGCCGATTACCGGCGAATCGGTTCCCGTCCCGAAAGGAGAGGGCAGCACCGTATATGCGGGATCTCTAAACCAGGATGGCTCGCTCGAAATACAGGTGGACAAGCGCGCGCACGAAAGCACCCTCGCGCGGGTAATCGAACTGGTCGATAACGCCCGTACCCGCCGCGCCCCCGTGGAACATTTGGTGGACCGCTTCGCCCGGGTCTACACGCCAGCCGTCATCGCCCTGGCGGTTGTGCTGGCGCTAGCGCCTCCCCTCCTGGGAGGTTTATGGCCGGATTGGATCTACCGGGCTATGGCTCTGCTGCTGATCTCGTGTCCCTGCGCGTTGGTGATTTCCACGCCGGTTTCTCTGATCTGCGCGCTGACCTCGGCGGCCCGGAACGGAATTCTGATCAAGGGCGGGGCTTATCTGGAAGAAACCAGCCGCACCCGGGTAGTGGCCTTTGACAAAACCGGCACTTTGACCTCCGGCCGCTTGCGGGTCGCCCATGTCGTGGCGCTGAATGGCCAGCCCATGGAGGATGTGATCCGCCTGGCGGCGGCTGTCGAACATCATTCCCAACATCCCTTGGCCCGGGCGGTCGGAGCCTATGCGGAAACTTCTTGCCGGCGCGGGGTTCCCGAAGCCCGGGATTTTATCAGCTTCCCCGGCCGGGGTGCGATGGCCGAGGTGGAAGGCCGGCGGATTCTGGTCGGCAATCACCGCTTTTTCCACGAAAAGGGCTTTTGTTCCGAAGAAATGCACGAACGGATGGTGCTGCATGAGCAGGATGAACGGATCGCGGTTGGTGTGGCCGCTGATGGCATTCCCCTTGGCGCCATCCTGATCGAAGACACCGTGCGCCCCGAAGCGGCCGCTTGTGTGCGAGCGCTAAAGAATTTGAATATCAGCCGGGTGATCCTCTTATCCGGGGATAACGCGGGAACTGCCCGGAAAATCGCGGACGATGTGGGAATCGAGGAGGTTCACGCGGAACTGCTGCCCCAGGACAAGGCCAGCCTGATCGAAGAGTTGGCACGCCAGGAAGGCCATGTACTGATGGCCGGGGACGGTGTGAACGACGCGCCCGCCCTGGCTGCCGCCACGGTAGGAATCGCCATGGGCGCGATCGGCGCGGATGTGGCTCTCGAAACCGCTCCGGTGGCCCTGATGAACGATGATCTTGGCAAAATCCCCTGGCTGATCTGCCACAGCCGCCGCACCGTGCGGATCATCGGCTGGAACATCGGTCTCGCCTTGGGAATGAAGATGTTTTTTGTTCTGATGGCGATTCTCGGATGGGCGACCTTATGGATGGCGATCCTGGCCGACATGGGGACCTCACTGCTGGTGACCTTCAATGGCATGCGGTTGCTTAAAGGGAAAACGGCGTGAGAGTTTAGTATTCATTTCCCCGCGCAATGTTCTTTTTCAATGCTTTATTCGTGGCATGAACAGGAATGAGCCTACGAACAGATTCCCTCTCCCTCTGGGAGACGACAGGATGAGAGAATGCAGGAAAGAAAGTCGTTCTTTTTACGCAATCCCGCAAATGGCATGATAGTTATTTTATTATCTATTATGGATCTTGTCTGCATACTGGGGAGAATCAATAATTATATTTTTATTATAAGATTTTCCTTGAAATTTCCTCCATAGCTATGCTAGAATTTAGCTAATATAACATCCAGCCACGGCATAATAATATGAACATGCATGATGAACTCGCCAACCAGGAATTCCGCGAAATGCTGGCCGAACGTATTCGGGCGTTAGGGGATCCAACTCGTATCCTTTTGTTACATGAACTGATGAAGGGAGAGAAATGTGTCCATGAACTGGCTGATATCGTGGGGAAAAGTCAAGCGACGGTGTCCAAGCACTTGGCGATCCTGCACCGGCACGGTTTTTTGCAGCATAGGCGGGAAGGGGTGCAAACTTTTTACCGGATCGGCAATTCTAGTATGCAAACATTTTGTGAATTGATGTGTGAATCCCTCAAAAAACACCTCAGCAACATGGCCAAGGTCGGTGCGTCCGAATAATTCGGGCGGAACTATGCCTCTCTCCCTTCATGACCCACCGAATCCCTTTTCCTTCGTGTATTTCCGGTCATCGTCGTGACATGCCGCGCATGAATAGGCAACTCCGCCGGCTTTGGGAATCAGGTTGCCATTGGATTCTTCCATCGAACCCTCATGACACACCACGCATTCCGCCTGACGATGGACCTCATCCAGGGCCACGCCGGTGACGGTGTGGTCGAACGTTTCCGCTTTCCATCCTTCGATGTGGCAGTTCGTGCAACGGTTGTCCAGTTTCCGCAGATTACCCCGCTGGATGTGGCAATCCAGGCAGTGCAGGCGGTCATGGTAGATCTTCAGGGGCCATCCGCTGGCGGCGTGATTGAACACATCGTTAGGATCCCGCCCATGGCAATGCTCACACGTGTCGTTTTCATGGCAAACAAAACAATGATCGTGCATAGCCTCCGGAGTCAGATTGCCCATGGGCTTCAGCTCGGCGGCGTATTGGTCATGACACGCTTCACACCCCTGTTGCTGGTGGCAATCACCGCAGTTGCGGTCGTACTTATACGCGTGCGTTTTGTGATGAAAGGGCACTTGGTCGTTTTCTTCGTAATTCGTATTGTAAATAATCAAATCCCGCATTCGGACTGGTGGGTAATGCTTGGTTTCGGAGGGGGAGACCGCCGTGCCGTGGAGCGGACCGCCGGATTTCTTCTCGTGGCAGATCACGCAGTCGGTGTTCCGGTCCCATTGGGTGTGGCAGCCGACGCATTGCCGGTGATACGCCCCTTTAAGGCCCGGCTGGGCGATGTTCTCGTGAATGATATCCACGGGATGACAGCTTTTACACGAAGCGGGAATGGCGCCCTTTTCGTTATAATGATGGCACATCTGGCACCCTTCGACCGTGCTGGACATGTGGGCGTGCGTCGCGTGGTTGAAGCGTACCGGCACGTATAGATCCTCCACTGCCTTCAATTCGTCCAGAATCACCACGTCAGGTCCCTGGGTGGCCAAGGGCACATAGGCCCCTTTGGGCCGGGGACATGGCTGCAAACAGGGATTTTCCGAGGTTGGATGAAGACAAGTATGGCATTGTGCGCAGTCCACGATGGGATGTTCCTCAGCGGCCGCGATTCCGGCGAGGGGAATGATAAAGAGCGCAATGGATATCCAAAAGCGGGATGAATGATTCATTATGATTTATCCTCTCGCGATCAAGATTCCTTCTCTTCCATCGTGGGAATAATGGGGAACACCGTCACCATGATCCGGTACACTAACATCAGTCCAGCAATTAATCCCAACGTCACCACGATTTCACCCCAGCTGGGGAAATAGGCCGTGACTTTATACACCGGCGTATACGCCGTAATGAATACGTTGATCCGGTTGAACGCCACGCCGATCACCACGAGGGCGGACGCGATAAACAGCAGCCCAGGATTCTTTCTTACTCCTTTCATCAGGAACATCCCCAGAGGGATGAGTACGCCGATCAACATCTCCGCCATAAACATGTAGGATTGCACGCTGCCGTCGAACAGGTACTTGCCCGCCTCGCGGATGGTGATATCCCCCAACTTGGTGGCGAAATAGGCGGCCAGGAAAATGGCGATCGACTTGCTCAAAGGGCTGAGAATATGCATCTCCGGCTTTTGGTTGAAGATTCGCGAGGCGATCATCGACTCGAAGATGACCATTGGAAATCCGACGCAAAACGCCGTAAGCAAAAAGAGCAGGGGCAGGATCGGGGTGTACCAGAGGGGATGCATCTTGTAGGGGGCGATCAGCATCAGCGCGCCCAGAGAGGATTGATGCAGGAATGACAGCACCACCCCCGCGATTACGATCACCGGCAAAATCCGGAATAAATACCGTTCTGCCAACCCCAGCACTCCTTCCACCATGCCGTTGAACCGTGAGAGGATCCCGGGCAGATTCACCTGGCCTTTGAACCGCTCCACCACGATGGGCACAAACTCAAGGTACAGCACCGTAAGGTAGGCCATGACGCACATACCCACCTCGAAAAGCACCGAGTGGCCGGACCACATGGACGGCATCATGGGATGCCAGATGTTGTAGTACCGCCCGAGATCCACCAGCAGGCCAAAGACCACGAAGGTATACCCCAGTAACGCGGTCAACAGGGCGGGCCGCACAATCGGTTCGTAATGCTTGCGGTGGAAGATATGAGCCAGCGCCGCGGTGGTGTAACCCCCAGCGGCCAAGGCCACGCCCGTGGCCACATCTACTGCGATCCACAATCCCCAGGGATATTGGTCATTCAGGTTGGTCACCGCTCCAATTCCGAACAGAAAACGGTATACGGCCACGCTGAGACCCATGAAAATGAATCCCAACAACAACAAAACGCCAGGGGTGATCAATTTCTTGCCCATCGGCGCCGCCTTGGAGGGATTGTATTTCAAAGGAACTTTCGGCAGATGTTCGTCTTGGTTTTGTTCACCGTACAACCAGGAAATCATGCCCAGAATGGAGAAAAGGGCAACCGGCGGGATGAAATAGTTGAAGATCCCATGCTGCAATCCTTCCGTGAGCCGGGGTGGCGCGGTTTCTCCCAAAACGGGCAGGCCGATCTCCTCAAACGGCTTGCTGGAGATATAAAGCCACGAGGTGCCGCCCGCTTCGTGCTCGCCATAAACATGGGGGACGTATTTCTGAGGATTTTTGGCGATTTTCTGCTTTGCGAGTTCCAGCAGATCTTTTCGCTTGCCGAAGGTCAGGCATTGGGGCGGGCAGATTTCCACGCAGGCGGGGACGCCACCCTCCTGGGAAATGCGTTCGTAACATAACGTGCATTTCTGGACCTTAGGCGTGAGGGGATTGTCGTATTCATAAGCCGGGATCTGAAATGGGCAGGCCACCATGCAATAGCGGCACCCCATGCACCGGTCCGCATTGTAAACCACTGCTCCCGTCGCGGTTTTGGTGAAGGCGGTGACCAGGCAGGCCGAATAGCACGCCGGATGATTGCAATGAAAACATTGAAACTTCACCCACAGCGGGCGTCCGCCTTCTTCCGGGCCGGGATATTCATTGACAATGGTGTAATGCCCGGCGTCCGGACGCCGATGTTTCTCAAAAACCGACTTATCCTCGAACGTCTCCAAAGGCTGCATGGGCAGGTGGTTGGCTTGGTTGCAGGCCCATTCGCATTTGCGGCAGCCGATGCATTCGGTGACATCCGTCAACACGCCATAATACTCGGCGGCGGTTTCTTCCGGATCGGCGGCCGCGCTTGATGCGGCGGGAATTCCGGTGGTTCCAATGGAAGCCACAGTGGCTAGAAAATTCCGGCGGTCCATGATGTTCTCCACTCGATAAATCGTGAGATGAAACTCCTAGTGGGGTGAATGGTACCAGGCCGCGTATCACGACTCGGTGTCACTGTTTCCCTTGTTCTCGTCGGCGGTTTCCCGCAGTTCCGTTACCTCTTTCCGGGCTTCAGATGCGAATGTTCGTTCATATTCCAATGGATGGCGGCTCCTCAGATGATGCAGGGTCATCCGCCCGTTTAGCCAGGTGACGCTCATGGGATACTCCTCTGGATGGAAAATGACGAAAAAGAAATGCCACACGACGATCGCCAACGTGGCCAGCACGGCTTCGTAGTAGTGGATCAACTCGGCGATGTCGATCGCCCACTTGGGCAGATATTGGAAGGCTAGGATCGGAAACCAGAGGATGAGGCCGGTTACCGCCATGATAATCACACCCCAGACCAGCGCCCAGAATTCCATCTTTTCCGCATAATCATACCGGTCGAAACGCGGCGGCTCGGTCCGTTTGCCCCGGTAATACTGCAGGTTTTCCCATACATGGCGGATGTCCCGCGGCCAAAACAGGAAGGCGGCCAGTTCTTCCCGGCCCCGCCGGAAAGCCAGCATGTAGAATGCGTAAGCCATCGCTGTGGCCATCATCACCACCGCCGCAACACGGTGGCTGACCGAACGAATCCCTTCACTGAAGCCCAAGTAGGACAGCATGGTGACCCACCACGAATTGGGGCTGACCAGCGCAAATCCAGTGATCACCAACACGATAAAGGTGATCGTCAGCAAAATGTGGCAAATGATCTCAAACCGGGTGAACCGTTGATAGGTGGGCTGGCTCACTTCCCTCTTGAATTTCTCCTTCAGCAACGCCCAGAGGATCACACCGTTGTGAACCAGCATGCCCCCGATGATCACGACGATCAGCGGTATATAAATCCGGGGAACCCAGGCGGCAATTGCGTCCGAGCGCAGAGTGACTTCCGTGTGAATGGGAGCGGCCAGCACATTGGCCGTGATCCCTGGATGACAGCGGCCGCACGTCTCAACCAACCGCTCGGGACTGACCGTGGAACGCGGATCGGACGAAGGCAGAATCAGGTGATTCCCATGGCAACTGCTGCACAGGGCCACTTTCTTGGACCCGTGCTGCAAGGCCAAACCATGGTAACTTTCGAAATAATTTTGTACCCGGCCCTTGGGGATGTTGTACTTTTCGTTAATCACAATAGACGAGTGGCAGCGCCCGCAGGTATTGCCCGATACGTTGGCGTACGAAACCGGTGAGCGTTCGTCTGTTACCCGGAAGATGGCGTGCTCTCCGTGACAATCGGTGCAAATAGGTGCATCTTTATGGCCGTAGGCCGCCGATTTTCCATGCACGCTTTCCTGGTACTGTTCTTTCTCGGTGGTGTGACACTGCCCGCATGTCTCGGCCACGTTCATGAAATTGGTGCGCGAGTTCGGATCCCGCAACGGCAAAATCGCGTGTGAACCGTGGCAATGAACACACGAGGGGGCCTTGTCGTTCCCCCGCAACAATTCCGTGGCGTGGACGCTTTCCCGGTACAGCATTTCCCGTTGAAGGACATCTTTGCTATATTCGGCCATGATGGCCGATTCGGAATGGCACTTGCCGCACACATTTGCCACCCGGAATAAATTGGTGAGCGAGTTGGGGTGGCTGGCCGGGAGGATTTTGTGGGCGTCCCCATGGCAATCCACGCACGAGGGACCATCCGGCACGTCATGGACCGAGGATTTCAACTCCTCGGCGGTCGAATGGCAGGAGGAACAATCCACCTTCTGGAGTTCTGTATCGTGCGGCAATTCCGTGATGTCAGAATGGCAACCGGTGCATCCCGCGTCCTTGTGGACCGATGCCTCGAACAACTTTAAATCGACGAACATGGATTGTTCCTGGCCGTCCCGCTCCCCCACAATGTCGGCATCCGCGTGGCATTCCAAGCAGGATTGCGGTTCTTCCAGGTCTTGCGTCAGCGTGAATGGATTGGAGACGAACAGGATCAGTACGGCAAAGCGGAAATACGGCTTCATGGGGTTGACTCCATGCTGAAAAACTACGATGGTGGTTTTCACCATTATATAGCTATATAGCTAAAAATGTAATCGATCCCAGAGTAATTTTCCTTGCGGATTCATGGAATGAAATTCAATAAAAAAATATTTTAATTTATTTAGTTTGTATATAGGTCTCACATCAATTGAGATCATACTGGTGCCGTAAAAGAGAGTATGGCCGGAAATCCGGCTAACTCAGAATATTGGAATACAGATTGCACAGAAACCGGTTGAAAATTCTGGCCGGTTTGCCGTAAAACCCGGCTGACGGTCTCAACCCATTTTAAGCAAATATCTAACCAAGTCCGGTTCGACGGGAGACAATGCGAATGACAGAACAATCCACATCCCCCCTTCATAAACCTTTGACCCACAATTGGGTGTCGGTTTTTGGATTCATGCTGGCTATGGCGTTTCTGGTTGGAGAAGCCCTGATCATCACCCTGGATTTCGTGTATGGCCAAAATAATCCCTACGTGGGGATTCTGATTTACGTAGTGGGGCCTGCGATCCTAATCCTGGGATTGCTGATGGTCCCGCTGGGGATGTGGCTGCAATTCCGGCGGCGTCAAAAAGGAATGGTGGAGAAAGAGTTTCCCGTTTTTGATTTAAATACACCCCGCCACCGCCTCTATTTGACTACGTTTGTCATCATTTCCACCGTGTTTATCTGCCTCTCGATGATCGGTTCCTATCAGGCCTATCACGTGACTGAATCCACTGAATTCTGCGGACTGATGTGCCACCAGGTAATGAAGCCGGAGTACACAGCATATCAATACTCCCCGCACGCCCGGGTGGATTGCGTGCAATGCCACATCGGGCCGGGCGCGAGCTGGTACGTAAAAAGCAAACTCTCGGGCTTGCGGCAAGTCTGGGCGGTGGCGACGAATTCCTATGAACTGCCGATCCAAACCCCGATTGAAAATCTGCGCCCCGCCCGAGACACCTGCGAGCAGTGTCATTGGCCGGAGAAATTCTACGAAGCGGTGGAAAAATCATTGACCTATTACGCCAACGACGATGAGAACACACCCTATCACGTCAAGCTGCTCCTCCACGTGGGCGGCAGTTCCACGATTCTGGGCCATTATACGGGAATTCACTGGCACATCGCCCGGGATCACAAATTAGAGTACTACCCGGCCGATTACGCCCGCCAGATCATCCCTTGGGTCCGCGTCACTCATGAAGACGGGCGGGTGGAGGAATTCATCAGCACTGAAGCCACGGATTTCGACAAATCGCAAATCGATCCCGCCGCGATCCGCGAACTGGATTGTATCGACTGCCACAACCGCCCCTCGCACCGGTACGAATCTCCTTTTGCTTCCGTCAATCAGGCAATGGAACTGGGGCTGATCGATCCTAAGTTGCCGGGAATCAAGGGAGTGGCGGTCGAGGCCTTACAAGGCGAATATCAAACCACCCCCGAGGCCTTACAGGCTATCGAGGACAAAATCCGCGGACAGTTTGAAGAAACCGCGGCAAACGACCCTGAAATCAAAGCCAAAGTGGATCAGGCCGTTAAGCAAACCCAAGCCATATTTGAGCGAAGTATCTTTCCCGAAATGAAAGTGGATTGGACGAAATACCCCTCCAATATCGGCCATTTCGACTTTCCTGGTTGCTACCGGTGCCATGATGGGAAGCACGCCACTCCGGAGGGGAAAGTCATCCGGGATGATTGCAATCTGTGTCATTCAATCATCCAACAGGGCGAAGGCTGGGAAGAGATCAACCAACTCGAATACAAGTTGCAAGACTTTGTACATCCCCGGGGCATGGGCGATGCCTGGGAAGGGCAAAACTGCCATGAATGCCACGGCCCCGGCATGATGTAAAATCTCATCCACTGCTATGTCCCTGGCCGCTGCCACCCTAATTGGGTGATATGCCCCAATTCCGGTTCCGTTATTGGTGGATTTAACCCGATCGGTTTTCTACTGAAGAATTGTGAATAATTTCGTTGATTTTTATTCAAAAATTCTGCATGATTATCCAAATCGGGGATTGAAATGGAATAGAGAATCAGGTAAAAGATTATTTGATCAATAGCTATGAATCCAAAATTGAAAATATGGATAGTTTATAAAGAAATTACTTTCTATATCAGAATCCTATGAAAAATTCCTCCAATTTACTTCCTTTCCTGGCAATCTTGGTTATATCAACGCTTGTATGTACTGCGCTGGCCGGAGCGGGGATTGAAGTATTAACCGTCTCTCCCCGCTTGATTGCGGATGATGAAACCGGATTCCTTGATCAACGCACAACCGGTTTGTCCAACGTGGGATTGGGAGATAAATGCTATCTCACGGTCCGTCCGGACAATCCGGACGATCAACTTACCAGTATCGCATGGTTCTTTGCCGGTCGGCCCGCCTCCTCGGCCGCGGCGTTTCAATTTGTGGATCAGGCCCAGACATGGTTTATCCCGGATAGGATTGGCGAATATATTGTGCAAGTCACCGCTCAAAGCACCCTCACAGGGGAGACGATGACTTTCCAACGGAGAATCCTGGGCGCGGTTTTTACGGGAGTCGGGGGACGGAACAACGAGGCACCCCAGTTCCCGCAATGCCAACTCTGCCACGGGGCGATTGTGGACCGGTGGGAAACCACCCGGCATGCGCATGTGCTCGAAAATCACCTCAATGGGCAGCGTTCCGATCAATACGATCCAACCTGCTTCGAGTGCCATACAGTGGGATTCAACGCGCAATCGGTGGCGGCCAACAATGGCTTCAGTCATACTGCCCGTATCCTCCAAGCCGATCTCAACCAACTGGCCGGTCAAGTCAACGAAGCCTTCCGCCGGAATCAGGATGCCAATCCCGGGAATGATGTGTTGTATTATGAGACCCTGGCACCCCAGTTGCGGGCCAAGGCCAATGTACAATGTGAAAATTGCCATGGGCCGGGCAGTGAGCACTTTGGCAATCCCGCCAATATCGGCAAGGCTTGGGACGCCCGTGTGTGCGCTCAATGCCATGACGCGATGGGATTCGACGGGTATCCCTACCCGTTCGATTCCTCCAGCCACAAGAAGTTGACGGCTTCCCTCCAAAACAATCCCGGTTTGTTTAACTCCAGTTGCGCCAAATGCCACACTGCCGAAGGTTTTTACCGTCTCGCGGTTCTGAACAATCCCAATATTCTCCCGGATGACAATCTCGAACCGCATGGCGTCTCGTGCGTAGCTTGCCATGATCCTCATAACCTCGTCCATCCCATGCAACTCCGGTTGATGGGAGATATCCCGCTTGACAGCGGCCATGTATACACGGAGGGCGGTACGGGAAGCCTTTGCGCGGTGTGTCATCAGTCGCGTGTGTCAGGCAGCCTGGAATCGGTGATCCAAACCCAAAACAATGCTCCCCATTTCGGACCCCAAGCGGATGTCATGATGGGCATCAACGCTTGGGATTTCGGCACGGGATTTGTGAATAAAACATCCGTCCATAAGTATGTGGTCCAGGATACATGCGTGGCCTGCCACATGGCCCGCATCCCCGAAAATGGTTGGAGCCTGGAACGGGGAATTCTCCTGGGCGGGCATAGCTTTCGGGTCACCAACATCGGGGACGCGGCCGGGCATGCGATATCGAATTACCAAAATTCCTGCTTGCCGTGTCACCTGACCATGACTTCCATCGACCGGCGCATGTCCACCAGCCAGGACTACGACGGGAATGGGAAAATCGAGGGTATCCAGACCGAGGTCAAGGGATTGCTCCGGATCATTGCGGCTCAATTACAACAACGATATCCAGACATCCAGGTAAGAGAAGATCAGGAATTGATCATTCCCTCCGCGGTCTTTAACCAGGCGTCGTTCCTAGAGCGGGCCGCTATCTACAACTACCGCCTGGTAGTGCGGGACGGCAGTTTCGGCATTCACAACGCGCGGTTTATCGTCGAGATTTTACAAAAAACATATGGGGCATTGACGCAACGATCGTTCAATTCGGACTATCCTATGGCGTACGCGGTGGGAACCTCCTCCGTCCAGGGATGGTCTGAATATTAAATTTTAGTAATGAAAGAAGGAGCTGACGTCATGAAGAAATCGAGCATCGTGGGGTTGTTGATTGGGCTGACTGCTCTGCTGGTGATTCCGTTTCATGTCCTCAAAGCCGGAGAAGAGAGCAAGGACGTGGAGAAAATTGAATTCGTGGGCGCGAACAAATGCAAAATGTGCCATAACTTGAAAAAATTCGGTATGTTCCATGATGATTGGATGCAGACCAAACACGCGAAGGCCATGGATGTCCTGAACGAGGATGAAAAGAAAAATCCCGAGTGCTTGAAATGCCACACCACCGGGTACGGCAAACCGGGCGGTTTTGTCAGCTTGGAAAAAACTCCTGCCCTGGCCGGTGTCCAATGCGAAATGTGCCATGGCCCCGGACAAGAACATATTAAATCGAAACGCGGCGGCACCGTGATCCCTCATGCTTGGGAACCGGAAGAGGAAACCTGTGTGAAATGCCATAATAAGGAGAATCCCAACTGGAAAGAAGACCGGTACACCGATCCAGAAACAGGTACCAAAGCCGGTTTCATTTACAAAGTCGCGGTGAAGGAAATCAATCACGCCAAAGTTCTGGAACAACTGGGTAAAAAACCCAAAACTGCTGATTTGAAATAACCTCCGGGTATCTTTCTCAATAGCCCCGGCCGTCGGAGGGGATTCCCTCTCGTTGGGAAATAGACGGTAAATGAAATGGAATCTGAACGTGTGTGGCGAAGAGGTATGAACGGGAAACTTCACATCCTTGTGGTTTTCTTCTTAGGAACAATCTGCCTCACCTGGGCTCCGGCTCCAAAGGCTGGAGCCCAGGAGTCCGCTGAATCCGTGGATACCAGGGAGACCGAAAGCCCGGAGGCCGAACAGCCGGCCGCCGGAGGTGCTGACGTGGAGAGTGCCGCTGGGGAAAGTGGATCGCCAGAAAAATCGGCATGGTTTGAATCCATGAAAGTATCCGGTACGCTCCACTCTAGTTATCAATTCCGCAGCTACGATGGCCGGGACGATAGCGATATCTATGAGTATTTCTCATTGCGGTTGCGTGATATCGTGAAGGACCGGGTTGACGGAGCGTTTTCGCTTTTTTGGCATGAGGATCTGAACGGTGGCAGTACGCTCAAGGGATCTGAACTTTACGATCCCTTTTTGGACATCGACCAGGCGGACAGCAATCGCTTCCGGTTCTACACTGGTTACCTGGATTTCAAGCAACTGGGTTTCGAGGAAAGCCGCCTGCGCGTGGGCCGTCAATTCCTGGAGGATATCGACTACGCCCATTTCGACGGCGCGTCCTACCGGTTTTCTCCCACCGATCCGTTGGAAATTACCCTGTTCGGCGGCCGTCCCGTAACGTTTTATTCGTCCTCCAGCGGTGACGCCTTCTACGGCGCGGATGTCCGTTACCGCTTCACGCCTCAAACCAAGGCCGCCGCCCGCTATTACCGTTACGACGCCGATCCGTTCCGGGATGACTTGGCCGCGGTAGAAGTCTGGCACATGTTCATGCCGGAACTGCAAACCCACGCCGAGTTCTCCCTGCTGGATGCCGATCCATATCTTTTCCAGAACGATTGGTATTACCGCTGGGATGAATACGACTTCGATATCGTGGCTCAAGTCGTCCGTCTATTCAGTGAAATCAGCGATCAAACTATTAATTTCAATCCCTATTTCCCCGTCATGCATGGCTACGAGCCATTCACTTACGGTTCCACCCTCTTCACCAAGGGATTGAATGACTGGGTCAGCCTCAACGCCGGTTTCGATTTCCGGGTGTCGGATGGCGGCCTGGATCCCGTCGCGGAATACACCAACCGGGACTACGTCCGGGGGACTCTCGGGGCGGAATTCTATCCCACCCGGCAATTGACCCTCAGCGTGAACGGAGAATACTGGAGCGTGGATTCTGATGATGAATTCACTGGAGTCTCCGGCGAGGTGGAATACAAGCCCACGAAGCAATGGACACTCACGGCCGGTGCGGAATATGGAGAATATATCCAAGAGTATATGGATGAATTTCTCTTGTTCTTTGGACAGGAAGAAGTGTTCCGGATTACCCCGGATGTCATCACCTATTACGCCCGGGTCAAGTGGCAACCCACAAGCAGAATCTACACCGCCGCCCGCTTCGAAGTGGAGGATAACAGCCTCGAGAACGACAATTGGTACGCATTCCAATTGCAAGTGGGAGTCAATTTTTAATATGATTCAGAACCGACTTTCCCCATTATCTTGGTTGATACCCCTGATTTGGGCAGTTTTTCTCTCTGGTTGCGATCCCAAGGAACTGGCCAATACCTTTCCGCACAAACCCCATATCGATCAGGGAGTGACCTGCGATGTTTGCCATGAAATGCAAGACAACCAAGTGACCAATCCGACCCTCGAAACCTGTCTGACCTGTCACACCCTGGACGAAGACCGGTATCAAAAATGCCAGGATTGTCACAATCAAACCTCCGTGGAATGGAACGAACAGAGCCTCATCACTCACGAAAAAATGCTGCGGCCTTTCCTGCCAAAGGATTGGGAGGATATCTCGTACAAACACGGCGAACATTTGAAGGACTACAACCATTGCGTGGATTGCCACAAGGGAGTCGAGCAATCCACCCAAATATCGATCGAGAACTTGCCCTCCATGAAAACCGCCATGGCCGTGCATGAGGAACTGGGATTATCCAATGATTGCGAAGCCTGCCACCTCGAACTCAATTCTTTTACTCCTCCCACCAGCCACGACAGCCGGTGGACGGAAACTCATGGCCGCATGACAGAGTTCACAGGCACAGACAGCTGTTTGCTATGCCACCAAGAAGAAACTTGCCAACTGTGCCATGCCACTCAAAAACCTCGAAATCACACCAATTTGTGGCGGCTGAAAACCCATGGCATTCAAGCCTCGTTCGACCGGGCGAAATGCATGGTCTGCCACCGGGACGATACCTGTCTGGTCTGCCACCAGGCATCTTCTCCCCCGGTGCCGCCTGCTTCCTATCACACACCGGATGCCACGTGTTTATCGTGCCACAGCCCCTTGGCCGCCCGGGGACCTAAACCCCGTCCCAAACCAAGCCTCTACAAACCGATGCCCCACCGCATGATGATGGGTGTAACTTCCCAAAAATGCCTGGAATGCCATCTGTTTTAGTTAAAAGCTATCGGATATACGGATCGGGTTGGGCGGCGAGAGAATCGATTCCTAGTCCAGGGCGTTTGGCGGATAAGACCTATCTTAATGTATATCAGTTAGTTAAGAGTATAGAGAAGATCCCGTTTGGGCTTTGGGAAATGGCGGGAGTGCTGTTCAAGAACCATCCCGCTTCCAGTCTTGATGGCATCGCTGGCAATCCAATCCGGTATCCGATTGCTGTATTCCGTGGGTCATGGCTGGTGAGGGGAAGGCTGGGGTTGGATTGATGATAACTTTTTCCATCTGGACGATGTTATAAGCCTGGAAGGTTCCGATGCTGGTCAGGATCAGGAACATGGGCGTGATGCCAATAAAGATACCCGTGCGTAACCGGTGAAGGTGATCCTCTTCATCGGAATCCATTTCGGTGAAGGCTGTAGGAATCGATTTCCGGCGCTGGGTTTCCAGAATCTGGCCGATGGGGACCAGCGCGAGACTGGCCACCAGGACCGCCGGAGCCAATAAGTAAATGAAAATCCGAACGTTATGGCTGAAAATGCCGAACAGCAAGTCGATTGGGATCAGTAAGGCTTCCAAAAAAAGCAAAAGAATAGCGGCCAATAGTCCGAACGTGGAAAATACGGATGGACCGGTAGAGAATCGGTCAGGTGAATTTGTATAAGGTTCCATCAAGTCGTACACCGTAAATCGATAGATCGATCGGATTATATGCCGCCTAATTATTTTTTCCTCAAATGTGGAGTTTATCAATCAAGTGAATAGTTGCCAGGACAATAGGTGACAGGAATATACCCTGGTTTTTTGGATGATCCAGTGGAGCGCGCCGTTTATTCTCTTTCGTCATCCGTGGGTGACCTCCCCACTGGGGAGATTCATAATTCTCACCCAAAATTGGGTGATTTGCCCCACTCGGTTGGAACATGCATCTCTGGGAAGACATCCTGGAGTATCGGTGGAAACGGTAAGATCCGTGATCTTCGGGATTTTTATACCGATTCATAGCTATTTATCTAACAAGGAACGATCTTTGCTCCAAATTAGTGGCGCACTAAAACTTTTTTCAACGAGGTGTCAGTAACTATGGATCGACGCGGATGGATTTTACCCCTGATGGGATTCGCTATCGGATTATGCGGTATGACGGCTTGGGGCGCGGACGGTTTGCAGGTCAAGATTTTGAGTACGGTAATCAACCAAGACCTCAAACCCGAAGTGACTTTCACCGTCCAGGATGGCGTAGGCAATCCCTTGGCGCTTTCTGAGGTGACGGTCCGTTTCATGATTGCCCGGCTGGATGTCTACGACGCTCAGAAAGGCAGTTCGGCCTATTGGAGCTACAATGTCCGGACCCAGACCGTCCCGGAAGGATATCCCAACGCCGGCGCGCGGGCCGAGCAGGCCACTCTCGACAGCAATGGGATCTTGACCCAGTTGGAATTCGGCAAGTACCTGTATACTTTCAATACGGCCTTGCCCGCGGATTACGACCGGACTAAGACGCACACCGTGGGCGGGCAGATCCAGCGGAATGTGGACGATAAGGTCTTTTACGCCAATCCTCTCTATCATTTTGTCCCCAATGGCAGCGACGTCGTAGCATTGCGCAAGGTGGTCACTACCGAAGCCTGCAATGCTTGCCATGCCGGTTTGGCGTTGCACGGCGGCGGGCGGCGCGAGGTGGGATATTGCATCCTGTGCCATAGTCCTCAATCCACCGATCCCGATACGGGCAATACCGTGGACATGACGGTCATGATTCACAAGATCCACATGGGCGAGGATCTCCCCAGCGTCCAGGCGGGGAAGCCTTACCAAATTGTAGGCAACAGGCAGAGCCTTCATGATTATTCTAAAGTCGTGTTCCCTATGGACCATCGGAATTGCACGTCGTGCCACGACGGGCCACAGGGATCGGTGTACAAGACCGCTCCGAGCATCCGGGCCTGCGGTTCTTGCCATGACGATGTCAATTTCCAGACCGGTGAAGGCCATGGCCCCGGCAATTTTCCCCAGCAAGATGATTCCATGTGCACCGCCTGCCATACCGCGGAAGGACCGGAGTTCGGCATATCCGTCGCCGGCGCGCATACTGTGCCCGCCAAGTCGCAGAAACTGCGCGGCTTGATCGCGGAGATCCTCGAAGTGACGGACGCCCTGCCCGGTCAGGCCCCCAAGGTGACTTTTTCACTAAAACAGAAAGATGGCAGCGCGGTTGATCCGGTGGAACTTACCTCGTTCGCCATCACCTATGCTGGACCGACAAAGGAATACACCTCGTACACCCGGGAAGACGCCTCGAAAACCTCCAGCAAGGTAGGAGAGGGGACCTATACCTATACTTTTACCAAAGCCCTTCCTGTGGACGCGCAAGGAACATATGCCTTCGTGATCGAAGGGCGGCGCACAGTGGTGTTGGAAGACAAGCCGGAAGGCATGCAAGATATAACCGTGGTCGAGGGATTAATGAATCCGGTCAAGTATGTCGCGGTTACCGATACGCAACCGGTGCCCCGCCGCCAGGTGGTCAGCCTGGAAAAATGCAACGCCTGCCATGACCAGTTATCCCTGCACGGGTCCCAGCGCAATGTCATCGATAACTGTGTGACGTGCCACAATCCCAAGGTCAGCGACATCGGGCGCCGGCCGGAAGGCGTGGGTGGCGGCCAATCGGTCAGTTTCGCGTACATGATCCACAAAATCCACGCCGGGGAGGAGTTGGAGAAGGATTACACCGTGTACGGGTTCGGCAATACCCCGCACAATTACAATCATGTCCTCTTTCCGGGTTTGTTGAACAAGTGTGACATGTGCCATGTGACTTCCGTTCCCGCTTTGCCGCTTTCTTCGGATGTATTGCCAATTAATTTCACTGACAAGGATGGCAAGAATGTCCGTATCCCGCCCACCAGCGCGGCGTGCAACTCGTGCCATGACAACGATTCCGCTCTCGCCCACGCGGAACTCAACACCACGTCGGAAGGAATCGAATCCTGCGCCGTTTGCCACCGCGAAGGCCGGGACGCCAGCATCGCGGAGGCGCATGCCGTCAAGCAGTTCCTGAACGTGATCGAGACGATGGGTCCGCCTCCCACCGCCGTGGAGCATTGGAGTATGTTCTTGAATCAATGACTGTCATTCACAGGTTGATAAGCCGCCGGTATTGATCCGGTGCTCCCATCTCTCATGGAATCTCCTATCCGATTGGGGGAGTCGAACGACTCCCCCGGTTTTTTAATGGCATCTTCGTGATGGCCTTTTCCGAGGCAGGATGCGTTTCGCATACAGGGATTTTCAATTACCCGGAGGATGAGGGGATGGAAGGTATAGCCTGTCCTTTTGCCGAACGAAAAGGCACGTTGCCACATGCTTCTACCACGTGGCGGGCAGGGTGGGCTTGAACTTCAACATTTCAATCCGGAAAGGGGCCATACTCCCGGGATGGACTGATTTGGTATTTTTTCATCCGGTAGCGCAACGTATCACGTGAAATGCGTAACATCCGTGATGCTTTGCTTTGATTCCATCCGGCGTGTTCCAAGGCCTCGAGGATCATCCGTTTTTCCTGTTCCTCGAGCGGAGAAGAAAGCGCAGCAGGCGCGTTTTGATCGAACCGGTTCTGGCGGCTTTGCCGCACGATTTCGGCCGGGAGGGAATCGACGGTGATTAGCCCCTCGCGGCCCAGTAACACGGCACGTTCCAGGCAATTGCGCAGTTCGCGGACATTGCCCGGCCAGGAATAATGAATCAAGAGATCCACGGCGTCGGGAGTGATCTCAAGATGGGGCTTGGAGAATTCGGAGCGGAATTGTTCGAGAAAATGTTCGATGAGAGCGGGAATGTCCTCTTTCCGCTGATGGAGAGGAGGGACTTCGATGGGAATTACGTTCAGCCGGTAGAAAAGATCACGGCGGAACTGGCCTTCCTCCACTGCTTTTTCCAGGTTTTTGTTGGTTGCGGTGATCACCCGCACATCCACGGTCCGTTCCTTGGTTGAACCGATGCGGCGGAACACCTTGTTTTCCAAAAACTGCAGCAGTTTGGCTTGGACGGTGGCTTCGATGTCTCCGATTTCGTTCAGGAACACCGATCCCCGGTGCGCGATTTCTAAGAGTCCTTCCTTGCGGGTGCGGGCATCGGTGAACGCGCCGCGCTCGTGTCCGAACAGTTCGTTTTCCAGCAGATGGGCAGGAAACGAGGGGCAGTTGATTTCTACGAAAGGGCCGTTGGCCCGGGGGCTGAGCGCGTGAATGGCCCGCGCCAGCAGGTCCTTGCCGACGCCGGTTTCGCCCCGGATGAGTACCGTGCTATTCCCTTGCGCTGCCACACGGGTGATGATATCCAGGATTTCATGCATGCGCCGGCTCACGGCCACAATGTTCTGGAGACCTTGGTTGGTGGTTTGTTGGTTGCGGTACCGGTGAACTTCTTGCTCCAGCCCCCGCTGATTCAAGGCCTTATCGATACGTAAAATGATGTCGTCCAGGTCGAAAGGCTTGGGAATATAATCACACGCGCCGGCACGTACGGCTTCGACCGCGTGATGCACGTCGGTGAAGGCCGATAACATGATCACCAGGCAAGTGATACCCATTTTCCGCAGTTCGCGCAGGACCTGAATCCCGTCGATGTCGGGCAGCCGGATGTCGAGCAACACCAGGTCCGGTTCTTGGGCTTTGATCATTTCCAACGCGTCGGCCCCATTGGCCGCGGTGCTGATTTGAAAACCCGCCCGCTTGAGATCGTTTTCCAGCGACCAGCGTACCAGTTGTTCGTCATCCACGACCAAAATGGTGGCGCCCGGGTGTTCCGTCATCAAACATCCATTCTGAAAAGAAAAATCACTCATCCACCTGAATCCTTGCCGCCGCGGTTTTTCGCGTCCGTTTCAACTGGACGAATTTTCGTAACAGCAAGTTACAGGCCGGATTGCCTCAGGTCATTGAATTTACTGATTTCTCACGATCAAATCTTCTTGGATCGTGATTGTCCATGCCGCGGTCCAGAGACTGCCGGCGTGGAGTGACCGGGTTGCGATGGGCGAGGTTGTGAAATCTACGAATCATCTTAACTTTTCGGAGAATTTTTGCAACATGGCCTCCATTCATGACCAGGAAATGGCTGGGGATTTGATACCCTCCTTAATGACGGATTTTTTTATCGACCGGAAACCGGAATCGTCGCGTGGATAGGAGGCCGGTGATTTCCCCCACAGTTTTAGGTTTAAAACTGGTACTCCATAATTAAACTGCCGCATTGGTACTCCGATTGAATCAGGCACCCGTTTTTGTTACGATGCCGTAACGCCGAACGGCCCTTCGAAATCCGCTGCGTCCGAAATGGAAAGACCTTATGAATTCCAGGGAACGATTGCTTACCACACTGAATCACCAAGTCCCCGACAAAGTACCGTTGGATTTTGGGGGCAACCAGACCGGCATCCATCATCTGGCCTACCGGAAAATCCTGGATTATTACGACCTGGATGAAGAAATTGTGATCATGGACGTGGTTCAGCAACTGGCCTCCCCCAGCGAAACCGTCTTGAAACTGTTCGAAATCGATACCCGCTACATCCGGCCCGGCATGTTCTTGCCTCCTCCCGAACTGCGCGAGGTGAAGCCAGGGTATTGGGGATTCACGGATGGGTTCGGCGTCATCTGGGCCATGCCTGGCCAGCGGCCGGGGGAAGGATTGTATTGCGATATCGTGTATCATCCCTTGGCCCGCCTGGAGTACGAAGACCTCGATTTCTACGACTGGCCGGATGGAACCGATCCCGCCCCATTTAAGGGATTGCGTGAATACGCGAAAAAACTGCGCGAAGAAACCGATTACGCGCTGGTCAGCGGCATCACTGGTGTGGTGTTCGAATACTGCTGGTATATGCGGGGATTCGAAAACCTGTACATAGACATGGTGGACAATCCCCGGTACGTGGAAAAACTGCTGGATCACATGCTGAAATATTGGACGGATTTTCTCGGCGTGTTTTTAGATGAGGTGGGTGAATATCTGGACGTGATCTGTGTGGGGGACGATATCGGCATGCAATCCGGTCCCCTCTTTTCCCCCGCCCTCTACCGGAAATTGATCAAGCCCTATCAGAAGTCGTTGTACGAATTCATCCATTGGAAAACCCGGGCCAAACTGTGGTATCATTCGTGCGGTTCGGTAATCCAATATCTGCCGGATTTCCTCGACAACCGGGTGGATATCCTCAATCCCGTGCAGGTCAGCGCGAAGGGCATGGACCCCCGGACCTTGAAACAAGAGTGGGGACGGGATCTGGTCTTCTGGGGCGGGGGGAATGATCCCCAAGGCATATTCAGCCGGGGGACGCCCGAGCAGGTACGGCAGCAGGTGCGCGAACGGATGGCGGTTTTCAAACCAGGCGGCGGATACGTTTTCAACACCGTGCATAACATTCAGGCGGAGGTTCCTGTGGAAAACATCATCGCTCTTTGGAACGCCGCCAAGGAATTTCGGAAATATTGATTCTCTCAAACGCCAACGGCACGCAAGATGATATCCCAGGGGAACGTCCTGGTAAAAAATCGAAGAAATAAATGAATCCCCTCTCCCTCTGGGAGAGGGTCAGGGTGAGGGAAAGCGTTAGGAAAGGATTTCTCTCCCGAATGAGATACTCAGCGTAATCAGGGATTAGACAAAGCAGAGGAACGTTGTCACGTGCCCCTGCATGGAAAAAGCCCTGGATCCCCGCTTTCACGGGGATGACATCCTGGCTGGATTTATGGATGAAGAGCAGACCTCTGGGAGAGGGGAGAGAGTTTTGTACGAGCAGACCGGCCGGTCCGCCCGTGTATACAGTAGCCGTAGGGTGGGCTCAAAGCGCAGCGTAGCCCACCACCACTTCATTACATATTTCAGATAACCGCGAGGTGTCCTATGAAACGGTACCATGCTTGGATTGTAGGTTGTACAGTCTTGTTGTTCGCTTTTGGGGCAGGCGGCACCCGTGCAGAAAATCCCGCGGAACTGCAAATTCATTCCATGGCGGATGTGATGGAACATTTCGCCGATCCACCCGCCGCGTACCGCCCCGCTCCCCTCTATGTCTGGAACGACGATATGCAGGAGCAGGAAATCGCTTTTCAGCTGGATGAATTCAAAAAGCAGGGCTACGGCGGCGTATTTGTCCATCCCCGGCCTGGCCTGGTGACGCCCTATCTCTCCGAGCGCTGGCTCAATCTGTGGCGCTTCACCGCCGAGGAAGCTCACAAGCGGGGGATGGTCACATATATTTACGATGAAAACAGCTATCCCTCGGGATTTGCCGGCGGTTTCGTTCCAGACCAGATGCCCGAAACCCGGCAAGTCTTCCTGCGGCACAATCAATATACGCCGGATAACTACAAGGAAATCGGGATCACGCCGGAAACCATCGGGCTGTACCGGATAGACAGTTCTCAAGGCACTTATGAACGGATCAAATTGCCGGAGGTCGGAGCGGGCCAAAAAATCACCGCGGAGGAATTGAAACTGGAGCCTGGCTATTACCTTCTTGCCTACCAACGCGATGGGGGAACCTCGCCCTGGTACGGCGGCAAGACCTACGTGGATCTCATGAATCCGCGCGTCACCGAGGCGTTCCTGGACATCACCTTCGGCGCGTACGACAAAGTCCTCTCCGATCTTTATGGCAAGAGTGTCCTGGCCTGTTTCACGGACGAGCCCCAGGTGGAAGGAGACTGGTCGCCTCTGCTGCCCCAGGCGTTCGAGGACCGCTGGGGATACAGCATCACCGATGTTTTGCCTTCCCTTTTCGCCCCGGTGGGGGATTGGCGGAAAGTCCGGCACGATTTCGCGGTCACGATTCTGGAATTGTTCATGAATAACTTTGCCCGGCCGTATTATGAAGCGTGCGAACAGCGCGGCCTCCCGGCGACCGGCCACGTGTGGGAGCATGGATGGCCGAACATGACACACAATCCTGACATCATGAGCTTCAACGCCTGGCAGCACTGGCCGGGGATCGATTGCCTCATGAACCAATACGACGAAGGTCCCAACGCTCAGTTCGGCAACTACCGGTCCAACAAGGAAATCGACAGCATCGCCAATCAGTTCGGCCGCGTACGCAAGTTATGCGAAACCTATGGTGCTGCCGGCTGGGATCTGAACTTCGAGGACATGAAACGGATTGGGGACCATCTCTACGCCGGCGGCATCAACCTGATGAATCCCCATCTCAGCTTCTACACGATCCGCGGCGCGCGCAAGCGGGATCATCCTCAGTCCTTCTCGTATCACGCGCCGTATTGGGAAGCGTATCATATCTCCACCGACTATTTCGGCCGCCTATCCTGGGCATTGGCCGCCGGGAAAGAGCGGAATCCTATTCTGGTCATCGAACCCACCACCACCATGTGGATGTACAACTGGAGCCGTTCAGAAGCCGAAAAACTAAATACGCTCGGCCGGGCGTTCCAAAGTTACATTACGGATCTAGGCAGCGCGCATGTGTCGTTCGATCTTGGCAGTGAACCGGTGATGGCGGAGCATGCCCGGATCCTCGATGGCTTATGGGTGGTCGGCCGCTGCGGGTACTCAGTGGTGATTCTGCCTCCCGGACTCGAAAATCTGGAAAAAACCACTGTTGATTTATTAGATGTTTTTGTCGAGCAAGGCGGGACGGTTATCAGCCGGGTGGGCGTCCCGGCCTATGTGGATGGCCGTCCGAATCAAACAATGCAGCGCGTTAAGCAGAAGGCCGGTGAGCGTTGGATAGAGAAAGACCTCTCTCCAGCGGAAATAGAAAAAACCTGGGGCCATGCCCATGTGAATGTCCGCTCCACACCGGTTACGGACGGGCGGGTCTTTCATTATTTGCGTGATCTGGATGACGGCTACCTGCTGTTTATCTCGAACAGCAGCCCGGAGGAATCCGCGCACGTCGAGGTAACCGCCCAGGGGGCCTGGGTAGAAGCGTGGAATCCCGTGAATGGCCGCATTGAAGCGATATCCTTCACATCCGGTGCCGATGACGGTCTGCAATGGATCACCGAACTTCCCCCCGCGGGCAGCGTTTTGTACGCAATCTATTTGGATAAGGAGAGCCGTCCACAAAGCCCCGCGCCTGCTCCCATTCGCCAATTCTCACAGACCCAACCCGTGCCACCGGTGGGTGAACTGGCCGTAGAAGCCCGCGAACCCAACGTCTTGCTGCTGGATTATGTGGACTTGGTCTTGAAGGGTGAGGTCGCCGAAGGATTGTACTTCTATGATGCCCAAACCCGCATCTACAAAGTCCATGGTTTCGACAAGAATCCCTGGGACAACGCCGTGCAATTCAAGGATGAGTTGATCAAGAAGGATAATTTCCCCCCTGATTCCGGCTTCGAACTGCGGTATCCCTTCGTTTTAGGTGAATTTGAAAATCTTCCCACTTTGCAATTGGCCGTCGAGCGGGGGGATCGGTATACGGTGAAGATCAACGATCACGTGGTGAAGCCAGAGGAAGGGAAATGGTGGCTGGACCGCTCGTTCAAGGTCTTCAACATCAAACCCGAGTGGCTCAAGCCTGGCCGCAACGTGATCTCCACGGCCGCCCGGCCGTTTTCCATCCACCTTGAGCCGGAAGCGGTTTATCTGCTGGGAGATTTCAGCCTGACCAGCATACAAAAAGGCTTTCGCATTGATCCTCCGAAACCCCTGCAACTCGGTTCGTGGGCGAAGCAGGGTCGGCCCCTCTACCCGGGGAAAGTGGCTTATACCCGGAAGTTCAATTGCCGCAAAGCGGAATCCACCGCGTTCTTTGTGGAACTCCCCAATTGGCAGGGAACCGTGGCCCGTGTGGATGTCAACGGGAAACTGGTGGGGTACATCGGCTGGCGGCCTTGGCGTCTGGAGATCAGCGAGGCCATTCAGGACGGTGAAAACACCGTTACGGTGACTGTTTTCGGCAGCCTGAAGAATTTGCTGGGTCCGCATCATCACGGGAAACCGCGCGGTTCGGCCTGGCCGGGGATGTTCCAGCATGGAGCCAAGGACGGCCAACCCGCCGGGGAACAATACGATGTCCTTGACTATGGGATGAACCAACCGTTTACCTTATCCCAGGGGGCGTTTGTGATCCAATGAATGTGGACCTTCATAAAGGATTCGCATTCCCTCACCCATAGGATTAAGGGGCAGGTGAAATACTGTTAGTTTTTGTTTCATAAGTCATGGCATCAGTAGAAGCCTTACAGGCCAAACCACTTGTAACAGTAGAGAAACCAAATGGCATTTCGTTTTTTGATAGATAGAAAATTTTTCCCCTTATGTCAGGGAATTGCTTATACAGGTAGGGTGAAAATAACTACCAAATTTAGGAGTTTCCCTGATTGTTTTCTTCAGTAAAACGGGTATAAATAAGAATGATTCTTGTTATTCGGGCTGCATCCGGCTTATTTCGATCGATGGCATGAGACGGAGATAAGCCTTGCGTCCGATATTTCCGGCGGGATCCAACCTTTCGTGGGGTGGGGACGGAAGGTGGCGATTTCTTCCCTTCTCGATGAACCGGTTCAGATTGAGGGCATGAGTCAATGTAATATTGCTCCAGCCGGCTGGTAACGGGAACGGAAGGTATTTCAAAGGGGGAGGTGACAAACCATCGCAAATCGTGCGTGCGTAACTGGGGGAATCCTACGTTGAATGACAGAGCGTTGCGGTTCATTTCAGAATAATACAGGTCGATTGGCTGCTATTTGGAGAAAACATTTATGATAAAGACTACCTTGATCCTTATTGGTATCCTCATCAATGTCGCGTTTCTGACCTCGTTGTTTAAGAATCAGGACAAAGACACAAAAATCACAAAAATTCATAAGTAAAAATTCACAAGTAATTGAAGAACCGGGCGCTTACTTATCGCGCCCGGTTGATTTACTCCCTCTATCCGCCGCTGTTTTTCCTTACAATATATACCGTGATAAATCCGTGTCTTCAACGATCCCGCTGAGGCGGTCTTTGACGTATTGCGCGTCGATGACTACCCGGGTGCCTGCCAGATCCGGCGCGTTGAACGACACCTCCTCCAGCAGGGATTCCATGATCGTGTGCAACCGCCGCGCCCCGATGTTCTCGGTCTCGGAATTGATGTAGGCCGCCATGCGCGCCATTTCCGCGATGCCATCCTCCGTGAATTCGAGAGTCACGCCTTCCGTCTTCAAAAGGGCGGCGTATTGCCGGGGCAGCGAATTCTGCGGTTCGGACAAGATCCGCTTGAAATCCTCTTCGTCCAGATCGTCCAGTTCCACCCGTATGGGGAACCGGCCTTGCAATTCGGGGATCAGGTCCGCAGGACTGGAGCCGTGGAAGGCCCCTGCCGCGATGAACAAGATATGATCGGTTTTGACCATCCCGTATTTGGTAAAGACTGTTGAGCCTTCCACCAGCGGCAGGATGTCGCGCTGCACGCCGGAACGTGATACGTCCGGCCCCGAACCGCTCTCGCGCCCCACGATCTTATCGATCTCGTCTAGAAACACGATCCCCGTCTGCTCCACTTTCTGGAGGGCGTCCTTGACGATTTGGTCCATGTCCACCAGCCGTTCCGCCTCTTCCTGCAGGAGGTGGGGCCGGGCCTCGGCGACCTTCATTTTCTTACGTTTCCGCTTTGTAGGCATCATCTTTTCGATCATGTCCTTGAGGTCGATCCCCATCTCTTCCAGGCCTGTGCCGGCAGGGACGCCCACCATGACATTGGCTGCCCGTTCCGTGATTTCCGGTTCGACCATCCGGTCGTCTAAGGCTCCCTCCCGCAGCATTTGGCGGAAGCGTTCCCGGGTGGCATGCAAGCGCTCCTGCGGTGTCATGCCGCCTTCCGGAGAAAGATCCGTGGAGCGAACCAGGTTGGGCGGCACCAGCAGATCCAGCAAGCGTTCTTCGGCCGCCCGTTCTGCCGCTTCCCGGCATTCTTCGGTTTTGCGCGCCCGTTCGCGGGTTACGGCGATTTCTGTCAAATCACGGATCATCGACTCGACATCGCGCCCTACGTAGCCAACTTCCGTGAATTTGGAGGCTTCCACCTTGATGAACGGCGCGTCCTCCAGTTTGGCCAAGCGCCGGGCGATTTCTGTCTTTCCCACGCCCGTAGGGCCGATCATGATAATGTTTTTTGGGTACACTTCTTCTTGCATTACCGGATCCAGCATGCGGCGGCGCGCCCGGTTGCGCAGGGCGATGGCTACTGCTTTCTTAGCTTCATCCTGGCCGATGATGTACTTATCCAGCTCTTCGACAATCTGTTTGGGTGTCAATCCGGGGATTGCAGGAACGGATAACAACGGGGGTGCGGCAGGATTGGATGATTGGGTCATGGTTTATTTCTCGGATTCAAGATTGGCTTTTTCCTAATTACTCGAATGCAGTGAAAGGATGAATAACGCCCATTCAGGGCTGCCCTCACCCTTGCTTTATTCTAGAGGGAGAAGGAAATTATATACGTTTTTAATATATGCGCATATTTCGAATTAAAAAAACCCTAAAAGTTCTATCTTTAACTAAATAAGTACGAAAACTTTGTTTCCGGGTTGTAATGATTCACGTGGTTGTCAGGAACCTTCTTAGCCGTTCTTTTCTTCCAGCCCGTTGTTCTCCCGGGGCAGCGACTCGATCATGATATGGCTGTTCGTGAAAATGCATATGTCCGCCGCCAGCTTGATGGCTTCCTCCGCAATCCGGCGCAACGGGAGGTCGGTGAATTTTAACATTGCTTTGGCCGCCGCCAGGGCGTAGGGACCACCCGATCCGATGGCGATGATCCCGTCATCCGGCTCAATCACGTCCCCTGTGCCTGAAATGACCAGCATCGTTTTTTGATCACACACAATCAACAAGGCTTCCAAATGTCTTAGGATTTTATCGGTGCGCCAGTCTTTGGCCAGTTCGACCGCCGAGCGCATCAAGTTGCCCTTGTACTCGTCCAGTTTGGCCTCAAATTTTTCGAACAGCGTGAAGGCGTCTGCCGAAGTGCCAGCGAAACCCGCCAGCACTTCGCCATCATACATGGTGCGGACCTTGCGGGCGTTGGTCTTCATGACGGTGTCGCCCAAGGTCACTTGGCCGTCGCCCGCGATGACAGCTTCTTCCCCCCGCCGGATGGCCAGCACCGTGGTGGATCGAATGACTTTCTCTTTCCCGCGTAAATTCCGCAACGCCTTACGCCTCCCTCCTGGCTGCTTCGCCGGACCGGATGTTGTATACATATATTGAACGCCGCTAAGTATTGTAGCCTGGAAATCCTTCCACCGGGATTGCCCCGAAGGCCGGCGCAGCTCACGATCTTTTCTGCATCTCTTCTACAGTGGACTCAGGGTGCCGGCACTTCCGGTTCTGCCAGCCGCTCACGGTGGGTGATGGCGAATTTTTCGATCAGCGGCCGGTTTTCGGGAGTGTCGCGCAGATAAATGACATAACCAGTATTATTGTCAAAGACTAGATACCATCCCATGAAATTGTCGCGCAAGACTTGGTCAAACGTGATCTCTTTCCACGTAATCACAAAATTCACGTCATAATAATCCAGCACATATTGCCAATAGGGTTGGTTCCCGTTGTACCAATCCATGATTTCCGGGAATCTTCCACTCTTCATTTCAGCCTGGATCTCCGCGCGGGTCTTCTTGTCCTTGAATTCCCACCATTCCCCATTAACGTCGTAAGCTCCCAGGGGAATTTCCCGCAGGTAAAAAACGGCCAGTTCTTCCTTGGCATACCGGCTGCCCCACAGATCGTAACGGCTGTCCGTGAATATTTTCATAACCTCCGGCGACATCCGGTAAATCAGATACCCCGCGAAATTATCGTGGTTGAACATCGGGCCTTTCAAATAGCGGAGAATGAAATTGGCCGCGTCCACAGGGTAGCGGTCGCGGACGTACCCATCCTGCCACAAGGCAGGGAAGTCGCGGTAATTCCTGTCCCAGATCTTGTACGGGCGCAGACCGAAGAAATACGCGATCACCAGGAAAGCCACGATGACATCCATGTGGCGGTTGAGGCCCCATTGGATCATCCCGCACAATCGCCCCCAAAATCCCTTGTGAAACATGATTCCGCGGCCCACGGGCATCAAGGCGCGGCGTTCCTCGGCCAGGGCGCTCATCAGGGGGGGAACCGCCACTAAGGCGAAGAGGGGAATATGCCGCATATAATTCAGCGCTTGGTGCCCAAAGAAAATAATGGCCAGCCCCTCATAAATCCAAATGGAACCGGCGCGCAGCATGGGCAACATGAACAAACCCAGGATGATCAGTTCGAATTCCTTGGTGAAATGCATGTTGGGAGACTGCAATTCACCGATGTGATAAACCAGCCACCAATCTTGCATGACCTTGAATGGGAGCCGGTGTACTTCGTAACCCCAGGGATTAATCAAGGAGGCGAACCCCACCGCCGCTAGCACCACGCTGGCCGTGCCCAGCCGGCGGAACGATGGCGTGGTGGGATTTTCCCGCAACCAAGTAATCAGGCAAAACCAGAGTTCGCTGATCCACCAGAACGAAAACAACAGCAGCCCGATCACCGCCCCACCGTGCAGGTTGATCCATACGATCTCGCCCGCCACAGCCGCCGCGAATGGCCGCCAGAACGATTCACCCAATTGCAGGGAAAGTATCAAGTGGAGAAATATGACCACAAACAGGTAACTGAAGATCGGCGGCCGCAGATCAAGCGACGTCTGGCAGGCAAACACGGTTAATAATGACCCCAGGCAGGCCATTTTCCACCCTACTCCATTGCGGTGCATGTAGAGTAACAACAGCGCAATGGTCAGGGTGAATACCACCGATTTGAAGATGATCGCCCCCTGCAAACCTCCCAGCTGATAAAACGCGTAGATCAGGAGGGCCGATAGCCATTCATGATTCACCCAGGGCGTGGTCTCTCCCGTATAGGTGAATACATCATAAGGCGGAAAATGGAATCCGTTTTCCTGAAAATGATTCCACAAATATTCGCCGGTTTTGACATGCCACCAGCAGTCATTACTTCCCCGGATTGGATACAACGCCGCCCAAAACGCCCCCACCAGTGTAAGGATAATTAGGAGACCCGTCACGACGCGCAGGCTTAGGTTGGATTCCTCCGGGTGCCGGGAGAGCATAAATCCATTCATACCGATCATTCCACCCAAATGATGTAGATTGAACCGGATTCCGGTGCACTATAATGCCATTCTCCCTGGCACACAATCGGCCTTAGCCGGCTAGGCCGCAATGGAAGCGTGAATTTGGAGCGGAATCAGGATGGGAACGTCGCGGTTTTATACAATAGTCAATGCCCGGGAATGTTTGCTCTGGGTAAAAAACCGGGTTAATTAGTCATAATCAATCAATTCAATCGATTTTATGTATTATCTTCCCTTAAGTTGTAAATATTGACTTTATAATGACTGCTTCTTATAATGGACATTTCCACATCATTGTCGGTTGGGAGGTAATCCATGTCTGACCCGAAAAAATCCGGCATGGACAAAACACCGGAAAAATCCAAGGGGGCGGAAACCGTCCCGGACGACTATACCGCGAAGATGGACCGCCTGGTTTCCAATCTGAAGAAACAGAGTATGTTGGACCGGCAGCAACGATTGAAGCTGACCGTGATCTGGTTCGGCATTGCCTGTGTCATCACCATACTGATGATCTACTTGATGATGACTCTCACTTCGACTTCATTCGAAAACGCATTTCCTTTCCTGCGCTGATCTGTTGACAATTCGTTCCGGTCTTCCATCCCCCAATCCGGTCATTTCCCAGGGGCCGCTGTTTCACCCGGCTGGGACGGCGGAGAGGGAAGCGGTCCCAGATAACGCAACACACCCAAAATATCCCGTTCGAATTCGGGAGTTTCCATCCGCAATTCCTTGCGGAATTGCCGGAATGGCCGGGGAGGATATTTTTTCTCTTCTTCCAGGTCAAACCATTGGAACTGGTACATTCCTTCCACGGTGCGCATGAGCACCTGCGCTTTGGCCTTGGCCGGTGTTTTCCGCATGATCCAATACACCCGGTCGTAACCCGCGAGAGACTCGGCGGTCAAAAATGAATCCTTCGGCGTCAACTCTAAAGGCGCCACGATAGGGCGGGGGACTCCCTCGAGGCGGATTTCAGTCCGGTAGGCGGCCAGCAAATCCGCCAAATGGAGATCCGCGCCGCCGATGGGTTCAAGACCGTTCATCTTCAACGGGGACAAAAACATGCCGCTGCCCGAAGCGAACGAAGCCCAGAACAGATATTTCATGAAGGTTTCCCGGCCGCCACGGTCTCCGGTCCACACCGGTTCCGCGACAAACACTGGCTTTTTAAAATCCCGGATGCTTTGAAGGTAATGAGGAATACTTTGAGCCGCCCGCAACACATCCTGAGATTGGACCTGAAGAAAGTTCACGTGAACTTGGGGAAGGTTGAGCAACGTGGTGGGATAACTGTTGGGCACGAAGGATAAGGCGGTGAGGTGGCCGTGATCGTCGTGATCCCGGAGTGCGCCGGCTATGCGGACCACCCAATACGCGATGCCATTCCTCAGTTCGGCATTGGGCCGCAGGTTCAAATCATCCACATTGGCCCCGCGGGCGATTTCCCAGGCCAACACTTGTCGCGGTTTGTACCGCTTCACCAACTGTTCCACCCGCCGCAATGCCTGTTGCAACAGCGACGGTTTCGTGAACCAGTCGGCAAGGGTGTTGCATTCACCGCCCCGGGCCTGATTGTAGGGGGAAACGTCCCAATCTTCGGCCATCCGTTGCGTGTCGAACAGACCAAGGATCACATACATCCCATGCTTTTCGGATAAGGTGAAAATGGCGTCCAAGCGGGAAAGAGCGGCCTCGCTCAGCCGTCCATCCCGGCTTAGATACGACGTCAAAGGCTTCCCCGTCGGGCCGGCGTGGTCCACATTGATCCGGATGGTGTTGATGTGATGGTCCGCCCAGCGGGAGAACAGCGGCTCCAGATCTTGGGCGGGAAGGGTGAGATCCATCAAGCCGAAAGCGTTTACGGCCAAAGGATAAAACACTTCCTCCCCTTGGCTCAGTTGGTAAAAATTGATTGGATGAATTCCGATCGTGTCCCGGCCGGAAACGGGCGCGCTGGCTCCCCCCGCAAGCCATAACGCCAAGCCCAAGGCATATATCCCCTTAAACAAGCGGCAATCCTCCCTTATTCTCCGGATTCATCGTTCTTCCCTGGATCAGCCGTGGTTTCAGAAGTTTTCACCTCCGTATCCGGTTTCAAAGAATCCGGTATCTGGTCTGTGAACACCGCGTGGATGGTTCGCGAGGTTTTTTGGATCACATCCTGATCGAAAGAGGTCTGGCTGATATCCATGCTGCCGGTCAAATGTTCCAGAACCTCCTGTTTGGATTCCACCGATAAAATCCGACCCCGATCCAGACTGAAACGGATTTGGCCACCACCCTGAATCTTGAATTCCTTGAACGTGAATTGGACGATGATATTGTCCAGGTTTCCACCCAGCCGGCTGGAATCCACAGGAACGTCTTGTTCATCAATTTGGAGTTCACTTTGGATCACCGCCACTTTTTCACCGCCCTCTTCCTCGATTTTCTCTAAGGTATAAGTGATATTCGCGATCATGGGGCGGGCCGCCGCGGAGTAAGGAATCTGTTGTTGCTCGCGCCAGGTACATCCCAAGGGGACCGGTTCCGCCGGGCATTTGAGAAAGGGCATTTGCCGGGTAGTGGAGCGCATGACTTCTTTGAGACGGCTTCCTGGCCCTCCTCCGCTTTTCATCTCGTCCACCTCGCCGAGGGAATTCATTTTAATAAGCACCGGTTGATCCCTCAGCCCGAACTTGTCCACCAGGTTTTGTGTGCCTCCGCTCAGCATCACCCCGGAAATCATCAGGCTTTCGTATCCGATTTGCATCTCTGCCCATCCGGCCTGTTCCACGTTCGTGATCTGGAACGAAACCACGGCCTCCATGGTGTGATCGATAGCGGTATCCACAGGCCCTGTCTTAGTTTGTTCCGTGGACACGCCTTGATCCTTCACCACCAGATTAAGGTAGATTTTCTCGCCGGCGGTGAATTTATTTTTCAACTCATAGGTCTCTCCAGTCTCTGCTGCCGCCGGGAATATTCCGCTGCCGACAATTCCCAACACACCGATGAATCCAACCAAATTCTTCCACCGCATGAGCACCACTCCATTCCCTTTGGACGGACGGATCCGTTTCGATTCCGGCCACGGCGCCGGAGCGCCGATGGAAAGTCTTCATAGAGATGCCGGTTTCTCCGTAAAACGGTTGGCAAGTGGAATTGGTGATGCCCAGATCTCACCGGGCATGACCAATTCTATCCAACTGGATTTATTTATCACCTGGGGAAATTATAAGCCCGCGGTTAAATCGGCGAAGTGACAGCGCATGGTGTTATCCTTCAATCCACCGTTCGCGGCCGCCAGTGAGGATTTCCTTTTTCCAAAGGGGGGCTTTTTTCTTGATTTCGTTCATGATCCATTCGCATGCCTGAAACGCTTCCTTCCGGTGTGCCGAGGCCGTTACGATCAGCACCAAATTCTCTCCGGGGCGGTGGCGTCCGCAACGGTGAACGATGGCCGCGTCGCGCAGGCCGAATTGTTCCAGCGCCTCCCGGCGGATGGTCTCGAAAATCTTGCGGGCCATGGATTCATAGACATCCCATTCCACGTATTCCACCGGTGTGCCGTCCCGGCTTGTTCCACGCACGCTTCCCGAGAACGCCACCACCGCTCCCACGCCGGGTTGCTTGAGGGCGTTCACGACATCGTCCACGGAATAATCCTCCTGTTGGATGCGGATCATCGGGCGCCTCCGCTCACCGGGGGGATGAGGGCCAGAATGTCGCCATCCCGCAGGGGAGTGCTTCGTCCCCGGTATTCTTCGTTGACCGCGGCGTGAACGCGCTCCAACAACCGCCGGGCCTGGGGGTAGCGCGCTGCCAGAAGATCCACGGCGTCCTGGATCGTGCCTTCCGGCATCTCTAACTCCACCTGCGGGGCATTGAGCATGTCCCGCAATGACGCGAAAAAGAGAAGGGTGATTTTCATGACGTGGTTGTCTCCTGGTTGCATGTTGTTTTTTTTATCCACCAATCCGCCAGCTCCCGGTGGGGATCGGTGCGTTTCTCGCAATCGCGCAGCCAGGCTTTTATTTCCGCCAGGCTGAACGGTTTGGTGAAAAGCCGACATCCCAACTGTTCGGCCGTTTTGGCATCCTCCCCGGACCAGCTGCTGGACATTAAGGCGACGTTTTGTATCTTGCAACCTTTATCCTTTTGCGATTTCACGAAATCCAGGCCACTTATCATGGGCATTTTTAAATCGGTGATCACGATATCCGAGCAGGCATGGTTGAGAGGGCAAATGCACTGGTGCGTTTCGTACAAAGGACAGAGCGAAGGATTGGAAAACGTGAATACTTCATATCCTTGTTCCCTTAAAACCCGCTCCAACAAAGATCGGATTTGAGGATCCTCATCAAACACAAACGCACGTATATTCATGAATTTTTCACTCAATTCGTTTGCCAGAATGGATTCCCCTTCCAGACTTCATCCCAGGATTCGTTAGAACAACGTCCTGCTCGATCGTCCAGAAGCCCATATCATCTCAGTGCCACTCTACCAGCGTTGTTCGTTGGGATAGTATATACGTTTCCCGAAGAATCAGCATGATTGCGATCCAGCCCGGGATAGATGAATGACCTATAGCGACAATCTGGTAAGGAATATAGTGAGGCCTGACCTGAAGTGGAAACGAAATCCCGCAGCCGCAAGAAAAATTGGGTCTCATACAAGTTCGGCCGCCTGATCCCGGCCCTGGAGCCTTTTGACCTCCATCCGGTTGCCGATATCCCTATCCGGCTGGCGGTCGAGCAGGGAGTCATTCCCCGCAAGCGCGGCTTGAATCTGTATCGAACGCGCGAAGAATGGAACGGCCATCCCCCGCGGAGTATTGTTATTGCCGCCGCCATTGAAGAAGGCCAGCCCTTCGCCGTGTGGATCGGTGGTGTCGATTGGAATCCCAACGATCCGCGGGTCACACAGGCCCCGCTGGTTTGGAAAAGCGAAGAAATTGAAGCCGAGATGGCGGAATCACTTGAGGAATCAACAGACAAACGTCCAGACATTCCGGCAAGAGGAACAAGGACCGGAATCCATCGCCCGCGGCCAATCCAGCCCGGCAAACCGTGGCGGACATTCCGGGCGGTTCTCCGGATTCAGAATGGTCCACTAACCCGGAAACAAAAACGGAGAATCGCGTTTTTCCGGCAAAAATGGTTCGACCGCGGTCTGGCTTAAGCAGGGTGAATGGTAGGCTGGCAAATCCAATCAATCCCTGGAGGGAAAATCGAAAACCAAAATGAATTCAATCAATCCCCCGGCCCCTTTCCAAACCTTGGCAGAATTGGTGCGCACGTTTCCTGCCCGTGGAGAAGACGACGCGTTGTTGTTTTTCAATGGATTCCGGATTTTCCGGTACTCCTACCGGGAGGTGTATGACCTCGCGAGACGCTGCGCGGCGTATTTTCACCAACAAGGAATCCCCAAAGGCGGCCGGGTGATGATCTGGTCGCCCAACCGGCCGGAATGGGGCGTGGTCTGTTGCGCCTGCGCGCTCAGCGGCGTGGTGCTGGTCCCCTTGGACGCGCGCAACACGGGCGAATTCGCGCGGCATGTCGCCCAGGCCACGGACGCCCGGCTTTTTATCCAAACCCAGTACAAGAAAAATCCCGGCCTGGACATCCCCGCGGTGACGATCGAATCGTTATGGGATATACTCAACCAGGTTTCGCCCCTGGAACAGGAAGTGCCGGTCGCTTCCGAGGATCCTTTCGAAATTGTCTATACATCAGGCACCACGGGCAATCCCAAGGGCGTAGTGCTGACCCATCGAAATATCGTCAGCAATTTGTGGGACATTTTGGAATTCATCCCCATCGATTCCACTTATCATCTTCTGTCCCTTCTGCCTCTCAGCCACGCGTTGGAACAAACCGCCGGATTCTGGACCCCGATGGCCGGCGGCGGATCGATTCTCTACCTTCAGACACTGAAACCTTCCGCTCTGTTCGAAGTGTTCCAACGAGAGACCATCACGGCTATGGTGCTGGTTCCGAGGCTGCTGGAACTGCTAAAACAACGCATTGAACAAACGATTCATGAAAAAGGGCTCTCGGGGTACCTGCGGTTGGGAATGAGTCTGGCGTCCCGGATTCCGCCCCGATGGCGCAAACTCTATTTCTATCCGATTCACCGGCGCTTCAGCACGCGGTTTCACCTGATTGTGTCCGGAGGAGCGGCTCTGCCAACGGATGTGGAGCGGTTTTGGAACGCCCTGGGTTTCTTGCTTCTGCAAGGGTATGGGCTCACCGAAACCAGCCCCGTGTTGACCGCCACCCGGCCGGGACGAACCCGGATCGGATCGGTAGGCTTCCCCCTTAAAAGCGTTTCGTTGCGCCTCAATCCGGACCGGGAAATTCTTGTGCAAGGTCCCAACGTTTTCCCCGGTTATTACAACAATCCCCAGGCCACCCGGGAGGTCTTCGAGGAGGGATGGTTCAAAACCGGCGACGTAGGCGAAATCGACGGGGAAGGTTTTCTCTTCATCCGCGGCCGGAAAAAAGACGTCATCGTCACCCATGACGGTATCAACGTATATCCCGAAGACATCGAACAAGTGCTGGTCCGCCATCCCGGGATCAAAGACGCGTGTGTCTTGGGCATGGGCGCGCATGAGGAGAAGGTCCACGCGGTTTTGTTGCTAAAGCCGGAGGCCGGCGACCCGCGAAAAATCATCCAGGAGGTCAACGCGCGGATTCCACCCGAACAGCAGATCGAATCCTGGTCTCTCTGGCCCCAGGATGATTTTCCCAAAACCACCACCCTCAAAATCAAGAAAAACGAGGTCCGCAAACACCTTATCGCGGATGAATCCGCCCAGGTCCCGGAGAAGGCCCTCGAGGGCACTCCGTTGGAGCGAATCCTAAGCGATTTGTCCAATCTGCCGCTTCCGGAATTGAAGCCGGATTCCAGATTGGGCCAGGATTTGGGATTGAGTTCGATTGACCGGGTCGATTTAATTGCCCGGCTGGAAGAAGAGTTCCGTCTTGATATCGATGATAACCAAGTCACGGCCGAAACCACGGTGGGCGAGTTGGAACGGTTGGTTCAATCACGGGAAACGCATCCGCCGGTCATCCATTTCCGCCGCTGGACCCGTTCCCGCCCTTGCCGGGCGGCGCGCTGGTTGTTTGAACAGGCTGTCTTACGGCCCGCAGTACGTTATGCCTGCCGGATTCAATGTTCCGGGCTGGAGAATGTTGAAAACCTTAAAGGGCCTTTGCTCATCGTGGCCAATCATACCAGCCACCTGGACGTCGCCCTGATTCAAACCCTCCTGCCGCCGGAAATAGGACGGAAAGTATGCCCCGCCGCGTGGAAGGAATATTTCGATACCGAAGGCCAGCCGTTCTACAAGAAAATCGGCAAATGGCTCGCCTGGCAGATCGCCACCATCGGATTCAATATCTTTCCGTTTCCTCAATCATCGGGATTCCGTCAAAGCATGGCCTATGCCGGCGAATTGTGTGACGCGGGATGGAATGTCCTCTTTTTCCCGGAGGGGGAACGGACCGTGGATGGCCGTTGGGCGCCGTTCCGCGAGGGAACCGGCATCTTGGTGAAAAACCTGCAGGTCCCCCTCTTGCCGGTCGCCATTCAGGGGGGGGAAAAGATTCTCCCCCGGGGCGCGGCGTGGCCCAAGCGGGGGGTGGTCAAGATGGCCATCGGCCAGCCGTTCACGGTGACGGAGGGATCCCCCGGCGAAATCACCCAGCGTGTTGAGGCCGAGATCTGGAAAGTATGGCGGACGTTAGTGGAGAGGGACTGAATGGGGTTCCTATATTCCCAGTCTATCTTTTCGGGATTGAATTATGGCTGCCCGTCTACGGCTTGAAACTCATTTATAATCCTCTTCCCGATTGCCGTATTTTCCCGGTGCTTGAATTGGGATAGGAGAGTGTGGCTGGATGCGCTAATCGATTCTCTTTCCCTCAGGGAGAAAGTGAGGGGGATCTTGTTAAGACATAGGCATCCTTTCCCGATGTTCAAGTTAACCGTTTCTTCTCACCTGCCCCTATCTTCAATGGGTGGAAGCTGATAAAAATAGTTCGCCTCGCTCTTCAAGTTTGAGAACATTCGCTCTCGTGTAAACAGGGGATGGATCATCATGATATATTTGTCCAAGTTTCTTGTTTTGCTGACCATTGGAATCCCAACACTCACAGTGTTTTCAGATGTGCCCACATATCGAAACGAACCTTCCGGCGAGTTCATGCGCGAATGGCTGCTGTGCGGGCCATTTCCTAATCCGGAAGCGGCCTATGACAAAATGGACCGAGAGCGTTCCGGCTTTTATACCGATTTTCTTCAGGCCCTTGGGGGAGAGGCCGCTCTCCAAATCGAGGCCGGCCGGACCGTGACGCACGATGGTATCCCGGTCCAGTGGATTGAGTTTCAATCTGAAGGCCACACGATCGACCTGGACCGCGCCATCAGCCGGGATCCCTTTGTGCTGGCTTATGCCTATTGTGAAATGGAATCCGCGAAAGCCACGCCATGCTTGCTCGCGTTCGGCAGCAACGACGGCGCGCGGATCTGGTTGAACGGTGAGGAAATTCTCGACAAACCAGTCCGGCGGGGATTACGCGAGGACGAGGATATCATCCCCGTGGTTCTCCGCTCCGGGAAAAACACATTGCTGGTGAAGGTGGCGGAAACCGAAAATCTGTGGAGATTCTGTTGCCGCTTGTTGCCTTTTGATTCGGGTATATGGAACAATCCACGGCAATTTTTCCAAATCGTCACCAACCGGGACGGCCAGGCGGTTTTGCGATTTGTGGGATCGGCTTCATTGGCAGGAGAGGTATTGAAGGATGTCGATTTGGAGGCGTATCCCACTGATGAACCGGATCGGGCCGTATGGCGGAAGCGCTGGCCGGGAGACCGCGAGACACCGATCGGAATCACTTCCCCGGCGTATGGGGATTACACGCTGCGGGTGAGTTTAACCACCCACGAAGGGCAACAGCACGCCTTTGTCATCCCGTTTCCGGCAGGGAAACGGATCGATTACGCGCTGTTCCAAAATGGCCGGACGGATTATGCCATCGTCGTGGATGAGGGCGCGTCGGAATCGGAAAAGTGGGCGGCCAAGGAGTTGCAGCACTGGCTCAAGGAAATCAGCGGAGCGGAGTTTCCTTTGCGGAACGCCGCCGTAGCGGACGATCCCCGCGCCATTGTGTTGGGATATAATCCGCAGAGTCGGCCTTGGCTGGGGAATGAGTATCCTGAACCGGACCGGATGGATGAATCCTTCACCTACAAAAATTACGGGCCCACGATCGTGATCTGGGGTGGCCGGGAACGGGGAACGATGTACGGCGTGATGTCATTTCTTGAACGGGAATTCGGCTGCCGCTGGTATACGCCGGCTGTCTCTGTCATTCCTAAGCGGGACACATACACCTTTCATTATCTGAAACATTCCGAAACCCCGGGCATCGCCGTGCGCAACGATTTTTATTTCGAAGCCTTCGAGCCCCTTTGGGCCGCGCGCAACCGGGTGAACGGCGCGATGAGTTACCGCGAGCAGCCGGGCGGATTGGAATGTTATTGGGCCGTGCATACCTTCTTCCCTCTGGTGCCGCCCAAGGAGTTTTACGCGGAGCATCCCGAATATTACAGTCTGATCGACGGCAAACGCGTCCATGAACACGCGCAGCTCTGCCTGACCAATCCCGATGTGCTGCGCATTGTGGTGGAGCGGATTATGCGGATCATGCGCGAAAATCCGCAATACCGGATCTATTGCGTGTCCCAGAACGATTGGGCGGGGCCGTGCCAGTGTGACGCTTGCCAGGCCATCGCGCAACGGGAGGAGAGCGAATCGGGCCCGGTGGTGTGGTTCGTCAACCAGGTGGCGGAAGCGGTGGAGAAAGAATTCCCAGACAAGTACATCGGAACCCTGGCGTATCAATATACCCGCAAGCCTTGCAAGACAATCAAGCCTCGGCACAACGTTGTCATCCGCCTGTGCAGCATCGAATGCTGTTTTTCACACGATTTCCTGAACTGTCCTGAGAACGAATCGTTCGTGAAGGACATTCAGGGTTGGGCGGCCATCGCTCCCCACCTATACATTTGGGACTATGTGGTGAATTTTTCTCACTACATTTTGCCTTATCCCAATTTCAAGGTGCTGCAGCCCAATCTGCAATTTTTCCGGGATCACAACGCCATCGGCGTGATGGAGCAGGCCGCCTACCAGAGCCGGGGAGGCGAGTTCGCGGAACTGCGCGCCTATCTGCTGGCCAAGTTGTTGTGGAATCCGGATTGTAATGTTCCAGATGTGATCGACGATTTCCTGCACGGCTATTATGGCCGGAGCGGGCAATATATCCGCGCTTATTTTGACTTGCTGCACAATCAAGTCACGCCGGAGCGGCACATTCATTTGGGCCTCCGGCCGGACGATCCATTGTTTACGGAGGATTTCATTCAAGCAGCGGATGAGATTTTCGACCGGGCGGAAACTGTGGCGGATAACACGGATATTCTACGCCGTGTGGAGATGGCGCGATTGCCATTGATGTATCTGAAATGCAAGCGTTTTCCTAACCAGTCGGTCCGGGACATGACCTACCAGCGGTTTTGCGAGATCACCGAACGCGAGGGCGTTACCCACTACGCCGAAAGCGGACAACCCCATCGCGAAGCGTTCCACAACGCCATGGAGGCGGAACGGGAAAAGTGATTTGACCGGATCACTCGCTTATCGGCATTTGCAGTGCCAAGAGGATGAGACTTGCCGCACTGTAAGGCAGTCCAGTATAAAAATTACCGGACATGATCATCATCACCAGGCCGAAAATCGCGATGGTTTCCGTTAGAGCCCAAGCGAGAATAGAGAACATAAGATATTTTTGAGATCCCTCAATTGTCTGCGGATCCAGCGTTTTCATCTGGATCGGCTCGTGGATGCCTTTCCAGCGCAGCAGGAGCGCGCCGGCCGCGCAGATCAGGGAGAGAGCGAAAAACACCATACCGAGTATCTGAATCAAATCCGGTTGCAACAAAACCATTCCTTGCAGGGAAAAACCAACCACCAAATACATAAATACTGCGACGATGAACGCTATCCAGATCAACCAAAGATTCTTGCCCATGATGCACCTCGCGAAATGGGGATCAACCGAGATTGCTTGTTCGATGAGATCGATGCGCAATCGGGTCATCTAATTCCTGGAAAAATCATCCCTCAACCTAACCCTCTCCCAGAGGAAGAGGGGATTTTATGGCTGGTTTTTTATCGATCATCGAAGAGAGGCGGACCGGTGGTCTGAAAAAAGTATACAGTTGCCGGATGATCCTTATTTCTGGAAATATCTATCCTCACCCTGGCCTTTTCCCAGAGGAAGAGGGAATTTAGTAGTTATTCTATGGGTGGAATAACAAATCGCGCGCGGTTTTATCAGGTTTCTCATTGAAAATCCCGGCCCGCGAGGTGGTCCGTCTCCCAACTCCGGCTGGTGGCGAACACCTGGACGCCGTAGGGTTCCAACCGCGTGGCGAACCGCCCCTCCCGCACCATGATCCCGCCCTCGGCGTACAACCGTTCGAGCCGCCGGTCGTTCAGGGCATCGAGGCCGGATACCTCCACCCCCATGTGCCACCGGGGATCCTCGTTCACCAGGATGATCAGCCACTCGGTGCCGTTCTGTTTGACGCACACTTGGACGCCGCGGGTTTCGCCTTCCGAGGGCATTTCCACGAGACTGGCGCGTGTGCCGGGGAATGCAGGTTGGATCAAGAACGGCTGGAGGCGGCTCAATTCGCGGATCAGGGCATAAATCGACTGCCGGAACGGTTCCGACTTGAGATAATGCGATCCCCAATACAACACGCCGCCCGCCCCGCGCGCGATCACGTCGTAGGCCATGAAACGCGTTTCGGCGAAAGTGGGGTACGCTGCTTCCCGCACGCCGTAATACTCGCCCAGTTCGTGCCAGGAAAAGGCCTGCAAGACCATCCACACCGGGCGTCCCAGGCCCACTGCCTTCCAGCGTTCTACCGCCTCGCCCATCCGGTGGAGGGGGCGATTCTCCTTGCGCACTGGGTAGATATCGCATCCGGTGATGTTCACGAAGCCGAGATATTCGCGCACATAGGCCAGATCGCTTTCCAGCGCCTCGTTGATCCAAATCGGCGCCTTGGTGCTGCGGCTGCGGATATAGGCCGCCGCTTCGCGCATTTTGGGGATGACCGTCCGCGCTTGTTCTTCCGCGTACCGCACCGCTTCGGGTGTTTGTTTCCACCACGCGCCGGTGACCGAATGGACCTGTTTCGATTTATAGAGGGCGGAAGCGGCGGTGAAGTTCCACACTATTTCGTCCGGTCCTTCCCAAACGGCCAGGGCCGGATGATCCGCCAGCGCGTCAATCGTGGCCTTGAACGAATCCGACGCGCCGTGATGCAGCGGCACGGGGACCACGCCCAGCAAGCCTGCCCGTTGCGCGCGGTCCAAGTCGTCCCGGCTGTGGCAGTGAACCAGGTTGAAGCCCGCCTCCGTCATCTCCCGCAACGCTTCGTCGTTTTTCGGTAACTCGTAGCATCCGATGGGGAACAACACTTCGCCTCCCCGACGCAACAAACCGTCGCTTTGGCCATAGGCCAAGGCGTTCATCAAGAGACATATACCCACCCAAGCTATTTGTATCAGGTTTTTCTTCATGATGGATCTCTCCGGCCGCACCGGTTCATGGTTTTGCTTTCAAAGCCCTGTAGATATGCACATCCAGTCCTTCGAACTCGTCAAAAAACGATCCGTTTTTGACTGGAACCGAGCGGCTCTCGCCCAGCACTTCCCAATCCGGCGCGCCGGCGGGCAGCGCATGGAAATCGGCGGCGGCGGGATCGATGGAGGTGTTGGCGGCCACCAGGTAATACGCCTCCTCCGTTTCGCGGCCCATGACCTCGATCCCGGTGGCGATGCTTGATCCGCGTTCGCGATAACGCAGCACCGGACAATTCGGCCATTCTTCACCCAGGATCACCGGCGCGAGTTCCCGGATTTCGCGGAGCGCCAGCGCCCAGTCCTGGATGAACGGATGCTCCTTGGGCACGGTATGCAGCCCCCAGATCATCAATCCCCGCGCGCCGTGGATGATGGACTGCCAGGCCATGAAGCGGCATTCCCGCGCGTTGGGATACCGCACATGGGCCGAGTTCAAGTCCTTCTCCCGCAGCGCTTCCCAGGCGAAGCCTTGCAGTACGATGAACACGCTCCGCCCTTCACCCGCCACGCGCTTCATCTTGTCCACGTATTCGCCCACGCAGCTGGGCGTCTGGTTAGGCAGGTCGCCGTGCCGCCCGTCCGGAGTGATGGCGTACATGCGCCGGAGCCCGGGGGGGATGATAGGGTAGATATCCACGCAGACGATATCGCAGGCGGGATTGTACCGCCGCAGCGTCTCTACCGTGTTGCGCGGAGCATGATTGAGATAGACCGGATGCGAGGGATCGAGTTCCCGCAAAAACCGGCGGCCCGCGATCAATCCCTCGGGCTGGTTGCGCGCCACCGCGGGAGCTTCGTCCGTCCAGGCCGGTTCATCCACGCTTTCCCAGAAGAGCAGCCGGGGGTGACCGGCCAGTTTCTCCACGGTTTCCCGGACCGCCTGGCGGCGGGATTCGGCTTTTTCACCCGTCAAGTCGAGCGCCTCGCCGAACGAGTGCCATACCCACAGCCCCGCCTCGCCGGCTTGGTCCCAGACGGCCTGGTCCGCGCGCGCGTGGACCAGGTTGAAGCCCACGCTTTCCGCCTCCGTGAAATTCATCCCCTTGGGCAGCGCGTAGGCCCCGATGGGTAACACCCGCGCTCCGTTCCACTCCAGGTATCCGCCCGCGCCGATCCGCGTGTCGGTCCAGGCCTGGGAGGCCGCCAGGCAAAAGCATCCGAAAAAGAGGCCCATTGTCTTCCCGTGAATCATGTTCATGAAATCCTCCCGATCGTCACAATATAGGCAACCGCACGGGCTGCCCGGTCGCGTAGCATTGCTGCGCCGCGAAGATAATTTCATGCGTGTGGGCGGCGTCTTCCAGATTGCAGTGGGATTCGCGGTTGTTGAGGATGCAGTCGACGAAATGGTCGATCTCCCCCTGGAAGGGATGGTGGCCGACGTCGGCGGTGGTGGGGAGAATCGTGGGGATTTCGATCCATCCCTTCTGCCCCGGGAAGAGATGCGACCAGATCCGGTTGTCCTTCACGGTGCCGCGGTCACCAAAGATTTCGATAGGGAAGGTGTACGGCATGATGCAATCGTAATTAGCGGACACTTTGCCCAGCGCACCGTTCTCGAATTTCAGCATGTACACTTCCAATCCTTCATATTCCAGCGGCGGGCGGTTGTCAGCCCATTCGCCGGTATAATAATTGTATTCCCGCGTGCAGCCTTTCCGCCACCCGCCGTAATAGGCGAACACCTCGGTCACCCGGGCCGCTTTGTCCTGCTCCGGCCCGGCGAACCACCGCGCGGCGTCCAGCGCGTGACACCCGGCCACCAACATAGCGCTGACTCCTTTTTCTTTGAGCCGCGCCTCCGAGAATCCCGCCCACCAACTGGCGATGTTGGATTGATAGTCGGTCTCCACGTAGTAAATATTCCCAAACGCGCCTTGGGCGATCAGGTTTTTCAAGGTGGAAAACAGCGGATTCCACCGCAACACAAACGATACCACGGTCTTCACACCCGCCTGGCGCACCGCGTCCCGCATGGCCCGGATCTCTTCCAGACTGTTGGCGATGGGCTTTTCAATCACGAGATGCTTGCCCGCTCCCGCCGCGGCGATGACATTCTCCGCGTGGACATGCTGTGGCGTGCAGATTGAAACGATATCCACTCCCTTGTGCTGGAGGGCTTTTTCCAGATCGGTGTACATCCCGATGTCCGTCATACCGAAATCGTTGGCGCGCTGGACCACGCTTTCCATCCGCCGGCTGGAAAGCGCCACGATTCGGGTGTGCGGATTCTTCTGAAACGCCTTGATATGCTCGCCCGCGACCCACCCTGCGCCATGCACCAATACGCCGTATTGTGGTTGAACCATGGGTTGTCTCCATTCGTGATTGGTATGAAACGGGGGGATTATATCAAAGGAAGGTGGAGAAGGATATCATCCAGCATGTTTGGTGAGATTATCCATATCAAGTACTTCGTTACCCTGTTGTGGATTCACCATTTTATTCTTCAGAAGTATGCCAAGCCGGATTGAAAACGTATATCATTGCCATGAATCCCAACCTCACTTGGAGACACTATGAAATCCAAAGAAATTGTTCAGCGCGCCATCGAGTTCCAAACCCCTCCCCGGCTGCCTTTTTACCAAAGCGGCATTCCCGGAGTGCCCAGCGACGTGTGGGAAATCCGCGAAATGGACCGGGCCAAAGCGGGTTGGTTTTTCGACACGCCCGGCTGGGATGACTGGGGTTGCCGCTGGGCCGTCACGGACATCAAGAACATGGGCCGGGTTGTGGAGAATCCCCTGGCGGATGAGTCCGCCATTGCTCACTACCGGCCCCCTGATCCGCGTGATCCCTACTACTATGAGCGCGTGGAAGCCCTACTGGCCGAAGCCGGGGACCGTTACGTGACCGTCACTTGCCACTTCAACCTCATCGAGCGGTTCCACATGCTGCGGGGATTCGCCGCCGCCATGGAAGACTTTCACCTCGCGCCGGACCGGGTCGAATTCCTCCTGAACATGATCCTGGAAAACCGGTTGGGCCATTTGGAAGAGCTGCGGCGGCGTTTCGGCAACGCCGTGCATGGCATTTTCTTTACCGATGACTGGGGTACGCAGCGGGGGGCCTTCATCAGCCGCGCGATTTTCGACCGCTTTTTCGCTCCCCGTTACCGCGTTCTCTTTGACGCGGTCCACCAAAACGGATGGCATGCCATCCTGCATTCCTGCGGCAAAGTCAACGCCCTGGTTCCGCGAATGATCGACGCGGGGGCCGATGTCTTGAACCTGCAGCAACCGCGGGCCTACGGCCTGGTGGACTTCGGTGAGCAATTCAAAGGGAAGGTTTGTTTTCTGACTACCGTGGATATTCAAACCACCCTTCCCCAAGGTGTGGAAGCGGATGTCCGCGAGGAAGCCCATCTCCTGGTGAAACATTGGAGCACACCCCGGGGCGGCTTGATCATTTTCAACTACGGGGATCCCACCGCGCTGGGCATCAGCCACCGGATCACGGACGTCATGTTCGAGGAATT
>JABLXU010000022.1 GCA_013177805.1 Candidatus Omnitrophota bacterium
TTGAAATCGCCGGGATGGCCATGCCTACCGCCTCCATGGCCTACCTATACCTGGAAGATGCCAATGGAGCCGCGGCGGAAGAAATGCGGCGTGAAATTCAGGAACTTCAGGCCCACGGCATCGGCGCGGTGGTCACGCTGACAGAGAATCCCTTATCCGGGGAGGCGTTTCAAAACGCGGGCATGAAATACCTCCACATCCCTGTGCCGGATATGACCGCCCCCACTCCCACACAAATCAGGACATTCATTCAATTCGCCCAGGATAACGCCGCCCAAGGCCGGCCGGTGGTGGTGCACTGCATGGGAGGCATGGGCCGGACCGGTACGATGCTGGCCTGCTACCTAGTCTCTAAGGGGATACCACCCCGGGAAGCCATCCAGCGTGTCCGCAAGCAAAAACCGGGCGCAATCGAGAATCATTGGCAAGAGGAAGCAGTGTATGATTACTTTTCCTCGCTGTCCGAATCCCCTCGTGATGAATAAAGCCGGCCAGATTTCGCCAGTGAAACGGCCAATGAAAATTTACCCCAGAGAGCACCCGGGGTTCATTCATGTTATGCTTTGGAACTCAAACAGGGCTCCCACTTTTTAGCCACTTGGTTTGCGTTCCCTCCCGAAACATGGTAAAAACGAATCTATTCTCCTTCCTGGAATAAAATTAGGTAAAAAAAAGATCAGGTAAAAACTATGCGGGCCAAGATCCTATTTCTCCCTTTTCTTTTAGTGGTTGCGTTTGTGATCTCCCCATTTTCCAGCCGGTGTTCCGAGAGTGTATCCAAACCTCAGCCAGTGCGGGCGGAAGTCAAAACGGATCGTGTATCCGTCTGGGTGGGTGACACCTTGTTCACGGAATATAAGTTCGATGTCAGCCTGAAATACCCCTATTTCTTCCCAGTCAATGGCCCTAGCACTGGATGGAGCATCACGACGGAATCCTCCGAACCATATCCGCATCACCACTCGCTCTTTTTCGGCTGTGACCGGGTGAACGGCGGCAACTACTGGCAGGAAACCAATGACCGCGGCCAAATCGTTTCCCAGGAAATTCAGTTAATTAACACGGAACCTGACCGTGTGCGATTTCATAACCTCTGCGTTTGGCAACGGCCGGGCGCGCCCAGTCCCTTCAAAGATCTGCGGATCATTACGATCACCGCGCCGTCAGCGGATCTCCGTTTCATCGATTTCGAGATTACACTTACCGCGTTGGCCGATGTGCAAATCGAACAAAACAATCATTCCCTCTTTGCCGCCCGCATGGTTCCTGAACTTTGCGTTCTTCAAGGTGGTATTCTCCAAAATGCCGAAGGCCTGACTGGTGAAAAGGCAACCTTTGGTATCCCCTCTCCCTGGTGTGATTATTGGGGAGAGCGCGATGGAAAAACTGAAGGATTGGCGATTTTTTCTCACCCTGGCAATTCCTGGCATCCACCCCGCTGGTTCACCCGCGATTACGGTTTTTTCTCACCCACCCCGATGTATTGGCTGGAAAATGGTTTGTTCCAAATGAAAAAAGAAGAGACCTTGCGGCTCCGGTACCGCGTCGTGGTGCATGCGGGAGATACCCAAACCGCTGGTATCGCGGATTTGTATGAATTTTGGGTTAAGCAGCCGTGAACCATGCGCTGTCCCTGACGCTTGTAGCGGGTTTCCTTTTACTGGTTTATGGAGCCACGCTTTATCCCACTCACGGTGGAGGACTTGATTCAGCGGAATTTCAAATCGCTGGAAAAATCTTAGGGGTCACACACCCCACGGGATATCCGCTGTACTGCCTCACCGGACGGTTGATTGCCTCTTTGCCCTTTTCCACCCTGGCGGTCCGCGTAACGCTATTTTCTACTTTGACCATGATCCTGGCGCTGGTGTTGCTGTTGGAAACCGCCCGCCGGATAACCGGTTCAACCTGGATGGCCGTCTTTGCCGTGCTCCTGCTCGCATTTTCACCTCCCGCATGGAACACGGCTACCATCGCCGAAGTGTATGCCTTGCATTTACTATTCGTTAGTACTTTGTTTTTATTTTACTTAAGTTATATCACCGAAGAAACGACTTTGAACGGGATACGGCTGGCGTTTACCCTGGGTTTGGCTTTGACACATCACCTCGCGGCCATATTTGTATTGATTGGAATTTTGTTATCGGAAATACCGCGCCGATTGGGACGGACCAAACAACGGATCTGCTTCTCTCTCTTCTTAAGGCACGGATTCATATTTCTCATACCGGTCACACTTCTAGCCTATGTGCCTCTGCGAGTGGCTAACGGGGCTTATTCTTTTGACTTATACCAATTCAACTCGATTACCGATTATGTTTGGTACTATTTGGGAGGCGAAAATCCCCGGCTGCTAAATCTGAATCCCGTGAGTTTTATCCAAAATCAATTCTTTCAGGGGGTAGTTTTTTTTCTCGAGCAATGGGGTGTGTTTCCGGCGGTACTCACCATCCTGGGTGGTGTGGGACTTGTGCACGCCCGCCATCCCCTCGCGCCCCTGTTGATCTGGATATTCCTGGCGCATATTGGTTTGGCCGGCATATGGACTGTAGCGGACCGGGACGCCATTTTGCTCCCTGGCTTACTCAGTGCGGCCTTGTTTTTGGCTTATGGTTTGGAAGAGATTTTTCGGCAAGTGAAAAAAGGGGCATTAAGTTCTGTTGCCGCTTATTGTGTTGTCGCAGTATTATTCATCACGGGAGCCATTAACGCGCGATGCGCTGGATCGGTCATTCTGGACCGCAACCAGATCCTCGATGGCGCTTTTTTGGCGCGGGTTTATGAGGCATTGCCTTCCAAAGCGGTTATTTGCACTGCCTTTTGGGAACGGGTGAATCTGTTCCAATATATCCTTCATGCCGGAGAATTTCCCGATAAAGAGATCCATGTTTACCGGTGGAATGATCCCCGCGCGCAAGCCGGCCTGGCTGAAATTCAGCACTATTTGGCCGGAACTTCGTCCTTCGGGTATGACCACCTCCCCCCGGATCCCTCCCGGCGTTTCTTTTTCGTGGATGCTCCGGCCGATCTTCCACCACCCGGACCGTTTAGGTTCGTCCCGGTACAAATAACGGAGACACTTTCAATTTTTGAACTCCGAATCAATCCGATTTTGTCTAAGCCGGAAAATCCGCAATCCCTACCTGCTGCCGGACTGATCTCTCAATCAGCAGACACCTGGAAGGTCTTGACCTGGGCTTGGCACGAACCCGTAGCCAACCAAACGATAACCGGCCGCCCTTTGATTATCCAAACCCGAATCTATTCCACTGGTATTGGGGCCCACGCAGGTTCCAGCCTGTGCTTTAAAGTCCCGCTCAACGCTGTTCGATTCGAGGCCGATGTGGGCCCTTCCGGAGAGTTGCCCGCGGGATCTCCGGTTTCGATTGTTTTCCAAATCAAGGCTGAAGACCGGATTCTGGTCCGAAGTCCGGTGTTGCGGTGGGATTCACCTCCGTACCGATTGGAGTGTCCCGTGCAAGGAGAGTCAGAGATCATTCTGGAGATCGATGGCACCGAGGATGGATTACGCGCGGACCATGCCGTAGTGGGGGAGCCGGTTTTTTGGATTGAAAAATGACTACGAATTCAGGAGGAGATGCGCCGGGGCGGGGATTGCTCCCCGCCCCTGTAAGTGTTAGGCTCCTGGCAAACCTCCCGGAGTGAAACTCCACAGGGCAGGCCCGAAGGCGAGAAGTGTCAGCTGATGTTGACCTTGATCAGCTTCCGGCGGGCGGATTCGGCTTTGGGCAGAGTGATCTTCAAGACGCCGTTTTTGTATTCCGCGTTGGCATTGTTCGCGTCGATCTCGCACGGAAGTTGAATAGTCCGGCTGAAGCGGCCGTACGAGCACTCCACCCGGTGATAGTTGCGGTCTTTTTCTTCTTTTTCCTGCTTCTTTTCACCGCGCAGAATCAGATGATCCTGTTCGAGTTCGATGGAGAAATCATCCTTCTCCAGCCCGGGGATTTCCGCCCGGATAATGATCTCTTTATCCGTTTCCTCCATATCCACAGCAGGGGAAGCCATGACTTCCGGAAATGTGTCCAGCATCCGGAAAGGATCCCACGTCTCGTTCCACATCCGGCTGAATAAGCTGCCAGGAGTCCAGCGGGTAAAGAACCGGTCGAACAGATCCAAAGGTTGTGAGTAGGTTTTGGGCACCAGTTTCATGATCATCACTCCTTTCTCTGTCTATCCGGATCCATGCGGATTGAACGACAGCGTATCGTGCGGTGTTTATTCGCTGATTTTCACTTCGACCTTTTTCGGCTTGGCCTGTTCCGCCTTGGGCAGGCGCAAGGTCAGCACGCCATTGTTCAGATCGGCCGTAATGTGTTCGATATCAATCTGTTCGGAGATTTCGAACTGGCGGAAGAAATTCACGAATTCAAATTCCCGGTAGACCAAGTCTCCCGGCGCTTCGTTTTGAGCGGCCGCCTGGAGCGTGAGGATTCCATTTTCCACGCTCACGGAAATTGAATCCTTATGGGCCCCGGGCAGATCGGCAACCACCACCAGTTGATCATCCTCCTCGTAAATATCCACGGGGGGGGCGACATAGCGGGCCTCCGACCGGGTAGTCTCTTGCGTTTTCTGAAGATCGGTTTCTTGATTCATGGGAACAGTCTTCTCCGCCATGATCGTTCACCTCCATTCGTGAGATGATGTGCATTCACAATGCCAGGGAAATGGAATCCCGATCCCGCTTCAATTGCTGGCTACTTTCACTTCGATGGCCTTGGGCCGGGCTTTTTCGGATTTGGGTAACTTGACCAGCAAAATTCCCCGTTTATATTCCGCCTCGACCTGGTTGACATCCACTTCCGTAGGCAGTTCCACGGTGCGGACAAAACGGCCGGCAGAACGCTCACTGCGATGAATCCGTTCCGGCTTGATATTGCCGTTTACTGCTGTTTTTTCACCGCTGAGGGTAAGCACGTTGTTGACCAGGCTCACCTCTAACTTTTGAGGATCGATTCCAGGCGCCAGGGCCTCAACATACACGGTATGCGCATCGTCATAGATGTTGATGCGCGGATAGCGCCGCGCTTCCTGGCCTGGAAGAAACGCCAACGGCCAACGGGTGGTCCACGGCCGGTTCAACGTGGCATCGAAGATCCGGTCGATTTCTCTGCGCAGTTGTTCCATTTCGTTCCAGGTTTTCCAGTAATTCATGATCTTCACCTCCCATGCATGAGGATCTGATTGTGGTGTCTTTGAATTCCTTGGTGCTGCTTGATTTACTGCTGTTTACGCTTGCGGTCATATGCACTAACAATTTTGATGCCAAGTACATATATCATTATAAATCAGTAACTTATATCAAAATTGCCTGTGATTTCAAATGTGCCGTTTTGGCGCGCATGGCAGTTTGGTTGTATAAAATGAATCCGACCACTCTGAATCCAACCCCATCCCACGTGCTTCTGGCAGGAAAATATGAACTCCCTTCTTTTCTTAAGTTGACTTTGTTTATCTATTTAATCGAGTATATAATAATTCAGATACGCTGTTTTCGTGGTGAGTATCATGCTACCCGGACCCGAAGAGGATCCCGATGTCTAAACATTCAATCCTATTAGCTCCATATTTGTTTATACTTAATACTGTTCTCTTCATCTTGGTTCATCATGGTACAGCCCAAGATTCTTTCCTGCCCTTGAATCATCTTCCACCTCCTGCCAGCCGGATCATTGATTTCCAAAAAGACGTAAAACCCCTCTTGGAGCGTAGTTGCCTTCAATGCCACGGTGAAACATTGAAAATGGGTGATTTTCTTCTCACTTCGCGGGAATCGATGATCCAAGGGGGGAGTTTGGGACCAGCGCTGGTTCCAGGGGACAGCCGCAAGAGTTTGTTGATCCAACTTGTATCGGGATTGATTCCCGATAAATTTATGCCGCTATCCGGTGACAAGCTGACACCGGAGGAAATCGGCGTTCTTCGTGCCTGGATCGACCAGGGCGCAGCCTGGGAGGAAGGCTTGGTCCTGGGCGCCACCGCGGGCGCGGGAACATCCAAACTCGAGCTCCACCCACCCCGCTTGCCTGATCCCCGCTTCGAGGCGGAGTTCTCAAATCCTATTGATTTATTATTGCGCGATTATTATCACAAACATCAAATTGACACTGGTACGGTGGTGGATGACCGGATCTTCGCCCGGCGGGTGTACCTGGACGTGATCGGCCTGCTTCCTGCGCCAGAGGAGTTGGCCGACTTTGTGAATGACCAGCGGCCGGACAAGCGCGAACGCCTGGTGCGGAAGTTGCTGCTTGACAACCGGCGCTACGCCGAACATTGGATGACCTTTTGGAATGACCTGCTGCGCAATGAAAACCGGGGCACGGGATTCATTGACGGTGGCCGTCAAGCCATTTCACGGTGGTTGTACCAGTCCCTAGAAGAAAACAAGCCGTTTGATGTCATGGTGGCTGAACTGATCGATCCCGTGAGCGGTTCGGAGGGCTTCATCAAGGGGATCCTCTGGCGGGGAGTGGTGAACGCCAGCCAGACCCCGGAAATGCAAGCCGCCCAAAACCTCTCGCAGGCGTTCCTGGGGATCAACCTGAAATGCGCCTCGTGCCATGACAGTTTCATCAACCAATGGAAACTCAAGGATGCCTATGGGCTGGCAAGCGTATTTTCCGAACAGCCGCTAGAAATGGTCCGCTGCGATGTTCCCCAGGGCATCACCGCGCCGGTGAAGTTTTTGTATCCCGAGTTGGGAGAAATCGATCCGGACTCAACTCTTCCCGAACGCCGAAAACAACTCGCCTACATCTTCACCCGGAAAGAAAACGGCCGCTTCGCCCGGACTTTCGTTAACCGACTCTGGGCGCAATGTTTCGGCCGGGGGATCGTGGAACCAGTCGACGATATGGACGCCCCGCCCTGGAACGCCGAACTCCTGGAATGGCTCGCCTACGATTTCGCGAAGAACGATTTCGATATCAAGCGTACCATCCGTTTGATTCTTACCTCCCAAGCGTATCAGCTCCACGCTGTGGATTTCGACGCCAATGACAAAACCTTCGTGTTCCAAGGGCCGATCGTCCGCCGCATGACCGCCGAGCAGTTCTCCGATGCGGTTGCCACCCTCACCGGGACCTGGCCGCCCGCGCCGCACTATTTTTTTCAAACAGAAGGCCGCAGCCCGGCGCCCCAGCATTTTCTGGATCATAAATTTTTGCGTTATGTCAGCGGCCGGATCCGCTCGGGCACCGTGGCCATAGAAGCGGACATCCGCGGAGCTTCGATTCTCCGTCTGGCCGCCACCGACAACCAGGACGGCCGCTTGCCAGCCCGGGTACTCTGGGGAGATCCCATACTCACCGGGCCAGAAGGGGAATTGGATCTGACCACCTTGTCCCTAAAAAACGCCGTCACGGCCGACGCGGCTTTCCCCAAAACGCTGAACTCCTCCATTGAACTGCCTGACGATATCAAGGCAGTCCTGTCACGGGGCTGGGTGACGCACAGCCAATCGGCGCTTACGTTCGAAATTCCCGAGGGTTACACGTCATTCCAATGCGTGGGAGTTTTGCTGGAAAAGCCAGAAGATCTTCAGATCGGTTTTGACGCAAAATTCTATGTTCTAACCGGCGAAGACAATATCCGGGCCTCCTTGGCCGATTCCAATCCCTTGATGCAAGCCCTGGGACGCCCGAACCGCGAGCAGGTCATCACCCGCCGCGACTCGCAGGCCACCACCCTGCAAGCCCTCGAACTGAGTAATGGCATCACCCTGCACCGGATCCTCAAGCAAGGGGCGCGAAACTGGCTGAAAGAGGTATCCGATTCATCCACACTCATGGTTTCCCGAATTTTTCAAAAAGCGCTGGGACGCAATCCCGCTCCGGCGGAACTGGAAGTTGCGCAAGCGGTTCTCGGCGGCGAAGCCAATCCCGAAGGCGTGGAAGATCTGTTATGGATCATTGCCATGAAACCGGAATTTCAATTGATCTATTAAGAGGCTTATGGATCGAGGTGGAATCATGAAAGACAAACCCATTTATTCGTGGAATCGGCCTCAATCCTGGAACCGGCGTGAATTTCTGCGGACTGCGGGGGTGGCCACCCTATCCGCGTTGGCGGCTGGATATCCCCAGGTGGCGCAGAGCCAAGAAAGTGTGCCGGAGAAGATCGAGCCGCGCGCCGACACGCTCATCGTCCTGTGGATGGCAGGCGGCATGGCGCATACGGAAACCTTCGACCCGAAACGCTACACACCGTTTGAACCGGGGACCAAACCTTCCGAAGTCCTCAGCACGTTTCCAGCCATCGATACCGCCGTGGATGACATCAAGATCTCGCAAGGGTTGGAAGCCATCGCGGGCGTCATGGACCGGGGAACATTGATCCGTACTTTCCGGGCAGGGGATCTGGGATTCATCCTCCATTCCCGCCACCAGTACCATTGGCACACCGGCTACGCGCCACCGCAATCCGTGGCCGCCCCACATATCGGCGCGGTGATTGCACGCACCCTCGGAGCGAAAAATCCCGCCGTGCCCGCGTTCATCGACATCGGCCAACGATTCGAGGGAAACGGCGAGGCCGAGGAGTTGAAGGCGTTTCACCAGGCGGGTTTTCTGGGCAGCGAGTATGGTCCCTTTATGATCCCCGAACCCGAGCGCTCCATGGACGCCATTCGGCCGCCGGAAGGGATGAGTCCGGGCCGCTTCGCCAACCGCTACGCGATGTTTAAAAAGATGGTCGCGGCCAGCCCCATCGGCGAGTTCGGGAGCGATTATCAGCGGGAATCGCTGATGCGATCTCTAGAGAATTCATACCAACTGCTCAGTTCTCCCGCCGCCAAGGCCTTTGACTTGACACTGGAACCCCAGGAGAGTTTTCAAAAATACAACACGGGCCGTTTCGGATTGGGGTGTCTTCTGGCGCGGCGTTTGACCGAAGTAGGCGCGCGGTTTATTGAGGTCACCACCGAGTATATCCCTTTTATGGGATGGGACACGCACGAAAACGGCCACACGCGCGCGGCCGATCTCAAACGCCAGATCGACCAGCCCATCGCGCAACTGGTGCTGGACTTGGAAGAACGGGGCCTGCTCGGCCGCACGTTGATCGTCCTCGCCAGCGAATTCAGCCGCGACATGATGGTGGAAGGCAAACCGGACAAGAAGGTCAAGGATCAGGTCGAAATCCCCGACGTGATTACGGAACTCAAACATTACGGAATGCACCGGCATTTCACCGACGCCGGTTCCATCCTGATGTTCGGTGGAGGAATCAAACAAGGATTTTTATACGGGCGGACGGCGGATGAACGGCCCTGCCGGATTCTCGAAAAACCCGTCACCATCCCCGATCTGCACGCCACGATTTACCACGCGATGGGCATTCCTCCCACGCTCAGCTATGAGATCGAGAAACGCCCGTTCTACGTGACCGAAGACGGCAAGGGCAAACCGGTTATGGAGTTGTTCGCGTAGGATCGAAGATGGGATTAGCCGTACTCAATCCTGCTTGCTGAAAGGGCAAAAAATACGCGGGATTCAGTTTTCGGTATTGATTGAAAAATTATCCGGATTATTGGGATCGTTCTCGGAGTTTTGAGGGGAATTTTCCGTGTTGAAATAATCAGAATCGTCGATAAAAAATCGTTGGGATAATTTTCCCAATTCCCGATAGTGTTCGAAGAAGAATTTTCGATAGTTGAATATCCAGTCCATTTCGGCAAGAATTCCCAAATCCTGTCTTTTTTTCTCGGACTCGATCCAACGATGTCGATCGATTTCAGCCCGCATCACAGGAATCAGTTCTTTGGGAGCCACAAACGGTTTCCATGTCTCACGGAATTTCTTGGAATACAGCCGGATCCATTCCATGGCCGCTTCGTTTTCGGGAAGAGGCGATTTCTGGACGTACGCTCGTATCTCCTCTAATTCCAGCAGGATGAATTCACCCGGTGTCAATAAGGTTACATGATCCGATCCACTCATTTTTTCAGGATGACAAAGAAAAGTGTCCATTTCTCACCAAACCATTTCATTTCATTCGATCCATTGATCTTGAATCAAAAGGATTGAGAATCACTGGCTCCCCACAGGACGCCGCTCTTTATCTTACCTCACTCAATAAAAATAGGAGTTATTCAGACTATATTATATAATGTACTATCCGTCTACTCCTCTCCGTAATTTTGGCTTTCACCTTACCATCCTGTTTGATTAAACTTACGATCTATTCAACGACTTCCGGTGCTCGCCGGGCTCCTTCTTATGCGCAGAGACAAGGATTTGAAGCGTTCATTTCAATGGGCTGACTCGGCGTGGTCGTTGGTCTCTTCTTTTTTCTATCGTAGCCTGAAACCATCGGGCTAAAGTTGGTACTCGATGGTTTCACCTGGATAAAAACCTGAGTACAAAAGGCACATTATAATGTATATAAAAATGGTTGGATTGTCCACGTGAAAAAATTTTCTCGAATTCGATCTGATTTTTCCCCTAAGTCTCGACGATTTTCATCCTAAGGATTCTATCCGGATAAACCTCCAGTCCATGATATAGTATGGTCATTCTCAAGCATTGGAGGGCAAGTGGGTTCATACTCCTTGCCCACAAGTAAATCGATTGAATTCAAAGCGGCGGGATTATGAGATATAGCCAATATTTTCTCTTATTATTCATGCTGTGGGCACCATTGGCCGGGTGGGGTGAAGCCATCATCAACGAAATCCACTACAATCCGCCGGATGACGGCCTGGAAGATGGATCGTACCGGGAATTTCTTGAGATATACAATCCCGGACCGGAAGTCATTGATCTATCCGGATATGAAATCGCGGCTGGTATAACCTACAAATTCCCGCATGGGATTCGATTAACTTCGGGTGCTTACCTGGTAATTGCCCGGGATCCAACCCATAGGACCTGGAGAAACAAATCGTACACCATTTTAGGTCCCTTTGAGGGGAAATTGTCGGACAGCGGCGAAGTAATCCTATTGATGAATGCCGCCGGAACTACCCTGGAAAGCTTTCGATATAGCGATTCCCCTCCCTGGCCGATCGGTTGTGATGGGTATGGAGCCAGCCTGGAACGGATATCGTGGGATCTCCCAGCCGAGGATCCTCACTCCTGGCGGTCTTCCTTGACGGAAGAAGGTACTCCAGGAAGAAAGAATTCCGTGGCGTCCATTCCGCACCGGCCTTTTTTAACCGCGTATGCATTTGATCCGCCGTACCCCACATCCCAGGAATCCGTCCGGATACGGATTGAACTCGACACACCGCGGGATATTGCGTCGGTCAACCTGTATTGGGAGCGAGCCGGGGTCGATCAATCGCCGTCCAGTGGTGGTCCACCCTGGAAAGTTCCCATGGAGCGAACGACGGAATCGGCGGAGTCCGTGACATATGAGGCCAACATCCCTCCGGCGCGATCTCAAACCATCATTCGTTGCGTTGTGGAAATTCAACGGACCGATGGACAAACCGTGCGGCTTCCTCACGCGGGCGAACCGGCTCCCTTTCTATCGTATTTTGTCTATGACGGCGAGATTACATCGTTGTTGCCGATCCTATGGATTTTGCCCCCCGTCCCCACGACGCTGATCTATCCCAGCCGGGCGGTCAGCGCTGTGGCGTGCCTGCCCCGGGATGCCTCAAATCCAGATTTATTCGACGGGGCCGAAGTGCGTAATTCCCGAAATGGACAGAAGGCCCGTTTCATCAAGGGACGCGAATTTTATGGGGACCGTACCATCAATATCATCCCCGAAGAACCTACCGGCGGCACCAATCCCGGGGTTAGTTCGCCGTTCCGGGAACACTTGGGTTTCTGGTTCTACCGGGAGATGAATGTATTGTCCCCTTGGGCCGAATTTTACCGGGTGGTCGCTCTGCCCGCCCAAACCGGCGCCGCTCCCAAGCAGCAACTCGTCGTTGAACAGGTAAATGAGAATTTTTTGGCGATGCACGGGCTGAATCCTACGGGCGATTTATACAAGCGTGTGTATTCCAATCCCAACTGGGAAAAACATACGAACAAGGATGAGGGAACCGACAGCATCAAAATGCTAGAAGCCGCGATCCAGGTCAACGATCCTGTGAAACGGCGGGAGGCCATTGAGCGGTATCTCGATCAGGAGAGTTTTTTAAATTACAGCGTGGCCTCGGTTTTGACCAGCAATTGGGACGGCTATTGGAATAATCACTGGATGTACCTCGATCCGCGCCCGGGCAGCCGGTGGATTATCATTCCATGGGATCTCGATTGGCTATGGGGGACTACCACCGCCGAGATGTACGCCCGTATGCCTCTGTCGTTCCCCATCGACGGCGTGGCCATCGGCGCGCCTCAGGCATCCCGGGCACCCGGCCCTATCACCTCTCCTCTCCATAAAGATCCCGAATTTTACCGGGAATATGAACGCCGGCTGCGGATCGAATTGAGCCGTCATTTTACGATTCCCAAGCTCACCAGCAAAATGGATGAGACACAATCGCTGCTCTTGAATGACTTGAAATGGATTGAACAGCAGACGGGGACCAGCCGGACCCGCCGGTATGATATCATCCGGTCCTCCTACGTGGATATCAAACGCTTTGTAGCTCAACGGTGGGATTACCTGGACAGTGTGTTGCCCGTGTCTGTGGAGGATTGGGCAGCGTATTAAGGATGCAATGAAAACGGTTGTGTCAGGCGGCATACCACAACACGGCGAAATAATGACAAACACTGCCCGCCAGAACAAAAATATGCCATATCAAGTGGCCGTATTGCATCATGGAACCGGTCGCGAAAAAAATCACTCCCGCGGTGTAGGCTAAGCCCCCGCAAGCCAGCCATATAATACCCGCCGTGGGCACCCGGGCCACCAACGGTTCGGCCGCCATCACAATCAACCACCCCATGGCAATGTACAGCAGGGTGGAGAGCACGGGATGCGAAAAGTTATTGAATGATTTCAATACGATGCCGCCCGCGGCCAGTCCCCAAACAATCCCGAATAGCGACCAACCCACTGGGCCGCGTAACACTCCCAGCGTGAAAGGCGTGTAGGTGCCGGCGATCAGCAAAAAAATGGCGGAATGCTCGATGATCCGAAATACGCGCTTGGCTTTTCCCGCAGGTAACGCATGGTAGAGAGTGGAGGTCAAATAAAGAATGATCATGGCCGAGGAGAAGACGCAGGCACCGGCTACGAATCCCGTGTCACCCCGCCGCATGGCGTATGGAATAAGAATGCATGTTCCCGCCACGGCGGCGGCCAATCCGATCCCGTGGCTGACACTGTTCGCGATTTCTTCTCCCAATGACGGCATCCGCTTGAAATCTGCAGGCTTACGATCCTCACCCATATGGCGCTCTTTTTCTCCTTTCCAGCGGGTTGTCACCGGCCACGGAGCCGGCTCACCGTCCATTCCAGCGTACGTTTGAGGTACTCATCTTCGGTGGTTTGCAGCAGGGATTCCATTTCCGGTAACGCGCGGACCGCCTCGGAACCCAGCGCTTCCAACACGTTGGCGGCGAACAAGGCGGTTTTGACATTGGGATGACGTAAGTGCTGGACCAGCACTGGAATCGCCGATTCATACTCGCCCAGGCCGCACAACGCTTCCGCCGCCGCCACCCGGACATCGCCGGACGCATCACCCAGACGTTCTTTCAGCGCGGCAACGGCTGGTTTCGCTTGCGTTCCGAGAATTACGCAGCCGGTGGCAGCCCAGTAACGCACGCAACTTTCCTCGTCTTCCAGGCGGGTGATCAGTTCCGGCAAGGATTGGACATCGCCGAGGGTAGCCAATTCCGCCGTTTCAATAATCCGATCCATGGGGAAGTTATTTTGGCGGACCCGTTCATACACCGTTGATCCCTGGCCATGCTCAATCATTGCACCTTCGGGGAGAAAACCCGTGTCCCGGCTTTCCCGGATCCAGCGCGACAATTCCCGGCGCATGCGTTCGAGGACGTCCTTGTAATCTGGATCCACCGCTAGATTCCGTACTTCCCAGGGATCCGCGGTGACGTCATAAAGCTCTTCAGGTGGCTTTTTTTGCCAGAAGATACTCTGCACCGCATCGCACCGGCCCTCCTGGTATTCCCGTTCCCACGAACGGGTGTTGGCCGCCAGCCAGAGATACGACAAGTGTTGCCCGTAAATCCGGTGCGGCATGTAGTTGCGGATGTATTTATACCGCTTGTCCCGGATCCCGCGCATCATGTCGTACCGTTCATCCATACGGCCCCGGAAAAAATAGGCATAAGAGCGCGGCGTTTGTTGACTCGGACCTAAAAACGCTTCACCTTCCATATGCGTGGGTATCTCGATCCCCAGCAAACTGAGCACGGTGGGGGCCAAGTCGACAAAAGTGACAATCCGGTCTGTCCGGCTGCCTGGTGTTCCGGGAGCCAAGTGTTGGTATTTTTTCGGGAACCGGATGATCATCGGAACCCGGACACCCGTGTCGTAGAGGAAACGCTTGCTCCGGCAAAGGACGCCGCCGTGATCCGCATAATAGAAAACGATGGTGTCTTCGGCGAGCCCGTCTTTTTCCAGTTGATCCAAGATATTCCCCACTTCCCGGTCCATGTCCTCAACTTGGTCATAGTATTGCGCCCAGTTCTGGCGGATTTCGGGGGTATCCGGATGATAAGGAGGGAGGACCACCTTGGCTGGATCATGCCGCGTAGATGGTTTTTCCTTGTGGATGGAGCTTTCATGAGAAACGGTGATGTTCACCACATGGAAGAATGGCTGCCCCGGTTTCCGGTCTTTGTAAGTCCCCTTGTCCCAATGGGATTTATCGTCGGTCAGGAAATTGTAATCCGTTTTGCCGGGATTTGTGCAATAATATCCGGCCTGGCGCAAATAGAAAGGATACGGTTTGACGAAACCGGGGATGGGATACCGGCTGCGCATGGGATGGGTTCCCATCGTGCTCGCGTAGGTCCCCGTGAGAATCGTGAATCGGGCCGGGGCGCAGACAGGCACATTGGCATACGCGTTATCAAATACAATGCCCTCGGATGCCAGTCGATCCAGGTTGGGTGTCGTTGCGAACGGATCACCGTAACAGCCAAGAAGCGGGCTGTTGTCTTCGCTGGTGATCCAGAGAATATTGGGCCGGTCTGTGATTGCCGCATGAGCAGGCATGGCTTCGGATAAGGCCAGGCCGGCCGACCCCGCCGCGGTCAGTTTCATGAAATCCCGGCGTGTGACGATATTTCGTTGCATGTCAGACCTCGCTTTTGTTTCCGGCAACCGTGAACTGGGCGGCAAGACGTCACCACCTCATCCCCGGTTTGAAGCCTGGTCTGGGTTAAAAAACGTAGAAGCCCATTCAGAGCACAAGAAAATATACGGCTTTCCGGTCTATCGTAATGGATCCGCTGATAATTGAAAACACCCAAGGCGTTTTGTGGAAGAGTAAAACCTGAAATATTCACGGGCGAATGCCTGAACCATTCTCAAAGGAGAATGACATGTCCTGGCATAATACGTTTCTGGTATGGGGATTTCTGGTGTGGATAGGTACTGTTCTGGGGATCGTTTTGGCCAAGGAAGTGGCGCAGTTGACCGATCGGCCTTGCCTTTCGGTGGTGGAAATCATGGGGGATTTCGATCATGTCCAGGGGATCGCGGTAGATGAACTCCATCTTTGGCTTACCTCGGTGCATCGTCAGGACAAAACCGGCTTTCTTCATAAGTACAATCGCCAAACCGGCGCATTGATCCGGCATACTTCGGTTCATGAAAACGAGCGGTACCATCCAGGGGGTATTGCTCTGGAGGGGGATTCCCTCTGGATTCCCGTGGCGGCCTATTCCCGGGAAGGTTCCTCCTCAATCGAGCAGCGGGATACGGATACCTTGGAACGGCGCGGCCGGTTTTTCGTGGATGATCACATTGGCTGTCTTGCGGTCACTGAGAAAGAGATCATCGGCGCGAATTGGGATGCCCGCGTTTTTTATTTCTGGGATCACGCAGGCGTTCTGATCAAGAAGGTGGAAAATCCCCTTGACGCCCGGTATCAGGACATGCAATGCGTGAATGGGATCTTGATCGCTTCGGGGCTGGAAGGCGGCCGCGGAGTGGTCGATTGGCTTTCCCTCCCTGATCTGAAACTGCTCAAACGAATCGAAGGAGGAAAAACCAACCGGGGAATCCACTACATGAATGAAGGGATGGCGGTTTTCAATAACCAATTATTTCTTCTTCCCGAAGATGGACCGAACAGCCGGTTGTTTGTTTTCGCCCTCCAACCATAGAAGAAAGCCAATCATTATTCGTGACTCGATGTCAGAGAAAGATGTCAGAGAAAACTATCTCCCCGGATTGAATCCCTTCGCTTATTAAAACCGTTCCCCGAAGGGAACTCCCCCTTATTCGTGGATGGCATCAAAGCCAGGCAAACTGTGACGTGGTGGAAAGGCCACCATCACCCTGGCTCTCTTCCCCAAGGGAGAGGGACTCGTTCAGCATTTCCCAACCTTACGCAAAATCCGAATAACGCACTGAGAAAGTTAGGCATCCGGGTTGACTTTTACCACTGATCAGCACGGTTTCGGATACCGATCGGAGAGGAGCGTCAAAACGGCCGAATTCCGGTCGTCATCTCCGATTCGCTTCTTGTTCCCGGCGCTTCCTCCACAATTCCTGGATGCGAATGGCCAATGGTTCGCGGGAATTGATCTGGAGAGCCGCGTCTAACTGCTTCCGTGCGTTTTCCGCGTCACGCAACTCCAAATAACATTGGGCCATCAAGGCATGCAGGCGGGCCCGGTCTTCACGGACTTGAAGGCATTGTTCGAGGTACGGCAGGGCTTCCCGGAAGTCACCGCCGGACATAAAGATCTGGGCCAATAAGAAAGGCGCTTCCGGATGCTTAGGCTCGAACTCCAACACGCGGCGGAATTCATCGGCGGCCAGATTCCCTCGTCCGATTTCCAGGTAAATCAATCCCATCGCTTCATGTGTGGCCGCCGTGTCGGGATGATGCCGCAGATAGCTCCGGTAAAAGTTCCGTTGGTTCCGGCCCATGCGGTTGATCGTGTCCAGGCTCTGCTTGGCCAGCCGGGCTTTTTCGGTTTGCTTGGTCATGGAATAGATCTTGACCAGTTGAAAGAGGGCGTGTTGGTAAAACGGATCTTCATCGATAATTTTTTCGAAGATCGCCTGGGCGGATGGCAGTTGTTTCTCGCTCAGGAGAATCTTGCCGTACTCATACCGGGCGCGGATATTTCCCGGGAAATCATGCAAAATGGCTTCGTAAAGAGATTTGACATTCTCTCCCCGCTGCTGCCGGATGATTGCCTGCAGCACCCGCGCGTGTTCGTGACAGGGCAGCCGTCCGGCAATCGCTTCGGCTTCTTCAGCGCGTCCCTGGGAATGCAGGATGGCCGCCTTCCGGTAAAGGGCATCCGCGTTCGTGGGATCGCGTCGCAGGATTTCATCCAATTGCTCCAGCGCGGGCGGATAGCGCTGCAACCGGTAATACACATTCACGATTTCTTCCCGGTATTCGATGCGGTCCGGATCCAACCGAATGGCTTTTTGCAATTCATCCAAGGATCGTTGCGGGTCGCTTTTCTGGCGGCCGTAGATTTGTCCAAGGTAAAAATGGGCCTCGCTGCTCTCCGGGTGTTTGGCGGTCACGGTTTCGAGCAAGGCGGTTGCTTGGGGATAAAACCGGTGTAACTGATAGAGCCGCGCCAATGCGATAAGTAAGCGGGGATTGTCCGGTTCTTTCTTCAGGGCTTCCACCAAGCCGCGTTCTTTTTGCGCGAAGTGGGGATCCTGAATCACGGGCTGGTCTGGGAATTCCAAATCGACGCTTTGGCTTCCCGAATCTTGGGCCCATCCATCCAGCGCCCAATGGAAAACCAGAACGGCCCAAAAGAGTATCCTCAGCAAAAAGAGTATCCTCATTGGAGGGATTCCTTCAATTCCTCACGAATATGTAAGCGTTGGTCCGCTTTCACCTTTTCCAGAACGGTTTTCGTCCCGGAAGGCCATTGGATCTCGATCCGGTCTGCCTGGGGGCTATCTCCAAGGCCGAAATGCAGCACGGGGCTGTTCTGCGAGAGAAAACTCGACTGGCTGCGGACTTCGCGCGTTTGCGTCCGGCCGCCGGATACGAGTCTCGCCACCGCTCCGATGGCCATGCGGTTGGACCGGGTCCCCTCCAACACCAACTGCAACCAGTGGTGGGCGTTACCGCCGTCATTCCGCAAGACCGCGGCGGGACCGTTCAGGTAAGTCAAGACCAGATCGAGGTCACCGTCGTTGTCGAGATCGCCGCTCGCGCAGCCGCGGCCCACCCGGGGGGCATAAAAATCGTCTCCCAATCCATTCTCGATGCTGACGAATTCCCCCAGATTCACGTTTTCGAAAAACAGGGATTTTTGCGCAAACGAAATATCCAAATCGGGATGATCGGCTTCGGGATACACATGGCCGGTACAGAAGAAAAGGTCTTCGTCCCCATCGTTCTCTACGTCGATCCATTGCACTCCCCAACCGAGAGACGAATAGGTTTTGTGTCCGATTCCCCGCGCGTAAGTCACATCCGTAAACGTCCCGTCACCATTGCCGAACCACAGGGGAAACGGCTCTTCTGAAAAGGTGCTGACCGACAGGTCCCAGTGCCCGTCCCCATTCGGGTCTCCAAACGCCGCGCCCATGAAAGCCATTTCCGTTCCGTCTTCGCTGTACGACACACCGGCGAGCAGCCCATCCTCCACGAACGTTCCGTTCCGCTGATTCATGAACAAATATCCGGGCATGGAGTCGTTGGCCACATAGAGATCCGGATATAAATCCTCATTCACATCCGCCCAAACGCACGTGAAATGATACGCGGGAGGCGCATTCCCCATTCCTGATTTTTCCGTAACGTCCTCGAAGGTCCCATCGCCTTTGTTACGGAAAAGATAGATTTTCAAGGGTTCATAGGCGCGCGGGCCGGGATAGACAGCGAAGCCCCGCCATTCCGCTTTGGCGTTTTCCGGCAAGGATTTGAGGTTCAGGTAATCGGCCACCACGACATCCACGAATCCATCCCGGTCGTAATCCGCGAAGGACACCCCGGTGCTGTACGCCACAGACTGGCAGCCGGCTGTCTCGATCACATCGGTAAAATGGCCTTTCCCGTCGTTTCGGTACAGCCGGTTAGGGCCATAGTTGGTGACATACAAATCCACATCGCCGTCATTGTCATAGTCGGCGGCGGCGCAGCCCATGCCCCATTCCGTATCACCCAGGCCGGAATCCTCGGTCACGTCGGTGAACGTTCCATCCCGGTTGTTTCGAAAAAGACGGTCTTTGGGAAGTCCTCCGGCTGGTGGCTGCAATGTGCTGCCGTTGACGAAATAGATGTCAAGCCACCCATCACCGTCCGCGTCCAGGAGAGCCAAGCCGCCGCCCTTGGCCTCGATGATCCGGGTTTTCTTATGAGGATCTCCCGACACATGGAGATAATTCACTCCTGCCCGCGCCGCGATATCCACAAAGCGGACCGCGCCGGAAGTCAAATCGCACGGGGAATCCACCGGGACGCATACTAGGAAGAACGCGAGTTCAATTGAGCACCGTGTCCATTTCATGAATTTCACTGGATAATCCCTTCTCAAGGAAACCGGGACGTGAGAAACCCGAGGCAGGTCAAGCCCCGCGATATCCACTTCAACCCTTCCTGCCTTCTCATCACCCCATAGAAAGAGGGAACTCGTCTTCTGAGTTCCCTCTTATACTCTTTCCTCCCTGTGTTGGCCATTAACTCCAACAATTTATTGAATTGTCCAATCCTCAATGCGGGCGCCCCCCAGCGGATTGTCACTGGTGAACCGCATTTCCCGGAAATACTGCAGGTCCGATTCATTGGCCTGGTGCCAGCGCATCAACTGAAAGACCTTGTTGTCGAAATCAATCCAGTTCAAGTTAAAACCAATCGGCTCGGCTTTATCGAAGGAGGGAAAAACACCCCAGGGAAACAGAAATTCCTGCACGTACCCTTCATGCTGTCCCATGGGTTTCTCGTCCAACTTTGCCACGTACTGGACTTTTTCCAAAATGGCCATTTCCTCTTCGTCATCGGTGTTAAGAGCCGAACGGAAGATGGCCCGTTCTACATATTGCATGCCATCTCCTGTCAAATATGGAGGATCCAGATTATATTCCTCCTTCAACAACACGGCGTCGATATTCCAGGCGGTCTGGAGATCGAATTCGGAGGATTGATCGTTTTGGATATTCGGCGGTAAACGGTCGTTGTCGTTATCAAACCACAACTCGATCCCATCGTTCGTGAATCCCGGTTGATTATTTAAATCCCGGTTATCCGAGTAGCCATGGAACCAGCCGATCAGGTTGTCTTTAACGAGATTCAGCAAGTAAAAGCCGGCGTCATCCCAACCGATATATGTGGTGGCGGAAAAATCGCCCTCCCCCTCCGCCTCGAAAGAGGCCGTGGCGCCCGCACTGATCAAGGCCTTGTTCGGATCATAAACAAAGTGGTCCCCTGTCTGTAAAGGCACTTGATTGACCGCGTTGGACGTAGCGTTATCGGAGAGATTTTCTCCCTCGGGAATATCGGGCAAGGTGGCCGGTTCTCCATAGGATGCCAGAGGCCAATCCGAAGAATCCCCATCGATGATAATCTTGATGGAGGCATCGAATTTACGGCAATTGATGAATTGGTCCTGCGCGGTGACTGCCGGCGCCGCTGCGCTCGTCACGATGAAGAATCCAATGAGGAGTACATCCCTTTTCTCCATTACCTTACCCTCCTTGTGGAAACGGATGCAATGCTTTCTTACATTAGAATAGCGTGGCGTAAATGTCAACAAATTTCTTAAATTTATTCGATTGATATTATAATTGATAGAATGAATCTATTTAGTCAGGTATGGAATGTTTCAACTGGAAGTGAAAGATTACGAGGGAGTTGGGGATGTTCTGCTCTGTTTCCGCCTGATCGAACGGCCTCAAAACCAGCGGCAAGGCGAATCTTGTTAAACGCGGTTCTCCTTTTCACGAGGGGATTGAAGGCAACATACTTGTTTTTACCTGTGGAACAATTTCCCTGTCCGCAGAGACTTTTGCGGAGAAGGGCATTTGATCCCGAGAGCAAATCAGGGTATCCTGCGGAATAGCTCGATGCCAACCCAAATGTTTTGGCAGGATAATCGCATGCGGATTCGAACCTCGTTTTTCATGGCGCTTCTCATGCTCCTCGCATGGAGTGTTTTGTTCACGTCCGGCGCCGGACCGGCGGGCCTCCCCCCCGAGAGGGTTCTCTATGAAAAAGAGTCACTCTACCATCACATACGGGTATCGCAGGTAGCCAACTACCGTTACCTCTCGTTCAACCGGGCGCGCGGCAACCAGAGTGCCGTTAACGTGAACGACCCTTATGAACTGAAATTCGCTTACACCAAAGCGAGTTTCCTCGCCCTGGCGTTCTTCGAACAAGAACCTCAAACCATCCTCTATGTAGGATTGGGCGGCGGCTCCATGCCCCGGGTGATGGCCCAATACCTGCCCAACGCCAAGATCGACCTGGTGGAAATCGATCCCGATGTGATCATGGTGGCAAAGAAATATTTCCTATTCGAGCCTACGCCCAACATGCGGATCTTCGAGCAGGACGGCCGCCAGTATCTCCGCCGCACAACGGAGAAATACGACTTGATCTTCCTCGACGCGTACAACGATGCCGCCATCCCCTTTCACCTGACCACCAAGGAATTCTTCGAGATCGTGAAACAACGCCTCACACCCCGCGGCCTTGTGGCTACCAACATCTGGGGGCCGGCTTCCAACGAGTTTTACTACTCGGAGATCAAAACCTTCCAGGAGGTCTTTCCCCGCGTGTACGTCATCAACGCGGTGACCACCAACAACAACATTTTCTTCGTGACCCAGGAAAACATCGAAATCACAGCCGTCGATTTTCAGAAAAAAGCCCGGGCGCTGCAAACCCGCTACCGCTTCCCTTTCGCGCTGGATCTCTACGCGCGGACGTTTGAGGATTTGACTCATAAAAAGGTTGATGCCAATGTGCTGCTGGATGATTTCGCGCCGGTCGAGGTGCTGCGTTCCCGGAGGGCCGGTAATCCGTGATCCCCTTCATTGTCTTTCTCTCCGGCGCGGTGGTGATGTCATTTGAAATGCTGGGCAGCAAAATTCTCGCGCCCCATTTCGGCAATACGATCTTCGTATGGGGGAGCCTGATCGGCATTTTTCTCAGCGGCCTGACGGTAGGATATTGGGGCGGCGGCCGGCTGGCGGACCGCGTCGCCGACCTGCGCTGCTTCGCCGCCTTGCTGGCCATTCCCGGTTTGCTCCTTTGCTGCTTTCCGCTCTACTGCGACCCGGTCAACTTTTGGATTTTCGACAAGGCTTTCGGCCCCCGGATGGAGCCGCTGCTCGCTTGCCTGATCCTGTTTTTTCCACCCACGATATTCATGGGCGCGGTCAGTCCCTACGCGGTCAAACTGCAAGTCAAAAATCTGGATTGGCTAGGCACGGGCGTGGGGAATTTGTACGCCCTCTCTTCGCTGGGCAGCATCATCGGGACGTTGTTTACATCGTTCTACCTGATCACTTGGTTCGGCGTGCGGACCATCATCCTCATCGAGGGAATCATTCTTCTCACCGCCGCCGCGTTTCTCTGCCTGGCGCATGCCTGGGGCCGCCGGACGTCTCAACGAAACGAGCCAATCTCCCCGACTCCCGTTCCATCTGAATAAACGTCCACTCATCCATGCAACCGGCGGGCGGTTTCCGCGACCCGCTTTCCTAGCGCCCGGGCCACGGCCAAGTCTTCCGGAGGGATCAAGTTGGGATGGCGCCCCAACACGCTCGTCCCCACGCCGTGCGAATATCCCAGGTCTTTGTTTTCAGGGATCGCCATGGGAGGAAGGCTTACCAAGGTCATGCCCAGTTGGAACAGGGGGATCAGCAAAGCCAGGAGGGCGAACTCCTTGTCTCCATGAATCGTTCCGCTGCTGGTGAAGGCGGAACCCACGGTTCCAGGGATTCCTCCCTTCATCCAGACCGGGCTGATCACTTCGTCGATGAACTTCTTCATAGGCGCGCTGACGTTACCCATATAGGTGGGACATCCCAGCAGCAGCCCCTGGCAGTTGCGGACGTGTTCTTCGCGGGCTTCGGCGACGGGAATCAACCGGCATGAACATCCCCCCGTGGCCTGTACCCCTTCCGCGATCGCTTCCGCCAACCGCTCCGTATGGCCTTTGACGCTGTGGTAAATGATATGAACAACCGCCATCGGACAAGATCGCCTTAAAAATTATGTGAGAAAATGCTTAATGGATAAGCACTGCATGCCAATCCACATTGCGTACGGCGCAGTGAAATTCCCTCTTTCCTATCCTCTTTGCAATCCTTCGAAAATCAAGGCTTAGGAACTTTCTTCACGACTTTCAGGCATTCCAGCATGGCCCGTCCGTTGTGGTAAGGGCCTTTCCACGCGTTGGCCTTGTCTCCGGTAGGATCACCCGATTCGGAAATAGTACTGAACCAATCCCCGTATTGCCAATCGGCTTGGCGCGTGTTGATCCAATTCAGCGTCTGATCGAACACGCGGTAATAGACCTCCTCTCCCGTCCATTGGTACATTTTCAGCGCGGCAACCAGGGCTTCCGCCTGTACCCAGAAGACTTTCCCCCGGCGGTCGGCGGACTGATGGAAAGGGCCGCTGTCATAGAAACCGCCCTGTTTCTCGTCGTAGCCATATTGGAGTGAATATGCGAACAGGGTTTTGTACAAATCCCGCAAGGGGCTGCCGGTGATTCCCGCGGCCTCGCAAGCCTCCATCAGCAGCCAGATGTTCTCCAAGTCATGGCCATAGGAAACCCGGTCCTGCGCCTTGCCTTCGAGCGGGGTCCAATCCCAGGTGTATTGATCCGTGCATGCCCCCAGTTTTTTGCGCACCACCGCGTTACTCTGGATGGTGATCAACTCCCGCAGCCGCTCCCGCCCCACCGGATCGGCGCTGGCCCGCACATACGCGGTCATGGCTTCCATCAGGTGCAGATGCGTGTTCATCAATTTCAGGTTGTGCGGCACGCCCATGTAACTCCGCCCGGTAGGATCGGCATGATAAGACCAATCCCGTTGGAACGATTCGAAATACCCCCCATGGGTGGAATCGTGCGCGGTAAAATCCAACAATCGAAACAACTGCTGAGCCAATCCGAGAGCCTCGGCGTCTTGAAACGCCATGGCATACTCGGACAACGCGTAGAGGCCGAACGCCTGGCCATAGAGATGTTTGTCCGGCATGGTGGCGTTAGTGCCCGTTTCATCGACTTCCCAATAGAATCCGCCGTGCTGTTTGTCCCACATCTTGTCACGCAAAAACTCATAGCCATGGCGGGCTGCTTGCCGGATTTCCCCGGTTCCCCGCCCCTCGTTGATCAATCGGGAATAAAACCAAACGCACCGGGCCTGCACGACCAGTTGTTTCTTGGCGGGGCCTTTTGGCCGGCCTTGGATATCATGGTTGAGATAATACCCGCCGTGCTCCGAGTCGAGCGTGCGGGGCAGCCAAAAGGAAAGGATGTTCTCGTTGAGAATCTTCTCCAGCAGGGGCTCAATCCTCTCCCAGTCGCCTGCCAAGGGTTTGGGAGCCAAGAGCGGGATGGACAACGCTCCCGCGGCTCCACCGGTTCCCAGTACCAAACAGAAAACGACCATGATCCGGAGAAAAAATAATACAGTCATGAATGCTTCACCTCCGTCCCGCATTGTGGGTATGCCGTCCAGCCGCCGCGTCGCAAAATCATGCAAGAAATACCACATTCCCATGCCATCGTCAACGAAACAGATTCGCGGGCGGGCCTCTCTGCTTTACTTTCTATTTTCATCGGAACATCATTACAGTTAGAGCCACAATAAGGAGTCTGCCATGGCCAAGCACATTGGAATCGTGGCGTGCAGCGTGGAAGGCGCGGCTCTCTGCTACCGGACAATCGGCATTGAAGGCGCGAAGATCCTGGGACGTCACGCGCACCCCGAAGTCAGCCTGCACAACCATCCTCTCAGCGAATATATGCCCCGCATCGAAACCGCGGATTGGGATGCTGTCGGCCAACTGATGCTGGATTCCACAAAAAAACTGGCGAATATGGGGGCAGAATTCATCATCTGCCCCGATAACACCATTCATCAGGCTTTCGATTGGGTCCTGCCCCGCTCCCCGCTGCCCTGGCTGCACATTGCCGAAGTTGTTTCGGAAGAAGCGAAGCGGAACCATTTTCGCACCGTGGGAGTATTGGGAACCCAATACCTTATGGAAGGCCCGGTCTATCCTCCCAAACTGAACGACTTGGATATCGGATGCCTCATTCCAGCCAAAGAAGACAGGATCCGGATCAATCAAATCATTTTCGATGAACTGGTGTATGGCCGCATTCTTGAATCATCCCAGCAATTTTTCTATGAGGTAATCCAGCGGTTAAAGGAAAACGGCTGCGACGCCGTGGCCCTCTCCTGCACGGAAATCCCCCTGATCGTCCAGCCGGACCAGTCTCCCTTGCCCACTCTCGACTCCACCCGCCTGTTAGCCTGCGCCGCCGTGCGTTACGCCGTAGGGGGGACAGAATAAGGAGAATCATTACTCCGAACCATCATTGCGCGCGCCGCGCGAAATGGTCTATGATAACCCACCTAAAAATACTTGATCCGAATGAGGTGAATCATGTCCACCATTACCCGTCGTGATTTTCTCAAGCACGGCGCCGCCCTTACGGGCGTGCTGGCCGGTTCGCGCTGGGTCCAAGCCGAAACCGCCAAAGTTAAACGTTCCGCCACGGATTGGGTCCCGCTGGGCCGCTCCCGGATGCGCGTCACCCGTCTGGGCATCGGGACCGGCACCAACGGCGGCCAGGTCCAACGGGACATGAGCCAGGAAGCCTTCACGGCCATGATCCGGCATGCCTACGACCGGGGGATCCGCTTCTTCGATACCGCGGATAATTACCGGGAGATGCATGAACGGCTGGCGGCTGCCCTCAAAGGCATCGACCGGGAATCCTACACCATCCAGACCAAAATGAATTGGCACCGGGATCAGGATGTCAACCAGACTATCGACCGCTTCCGGAAGGAACTCCAGACCGATTACTTTGATTCATTCCTCCTGCATTGCCTTATGTCATCCAATTGGCAGGAAGAATTGAAACCGATCATGGACGGCCTGGAAGAAGCCAAATCTAAGCAATGGATTCTAACCCACGGCGCGTCCTGCCACGGCCTCAATGCCTTACGGGCATTGCCCGGCGTCTCCTGGCTGGACGTGGCGCTCCTGCGCGTCAACCACGATGGCACCCATATGGACGGTCCCAAGGGCGATTGGGCGGAACCCGGCCTCCGGGATGAAGCCGTAGCGGAAATCCGCAAGATTCACGATTCCGGCACGGGCGTCATCGGCATGAAACTCATCGGCAACGGCGACTTTGCCGAGAAGTCCCGCCGCGAGGAATCGATCAAGTTCGTCATGGGCCTGGATTGCGTTGACGCGGTGATCATCGGCTTCAAGAGCCCCGCCGAAATCGACGAAGCCATCGAGTTGATGGACAAGTATTTGAACGCCTGATTCGGCCGGCATGCGGGACGGAAAGGGATTGACGCGCCGGTCGTAGCCGTTCATCCACTTTTTCCGCTATGGAAAGCCAGGATGCCCGTATCCTGAAAACTGCCGGAATTCCCCTATGCAACCGGTTCCACCCGATAGCATTTCGGCCGACCACTCTCCAGATCTCCCCGCGGATTCCCAATCCGCGCCGGATCTTCGGGGAAATCACCGCCGCCGCCCATTCCGCTGTCTCGCGGTGCTACTGGTTATGTTGGTGGCCGTGCTTTCGGTGGCCTATTATTTCCGGGAGCCGATTTTGATAGGCATAGGTCAAGCATTGGTTTACGAATCCGCCATCCATCCCTGTGATGTGGCCGCCGTGTTCATCGGCGGAGGTGCGGAGCGTCTCGAGCGGGCGGTGGAATTGTACCAGGCCGGTTACGCGCCCCGCATCCTCCTGACCATGCCGCGAACCTTGGAACATGGCGTCCCCAGCCGGGATCTCTATGAACTGGAGCGCCGGCAATGCCAGGCGGTGCTGGATTATCACCGGATTGATCCCCGTGATGTGCATTGGGGGCCTCAACCGTTTTACAGCACCTATAGCGAGGCGGTCTATCTCCTGGAATGGATGCGCCGGCAGGGTTTTGATTCCGCCCTCGTTGTCACCGGGTATTTCCAATCCCGCCGCGCGAAATGGTCATTGGACCGCGTATTTCAAAATCAGAGCATAGACATCCGCCTGGTTCCCGCGCCTCCGGACCTCTATTCGGCCACCCGCTGGTGGAGGCACGAAGAAGGAATTGTCATGGTGGAAAACGAATACCTTAAAAACCTGTATTACCGTGTCCGGGGTTTGTTCGGCCATCCCGGTTGATCTTATTATTTCCTATAATCTTATTCCCCGATGATTTTGACCAGCACCCGTTTCTTCCGCCGGCCGTCGAATTCTCCGTAAAAAATCTGCTCCCAGGGGCCAAAATCCAACCGGCCTTCCGTGATCGCCACCACGACCTCCCGGCCCATGATCTGGCGTTTCATGTGCGCGTCGGCGTTATCCTCTCCCACGTTGTGCCGGTACTGCGTCACCGGTTCATGCGGCGCGAGTTTTTCCAGCCATTGGTCGTAATCCTGATGCAGTCCCGGCTCGTCATCGTTGATGAACACACTGGCCGTGATGTGCATCGCGTTGCATAGCAGCAAACCTTCCCGCACGCCGCTTTCGCGCACGCATTGTTCACACTCCGGCGTGATGTTAATGAACGCCCGCCGCGCGGGGACGTTGAACCAAAGTTCCTTGCGGTAACTTTTCATGGAACTCTCTCACACTTTCCGTTGTTTCCAACTGTACGGACGATCAGCCATCAGACCAAATGGCGTCCCCGGATAAGCCGTCTGTTATTCTCTGTTATTCTGGCAACGCATTTTCATTCTGCTTCAATCCGCCCGGATCCGCTTCTTCTCGATTCTTATCCCATTGCTTCAGTATCGTATCCCGCCATTGCTCGAACCACTTCATCATCTGGGCGTCATCAAACCGGTAATGATATCCCCACGTCGGTTCTTTCAAGACCTGCATGGTGCTCCATGCCTGCCCCCAGACCGCGCCGAGACATACGGCGAATCCCACAACGATGGCCATGAAATTCACCAGTCCAAACCGGGGAAACTTCTTCTGCGGCACAAACTCCATTTCCATCGGCCATGTGAGCACCAGCAGCGTGCACAGGCAGGCGTTGACATGGATGACACCCTCCGTGATCAAACGCCCCGGTTCGAAAGGAAGATACCGCGACAGGTTGCCGATCACGATCCACCACAGAAACACAAGAAACAAAGCCTGCCCCTTTCCCAGCCAAGTGGCAGGCACAACGGACAAAGGATGCTTTTGATGGCGGATGATTAAAGCGGTCACCGTTCCGGCTATGATCAGATACGCCAGATTGAACCACCCGGCGGCGGAAAGACCAAACATTTCCACGGGAATCACATGATTGGGCAGCCAGACGGATTCCACGTTTTTCCGGATATTCAGAAAGGGTATGACCAGCAAGACAAATCCCAAAGAAAAGATCTCCGTCCAATACCGGATGGGCGGCTCGTCTGGAACCGCGGGCAGCCGTTTGGACAGGTAAATCATGGCCACCGCCACACCGATGCCGGAGATGAGGCCGAAGGTTTGTTCCATTACGCTGTGCCAATTGGCCGCAATCCCGGTCGATACCCCGAGCAGTTTGATCAATTCCGCCGTGGAAAATCCGAATCCCGCGAAGAAGGCGGTCACCAACGCGGCAAACACTACCGGCGAGAGTCCCTTGCGCCAAAGAAACGCCAGCAGCGCCAGGGTCATGCCCAGGCATCCCGCCCAGTTGTCGCCGCGTGGCGGCGTCATGCGGATCTCCAATCCCACCACCAAAAGCAAAAACGCCAGCCACCACCCCGCGGCCATGCATAAAATCAGATTCGAACCGAAACAAAAACGGCCCCGGATGAGCCCCAGCGTTACAACGGCGATGACCGCCAGCAACGCGGCCACCCAGTCGGTGTCATACCAGTTGAAGGCTTCCTCGGTCAGCCAGCCGCCTTCAAACGCCAAAAACTGCACCGTCCAGGCCAGAAATACCGCGCCCAACGGATAAAACAGTTCGGTCAGCCGTTCCCTGTCTAAAAACGCGGGCAGCGCTGTCCCTGCCCCGCCGATCGCGCCCCATAAAAATCCGATGACGAACAGGCAAGCAAAACCGTACAGCACACTGGGCCAGCTGGCCGAGTGGGTGTATCCCAGCACGATCCCGTACGACATGGATCCGCCGAACGACCACCCCAAGGCCCCGAAAAACGCGAAATAGGCCACCCGCCGCCGCCAGTCCTCCCGGCCTGTCAACAGGCTGGCCGCCATGGCCGCCAAGGTCCCCGGAATCATCGCTCCGAATTCGTGGCCCCAGTTGCCCCGCACGCCCCAACCCAGCGACAGCGACAAAGCCGCCAAGTAGAGTGTCCCTCTCGATAAGGCCGCCGTGGATCCGGTTCTAGTCATCGGCCGATTCGTCTCCTTTTTGATTTCATGCGCCGTACCCGCCCGGTGGAAATCCCCCGGGCGCCGGCCGCTCATCCTGCCATCAAATCCAGAAAAAAACCGGCTCGATCATATCACAAGTACCAAATCGGATTCAGGTGGGGTGGATGGATAACGTGCCACCTGCAACTCCTCTGTTTCTTTTCTCCATCCCCATTCAAGCCGGTTCAGCAAGGAGATGCTCGATACACCATTCTCACAATCAATCCGAATCTTTTTATCTGATTGAATCTCCGCCGCCTCAAAACTATTTGATTGATTCTGGCAATTTCCGCTTTCGCCGGATTGAAAATGATTTCAGAAGCCTTTCCGGAGATCGGCACGGCCTGGCCCGGTCTCGAAGAAAATCCCAATCCAAAAGAAGAAGAACCCTTGTCTGAAAAGTGGCTTTTCAATAGGATTATGGTTCACCTTGTCACGGCCCAGGTACACGAAGAAGAGAAAGCCTTTCCGAATTCAGTATGAATCGAAATATGAATCTACCCCCCCATGGGAGGCATAGGCATGGCGACTTTACGTGAAACTCTGGCCTACCGAATCCCCATCTTTCGTGAACAGCGGGCGTTTTTGGCCAAAAAATACGCGAACGTCAAAGTCTGTGACGTTACTGTCGGCCAGATATACGGTGGTATGCGAGGCGTGCTGGGCCTGGTTACTGACACCTCTTCCGTGGATCCCGAAACCGGCTTGGTCATCCGGGGAATTCCCATCAAACAACTCACGGACCGGCTGCCGGAAGAAATTTTCTTTTTGCTGCTGACCAGCAAACTCCCGGATGAAACCGCGCTCAAGGACTTGCAGGATGAATTGAATCAACGCAGCGAAGTGCCTGGCTATGTTTGGGATGTTCTAAACGCTATGCCGCCCGATTCCCATCCGATGACCATGATCAGCACCGCCATCCTGGTCATGCAGCGGGAATCCCTGTTCGCGGCCCAATATGAAGAGGGCATGCCCAAAGAGGAGTTTTGGAAGCCCGCTTTGGAAGATTCATTGAACATCATCGCCCGGCTGCCGGACATCGCCGGGTACATCTACCGGAAACGCTTCGACAAAGGCCCCCGCATCGCTCCCGATCCCTCTCTCGACTGGGGCGCGAATGTGGCCCGCACTCTCGGTATCCCCGATCCGGACGGCCGCTTTACCAAATTGATCCGCCTCTACCTCACGCTGCATTCCGACCACGAAGGCGGAAATGTTTCGGCCTTCACCAGCCGGACGATTGGATCGGCCTTGTCGGATATTTATTACGCGTTGTCGGGTGGGCTCAACGGTTTGGCCGGCCCCCTGCACGGTTTGGCCAACCAGGAATGCCTCCGCTGGGTTTTGATGCTGAGGGACAAATTCGGCGGAATTCCCACCGACGAACAGTTGCGCCAGTTCGCCTGGGAGACACTCAACAGCAACCAGGTGATCCCCGGGTACGGCCACGCCGTGCTCCGGGTGACTGATCCGCGTTTTGAGGCGCTCTATGAATTCGGCATGAAACACTGCGCGGATGATGAGATTTTCCAAATCGCTTCCAAGATCTACCAAGTTGTCCCCGGGGTGTTGCAGCAGGTCCAAAAAATCAAGGATCCCTGGCCGAATGTGGACGCGATTTCCGGCCCGCTGTTCCATCATTTCGGCTTAACCGAATACCCCTTCTATACCGCCATGTTCGGTGTGGCGCGGGCCTTGGGCATCTGCGCGCAATACATCATTGCCCGCGGCGTGGGCCGGCCCATCACCCGGCCGAAATCTATTACCTCGGAATGGCTGATTAATTACATCGAACAACAAACTGGTGACAAAATCGAACGCCCGGTTCTGGAATGATCGCCGATTAGTGAGTACAACCAATCCACTGCATCCCTTCACGGCTCTCTCTTCTCCCCCGTGGTCTGAATGAAGAAAAATCCCATAAAAAGCCCTGCCGGCGGCTCTATGCCTTCGTACCCGCCATTGCCGGACGCCATTTGGGGCGACCGCCCCCGGTTCCGCGTTTCCTGGATGTCCGGTTCTTTCTCTCCTATATTCCATCAATCCCCGGCCGGCTGAAACGATTTAATTTCAAAAAAATTCACTCTTCCTCTAGACAAGCCAATCTATTATTTTGTTTAATCAAATAGTGTGGGAGATGATTTTTCTGGTGACATTCCAATGAATTTTTGCTTAAATTGTCGGTGTACAAACTTATGCAATCTGATTGAAACCGATTATCTAAGATTACAAATAAAATAAATTAAATAAAATGTAAACTTAATTATCTATCGGCCGTCCGATAGATTTCATTTCTTTCCTACGGGAGGTTAAGGTATGGTGAACAAGGTCTGGAGTTGCACGCTCATCATGGTGTCAATCGTCATGGTCTTGCCGGGGTATGCGCAATACGGCATCTTCGACAAGACCGCGGATTGGGGCGGGACCAACTCCCCACCCCAGCGGGGGACATATAAGGTCCCGGGCAGTGTGACTTTCGCCAACGGGGTGTACACCCTGCAAGGCAACGGGGACGATATTTGGGACAACAACGACGAGGGTTTCTTCGTGTACACGGAGAAATCCGGCAGTTGGAGCCTAAGCGGCAAGGTGAAATGGATCGACAATGGAGGCGGAAACGAATGGGCCAAAATCGGTGTCATGCTGCGTGAGCAAGGCGCCGTAGCCGGTTCACGCCACTATTGGATCGAACTCCGCGCCGGCACCGCCAGCACGGGCGACCGGACCGACGCCCAGTGGCGGCTGACCGCCAACGCCGCTTCGGGCAACGCGGAAATCCGGACACCGGACAACCAAGCCGTCAATGACAAAGGCGATGGCCTGTGGCTGCGCGTGTCCCGGCTGGCCGATGTGAACATCGTGGTGAGCGAATACTCCTACGATGGTGTCAATTGGGTATTCGCCCATGCCCAAATGATGACGTTCCCGGAAACCATCGCGTACGGCCTGGCCATCAGCAACCACTTGGATAACCAGTTGTTGGCGGAAGGCACGGTCAGTGACGTCAAACTGGAGAGCACCGTTCCGGCAGCCGGATTCCGGACCCTTTCGATCGAGGATCCGGTTTACGTCGGCGGCGATCCGATCACTGTTACGCTGGCCGTGGGCGGCGGAACGGGAACGATCACCGTAATGGAAACGCCGCCGGCTGGTTGGACGGTCAGCCAGATCTCCCACGGCGGCACGGAAAGCGGTGGAACGATTACCTGGAACCTGAGCGCGGCCGCCACCCTCACCTACGTGGTGACGCCTCCGGCGGGCGCTACGGGTAATGTCACGTTTGCGGGAACGGTTGGCGCTACTCCTGTGATGGGAGCGAACTCCCTGAGTTCGCCCAGCCCCCTCGGGATTTTTGACCATCATCTGGACATCGGCGCGGTGGGAGCGCCCGGCGACGCGGAATTTGCGGACAATGTGTATACCGTCACCGGCAGCGGCGCGGACATCTGGGACACCGCTGATCAATTCCATTTCTTGTACAAAAAGGTCAGCGGGGCTTTCAGCATGGAAGCGACGATTATTGCGTACAACGACACCGGTTCCAATGAATGGTCGAAAGCCGGGATCATGGTGCGGGACAACCTGACACCGGGATCTCCCCATTTTCACGTCATGATCCGGGGCAGCGACATGCAATACGACACGCAGTGGCGGCCTGTGCAGAATGGGTCCTCTTCCAACATGGGCTTGAAATCCGACACCACCGGCGATGTCCGTCTGGTGCGGGCCGGCAATACTTTTCAGGCGTATTACATGAACAGCGCTGGAAATTGGGTGCTCGATACGTCGCAGACGATTCCCATGACTGATCCCGTTTATGTGGGCTGCTCGGTGACTTCCCACGAAAATCCGAATTACGCCGTGGGAGAGTACATGAACGTCAAACTCACCTTGCTGCCCTTCCAGGTTTTCAAGTCCCAATCCAAACCGGAAGTCAACCAGGGTGAATCCGTCGATGTCGTCCTTACCGTGGAAGTCCGCGAGGGCGTCCAATCGAACATCACGGTCAAAGAAACCTACCCCAAGGCGGCCAACGTCAGTCAAATCACCGCCAGCGCGGGACAGGCTACCGATGACCAAAATGGCACGATCACCTGGACCCTGACCGGGGCCGCGGGAACCGTCACGTTGAAGTACACCGTCAACGTTCCGAGCAACTACGCGGATCCGTTTGTCACCATCAGCGGCACCTTTGATGATGGCAAAGGGTATACGGGCAGCACAGGCAGCACGGCCATTCCGGTTAAGACCGTCGATCTGGGCATTTTCCAAGGCCACCAGGATATCGGCAATCCGGGAGCGGCCGGAAATGTCAAGTTCGATGGAACCACCTGGCAGGTAGTCGGCAGCGGCCATGACATTTGGGACTCCGCCGATGATTTCCACTTCCTGTGGATGCGGGTCTCCGGGGATTTCACCTTCAGCATCGATGATCCGTACATTGGCGCGTTCGGCGCGAATCCCAGCTCCAACGATTGGCAAAAAATGGGGATCATGGTTCGTCAGAGCTTGACCGCCCCATCGGCTTATGTCATTGCCGGTCTCCGGAGTTCGGATCAGGCCCTGTTCCTGCAATGGCGGGATACCACGGGCGGCAGCGCGGCATGGGATAGTGTCACAACCGCGGCTGCGGATTGGAACCCGAACTACAATCCCGCGGCATCCGGAGTCAACAATCCCTCGTTGGATGTCGTGACTCTTGGCGGAACCATCAAGCTGGTCCGTGAAGGGAATATCTTCTCCTTGTGGTATGTGATCGGTGGAGAAGAATATTTCCAAAATGAGCATGAATTGGCCCTCACCGATCCTGTTTATCTTGGTGTGGCGGTGACATCCCATCAAACCGGCGCCACCTCACAGGGGCTCTTCAAGAATCCGCAATTCACAGGCACGGTGGTCGGCATCAAAGACTGGATGATTCATCCCTAGATGGATCGATCCGTACATTCACCGTGTCTGTAAAAGAGGGAAAGCCCGGAACATCCCGTTCCGGGCTTTTTTTTTAGCACAGCCGGCATGAAGATGGTGGGCTGGATAAACCCAATCAAAATACACCAAATCCAGGATTATCCGGAAAGTGCGCACCTCCTAAGGCCAAATCGATTTCGTTCCTTCCAGGATAAGGACGGACACTCCAATCCGCCTCTTCCTATACCCTCCCCCTGATCCTCTCCCAGGAGAGAGGGAATTTCGGGATTGGCTTTCATCGATCATCCCGGCGAGATGAGAACCGATGATCGGAATGACAATACGCACTTGCCGGATGAGCCCAAAGCCACTGACCATATCCTCTCATTTTGTCTCAACGGGGGGTTTTGACATCCCCTTCCCCTTTATGGATCTTACCCGCTGTGGCGTTTCTCATTATCATAAATTCCAAAATCCGCCCAAGAATTGGTCTTGGAGATAAAGCGAAAGGAGACATCATCCTGAAAGCGGTATGTGTGATTCCCAGCCGGTACGCCTCGGTGCGGTTGCCCGGAAAACCCCTAGTGGAAATTTGTGGCAAGCCGTTGATCCAATGGGTTTATGAGCAGGCCGTTAAGGCCACCCGGTTCGACCGGGTCATCGTGGCCACGGATGACACACGCATCCGGGAGGCGGTCGAAGCCTTCGGCGGCGAGGCGGTCATGTCCCCACCCGAATTACCCACCGGTTCGGACCGGGTGGCGCGGGTGATGGAGGATCTGTCCTTGGATCATGACGTGATCATGAATCTCCAGGGCGACGAGCCGTTGATCGATCCCGCCGACCTGGACCGCTTGGTGGCATGTTTCGAAGAGACGCCCGGCATTCAAATGGCAAGCCTCATGGCTCCCCTGCGCGAGGAAGACGAGGTGTTGGACCCTAACCATGTCAAATGCGTGGTGGATCGGCACGGTTTCGCGCTGTATTTCTCGCGCCATCCGATTCCCTTCTGGCGGGGGCGCGAAAAAGCGGATTGGACCGGTCATCCGGCGGATTACTGGCTCCATTTGGGCGTGTACGCGTTCGCCCGGTCCACGCTGAAGCAATACGCCGGGTGGCCGCGGAGCCGACTGGAGATCTCGGAAAGCCTGGAGCAGCTGCGGGCCTTGGAACACGGCGTGCGGATCAAAATGCTCACCACCCCCCAGCCCTGGCCGGGAGTCAACACGCCGGAGGATGTCGAGCGGGTGCGCCAGGCGTTAGAAAAAATCCATGGATAAACCAGGATTCACTACGCAAACCCTAGGGCCGGATCAATCCCCGGCTTCCCGGGGCGAAGCGGTGAAGGCGGCGTTACTTTCCGCCCTGGTGTTGCCGGGCGCGGGGCAACTTTACAACCGCCAATGGATGAAAGGTTGTCTGGTGATCTTCTTGTTCCTAGCGGCTTCGTTGGGCGTTTTGATACCTCTGACCTTAGTCGTCGTGAATTATTATATGCACCTCGGCGCGGGCAACGTGGAAGCAGCGGAGCAATCCCTCAGCGTGCTGAGCAGCCAATGGATCCAATTGGCGTTCCTGGTCCTGGCCAGCGGGGTGATTTATGTGTATTCCATCGTGGATGCCTACCGGCAGAACCGGATATCGAAACCATCAGGAGATTAACCATGTCCCAAGTGAAAAAAGTCGTGCTGGCCTACTCCGGCGGATTGGATACGTCGGTCATTATTCCCTGGTTGATTGAGAACTATCACTGCGAGGTCATTGCTTTTGCGGCGGACATCGGGCAAGGTGAAGAACTCGCCCCCTTGAAAGAGAAAGCCATCCGGTCGGGGGCGTCCAAGATTTACATCGAGGATCTGCGGGACGAATTCGTGCGGGATTTCTGCTTCCCCATGCTCCAGGCGGGGGCGATCTACGAACGCCGCTACCTGCTGGGCACTTCCATCGCCCGCCCGCTGATCGCCAAGGCCCAGGTGGAGACCGCCCGCAAGGAAGGGGCCGACGCCGTGTCTCACGGGGCGACCGGCAAGGGCAACGACCAGGTGCGGTTCGAACTGACCTACCAGGCGCTGGCCCCCGACCTGAAAGTGATCGCCCCTTGGCGGGAATGGGACATCCGCTCGCGCGAGGACGCCGTCGCATACGCGAAAAAACACAACATCCCCGTGCCGGTCACAGCCAAGAAACCGTATTCCATGGACCGCAACCTGTGGCACCTCTCCTTCGAGGGCGGCATCCTGGAAGATCCCAACAGCGAACCGCCTCAGGATATGTTCATTCTGACCACCAATCCCGAGGACGCGCCGGATGAGCCGGAATACGTTGAGATCGAGTTCGAAGGCGGAATTCCCGTGGCCGTCAACGGCGAGAAACTCGGCCCGGCGGCGTTGCTGGCCAAGCTGAACCAGCTGGCCGGCAAGCACGGCGTGGGGCGCGTAGACCTGGTGGAGAACCGGCTGGTGGGGATGAAGTCGCGCGGCGTTTATGAAACCCCCGGAGGCACGCTGTTGGTCAACGCTCATCGTGAACTATTGTCGCTGACCTGCGACCGCGACACGTTGCATTACCGCCTCCTGCTGGCCGAACGGTACGCCGAGTTGGTGTACTACGGCCAGTGGTTCACTTCGCTGCGGCGTTCGCTGGACGCGTTTTTCCAAGAAACCGAGAAATACGTGACCGGCACTGTCCGCTTGAAGCTGTACAAGGGGAACTGCACGGTGGCCGGGCGCAAATCGCCGAATTCGCTATACGCCGAAGCCTACGCCACCTTCGGCCGCGACGAGGTCTACAACCAGCACGACGCCGAAGGTTTCATCCGCCTCTTCGGCCTGCCCAACAAAATCGAGAGCATGCTGCGGAAGAAGAAATAAATTCCGTGATGGAATTATCAGATTATCCGATATTAAAAACCGGGATATGGATATGAAGCCGGGGCACGTGGCCACGTGCCCCGGCCATTATTCTGGTGCTGCGTATCTTATTGGATCACCCGCTGCGTTGCATCGCTACTTCACTTTGTAAATCACCATCATCCCGTCGCCCTTTTCATCAGAGCAAATGACCGTCAACGCGTCGTAATCCGGATTGTCTTTGAAATAATCCAGAAAGTCCTGCATCGCGTTCTTGGATTGAATGACATTGTCCGCCACGATCACCGCGCCGGTCTTTAGTTTCGCTTCCACCGCCTTGAAATACTTCAAGTAGTCCTGTTTCCGGGCGTCGATAAATAGGAAATCGTATTCACCTTCCAACTCGGGGAGGACCTTCAGCGCGTCGCCTTCGACCACTTTCACCGTTTTCTCCAGGCCCATATTCTGGATATGTTCCTGGGCAATTTTGACCATCCGGGGATCGATATCGATAGTGGTCAATTCCCCGCCGGTGCGCTCGAAAGCCACGCCCATCACGATCGCGCCGTAGCCGGTGGCCGTTCCCACCTCGATGCCCCGCCGGCATCGCGCCGCCTGGACCAGGATACGCAGCATCATGGCGTCGCCCGGAGTTGTGTTGAGTCCAATTCGTTTAAAGTCACGGATATAGGCTTCCCGGAACTTCACGATTTCCTCCGGAGATTGCAGATCCTGGATTGATCCGGTTTCCGCCGCTCCCGCCGGTTCCGCCATGCCGAATCCCAACAGGCCGATCAGTAACAATCCCATACCGATAAAACGTTTCATGCCGCTTCTCCTCCTCGTCAATCCCATTTTGGTTCCATAAAGTGAACCAATTTATACGCATCCCGCTTCTAACGCAATACACCGGCCTTCCACCTTGCGATTCTTTCCGCCAGATTCGTTGGCGGTTCCCCCCGCCATCCATTTGTGGAATAATCCGGAACACAGGAATTCCATTGAATGGGATATCGGATCAAAGGAGTCGTTTAAATGCGGCGTTGTGGATTGACTGGAGTCCTCATGACATTACTCGGCGGATTTGTCTTCGCGCAAACTCCCGAGACCACCACTTTTCAAACGGCGGATTTTTGGAAACCGGAATTGGATCTGCGTTCGGACGTGGCCATCGTTTATGGCATGAACCGGTCTTTCCCCGAGCGGGTGAAGAGCTGGCGGGAGCGGGGCTATGGCATTCACATGATGACCGGCGTGGCTTGGGGAGGATACCAGGACTACCTGGAGGGAAGATTCGACGGCAAAAACCACATGGACGAAGGCCAAGTGCAACGGGACGGAACCATGATCATGCACGGTCCCGGTGTGCCTTATATGGTCCCCACACCCGGCTTCATTGAGTACCTGAAATCCCTGGTCAAGCAGGCCATCGACGAGGGAGTCACGGCCATCCACCTGGAGGAGCCGGAATTCTGGAACCGGGGCGGTTACAGTGAAGGCTTCAAGCGCGAATGGCAGGCCTATTATAACGAGCCCTGGCAGGCGCAGCACGAATCCCCGGAAGCTACCTACCGCTCGGCCCGGTTGAAATACCACCTTTATTTCCGGGCGCTGAAGGAGATCTTTCTCTTCGCCAAGGAGTACAGCGAAAAAGCGGGCCGGCCGGTCCGGTGTTATGTCCCCACGCACACGCTGATCAATTATTCGGCCTGGGGCATCGTCAGCCCCGAAGCGAGCCTGGCCGGTCTGCCGGGCATGGACGGCTACATTGCCCAAGTCTGGACGGGCACGGCGCGCTCGCCGGTTTTTTATGAAGGCGTGGAAAAAGAACGCACCTTCGAGAACGCCTTTCTGGAATACGGCTCGATGGTGGCCATGACCCAGCCCACCGGCCGCCGCGTTTTCTTCCTGACCGATCCCGTCGAGGACAATCCCGACCACACCTGGGAGGATTACAAAACCAACTACGAGGCCACTTTCGCCGCGCAGTTACTGTATCCCTCCATCGCGCATTACGAAGTCATGCCCTGGCCGAGCCGCATCTTCACCGGCCGTTATCAAAAGGAAGGCGTCCAGGAACGCGTGGGCATCCCCGAAGCTTACGCCACCGAAATCCTGGTACTGATCAACGCGCTCAACCAGATGCAACCGGGTGATGACACGATTCCGGGCACGCAGGGCGCCGGCGTTCTCCTCTCGGATACCATGATGTTCCAACGCTTCCCCACACACGCGGGATACGAAGATCCCCGGTTGTCCAATTTCTACGGCATGGCCCTGCCCCTTCTAAAACACGGCATCCCGGTCCGGTTGGTGCAAATGGAGAACCTGATGCATCCCGGCACGCTCGACGGCGTCCGCGTGCTGCTGATGAGCTACGCGAACATGAAACCCCTGCGGCCCGAGTATCACCAGGCACTGGCGGAGTGGACACGCGGCGGCGGGGTATTGATTTACCTCGGCCGTAATGAAGATCCCTTTCAGACGATCCGCGAATGGTGGAACGACCAGGGCCAAAACCAAAAAACGCCGTTCGATCACCTGTTTTACGAGACGCTGAAGTTGGACCCCACCTCGTCCCGGATGGAATGGCCGGTGGGCAACGGCCGGTTGGTTTGGATTCCCCAGGATCCCAAGGAACTGGTTCTAAACGCGGGCGGGGCACGGCGGCTGATCGGCCAGATTAAGCACGCAGGCATTGAACTGATCGAAAAGAACTGGCTGCATCTGCGGCGGGGTCCCTACGACATCGCGGCGGTACTGGAGGAAAGCGTGTCCACCGAACAGTACCGGATCGCGGGCCCGGTGATCGATCTCTTTGATCCTGCCCTGCCGGTGCTCGAGGACAAAGCAATCCGGCCGGGCGAACGGGCTTTTCTTTACAACCTCAACCACACCGCCGAGAGGCCGCCATGCGTCCTGGCGGCCGCGTCCCGGGCCTATGAGGAAGTCCGGACAGAACAATCCTACGCGTGCGTGATGAAAGGCCCGGCGGCCACCCAGGGAATCGCGCGGATTTTGTTGCCAGCAGAACCGAACCACGTGGAGGGGCAAGATCCCAGCGGTCAGAAAATCGACCTTCACCCCCAATGGGACACGAAAACCAAAACTCTACTGGTGAAATATCCCAATCATCCGGACGGTGTGAGGCTGGTGGTGGAATATTGATCATTACAATTCAAACGACATCGAGACTTGATGGCAACTGTCTCAAATCAGAATGAAATCATATTCTTAAGTTTGGCCGCTATTTCCTCTTCCTTGCTTCCCCTGAGTAACACGTGCTTAATCCGCGCGGTTTCCCCGGAAAGAATCTCGATCCGGCTTTTGGGAATCGCGAAGGTTTTCGACAGCAGGTGAATCAGTTCCGCGTTGGCGCGGCCTCCGGCGGGCGGGGCGTGGAGGGTGATTTTCAGCGCGCCATCCACCACTCCCCCAATTTGGGAGCGGGCGGCTTTGGGAGTAACCCGGACAATCAGCACCACTCCCGCTTCATGTGTCCGCCAGAATATTGGATTCATACAGATTGGCCACCAGGCCGTCTTTGTCGTGCACCAGCTTGGGCAGCGCTTGCTGCACCCGCTTGCGGATGTCCGCCACGCTGGATAGATCCAGCAACTCGGCGCCGAATTCCCGCAGCTGAACCATCACCACCGAACGGACCACCTGCTTGATAAGGGGAATAGCGTGAGGCGCCATGGAGAGGCTTTCGATCCCCAAGGCCAATAAGACCAGCGCGCAAACCGGGTCGCTGGCCATCTCGCCGCAGACATCCACGGGCAGGCCGAACTCCCGGCCCGTATTCACAATGCTCACGATCATCCGCAAAACGGCGGGATGCAACGGCTGATACAGATACGCGATATTTTCATTGCCGCGATCCACGGCCAGCGTGTATTGGATCAGATCGTTGGTGCCGATGCTGAAAAAATCCACCAGGGGAGCCAAATCCCGCGCGATGATCACCGCCGACGGCACTTCGATCATGGCTCCCACGCGGATGTTCTCGTCAAACGGGATCCCTTGCCGCCGGAAGTCCGCCTTGATCGAATCCAACAGCTGGCCCGCTTGCACCAACTCGGAACGGCTGGAGATCAGGGGATACATGATCATCAGGTTTTTCCACACGCTGGCGCGCAGAATCGCCTGCAGTTGCGTGCGGAAGATGGGCTGGTTGGCCAGGGAAAACCGGATAGCCCGGCAGCCTAGAAAAGGATTCATTTCGTGCGGCGTGTCCAACGAGTGGGCGAATTTATCTCCCCCGATGTCCAGCGTGCGGATCACCACCGGCTTGGGCGCCAGCTTGGCGGCCACCTCGCTGTAATGGCGGTACTGTTCTTCTTCCGTGGGAACTGAGTACGTATTGAGGAATAGATATTCGGTGCGGTACAAGCCCACCCCGTTGGCACGGTACTTGACGATGGATTCTACCTCGGTGGCGAACTCGATATTCGCGGCCAGATCGATGCGGTAGCCGTCCAAGGTAATTGGCTCCAATTCGGCCAACTGGATCAAGCGCGACTGCCGGAGTTGATATTGGTTCTGGCGGTCCCGGTACTCCTTGATATCTTCGGGAGGAGGATTGAGGATTACGTAGCCGGTATCGCCATCGATAATGATCGGATCGTTATCCTGCGCGAAGCGGGAGATGCCGGGAACGCCGATCACCGCCGGGATTTCCAGCGCCCGGGCGAGAATGGCGGTGTGCGAGGTCTTGCCTCCCGCTTCAGTGACGAATCCCAGCACCATTTCCCGGTGCATGGAGGCGGTATCGGACGGCGAAAGGTCGCGGGCCACAATCACCGCTTCTTCGTCGAGGTCCTCCAGGGTTTGCGTATGCACGCCCCGCAGCATATCCATGATGCGCCGGCAGATATCTTCCACGTCCGAAATGCGCTCGCGGAACAAATCGGGCAGCCCGGCATACCGCTTGCGGGCCTCCCGGACTACGCTGGCTAAAGCGTATTCCGCCCCATACCGTTCCTCGCGGATCAGCTGGATGGCGCGGTCATAAATCATCTTGTCCTCAAGCAGCATGAGATGCATGGTGAGGACTTCGGTCAGCGCCTTGTCTTCCCCCCGCTGCCCTACCCGTTTCCCCAACTCCATCAGTTTGATCCGGGTCTGGGCCACGGCGTCTTGAAACCGTTGCACTTCGGATTGCACATTCTGCGGAATGACCACCGATTCCCCCACATCCAGCGTAGAAACATGGAACAGGCGCACATGGCCGATGGCCACGCCCGGAGAGACCCCCAATCCCCGGAACTTAATCCTCTCCGAATTTCTCTTCCACAAGTTTCTTGATGGCATGAATGGCCTTCTCCGCATCCGGACCTTCCGCGCGCACCGTGATCCGGCTGCCCTGTTCCGCCGCCAAGGTTAACACTCCCATAATGCTTTTGGCGTCCGCTTCCAAACCGTCTTTCTCAAGATAGACATCGCAAGTGAGACGGGAGACCGACTGAACCAGGAGCATCGCCGGCCGGGCGTGCAATCCCAATTCGTTCTGGATGATGAAAGTGGCCTGGTGCCGCATGAATTCGCTCATATCGTAGCACGCCCCTCACGCTTGCGCATGGCTTCGATCAGTTTCTCGTCAAACTCCCTCGCCATCTGGACGCCGGCCACTTTCAATTTCTGATCCAAGGCCGCGATTTCCACAATGGTGCTGATGTTCCGGCCCGGCTTGACGGGGATGGTGTAACACGGCAAGTCGATGCCCAGGATCTTGGTGGTTTGGCACTCGAATCCCAGCCGTTCGTATTCCTTGAGCACATCCCATTCCTCCAGGTGCACCATCATATCCAACTGCTTGGAAATCCGCACCGCCCGCGGCCCGTACATGCGGCTGATGTCGATGATGCCGATACCCCGGATTTCCATATGATAGGGGATCGGAGAACGGCCCGTGCCGAACAGTTTGGAGAGCTGGCCGCCGCGGATCAGGATCAAATCATCCGCCACGAAGGCATGCCCCCGGTTGATCAGTTCCAACGCGCACTCGCTTTTCCCGATGGAACTGGGCCCGGTGATCAACACGCCCAGGTTGAACACATCCATCAACACCCCCCGTTTCACCACGTAGGGGCTCAGCTCCACCTCCAGGTGGTCCCACAACCGCTTGGTGAAGCGCGTAGTGTGGTGAGTGGAGCGGAACACCGTGACCTGATACCGCTCGGCCAATTCGATCACTTCGTCAAAGATCGGCAGGTTGTTGGTGATCACCACGCACGGCGGGGGAGAAGAGAAAATCCGTTCGAGATTTTGACGGGTCGCCGGATCTTGTCGGTGGATCTCCAGATACGCGATTTCGCCCGAACCCAGGATTTGAATGCGGTCCCGCTGCCATTTCTCGAAAAAACCCGCCATCTCCAAAGCCGGCCGGTTCAATTCCGACCGGATGATGGGCCGGGTCAATCCGCCCCGGCCGGCCATCACCTGCAAATCCAAGTCTTCCCATTCAATCAGCCGCTTGACAGGCAAGGGATCCGGCATCAAAACGCGTTCCTCAGTCATTGCGCACCTGTCGGAGTTTGAGTTTCGTTGAGTTGGCACAAGACCGCATACACCTCGTCGGCGTCCTTGGCCTTCAACAGGGCTTCCCGGGCAGCGGCCCGGCTCAACAACCGGGTCAGGATGGCCATTACCTTCAGATGCTGGCCGGGAGCGGTCCGGGGAGCCAGAATCAAAAAGAAGATATAGACCGGCTCCATGTCCAGGGCGTCAAAGTTAATTCCCTGCGGCGCTGTGCCGCAGGCGACGTAGATTTCCTTCACTTCCGCGCACTTGGCATGCGGCAACGCCACCCCATGCCCGATCCCGGTGCTGCCCACTTCTTCCCGTTCCAGAAGGGCGTCCAGAATAGCGTCACGATGCGGCAATTTCTTCACGGCCACCAAGAGATCCACCAACTCGGCGATGACCTCTTTTTTAGTTTTGGCCTGCAAGGAAACCTTGATGCAGCGGGGTGAAATCAAATCCAGCAAGTTCATAGCACACGTTTCCATTTTCTAAGATTCAGGTTCCCTGGGACACTCATGATTTCTAAAAAAGCGCCTTTCCCCGAAACCAGGCCGCGTTACCGGTGGTTATGTTTCCACCTCCGGTTCGATCAGGCCGTAATGGCCGTCATTGCGGCGGTAAATCACGTTCACATTCAGTGTATTCGCGTTTCGAAAGACCAAGAAATTCTGGCCGATCAGGTCCATTTGCATCACCGCCTCGTCGACCGACATGGGTTTGAAAGCCATCCGTTTGGTGTGGATCACCTGGGGAGAAGGTTTCATCTCCTCGATGTCTTCCCGTTCCAACACCGAGATATTCAGATTCAGGTCCTTGTCCGGCCGCGGTTTACGCTGGTGGCTGTGCACCAGGCGTTCCTTGTATTTCTTCAATTGCGCGTTCAGCTTGTCCACCACCAGGTCGATGGACGCGTACAGATCGGATGACCGCTCTTCTCCGTGGATGGTGAACCGGTTGGCGTTGATCGTTACCTCCGCGACTTGCATGAACTTCTGCGTATACAGGACCACGTGGACGTCGATCACGTACGGAAAATATTTCTTCAATTTCTTTAATTTGGTCTCCACGTACTCCCGGATGGCCTCGGTGATTTCGATATGTCGTCCATCTATGGTCAGCTGCACGGCTTCGACCTCCTGTGTTGTCTTTTTCTTTACCCAAGGGCTTCTCTCGGACACGGATCACTCCACCGTGGGGGAAAAATCCTCCCCCGGCCAAACGGGGATTCCACTGCACCAGAATCCGCGCAACCATTATAGCCATCCGTGGGATGGAACCAGAGACCAGGACAGGAAGTCTCGCAGTGGATTCTTCTTTAGATCGACTTTTTTTCGATTGCGTTTCTCCCGCCCATTCCCTCTGGATCATTCACCGGCCTCTCCCGCGACTCCCCGGTGCGAAAATCCCTTCCCCCCAAAGTGAATCATACCTTTCCCCGGTCTTCGCTTCCCATTGTAATATAAATAAGATCAAATCGAACCTGGCTTGATTCATCCTGAACAAAGAGAATCAGAGACTCGCACCATCCCGATATTCCATGGGGAAATCCATGTTCCAGCGTTTGCGGTTCCATTTTCCTTATTTAGCCTTTCTGGTTCTCCCCATTCTGTTTTACCATGCGCGAATCCTCTTCCAGGGGGAAATCCTGTGCGGAGGCGATCTGATCAATCAGTTTGTCCCCTGGCGGGAATTCGCCCTCGGCGAACTGCGGGAAGGCCGCTTCCCCGGCTGGAATCCGTATGTGTTCTGCGGAGCTCCCTTCGCTGCCAATATCCAAACCGCCTTGTTTTACCCTTGGAACCTGATCCACCTTTTTTGTTCAGTCGAGCGCGCTTTTTCATTATCTTTGGTTTTTCATCATCTCCTTTCGTTGTTCACGATGTATCTTTTTTTGAACAATCTCTGGAAAAGCCCTCCGGGCGCGGTGGTGGGCGCTTTGATCTACGGCTGGTCAGGGTTCTTCATCACGCACAGCCATGACGGGCATCTAATCCACATCCAGGCCTACGCCTGGTTGCCCCTCGCCTTGTATTTTCAAACGGCTTGGCGGGAGGGGATCCGGTTCCGCTCTCTTATTTTCTTCGCCCTCTGCCTGGCTGCCCAATTCTACGCCGGGCATATTCAAATCCCTTTCTATATGTTTTATCTTCTTCTGCTCCGGAGTGTCTGGTGGGGATGGAACGATGCCCGGGACGCGCGCCGCCTCCGACTATTCTTCCCTTACCCTGCATGGACGGTGGCCGGTCTGGCTATGGCCGCCGCCCTGTCGGCGTTGGTACTGCTCCCCTTATTGGAACTGTCCGGCCGCACTGCCAGCCGTGCGGGAGGAGCGGATTACGAATTCGCGACCCAGGATTCCCTGCCTCCGGCCCATCTCATCACCTTGGCCGCGCCCTTTTTCTACGGCGACCCTACCCGCCCAGACCGTGAGAGCCGGTTTTGGGAAACGCGCACCGGGTTTCATGAAATTTGCGGCTATGCGGGAATCCTACCCCTATTGCTCCTGTTGTTAGGATTTCTGCCGGGTCCGCCCTCAACAGCGGAGACAAATGAGCGCTTCCTGCGCCGGGAGTTTTATTTTTTTGCCGCGGTAGCCGTGGGGGCCATATGTTTCGCGATGGGCCGTTACAATCCGCTGTATGCCCTTTTGTATTACGGCCTGCCGGGTTGGAACTATTTCCGCGTGCCGGGCCGCCTCTTGCTGCTGTTCCTCCTGGGCGTCTCTACCGGCGCGGCGCGGGGTCTAGCAGCGGTATGCACAGTGAATTGGAAACAAGCCGCCATGGCTTGGCCTTTGAAAGCCGGCGCGGTGGGCTCGGTTCTTTTCGTCATCGCCACTTTGATCATCGCCGGTTCCCGTCCCGCCTTGCTCGCTTGGCTGCGGGAATTCGAAATCGACCGCACGGTGATGGAATACAACCTTTGGACTACCCGCCGTGTGGACATCAGTTTGCGCCTGCCGGAAATCCTCTTCGAAATCCGCTATGCCTGGATGCTTTCTTCGTTACTCATCGCCTGCGGATGGCTGGCCGCCGGATGGCTCAGCTTGTACATAGCCCGTACGATCAAGCCATCCTGGAGGTGGGCAGTGCCTACCGCGGTGGTCTTGTTGGACCTGCTGTTTTTCTCCTGGCGTTTTATCAACACCATTCCAGCCCGGGAATGGCGGGAAACCTACTTTCCCCAAACCTCCTTGGTCAGGTTCCTCCAAGAAAACGCCAAAGGGTTCCGCGTGCTGGAATTGGACGACGCCATCGGCTCCCCGGGTCTCGATTCCCATCCCGAACTGCGACCCAACCGCCTCATGGCGTATGGCATCGAATCCGCCCGTGGCTATGATCCCATCATCCTCGATTCCTACACCCGTCTAGTCAACCGGATGTATGGCTACGATCCGGCAACCCCCCAAGGCGGATTGCTTTTCTTCCCCACTCCCCCGCCGGCGGAATACCTGGCCGGACTGAACGTCCGGTACCTCATCACCACTCAGGAGTTGAAAAAACCATTCCAACTGGCTTGGCGGGAGGATCAATCTCCAGTGAAGATTTACGAATATCCTCCTGTCCGTCCCCGTGTATTTCTCGAGAATCCCTCCAACGGAGACTCGGTGCGCGTATTGGAATCCCAGACCGGTGAGATCACGTTGGAAGCCCACCTCTCCGCCGATAATCGGATCATGGTCTCTCAAAACATGTACCCGGGGTGGACCGTATCCGGCTTATCCGGTCACAACCCGCTGGAAACTTATTGGGACACGTTTTCCGCCGTATCTCTGCCTCCCGGCCGGCATACCATCACGCTGACTTTCCATGCCTTCCATTGGTTGCCCCCCAGCCGCTTCAGTTTGGGATTTCTGATCTCTTTTCTGGCCTTGGCCGCCGGAACCGGGGGAGTAATGTTCGAAAAATTGAAAAAATAGCCTCCTCCCAAAAACAACGACTCATCCAGCAAATTCGCACCTGTTTCAGGCTACTGATTCGTCTCTCTTCGAAAGGATCGATGATGAACCACTCCCAAAATCCACTTGGGAGAGGGCAAGGGTATTTTGGAAGAAGTAACCGGGGAGTGTGTCCACATCCTGGTGTGATTGAAAGCGATTTTACTTCATTCGAGACGGAATTCCCGGATGATCCAAAATAATCCATGGTTTGCCCTTCTCCCCAAGGGAAAAACGAACTCGGGTTAGCCTGAATCCCTCACGATTTTCATCCCTTCCATTTCAGTTTTCTGCCTCCTCATCCGACACTTATATCATGGTGTGGCCTGTTGATTTGTGATATGCCTGGAATTGTGAGTATAAGGGAGACGGCGGGGGTGAGTGAGATATCCAATCCCCATCTTCGTGAAATACAAACTTTGGCTGGACAGGACGTTGAAATCGCCCGGCTGCTCCAGTATGCCATCCTCGGATCGATGAGCCAGGGGATCGGCCATGAATTGGTTAACTGCTTAAAAGGAATCGAAGGGTATATCAAACTGGCCTTGAAATCCACGCTTTTGCCTCCCAAAACCAAATTGTTCCTAGAACGGAGCTTGGAGTGCTGCGAAGTAGGTCAACGATTCAACGCGGTTTCCTTGAATCTGTTCGGAGACGAACCGGGTCACGATTCCCCGACAGACCCCTTGGAACAAATTCTGATTGACGTGGCGCGTTTCTGCGACGGCGTGTTCGGCCCTTATTGTTCGGTCCAGTTCCTCATTTCCGGTTCGTTGCCGGAAACCACGATTCCGTCGAATCCGCTCAAACAAATTTTGTTCAATCTGTGTGCCGCTGCCCGGGAAGCAATCAGGGGACAAGGACAAATCATTCTCTCCGTGTTTGAATCTTCCAGCAAATCAACAACCGATTCCTCGACATGTATCGTGCAAATCCAAGCGCGTCCGGCGCGGAGCCCGCACCGGCCCAGCCGCACGGATTCTCAATCCTTCCCAGAACCTGGTTTCGTTATCCCTTTCTCCTGGTTCAGTTCGCTTTGCCGGTTCTTGGCAGAAATCCAAGCCCGCCGGTATGGCATGGAACTGGTCTGCCATTTAGACAAGCCGGAAGGAATTTGCTTTTCCCTCAAAATGCCAGTCCTTACCCGCGTTCCATCCTCGGATTATACCAATAGCCAGCCATCCGCCGTTTCCAAACCGCTGCGTTTGATCCTTCTCGAAGACCAGGAGCTGATCGCGGATTTTCTGAAAACGCTTTTAGAAACCAAGGGCCACCAAGTGAAAGTATTCCACCATGGGGGAGAGTTGGCAGATGCCTTGCGCACTACACTGGATCCCGCCACCGTCGATGTTTTTCTTTTGGATGTCTGCGTCCCAGGCTGCTCGGGCCTGGAAATAGGGTTGCTGACCCGGGAACTCACGCCCCATTCCCGTCTAGTTTTTTATAGCGCGATCCATGGGGAGACCGATGTCGAGGAAGTCTTTGTGCTGGATGAAAGAACCAAATTTTTGAAAAAACCTTTTAAAATCAACGATCTGTTACTGGTCATTGATCAAGTCATGAACGCGAGGATTGGATTGTGAAACTGGTTCCCATGGATTACTTGGAGATAAAAAACCTTCTCTTCTCGGGAGAAGGTCAACAAATTTTTCTCATTATCCAAAGAGACGCTGACGCCAGCAACAGTCAGTTGAAAGAAGGAGAACAACTCAAAGAGCTAGATCTAGAAAAATCCAAAGCGCTGCGACTCCAAGTCAAGGAAAATCTGGAAGAAGCGTCTCATCTCCGCTTCACCTTGAACGCTGTGGATCAAAAAATCAACCGGGAAAAACGCACGGTTCCCCTTCTCAAGGAATTCTGTGATTCGCTGAAAAAAAACGGAAAACCGGATACCCTGGAAGAACTGGTCGATTACCTGATCGATTTGGAAGTCCGGACGCCATACGCGCGGGATGACAAAGCCTTGTTTTCCATTCAAACCTACGCGACTCAGTCTCTCCAGTGCCGCGTGCAATTGGCATGGTGCTGGGACGAAGTCCTAGAAGCCCACCGCAGCGCCCTCATTGCCCGGGCTATCACATTGGCCCATTCTCTCACTGAAATCGCGATCCTGCTTCAAGAAAGCGACGCCATCGATAACGTGCGGTCCCTGCTGAATTCACTCCATCTCTCGATTCCTGAAAAAATCCGCGTTTCGCCGGTTTTGGGCTCCGCTGCCGAAATGCGCAACATCCTCAACGCGGGCATCACTACGTTGGAACAAACCCGTGACGCGGTTGTGCACTTGGACCGCCAGCGGGATCACATTAAACAGGCCGTCAACGAATTAACCGACTGCCTCGACGCAGATTCCATCCCCGAACGGAAAACCGACACTCCACGTCAGATTCTTCAGAATCCCTTTTTAAAGGATCTCAAGGAATACACGCCCCGTGGAAACGGGATGATCTATCCCACCCTGCGTTTTCACAAGAAATAATATAGAAATATAATATGATCTCCCCGCCTCTGTTGCCTCGGCGGTGAAAGATTCAACAAGGGATGGGAAGATTTCCCGATGAACGGGCTGATGAGGGACTTTTCTACTGCAGCCAATCACTTCTTTCCATTCGTCTAAAGTAACGATTTGGTTAGATTCAGGATTTTTTCACAGTATTATTCGTGTTATGAGAATTCATGGTAACGCGACACGATTCCCTTTCCCTCTGAGAGAGGTTTAGGGTGAGGGGAGCCTGAAAGAGTGAATATTATCTTTTTCTCTGCAATCGAGTACATACTTGCCGTCTGAAACCTCTATTCTTCTCTCCTTCCCTTTCCTGGGCTAAGATGGCTCCCATGCCGGAAATCCGATAATTATTAATCCAACAGTAACCTCTCATGAAAAAAAACAATGTGTCAATTCTAGTGCTTTTCGTATTATGCCCTTGCTTTGGCTGCGCGGCGGAACCTTTCTATGAAGCGGAACTTCTTTTCCCTCCCGAAGCCTGGCACAACCACGGCTCCAGCCTCGTCGAATGCCCGGATGGCAACCTGCTGGCCTGCTGGTTCCACGGCTCGGGGGAACGGAGAGCGGATGACGTCCTAATCCAAGGGGCACGCAAGGCCAAGAATTCGAAACATTGGACGGAACGCTTTGTCATGGCGGACACCCCCGGCTACCCGGACTGCAATCCGGTGCTGTATGTCGATCCTCAAGGGAAATTGTGGTTCTTCTGGATCACGGTACTCGCCAACTTGTGGGAAACCTCTCTGCTGAAATACCGCATTTCGACTGATTTCCAGCAATCAGCCGGCCCTCCCCAATGGGATTGGCAAGATGTGTTGCACATCACGCCTGTGAATTTCTACGAAGATCTCAAGGACGAATGGGAGGTCTTCAAAAAGAGATATCCGAACCTGATCCCCAAACCCGACAAGCCCTTTTCCGATTTGAAAGCCGACGAATTCACCGATTACTACATGCGCAACAAGGCCGAGGATAAGCTGCAACAACGTCTGGGATGGATGACCCGTATCCATCCGTTGTGGCTTCCCTCCGGCAAGCTCGTCCTGCCTCTCTACACCGACGCGTTCTCCATCAGCCTCATGGCCATCACCGCCGATGGTGAAAACACCTGGCAAACCAGCCGGCCGCTCGTGGGTTTCGGCAACATCCAGCCCAGCCTTGTTCGAAAGAAAGACGGGACCCTGGTCGCGTTTATGCGTGAAAACGGCCCCCGGGACCGCATCCGGATCAGCTTTTCCCGCGATGAAGGCCTGACGTGGGGTCCGGTCGGCGAGACGGAATTCCCCAATCCCGGCTCCAGCGTGGAAGCCATCGTACTGGCCAACGGAAACTGGCTGCTGATGTACAACGACACCACCGAGGGGAGGCACAGCCTGAACCTTTCCCTCTCGAATGACGAGGGCCAAACCTGGAAATGGCATCGGCACCTCGAAAAAGTGGAACCGGGGCAAGGCTCGTTTTCGTATCCTTCATTGATCCAAAGCCGGGATGGTTTGATTCACGCCACCTACAGCCACCATCTCCCCGGAGACCAAAAATCGATCAAACACGCTCAATTCAACGAAGCGTGGATTCGCATGGGTGACCCGCCACGGTAATCCTGCCTTGTGGAAGCCTTAGATTCCATGCCCCCTGCCCAAACCACTTCCAGGATATACTTGAATAAGAAATCAATCTTAAGGACCCGATACCATGATGCCAACCGGAACCAAACGTGCCGTCATGAATTTTCACGGCGTGAAATGCCCGTATAATTACGTGAAAACCAAACTTGCGCTGGAAGAAATGGAACTCGGCCAAATCGTCGAAGTGATCGTCGATGAAGGCGAACCGGCCCGCCACGTGCCGAAAAGTATCACTGCGGACGGCCAAACCCTCCTCGAAATCTTCAAGGACGAAGCTGGTTTGGTTCATCTCGTCATCCAAAAAACGAAGGAATATTGAGACCAGATCACAGCGGACAGTAACGATCGAGGTGATGATTGCATGCCGGAACGGTTTTCCTCATACAGGACCTCTCCCAGAGGAAGAGGGGAGAGACTCCCGGATTTTTCAGGAGTCAATTTATTAACGTTGAAGTCATGGAGCACGGATTGGATTTCTTGCGCGGGATGACTACGCGCGCAGCGCGCCATCCATCATTCCACCAAACTGAACACGCCATGTTCCAATTCACAGACAAACAAATCGAACGCTACAGCCGCCATATCATCCTGCCCCAGGTCGGTGGAAAGGGACAAAAAAAAATCCTATCCAGCCGGGTCCTCGTGCTTGGGGCCGGCGGGCTCGGCTCCCCCGCGGCCTATTATCTCGCCGCCGCGGGGGTGGGAACCCTGGGTCTTGTTGATAATGATGTGGTGGATCATTCCAACCTCCAAAGGCAAATCCTCCACGCCACACCGGATGTAGGAACATACAAAACCACCTCAGCGGCCCGCAAACTGCACAAACTAAATCCCGATTGCCGCATTTTGGAATACATCATGCGTGTGAAATCCGGCAACATTCTGGACCTGATCGAGAAATACGACATCGTTTTGGACGGAACCGACAACTTCCCAACCCGCTTCTTGATCAATGACGCATGCGTAATGGCCAAAAAGCCCTTAATCCATGCTGGCGTTTTCCGGTTTGAAGGCCAAGCCATGACCATCCTCCCCGGATCGGGCCCCTGTTACCGCTGCCTGTTTCCCGAACCGCCTCCCCCGGGCCTCGTTCCCAGTTGCCAGGAGGCGGGCATCCTGGGTTGCGTGGCCGGAGTCTTAGGCACCCTCCAGGCAGTGGAGGCTCTTAAACTCATTCTGGGTATCGGCGATTTGCTGGTTGGGAAAATGTTAATCTTTGACGCTTTGGAGATGCAGTTCCGGCGCGTGACGGTTCCCCGCAATCCCGAATGTCCGGTCTGTGGCGAACATCCTACCATCACAAAATTGATCGATTACGACGAGGCCTGCGAATTGACCTGACTTTTTCAAGTGAACGGTGGCCGGTAGAATTATTGAAAAAAAGGAGATTAGCATGGTTGATTTCAAAACAAAATGGAAAACCTGGCTATCCCGCGCCAAGTCGATCATGAAAGGCAACGCGTTCCTCTGCGACTCCTGCAAATTCAACTATGGCCATGTTTGTAACCGGCCTGAACGACCCAACGCCCTCCAATGCCCGGAGTATAAGCAAAAATAAACCTTCCTCTATAACGCGCGCAGATAGGCCAAAATTTCTTCCGGCTCGCGCATTCTCCCGATCCCCACATCCCCGGATGCCAGATCTCCTTCCGCCGGATCGATGATCTTGTATCCGTATGTCTTCAGCATTTCCAAATTCCGCTGCACGGCAGGATGCGACCACATCTGATGGTGCATCGCCGGCGCGAACACCACAGGACATTGCAACGCCAGGATCAGGCTCGAGAGCAGGTCGTCAGCGATACCATGGGCCGCCTTGCCGATGATGTTGGCCGTGGCAGGCGCGATCAGGGCCAACTCAGCCCAATCCGCCCACCGCACATGTTGGATCTCATGCCGCGTGGCCGGATCGAACAGGTCTGTTCCCACCGGATGCTCGGATAAAGCCGCGAAAGTCAACGGGGAGATGAACTGCCCGGCGGACCGGGTCATGACCACCCGTACTTCCGCCCTGGCTTTTTTCAAAAGTCTCACCACGTATGCGGTTTTATAGGCGGCGATGCCTCCCGTCACTCCCACAAGGACCTTTTTCGATTCCAAATTCATACCTGTTCTCTCCGGGAATGAATGAAGGATCTCCCGGCAAGCCGTTCTCCTAAACGGACCGCCAAACTCTCCGCGATCGCCTCCCGGGTGTGCAACGGTTCCGAAACACAAAGGTCGGCTTCCTTTTCGCCCGCTTCGATGAGATAGGCCACGTGCCGGCTGGCGTCAATATCCTCAAGGCGGTTGGCCACCACCAGATCCGCCCGGGCGCGATTCATCAAATCAGCCGCGCGCGCAATCAATTCATCCTGTCCGATTCGCGCCTCCAGTTTGAAACCCACTAGAAACACATCCGGCGCCCATGATTTGATTCGCTCGATGAGTTTCTCGCCGCGCCGCAGCCGGATCACCCACGTATCCTCATCTGAGCGCTTCTTCCCCTCTAGGCTCTCCACTGGGACATAATCGAGCACCGCCGCCGCCATCACCACCGCCTGAAAACACTGGGTGGTCAGATATTTTTCCAATAGGTTCTTCAGGTCCGAAATGGTATAAAACCGCTCGACAGTTAAGTTTGCTTTTCCCCCGGCATACGGCGTTGCTCCCGGCACCAGACTGGTTTCGCCTGCCAGCATTACCACCTCGGCTCCGTGTTTCCAAAGCGAATTTGCGATGGCACAACCCAACCGCCCGGTGGACCGGTTGGTGATCGCCCGCACCGCGTCCAACGGCGCGAATGTCGGTCCCGAGGTTATCAGAATCCGTTTTCCCGCCAAAATTTGCCGCTCGTTACCGGTTGTCATGGATTTGTCTAATAACAAAATATGTGCAGGCCGGCTCCGTTTAAAACACCGCGCAGATTATTCGATAAACTTGCTGTTCACTTTGCTTTCCCTTTGGGAGAAAATCACCCCTTACTCTCGATACGAGAGGGCTAGAGTGAGAGAATATTCTCAAATCCAAACCTAGAAAGATCTCCGTCTTATACGCCGCGCCCCCCACATTTCGGCGTTGGTTGATGATCTCCTCTCACCGGTCGCAATCCCCCAAGACCAAGTCAATCGTTCCGATGATCGCTACGACATCAGCAATCATGTGCCCCCGGCACATTTCGGGCAGCGCTGACAGGTTCACGAAGGACGGCGAGCGGATCCGCATCCGCTTGGGATAAGCTGATCCGTCACCAACCACATAAAATCCCAACTCGCCTTTCGGCGCTTCCACCGCCATGTATACTTCGCCCGCCGGAGCTTTCACCCCTTCCGACGCGAGCAGAAAATGGTGGATCAACGCCTCCATCGAGGTCTTGATCGTCGATCGTTCGGGAAACGAAATTTTATTATCATCTACCTTGACGGGTCCGCTTGGCAGATCCCGCAGCGCTTGTTGGATGATCCGCCGGGCCTGCCGCATCTCTTCGATCCGCACCAGGTAGCGGTCGTAAGTGTCTCCATTCTCGCCTAGTGGGACATCGAAATCCAGTTGGTCATAAACCAGGTAGGGATTGTCCCGCCGCAGGTCCACATCCACCCCGCTGCCCCGCAGGCACGGACCTGTGAGGCCGTATTCGATGGCCCGTCCCGCCGAGATCACCCCGATCCCTTCCGTGCGCATGCGCCAGATGGGATTCTCGGTCAGCAGAGTTTCGTATTCGTCAATCTTCCGTGCAAAATCATCCAGGAAATTCTGCACCCGCTTGACAAAATACGGCGGCACATCCACTGCCACCCCTCCCACGCGCATGTAGGATACCGTGAACCGCGCGCCGCAGACATCCTCAAAAATGTCATAAATCGCCTCCCGCTCCCGGAACGTGTACAAAAACACCGACATCGCCCCGATATCCAAAGCGCTGGTTCCCAGCCACAGCAAATGAGACGAAATCCGCGCCAGTTCACTTAGAATCACCCGCAAATACTGCGCGCGCGGAGGTGCATCCATCCCGATCAGCTTCTCCACCGCCAGGCACACGGCCGTATTGTTGGACATCGGCGACATGTAATCCAGCCGGTCCGTAAAGGGAATGAAGCGGTGATACCCTTTTGCCTCGGCCAGCTTCTCCATCCCCCGGTGCAGATACCCAAGATCGGGGATCACATTCACGATCTCTTCCCCGTCCAACTCCAACACCAGCCGCAAGACCCCATGCGTGCTGGGATGTTGCGGCCCCATGTTCAGGATCATGTGCTCGGACCGGCGTTCCTTGAGCGCCTCGGTAATCCGGCTGTCCGCCTGGAATTCCAACTTATAGGTCATGATTCATCTTCCTTGGCCTGTCAATCCAAAGTTCCCTCTTCCTCTGGGAGGGGGCCAGGGTGAGGGAAATCTATTCGACCAGCTTGATGCCTCATAATGCTTCCTTTCCCCCTACTCATCCGCCAACTGTTTGTCGATATATTCATAGACTTCCTGGTCGTTGACCGGATAATCCTTGCGCAGAGGATGCCCCTCCCAATCATCCGGCATCAGGATCCGGCGTAAATCGGGATGCCCCTTGAACACGATACCGAACATATCGAAACACTCGCGCTCATGCCAGTTGGCTCCGCACCAGACCGGTGTCACTGAGTCGATTTCCGGCTTGTTCTCCCAGACCGGCGCTTTCAACCGGATCCGTTTCTTCGTGATGGTGGAAAACAAATGATACACTACATGAAACCGGGGCTCGCCGTCCCTCATTTCCCGCAAGTGATCTACCGCCGTCAGGTCCGCGATCAGGTCAAATCGCAATTCCGGATGATCCCTTAGCGCTTTACATATTTGAGTTACGTACTCCGGCTTAATATACAACGTCAACTCACCCCGGAACTCCACGGCATTCTCGACCGCTTGTTCATAAATGCCAGCCAACGCCGTCTGCAAGGTTTCAACCGGATCGGAAACGATAGGAAAAGTCATGGATTCTCCTCATCGATCGAAATGGATGAGATATTCCGTCAAAAAGAAGGATTAACCGGTATGAGTTCACCTATTTTATGTTGAGTTTTTCCAAGTTGATATAAAACAAGTTGATATAAAATAAGTATTCGCAACTGCCAATCCGGTTATTTGCGTGGTCTGTCCGCCGTCCATTCCGGGCTTCCCTCACCCTTACCCTCTCCCAGGGGGAGAGGGAATTCTTACTGTAATCGTCCTATTCCCAGGGCGTTGCTCTGGGCTATGCTCATAACACGCCGTTGGCGCTGAAAAGACGATGACGCATTTCTGTAAACCATCTGTTACGAAAACTCCACTGGACCGGCGTGTCCGCCCGGATCAGCGATGTGGCAAAATATCCTCTTTCACTTCCAGTTTCTCAATTCCCGGAGAAACCGGCAGGTATCTTACCCCACTCCCGCCAGCCGCGCGGGAAGCCGGTTTTCATCTTTGGATTCCCCCACCACGGAGGGCGCCAGTTCCTCACGCTTCTTGCCCGTCAGTTTCATCTCGTTGATCTTACGTTGCAACTGCATCACACCGTACAGCAATGCTTCCGGACGCGGCGGGCAACCGGGCACATAGACATCCACGGGAACCACTTCGTCCACGCCCTGCACCACGCTGTATACATTGAACATCCCGCCGCTCGAGGCACACGCCCCCATGGCGATCACCCACTTGGGCTCAGCCATCTGGTCGTACACTTTGCGCAGCACCGGGGCCATCTTTTTGGTCAGCGTCCCAGCCACAATCATCAAGTCCGCCTGCCGCGGCGAGGCCCGGAACACCTCTGCCCCGAACCGCGCCATGTCATACCGTGATGCTCCCGTCGCCATCATCTCAATGGCGCAGCAGGACAACCCCATGGTCACCGGCCACAGAGCATTTTTTCGTGACCAATTTACAACCTTATCAACGGTGGTGGTGATGACATCGCTGCCCAGCAGGTCGATCAGTTTGGTTTCGAGGCCCATTCCAGCACTCCTTTTTTCAACTCGTAAAACAGGGTCAGGATCAGCAGTCCCAAGAACACGCTCATCGCCCCGATTCCGTACCATCCCAGTTCCCGGAACACCGCCGCCCATAAGAACAGGAACACAATCTCGATGTCAAAAATCACGAACAGCATAGCCACGATGAAAAACTTGATATTGAACCGCTCCCGGGGATTGCCTACCGGCGGCATTCCGCACTCGTACGGTTCCAATTTTGCCGGGGTTTCCACTTTTGGGCCAATCAAGTACGAAATCACCAGGTTGACTACCGCGAATCCTCCCGCCAACGCGGCCATCAGCATAATTGGAATGTAATCGTATAATAACATCAATCCCGGCCCCTTCGGTGATAGTGGATTTTTTATCTATACTCAGTATAGATGGGTTAAAATGTCCCCGCAAGCAAAAGGGGAAGCGTTCGAAAAAGGGAAGGAATCTACCCGATGGCGATCAGCCATTCTCCTACTTTTTCCCAGGGAGCAGGCTGGGGTGAGGAAAATCCTGAAAAGAGGTCAATCCTGATGCTCGATCCATTCGAAATGTCCGGCGGCCGAATTCCTGCATTCCGTCTCTTTAAGTTTTTTTCACTTAGGTATCCCTTCTGGACTCAATGATCGAATTCAATGAGACGAGATTACCGCCATGCGCCATGACAGTATCCTAATCCTCGATTTCGGTTCTCAATACAGCCACCTTATCGCCCGCCGCCTCCGCGAACTGGGCGTGTATTGCGAACTTCATGCTTGCACCCGCGCCGAAGAAGCCCTGCGGGAACTCCAGCCCCGGGGGATCATCCTCTCCGGCGGTCCCTACTCTGTGTACGAAGAGGGGGCGCCTCACGCCGGCCCTGCCGTTTGGGATTCAGGTCTGCCGGTGCTGGGGATCTGTTACGGTCTGCAGGAAATGGCCTTGGCCTTCGGCGGGAAAGTCACCGCTGGAGAACACCGCGAATACGGCCACGCCGAACTGACTCTCCACCATCCAGGCGCGCTGTTCGGCGGTCTTCCCTCAACGCTCCAAGTCTGGATGAGCCACGGTGACAAGGTCCTTGAACTGCCGGAAGGATTTCAGGATCTGGCCCGCACGGCCAACTCCGAGCATGCGGCCATTGGTGACCTTCGACGAAATTACTATGGCATCCAGTTCCACCCCGAGGTCAGCCATACCCCCCTCGGCAAAACGATCTTGAAGAATTTTGCCTGCACGGTCTGCGGGTGCCGGGCCGATTGGTCCATGGGATCTTTCATGGAGGAAGCCATCGAGCGGATCCGCGCCCAAGTGGGCAATGGGACCGTCGTCGGCGCAATCAGCGGCGGGGTGGATTCCACCGTTTGCGCCGTCCTTCTTCACAAGGCCATCGGCAGCCGTTTCCATGGCTTTCTCGTGGACCATGGCCTTCTTCGTCTCAATGAAGCCGCCCAGGTCATGGACCGCCTCCGGAACCGCTTGGGCATCAACCTGACCTTGGTGGATGCCGGCGAACTCTTTCTCTCCCGCCTCCAAGGGGTCACCGATCCCGAGAAAAAACGCAAGATCATTGGCAATACCTTCATTGAAGTGTTCGAAGAAGAGGCCCGTAAATTGGGCAACGCCAAATTCCTGCTGCAAGGCACTCTCTACCCTGACGTGATCGAATCCATCTCCTTCAAAGGCCCTTCCGCCACGATCAAATCCCATCATAACGTCGGGGGCCTTCTCGAAAATATGAACCTCCAGCTGGTCGAGCCCCTCCGCGAACTCTTCAAGGACGAAGTCCGCGCCCTCGGCCTGGCTTTGGGCCTCGGCGAGGATACCGTTTACCGCATGCCCTTCCCCGGCCCCGGCCTTGCCATCCGCATCCTCGGCGAAGTAACCCGGGAACGCCTCGCCATCCTCCGCCAGGCGGATGCCATCTACATTCAAGAACTGCGTGATGCCGGCCTCTACCGCCACATCGGCCAGGCTTTCGCCGTGCTTCTTCCCGTCAAATCCGTAGGTGTCATGGGCGACAGCCGCACCTATGAGGATGTCATCGCCCTGCGCGCCGTCCAAACCACCGACTACATGACCGCCGACTGGTATCCCCTGCCCCCCGAAGTTCTCCGCCGCGCCTCCAATCGCATTATCAACGAAGTCCGCGGCGTCAACCGCGTCGTCTTTGACATCTCATCCAAACCCCCCAGCACCATCGAGTGGGAATAAAAAAGTATTTAATCAACACCTTAATCTTGACACCGCTTCCCACAGTTGCCTCTGGTCAGAATGTCTTTATAATGATCCACTCATCCTGGTGTCCATCGCGCGGCTACGCTTTTTCCTGAAACCGGTACCGGCATGAATCCTGAATCCCCCGAAAATCCGTCCTCCCGCCTCGCCGCCCTGAAAGCTCTTATCCTGCGCCTCCATGAGGGCGAAGATCTCGATACCATCCGCCTTGAACTGGCAGGCCAAGGGGAATCCACCAGTCCCGGCGAAGTCCTCGCTCTGGAACAGGAACTGCTCGCCGAAGGCCTGCCCCTCGAAGAACTGCAAGCCTACTGCGATCTCCACACCGCCGTCCTCCGGGATTTCCTTCCCCCGCTGGAAGCGTCCAACCTGCCCCCAGGCCATCCGTTGGATACCTTTCACCGGGAAAACCTGGCCCTCGCTTCCCTGGTGCGCGCCCTCCGCGCTGCGTTTCAAGTTCTCCTGACTGCCCGCACTCCCCAAGAGGCCGAGCAACTCTATTGGCTCTGCCGCCAGGCCGCCAGCGACTTGATGGACATCGAAAAACACTACCTCCGCAAACGCCGTCTCCTCTATCCCGTCCTGGAAACCAAGAACATCACCTGCCCCACCCAGGTCATGCAAGCCAAGGACGCCGAAATCCTCGCCTCGCTAACAGCCATGCACGATAAACTGGCCGAGGATCCTTCCCTTGGCGGCAACGGCAAAACCTTCGTCTCTTGGGTGGCCGAACCCGCCCTCAAGGCCGTCGAGGAAATGATCTACAAGGAAGATAACATCCTCTTCCCCATCGCCCACGAAACCCTGACCGGCGAGGAGTGGGACAAAATCCGGCTTGATTCCCCCCGCTTCGGCTGGTGTCTGACCGAACCCCGCGACGGCTTCCGGCCTTCTTCCCGGACTCCCACGGCAGCGGGCGATTCTTGCCCCGAATTCGAAACCCTTTTCCTTCGCAACGGCATTCTCTCCCTCCCGCAACTCGAGGCCCTGTTCCAAAACCTGCCTGCCGATCTGACCTTCGTCGATGCGGACGACATCATTCGTTTTTATTCCGACGGTTCCGAACCGGTAGTGCCCCGAAAATCCATCATTCTGGGCCGCCGCGCGCGTTATGCTTATCCGCCCAAACACGTGGACAAGATTCTGAGCATTCTGGAAGATTTTCATGCCGGCCGGCGCGAGTACGCCGAGCATATCTTCGAATTCCGGAGGAAAACCATCCTGGCCCGGTATTACGCTCTGCGCGGCGAAACCGGCGCCTATCTCGGTGCCCTGGAATTCAAGCAGATCATTGGAGAGGGGGGAAATTCGTAAATCCGCGTCGCGGGGATAAAACAGTTTCTTCCTCGTTCACGGCAACAACGGTTTCATTTTCTGGTATGCGCGCACCACCGGGGATTTCTCCAGCTGAGCCAGCCGCCACCGTAATTCCTGCACATAATCATCCTTCGGCACGGCGGGATTGCTGTCCTGATACGTGGTCCGATACAGGTGGGTGACCGTTTCCTGCAAAAAACCTGGATTTTCCCGCAGATAGGGGTCATACGCCATTTGCATGAGGGTGGATTTGGAATACCCCTCGAACTGGGCGAGTGTATGCAACAATTCCCAAAATACGTATTCCGGTTTCGGTTTGGCCCGGTAGGCATGAACCCCCTCCGGCCGTTCCATCTGATCCATCACTCCTTGCTCGCGGGCAATCTCTTGAATCCGGTAATTGTCATAAAAAGCCATGGGATTGATCTGGATGATTCCACAAGGCTTGGGCAGATCGCAGATCAACTCGAGCGTCTCGAGATTGTCCTCTTCCCGCACCAGGGGATTATGCCCGATGAAATCCACCAGCAGTTTCGCGCCGCAGTCCAGAATATTCCGCGCGGTCCGCAACGTTCGTTCCTTGGTGTGCCGCCGGTTGAGCACTTCGTTCAACACCCGTTGACTCCCCGACTGAATTCCCATGATCAAATAATTCAATCCGGCCTCCCGCAACAGGGCGAGGTTCTCCGGCTCTCCCACGTTGGGATGCGTGTATCCGAAGAACGGCAGCCGGATCTCTGTGGCGTACCGGGGCGCCAGTTCTCTCAGCCACGCTTTGTTCAACGGCAGCACATCGTCATAAAACTCGATCCGCTGGATCGGCCAGGGCCAGGTCCGCAGGCGGTATTTCAATTCCTCCACCACGTTCTCCGGCGACCGCTGCCGCAAAAATTTGTCCGGGGCGTAGATCTGGCGGTGATGCCCGCTGCAACAATAGGTGCAGCTGAACGGGCATCCCCGCGTCCCCATGATCATGAAATTCGTGTATAAGTGACTGCGCGGCGGGTACGGCAGGGGAGAGATCCCGTCATCCAGAATAAGGGTCTTGCCCTCCAACTCGTAATCCGGGAACGGATAGTTGTCCAGGTTCTGCTCCAACTTCATGAGGGGATTGCGGATCACCTGCCCGTCCCGATTGACCCATAAACTGGGAATCCGGGTGGTGTCTTTCCCCTGGTCCAACGCCCGCACCAGCTCCCGCAGGGGATATTCTCCTTCGCCCACGCACAGCATATCGGTGTATTGGATGTTTTCATTGGGATTGATGGTCGAATCCACCCCGCCCCAGATCACCGGAACCTGGAACACTTCTTTGATCTTCTGCGTTAAAAACCGGGCCAGGCCAAAACTGATGGACGAAAACGACAATCCGATCAAATGCGGGTCTTGCCTTCGCAGGCAATCCAGCAACAACTCCAATTCCCGCGGCGTGCTATACGTGGCAAACGAATAATACCCGCCTTCTTCCCGCCGTTCCCGAGGAGGCACTTTGGCGGGACTGATGCACTCCACGCCCTTGAATAAAATAATGTGCACATCATGCCCCTCCTGTTTCAACACGGAAGACATGTACCGCACACCTAAGCAATATTCGTCATACAAGGCAATCAGGGTTACACGTCGCATAACTGCTTGAACAGCCTCCAGGATGCCGTCTATATCAAAATGGACTCTTCCGGCATGCGAGTACTATAGCCGCCGCCCAGGGACGCGCCCCCGGGCCTTTTGCCGCGTGTGGAGGAAGATCCCGGATGAATCCCATTTTCATTCTTCGGCCTACTTGATCGTCGAGCGGTACGCGGGATGGGTGAAATAATGCGGCTTGGGCGGTTTGGGGATATTCTGCTCCAGGATGCGGGGCTGCAGATAGTTGGCCAGATAAAACCCCGGATTCTTCGTCTCTGGATACAGGCTGCTCAATCCCCGGATCCGCTCCAGCGGGAGGTAGTGGTCGAACACCAGAAAAGCGAGCAATTGCATTAATGCCTTCTCCTGCTCTTTCGTGGGGACCAGAAGATCATAATCCCCCAAAAACACCACGGTGATGTACCCGGTGAGATCCAAAGGCGCTTGGGTCTTCCGCGCCAGCCGCGCCATCGCCAACTCGTGCGGAGTGATCCCGCTGGACCGCAATGTGAAAGGATCGCCCGTGTACAACTCCGCGGGGATGCGGACATCCCGCCCCGCCAGAATCTTCCCGTCCCGGTCGATGAAATAATGGAACGGAACATCGCCGAACTTCAGACGGGATTGATACCGTTCCAGCAAGTACGTGAGATAGGTTAACGAGGTCTCCACGTCATAATCCGCCCCGGTATCCATCACCACAATGCCTTCCACCCGTTGCGACGAGAACGTGCCGGAAGGCATTTCTCCAATCACGGACCGGGGGATCATCTTGGGCATGATCGGACGGCCATCGACCGTTTCCACGAGGCCATGCTTTTGGGTGATTTGAGTGACGCACGCGCCCAGTCCCAACGCCAACGCCAGGATCACCCCCCAACGGCTCCACACCGGTTTTGTTTGTGCGTTTCTATTCCCCATCGTCTTCTGTCCATTTTGGCCGGTGGAAGCCGCGCGGCCCCCCTCTCACACCATTGCCTCCGGTTGTCTCTCGGCCATTAACGCCTCGTAAGCCGGGAAAATCAACCGGAACACGCTCCCCTGTCCGGGCGTGCTTTCCACCTCCACCCGCCCCCCATGACTCGACATGAGCTGGTACACCAGTGACAAACCCAATCCCGTCCCGTTCTCTTTCATTGTAAAAAACGGATCAAAGATCTTGTCGATCCGGTCCGGGGGAATTCCCATCCCTTCATCGATCACCTCCACGGCCACTTCCCGCGGCGAATACGCCCGCGCCCGCACAGTAATCGTCCCCCCCTCCGGCATCGCTTCTTGCGCGTTCAAAAACAAATTGAGAAAGATCTGGCGGCCGAGTTTTAAATCCATGGCCACCGCCGGCACGCCATCCGCCGGCTCCATCACCAGGGGATATTTCTCCCGGGCCGGCTGTTTTTCAAAATAATCGGCGATTTCCGTGAACAACTCTTCGGCGCGCACTTCATCCAAATGGGGTGCCGGCGGCCGCGCGAACAATAAAAAGTCGTTCACCACCCGCGACAGCCGCGCCACTTCCTCTAAGATGAAATCCGACAACCCTGCCTCTTCCGGCTGGTGGGCGAACCGTTTTTTTAATAACTCGGCCGAACCCCGGATGATCCCCAACGGATTCCGGATTTCATGCGCCACGCCCGCCGCCATATGCCCCAAGGCCGCCAGCCGGTCTTGCCGCCGTACCCGCTCCTCCAACTGCCGGATGGCCGACAAATCGTGCACCGTTACCACCAATTCCGTGAGTTGGCCGTTTTCCAGCACGGGCGCAGTACTGATTTGCAAGGGGATCAAAGTCCCATCCGCCAATTCGTAAAGGATCTCGTTTTCTTGCACCGGGTGCGCCTGTTCGAGTGAATAGTGGATCAGGTTCGCCAACGCCGGAGAACGGACCACTTCGCGTAAGTCTTTCCCCTCCCAACCCGTGATCCGGAGTATGTTAACACAAGCCTGATTCACGTGGCTGATCCGCCCGTTGCGCTCCACGCTCAACACTCCTGTCCGGATATTAGCCAGGATATTCTCCAAAAAACGCTGGGTTTGCCGCACCTCGCGGTTGCTGACTTCCAACTCCGCGGTCTTTTGACGCAACTGCGCCAGCTGATTTTGAATCCGTACCGCCATCTGATTGAACGAGGTGCTCAGGATCCGCAGTTCCTCACTGCCCGTTTCGATCACCCGCGCCCCGAAATCCCCTTCCGCCATCCGCTCCGCCGCCGTGGCCAATTCCCGCACCGGCTGCGAGATCGAGCGGGCAAACAAGACCGCCGTCAACACGATCACCACCAGGGTGACGATGTGCCCCGCCAGCAACGAATACCCGATCGTTCCGATAATGCTGGTGATCGGCAACGCCAGCACCATGATGGCCGCCAATTGCCGTTCATGGTTTACCACCGGCAACAATTTCATCTGCAAGGGCGATTTCCGGAACCAGGGAGGCCACCGCGCGTCATCCGCGGCGATTTCCACCCGGTCCACATCCACCGCTTCGAACCGGTTTTGGGGGCTTAAGCCCGCCAGCCGTTCCACCTGGTGCCGGGGCAGATACGGCTCCAACAAACTCAACTGGGGATTCAACACGGTCAAATACGTGCTGTATTGTTTGCGGATATTGAGCAGCGGGCGCCGGTTGGGATCGTTGGGATCCTTAGCGATCAACAAGGTCCGTAAAATCAGGGCGCCCACCAACTGCATCTCCCGCCGCCGCTTGCCCGTGTACACCTCCTGGATGGCGTAAGTGTAAATCCGGCCGTTTTCCTCATACAACAGGTTGTCCTCCAGCCACTCTTTCATTCTTAAGTACGACCGCCGGGGGATCAGTTTGAAATTCTGCAGAGTTAAAACCTGTTTCCACGGCTCCGGCACGCGCCGCCAGAGGGTCATCTCCCATAGGCTCAGTTGATTCTGCACCACGGGATCCGTCAGATTCTCGGTCTCTTCCAACAACTCGAGCAGCCCCGGCCGTTCCACGATGCGTTCTTCCAAATACTGCGCCAAGGGGAGCAACACTTCCCCGGCCGGGGCATTGCTGTATTGGTTGATTTCCGCCTGCAATTCCTCCAAAGTCGATTGCAGCACGTAATCCCGCACCGTCTTGTTGCGGTATTGCAAGGTCCAATACGGCACCAGGGAAAGCGAAATCATGGCGAGGACGGCGACGCCCAAAAACGCGAATATGAGCCGGGTCCGCAAACTTTTCATGGCGCTCGCCAACGAGTCCGAGAATCCTCGTCCTCTAATCTTGTGTGAAAACGGTCCTTTTCCCCTTCATTCCCAACATCCCGGGATTCCTTTCCCGCAGGAGGGGCAACTCCCTCTCGTGATCCGGTTCTCCCGCACCTGGAACCCTGTCCGTTCCACCAACAAAGCATGGCAAAACGGGCAATAGGTGTTCTCCCACTCCGGAGCCGCTCCCGGCAGGTTGCCCAAATACACGAACCACAATCCTTCTTCTTTTCCGATTTCCCCCGCCTGCCGCAACGAGGCCAACCGGGTCCGGCCCAAGCCGCGCATCTTGTAATCTTCGTGAAACGCCGTGATGTGCCAGGGGATCTCACGGCTCACGGAGGCGATGAAGCGGGCGATCTCCCGCAATTCTTCCGGGGTGTCATTCAATCCGGGGACCACCAGCGTGACGATTTCCACCCAAAATCCTTTTTCCTTCAAAAGCCGGATGGTGTCCAGCACCGTATTCAACTTCCCGCCCAGTTTGCGGTAATTCTTGTCTTGGAAGCTCTTCAGATCGACCTTGTAATAATCGGTCCATGGCCGCAAATACTCGATCACCCGCGGCGTGCCATTGCCGTTGGAGACATATGAGGTGCGCAGTCCCCTTTTCTTAGCGGCCTGGAAGACCGCCACCGCCCATTCCGAGGTGATCAATGGCTCGTTATAAGTGCTGGTCACGACCCGTGCGCCATACGCCACGGCCAGTTCGGCGATTTCTTCCGCCGTGACCGGTTGAATGGAACTGCCTGCCGCCGGGTCGCGCAGGGCCTGGGACGTGAGCCAATTCTGGCAATAGGCGCAATGATAATCGCAACCCAGCATGCCGAAACTCATGGCCCGGCTGCCCGGCAACACATGAAAAAACGGCTTTTTTTCTATGGGATCGCAATGCAGTGCCGCCACGTAGCCATACGGCGCGCGTAACACGCCCCCCTCGTTGTATCGCACCCGGCATACCCCCGGACGGCCCTCGGGGATCAGGCACTGATGGCCGCACGCAAAACACCGTACTTTGTTCCCGGGTAACGCTTCGTAGAGCTCCGCGTCCCGGGTATGGAGGGATAAACGGTTCGCCAAAGTCTCCGTAACTGCCATGATTTCAAGGACTCATCCCTTGTTCGGATTCCACCGGTCTCCCGGGCCGCGTGGTTTCCGGCGATATCATTCCAGTGTTATAAATTGTACATCAAAACCCCGGGCTGGGGGATACGCGCCAGTCCCGTGCCTTCCCCCCCAGTGGGATCGCATTCACCGTCTGATCCGGCAAAAATTCCATAAGAAAAAAAGTCTGGTTCTATGCGCAAGGTCTTTACCAAATCTGGGTTCGATGTAACCTATAATGCGGTTTTAGGGATTATCATTCCGCCGGAGTGGTGGAATTGGTAGACGCGCTAGGTTCAGGACCTAGTGGGAGCAATCCCGTGGGGGTTCGAGTCCCCCCTCCGGCATATCGAATCCTCCCTCTCCGGTTTCCCCGGCACACAGGTTCCTCCCGGCTATAACTCGATTTGCATGCCCAGCTCGATGACCCGGTTGGCGGGAATACGGAAAAACGCGGTGGCCGGCCTGGCGTTGCGGTACAGAACGGCGAAGATCTGCTTCCGCCACTTGGACAACGCCGACCGCTTCGGGGTAGCCAAAACAGCCACACGTCCAAGGTAATAACTGGTATCCTTCAAGGCTCCCTCCAATCCCAGGGATTCGCAATACCGCAGAATCTGAGGCACATTGGGCGATTGCATGAATCCATACGCCGCGGTCACCAGGTAGAATCCGTGGCCCAGGTCTTTTACCTTGACGCCTTCCCGCACCGGTACTTTCGGTACATTTTCGGTCACCAACGACAACAAAATCACTTTTTCATGGAGGACTTTGTTGTGTTTTACATGATGCAATAAAACTAGCGGCGCCAGTCCGGGATTGGAGGTCATGAACACCGCTGTTCCTCTCACCCGCGGCAAGTTTGTTTTCTCCACATCCTTCATGAAAGCCTCCAAAGAAACCGAACCCGAACGGATCTTTTCCCCCACCGCCGCCTGGCCGGCTTTCCACGTCGTCATGATGACGCAGATCCCCCCACCCATCACCAACGGAAACCAACCGCCATGCAGAATCTTGGATAGATTGGCCACCAGAAACATCGAATCCACCGAGAGGAACATCCCCGTGATCAGGAAGGCCTTCCACCACTTCCAGCCCCAATGGCCGGTCATGACAAAACATAAGAGGATGGACGTAATCGTCATGGTTCCCGAGGCCGCCAAGCCATAGGCGGCCGCCAGGTTGGTGGACTGCCGGAATGCCAACACCAGACCCAGGCAAGCGGTCATCAGTAAAAAATTGATTTCCGGAACGTAAATTTGGCCCCGCGTCTCCTCGGAGGTGTGGATCACCGTCCACCGCGGCGAATAGCCTAACTGCATGGCCTGCTGCGCCAACGAAAAGGCTCCCGAGATCATCGCTTGCGAAGCGATGATAGACGCGGCGGTCGCCAATCCCACCAGCGGATACAACAACCAGCCGGGCGCCAGGATATAAAACGGATTTACCGCCGCTTCGGCTCCCCGGGCCAAAATCACCGCCCCCTGCCCGAAATAATTCAGCAGCAATCCGGGAAACACCACCACATACCAGGCCAGGCGGATCGGTCCACGCCCAAAATGCCCCATGTCCGCGTACAAGGCCTCGCAACCCGTGATGCACAACACCACCGCTCCCAACAACAAAAAACCGTGCCATTGGTTCCCGGCAAAAAATACCACCGCGTAATAGGGGTTCACCGCCTCCAGAATCCGCGGCTCTCTCCATATCCAGGACAATCCCAGCAGGCCGATGACCGAAAACCAGATAAACATGGCCGGGCCGAACACCGCTCCGATGTCCCCTGTGCCGCGCTTCTGCGCCAAAAACAAAAACAACAAGATCCCCAATGTCACGGGCACCACCACCGGCCGGAACAGCGGCGTGGCCACTTCCAAGCCCTCCACCGCGCTCAACACCGTGATCGCCGGTGTGATCATCCCATCGGACAAGAGCAAGGATGTCCCGAACAATCCAATGACGACCGCCGCCTGCCGGGTCCGGAGTGTCTGAACCGGACGGCTCAGCAACAACGCCAACAATGCCATGCTTCCCCCCTCGCCCCGGTTGTCCGCCCGCATCACGAACGTCAAATACTTGATGACGATCACCAGCGTCAACGCCCAGAAGAACAGCGAGAGCACCCCCATGACATTCGCCGCGATGGGTTCCACCCCGTGCGTGGATACAAAACACTCCTTGACCGCATACAACGGCGAGGTGCCGATATCTCCATACACGACTCCCAAGGCCCCCAAGGCCAACCAATACCGCAAGGACCGTTCCCCGTTCCGGCCGCTGTTTTCCGGTTTGACATCGTTCGCAGGAACGTGACTCATAAATCACTCCCATTCGGCTTCAATCGTACCTTCACCCGCATCCTCCAACGGCCGTGCTTCAGAAATCTTGCGCTTGTTCTCCTTCGGGAGAAATGGACTATCTTGATCAATGGACTATCTTGATTATTGATTCATCCGGGAAAGGGGTACTTTCCCCCCAGAGACTCGCATCTCTTTGAAAAAGTTGATAAGAATCACCTCCAAAATTCCCATTTCCTCCGGGAAAGGGCTGGGTTGAGGGTATTTTTACCGGAGCGGACCTGGATATCCGCTCTCATCCTGGAGTAAATGGAATCGAGTCACCTCATTCCGCACACACTTCCCGCCTAAAGGCATAAAACATCTCCACAGTATACAATCCCGGCCTTAAAAACCAGGATTCCCGTTTATATGAATTGTTCCATGGGGTTGCAGAAAAAATACACGCTATTGATAAAAGCGCACCTATGACCCTAGGCCGGTGGATACCATTCAATCCGCATCATCAACCCGCGGGGAAGTTCCGGATGTGGGATATCTTTGGAAGCTGCCTTCCATTTCTTACTAAAGGCCTGAAAATGAATCGCTATGAATTATGAATTTATATCCTCTTAGGAGGCTTCCTCATGTGCCATCGGATATCTCTCATGGCAACGGTCCCTCTCATCCTGTTTTGGAGTGCAGGATGGCCTTCCGCCCAACCGCTCGATGGGACTGACCTCTTGACACAAGAAGGAGACCTGCGCGCCCAAATGGTCGCGGGGATCGATCAATACCTGGTCCGCGCCACCGAAGAAACCGCCACGCGCCGCGCGGAACAATGGCAACGCGATTTCTCTTCCCCGGAAAATTACGGCATCTCCCTGGAACCGTACCGGGAGAAACTCCGCGCCATCCTGGGTGTCGTGGATGGCCGCGATCCGGTCCGCGTCGAACTGATCCACCCATTCTCACCAAGCGATTCCGGCTCATCCAGTCTTCCTTCCACCCAACTGGCTGAAGGAGACAACTACACCATCTATGAAATCCGTTGGAACGTATTCCGCGGCGTGCAAGGGGAGGGCTTGCTGCTCGAACCACGGGAGCGGCCTAAGGCGAATCTTGTGGCCTTGCCCGATTGCGATTGGACGCCGGAGATGCTGTGCGGACTCGAGCCGGGCGTGCCCGCGGAGGCGCAATTTGCCCGCCGTCTCGCTGAAAACGGCTGCCGTGTGGTGATCCCTTTCTTGATCGGCCGGAGTAACGAAGGCAGTGGCATACCCGGCGGCCGCCAAAGCCGGCTGCCGAAGCGGGAATTCCTGTGGCGCGCGTTTTACGAAATGGGCCGGACCGTGGCGGGCCATGAGATCCAAAAAACCCTGTCCGTGATCGATTGGTTCACCGGCATGGATTCCTCCACGCCGATCGGCGTCATCGGTTACGGCGAAGGCGGGATGATCGCGTTCTACGCGGCGGCGCTGGATCCCAGGATCAGCGCGGCCGCCGTAAGCGGGTATTTCCAACCCCGGGAAAATCTGTGGAAGGAACCCATCTACCGCAATACGTGGTCGCTGCTGACGTTGTTCGGCGACGCGGAGATTGCCGGGATGATCGCCCCCCGGCCGCTGATCATCGAAAGCGGTGCCTATCCCCAAATCGTTCACCCTGCCCCTGGTGATCCGCAATCCGCAGGCCTTGCCCCAGGCGAGTTGAGAATTCCTGATCCCGATCAGGTAAAAAACGAAGTGGCGCGGGCGCGCGATTGGGTGAAGGACTTGCCGCCTCCCGCCCGAATTCATCACGTCGAAGGCCGTCCGGAGGAAACCGGAAAAGAGGAAACGCTGACATTATTTCTGCGCGAGTTAGGCTTCGAGGAGCCTCTCCGCGCGGAAGGCCAGCCGCCCCGGATCACCCGTCCAGGAACAAATCCGGACGAACGCGCAAGGCGGCAATATGTCCAATTGTATGAAGACGGGCAGGTTCTGACCCGCGACAGCGAATTCACCCGGGAACTATTCTGGTCCAAGGCCGACCGTTCCAGCCAGGATGCCTTCGTGAAGAGCACCACGTGGTATCGCGAGTATTTCCAAAACGAGATCATCGGACCGCTGCCGGAACCTTCCTGGCCTCCCCATCCACGAACCCGGAAAATCTATGACACGCCCGCGTTCACAGGTTACGAGGTGATGCTGGATGTGTTCCCCGATGTGTTTGCCTACGGGATTCTCCTGCTGCCCAAAGATATTCAGCCAGGTGAAAAACGCCCCGTGGTGGTCTGCCAGCACGGATTGGAAGGACGGCCAACGGACGTGGCCGATCCGGACCATGAGAATCCTTATTACCATCAATTCGCCTGCCGCCTGGCCGAGCGGGGATTCATCACCTACGCGCCGCAGAATCCTTACGGCGGAGGCAACACGTTCCGCCAGGCGCTGCGCAAGGCCCAGCCGCTGAAACTGACTTTGTATTCCTTCATTCAACGCCAGCACGAAGTCACGTTGAACTGGCTCTCCAGCCTGCCCTGGGTGGATGCCGGCCGCATCGGCTTTTATGGACTCAGCTACGGCGGCAAGACCGCCATGCGCATTCCCGTGGTGATCCCCCACTATTGCCTATCGATCTGTTCGGCGGATTTCAACGAGTGGATTTGGAAAAACAACGACGCCCGGTTTCCGTATTGCTATCTGTGGACGGGCGAATACGACATGCCGGAATTCAACCTGGGCAACACATTCAACTACGCTGAACTCAGCTGGCTCATTTTCCCCCGCCCCTTCATGGTGGAACGGGGACATGATGACGGAGTCGCCTCCGACGACTGGGTCGCCTACGAATACGCCAACACCCGCCGCTTGTATGTCAAAATGGGCCTCGCGGACCGGACCGAAATCGAATTCTTCGACGGCCCGCACTCCATTCACGGCGTGGGCACATTCCAGTTCTTGCATAAACATTTGCAGTGGCCGGCAAAATAAGAAAGGAAGAATTGCCTATCTACAAATGATTTACAATCTCTTTTCCTGGCGGCAGCCGTCCGGTACGACTCCCAGGATCAGCTCCGGCCGCCCAGGGGATTGACACGCACCGGGCCGCCGCCAGACCGCATCATAATGTCGCCGATGCTTACCAAGCCGTTGGAGGTGTCATACGGGATTCCATAGCGGATTCCGTTGCTGCCGCCGTACATTTTTTCCGCGGCCGGGGCGAAGGCCATCAGCATATAGTCTCCCTCTTTCAACTGGGGTTCGTACCGCGTATCCCCATAATCGGTCCCGGGGGTTTGGGGATCATTATCGGCGTAATAGTACACATCATTGCCGGCGAGTCCGAAACGCTCCGAATGGCCACCCGACTCTGCCCGTAAAATGCTGGGGCTGAAGGGATCGCGCGGAATGGAGGACATATAAGCCACCGGGCTGGTCAGAGGCGCCAAGACATGAATCTGCCGCCGCGTGGCTTCCGGCTCGTCCCCCACACCGTTGAACACCTCCCGGATGCGTTTGTATCCCCAGTCGCTGCCGCTGTCATCCCAAAAATCCACAAGAAGGACACCCTTGTCGAGACGCAATTGTTCGATCGCCGTGAGGGTGGAGCGCATGTCCGCGTACGAACGCGCCACTTTCGCCCGGATCTGAGCGTTCAGAAAATTGGGGACCGCGATCGCCGCTAAAATCCCGATGATGGCCACCACGATGAGCAGTTCAATCAGGGTAAAACCGGACCTTTTCATGACTCGAGATTCCTCCACACGCGCTTGCCGCGCTTGACTCTCCTCCTTCTCCAATGCGAGGAAATTTAAATCTCACTCTACTCCCTTTTCTCCGGCAATTCAATCCGTTGTTCTGTGTAATGATTCTTTTATCTCCAGTCTGGCATTTGCCGGGCGGGATGTATTCAGGAACTGGGAATTGTGATAGGTTAGGGGATGAAAAACGGAAGCAATCCAGCCTGGATTTGACTGAGTGGCACGAACTCAAAATGGAGGGATGAATTCATGGTATTTTTGAAACGATCGGATCAACCCAGCCGCCGGATGTTCTTGAAGGCAGCGGGCGCGGCGGGTATTCTCACCGGTATGTCCCGTTATGCCCTGGAAGAAGAAATCGAATACGCGGGACAGAACGTCAACCGCCATTCCCGGCCTTCCGAATTGAAAATCACCGATTTGCGGGTGGCCGTGTTGCGGGACGCGCCCATGCGTTGCCCTCTCCTGCGGATCGACACCAACCAGGGGATTTCCGGGCTGGGCGAAGTGCGGGACGGCGCGTCCGAACGCTACGCCTTGTTCCTCAAAAGCCGTATCTTGGGGGAAAATCCCTGCAACGTCGAGAAAATCTTCAAGAAAATCAAGCAATTCGGATTCCACGGGCGGCAGGGCGGCGGCGTCTCCGGCGTGGAAATGGCGCTTTGGGACCTCGCGGGCAAGGCCTATGGCGTTCCCGTCTATCAACTCCTCGGAGGCAAATACCGGGACCGCATCCGCATGTATTGCGACACGCCCGGCCGGCGGGATCCCAAGGAATTCGCCGCCGAGATGAAAAAGCGCGTGGCGTTGGGCTATACTTACCTCAAAATGGACTTAGGGATCAACCTGCTGCGGGACATCCCCAACACCGTTACCCAGCCCCGCGACCTGGAGAATTACAACAACACCAAACATCCCTTCACGGGAATCGAAATCACACCCAAGGGAATCCAAATCCTGGCTGAGTTTGTCCAAGCCATCCGGGAAGAAGTCGGATATGAACTACCCCTGGCGGCGGACCATTTCGGCCATATTGGCGTGAACAGCTGCATCAAACTGGGCAAGGCGCTGGAACCCTATCAGATGGCCTGGCTGGAAGACATGATCCCCTGGGAATACACGGACCTGTGGAAAACCATCACGGATTCAATCGATGTGCCCACGCTCACCGGCGAGGACATCTATCTGAAGGAAGAATTCATCAAACTGATCGACGCGCACGCTGTGGACATGATCCATCCCGATCTGGCCACCGCCGGCGGCATCCTGGAAACCAAGAAGATCGGCGATTACGCGGAGGAAAAGGGCGTGGCAATGGCTATGCACTTCGCGGGATCTCCGGTCTCCGGCATGGCCAACGTGCACTGCGCGGCGGCGACACAGAACTTCATTGCCCTGGAAAACCACTCCGTCGATGTCCCCTGGTGGGATGATCTGGTCGAAGGCGTTCCCAAACCCATCGTGCAGCAGGGTTACATTCCCGTGCCTGAAACACCTGGCCTGGGTGTCGAACTGAATGACGAAGTGGTCAAGCAGCATCTGCGGGGATCGGACTATTTCGCCCCGACCCCGGAATGGGACCGGATCCGGTCGCACGACCGTCTGTGGAGCTGAGAAGGAGAATTAAGGATGACAAAACGAACTATATGCTTCGTGGCGGGCTTGGTCATGGCATGGCCGCTTTTCGCTCAGGCCCAATATGGCACTTTCACCAAGGAACAACGGATTCTCTTCACCCGGCAGAATCCCTACCCGCGTTTTGAGGACGGGCGCCCCCGCGTGCCGGACGAAATCCTCGAGCGGATGAAACAAGTCACCATCGAGGAAGCGTGGGAAGTGCTCCGCTCACACCGGTACAACTCTCAATTCGAAGGCGGGTGGCTCAACCTGCATCCGGACCGGGTGCTGGTGGGGCGGGCGGTGACCGCTTCGTTCATGCCCCTGCGGCCTGACGTGGATGAGGTGACGCGTGAATTAGGCCGGAACGATAATCAAATCGGCCCGCAAAATTCATGGGTCATCGACACGCTGGTGGAAAACGACGTGATCGTCGTGGACCTCTTCGGCAAAATCGAACAGGGGACCTTCGCCGGCGACAACCTGGCCACCTCGATCTATGCCAAAAGCAAAACCGGCATGGTGGTGGACGGCGCAGTCCGCGACATCGACGGGATTATGGAAATCCCCGGTTTCAACGGATTTGTGCGGGGCCTCGATCCCTCGGGCATCGCGGGCGTAACACTGATGGGGATCAACATTCCCATCCGGATCGGCAAAGTCACCGTCATGCCCGGCGACGTGGTGCTGGGACGGCGGGAAGGGGTGATTTTCATCCCCCCGCATCTCGCGCAAGAGGTGGTGGAACGGTCGGAAAACACCCGCCTGCGCGATGAGTTCGGCCACCAGCGCCTGCGCGAGGGCATATACACACCCGGCCAGATTGATGTCCGCTGGACTCCCGAAATCCAAGCCGACTTCGAACAGTGGAAAAAAGAGCGGGAGAAAAAATAAGAAATCGAAAAAATAGGGAATCTTTCATAGGAAATTTTAAACACGAATTGGCCGCAGGCCCTCCGTTACGCGGTTTATGCTCATTCGTAGAACGAAGGCCAGAGTTAGGACCGTTTTTCGCTTTCTTCTAATGCACCCAGGAATCCCGCACCCCGGTGGGAGGGCCGGGAACAGGCCGCAGCCAATCCTCACGGATTTGCCATTCGAGAGGCGAGACCTCCGGGGCTTCCACAATCTCATATGGCACAAAAATGGGATTTTCCGGAGGTTGGAACAAGGACCGCGGATCCAGATCCAACTTCTGGATTTGATCTGAGAAGGTCTTGGGATTGATTTCCCATAGCAAATCAGAAAAGGGCCATTGCTCTTCCCAAAACAAATCCCACGACATGGGGGACACGGAGAAGAGCGTTTCCGCCGAACGGGCTTGGCCCTGAGGCTTCAGCAAAAGGCCCGCATGGGCCAAGAACGTTTCGAAGGGGATATCCCCCGTGGTGGCGATCCAATCCTGGTAAAACGCTTGCCAATCGGAACCGGTGGTGTCGGCCAGGGCTTGAAGCACATCCGCGGTGGTGAAGCCGCGCCCGGGGGCGTAATAGGATTCCGCCGGGGCTTGGCCATAGGTCCGTTGATACAGCAATTGGAAGAAATCCTCAAAGGTCTTCTGGTTACCGGTGCGATGGCGGATTTCCAAGTCGAGACAGACGCCGATCAACTCGCCAGACAGGTAATAACTCACCCAGGTTTGGTTCCAATCCGATTGGCTGGCCGCCAGATTCACGGGCGTAAGCCACGTGTCGAAACTCGCCGACTCCGGGCTGCGTTCGTAGATCCCCGGGGAGAACCGGAATGTGGAAATGTTGGACGCCAGGCGGGCGTAGAGTTGTGGCCTGTTCCATAGACCGCAACGCACCATGATCAGATCCGCCAGGTAGTTGGTCAGGCCTTCGGCGAACCACAACAGGGAAGTGTATGTTTCCCGGGTATAATCGAACGGTCCCAGCCCCTGGGGACGCAGGCGTTTGACGTTCCAGGCGTGGGCCAGTTCATGCGCCGTGACCCATAAGGTCAAATCCATGGCCGCGCCGGTCTCACTCAAGGGGTGGCGGCGGGTCATCTGGCATCCGTTGAAATGTTCCATACCCACCGACGTGGGCGTATCAGGCAAAAATTGGAAGAAGAACGTATACCGGGGCGTGTCCAGCGGTCCCAGCATGGCTTCCGTGGTTTCTTGCATGGCCCGGATTTTTTGAACAAAGGCCGGAATCAGCGAGGCCTCCGTGTTGGGTTTCAAAATACAGACCCGGTACTCGGTATTCGCGGAGGAGAAGGATTCCACATAAAAATCCCCCAGCTGCGCCAATTCATCGATGAGGAGATCATAATTCGGAAATCGAAACCGGGTCTGGCCGGGATCGCCCGCGCTGGAGAGGATTTGCCACCCGGCCGGAACGGTGATTTCCAGCGTAACCGGTTGGTCCTTATGCCCCACGGCGTACATGTAGAGGCTGCTGCCCGCCAGCAAGGCATGATAGTCGTTCACTTGCGAGTACGCGCCGTTGAGGATATTGGCATACACTTTATACCGCGCCGTGATCTTCGATGCGCCCCGCGTGGCCACCCGCCAGGTATGCTTGTCAATCTTTTCATAGGTCAATGGCCCGGCCAGGCTTTCCGCCGAAAAACCGCTCACCATCCGGGCGAAATCGAGAATCAGATACAAGCCGGGAGACCAGGCGGGCAATTGCAGATCTAAAATCTCTTGATCTAGTCCATCCAGGTCAATTTGAACATGAACGTAATGATTGGACGGATCGGGCAAAGAAATCCGGTAGGCAATATCCAGCGCAGGCGAACCAAGCGGTTGGAGGCCGATGAACAGGAACCACGGAAGCAGCCGCCACGGTTTCATGTTCATTCCAGCCTCCCAGCTGAACCAGGTACGATCTGATTTTAATTTATTTGGTCCAGTAGTCGAGGACAAACACATCCTTGATCAACCCGCTAAGGGATTTACCGAACTCTTTGTGAGCGGGATGAGGCAAGTAGGCGTCGCGGTCCTTGGCGCTCTTGAAAGTCAACACAAAGCAATGGGTGAATCCCTTGTCGAGGCCTTCGGGACTGACATTGGTGCCCCACTCGATATCGACAATGAAAGGGATTTGATTGGGCAGATCCAGGAACGCGTCCACCACGCCTTGGACCTGTTCCGGCTTGGCGTTCTCCTGAAACGCGAAACACACCACATGGCGCAGCAACCCGTTCTGTTCCTTATGGAAATCGGGATTGTCGGCCGCGAAAGCCAACGCGAGCACGCCACACACAACCAGGAAGGGAAACATCCATTTCATTCGGTTCATTGGATCACTCTCCGTTCATCCGGTAAAAAATCGGCCGGAGTACCGGCACTGCGGTGGAGCCAACCTACCATTTTTCCTTGGACCAGGCAAGCGGGATCCGTACTTGAAACTTACCCCCGTGGCGGCCGGTCCAAGCGCAAAAACAAGCAGCGCGCGACCACCCGGGCGATGCGCCACGAATCCATCAATGGCCGCCAGGATGAACGCAGCGAGGATTCAGGAGTATAGATGCACTGGATATCCACTTCCTCGATCCGCATCCCCATTTTGTGGGCCAAGAGCACGGCCTCGGTCTCCAACGCGAACCGGGTGGAGGAAAACCAGGGGAGCAAACGTTCCAGCGCGGATCGGGTGTAAAGCCGGTAACCGGATTGGATATCCCGGACCCGGCAACCGGACAGCCTTGCGATCAGTTTGGAGGAATATTTATTCGACCAACGGCGCAAGGGGGGGCTGACCGGCTGGTTGAAATCCCGCCGCCCGATCACCAGATCGGCCTGGGTTTCGCGGTGCCGGACCAGCAGGCGGGGGAGATCGGCGGGATCATGCTGCCCATCGCTGTCGAGAGTGGCCACCAAATGACCATCGAAATTCGCCAAGAGATACTCGAATCCCGCGATCAACGCCGCACCCTTGCCCCGGTTATCCGGCCATCCCAAAATTGACGTCCCGGACCGCGCCAGGATCTCAGCGGTATCGTCCGTGCTGCCGTCGTTCACCGTAACGATAATCCGGGCATACGGGCGGCATCCCTCCACGACCGCCAGAATCGACCGGCCGCAGTTGTAGCAGGGAATCAACACGGCAATGGAATCGGGATCATGACAGTTTTCGGTCATAAGGCATTGTAAGGGATTTTGCTTATGGCGCAATCACCGGATTAGGCCGGGACAACGGTGTTTCAAGGGGATTCCCCTCGCAGGATTCCCCAATCTTCTTCATTCACACGTACGGGCTGATTGGTGTCCACAAATTCGGCGGGAAGATATCCCCCCCGCGGGGCCAACGGCAGCCAGGGTTTAAGGACATGCATCCCCGTTCGAACATTGAATAGAACTGTCAGGTTTTCTAACAGTTCCCGCAAGATCAGGACCGGTTCCCGAGCGTCCAACCATCCCACGGGCGCCAGGCGGTTTTCGTTCAGGTCCGTTGGGAGCACCACCGGTTCGTGGGTCTTGGCGTTATAGACACGGAAATCCAATTCGGGGATATCGGCATAATAAAACCGCCCGGATGGATCGATATGGATGCCTTGAAAGCCGGTATCGGCCATCACGTTTTTGTAGGGATCATAGGCGCGTACCGGATTCCCGACGGAGTAGAGGTATACCAACTCGTCCTTGCGCGCCCAGAAGGCTTTATCCGCTTGGAAGTACAGAGTGATCCCCATTTGCTGCCAAGCGTCGTACAGGAACGTCATCCGGCTCTTGTATCCCTGGCCGCCCTTGTCGTACCGGCCATTGATGGCGATGAGCTTGTAGTTGAAGGGGCTCCAGCAATAGGCGCGCACGTCCGGAAACGTGGCCGTGATGTGGTATTTCTCATTCATGATCACCAAGGCCTGCCCTTTATCCCGGATGGATTCGATTTCCCCGTTCTCTTGACTCGCGACTTCGGCAGTATGCCCTGCCACCAAGAATGTGAGATAGCACCGGTCGAAGGCCCAGGCGGGCTGGTAAATCGGAGTCCGGCTGACAAAGTAAAGTTTCAAATCCTCCCCCTGCGCGGAGCGGCGGACAATCCCCCATTCGTTCGTATTCTCGTGGTGGACAATAGCGGTGACGGTGGATTCCTTGAAATCCGCGTCGATGGGTTGAACGACGGGCATGCTGAAAATCACGCAGAGAAGAAGAAGATGAATGCAATTCAAAATCAGGTCTCCCGGCAATTGTATGATAAGGACCCGAGGTGGTTATAATTATACCGGAAGAGAGGGCAGAAACAGGCCCGCCCCGTTTTCCCCCTCTCCCAGAGGGAAGGGAAAAACAGCTATAAGATGTTTGGATCATCACAAGGCATTGCAGGGAATCGGATTCACTCATCGCAGGGGGACATGGCAACGTGCCCCTGCCAAATGGTCGAAGGACAAGATATTGGATGGGCTACGCCGCGCTTTGAGCCCACCCTGCAACCACGCGCCGGCAGGATGCCTTCGCCACAAATGCCCTCTCCCGGTCAAACGCCTTGCTTTTCCTCCCCGGTATAGGCCAAACTATGGCGATCATGGTTTCGGCAGGATGAATGTCCCATGAAGATCTTATTCGTGACGCCCGTCGTTCCCACGGAAACCGACGGACGGCGGCCCTTTAATTTCCTTAAATACTTGGCGCCCCGGCATGAAATCCACCTGATCGCCTTGAAATTGCCAGTCCAGACCCCCATGGATATCCGGCGGCTTCAGGGAATGGGCGTTCGAGTCACCACGGTGGATATCGTGCCGGTCTGGTCGGTCCTCTATTGCGCCGCGGGCGTGGTGGCGCGCAAGCCCTTTCGGGTTTCTTGGTGCCGTTCCGCCGAGATGCGGGAAACGATTGAGCGCGTTCTCAGCCGCCATACGTTCGATGTAGCCCACCTGGACCGCCTGCGCATGGGACAATACGCGCCTTGGATCCCCATTCCCAAATTGGTGGACATCACCGACTCGCTCCTGCTGTATCTGGAGCGGTCCGCGCCTTACCGGCGGAAAAAGTTAGAGCGCCTGGTTGACTATTGGGAGATGAAAACCATCCCCCGGTTTGAGCGCTGGGTTCTGGAGCGGGTGAACACGGCCCTGGTATGCTCGTCCATCGACGCGAAGCATCTGCAACAGGCGCACCCCGGTTATCCGTTTGATGTCATCGAAAATTCAGTGGATTCCGCTCAATTCGTACCGCAATCCCATGCAACCGGACACCGCCCACGCTGCATCCTCACGGGAACGCTGTTTTATTTCGGCAACATCGACAGCGTGCTCTACTATTATGACGAAATTCTGCCCCGGCTGCGCCAGGATATCCCCCAACTGGAAACGCACATCATCGGCACCCGGCCGGTCCGCGAAATCCAAAAACTGCACAACCGCCAAGGCATCCAAATCATCGCCGATGTCCCCCGCATGCAGGATTATTTGTTCCAAGACGACATCTATCTTTGTCCGCTGCGCGTGGCGGCTGGCGTGCGCAACAAACTGCTCGAAGCCATGGCCTGCGCCATGCCAGTGGTGACCACCCGCCTGGGCGCGGAAGGTTTGGATGTCCAGCATGGCCGGGAAGTGCTTTTCGCCGAGACGCCGGACGAATTTTCGCACTGTGTGCAAAAGTTGATGGCCTCACCGGAGTTGCGAAAACAACTGGGCCAGAACGGCCGCCAGTACGTACTGACCCATCACCAAAACGAAATCCTGGGGAAAAAATTGGAAGCCCTGTACCAGCGTCTGATTCAAGCCGGCCGGCCGGGGATGGCCAAGGAAGCGAACGTTTCCTCCAGCAGCCGGCCCAATCCAGTGTAGCGTTTCCGGATCCGGTTGTTGCGTATTGCGATTTCCAGCGCCTGTTGCTCGCCCACCAGCATCACCAATTGCTTGCCCCGGCTGACCGCGGTGTAAAGCAGATTGCGTTGCAGCATGGGATAATGCTGCATCACGAGGGGAACCACCACCGCCGGGTATTCACTCCCCTGGGATTTATGGACCGTGCAAGCATAGGCCAGGGCCGTGTTCTCCAACTCCGGCATGCGGTAGGGAACTTCCCTGCCTTCGAAGTTAATGATCACCCATTTTTCCCGGCGGTTCCAATCACTGACAAATCCGATATCGCCGTTGAAGACATCTTTCTCATAATCGTTCTTGGTCTGCATGATCTTGTCCCCGATAGAAAACGAGTAGAACGGACCTTGCAGGCGGGTATCGGCGGGATTGAGTTTTTCCTGCAGAATTTCATTCATCCTTTCGACCCCCGCGTCCTTTTTGATCATGGGGCAAAGCACCTGGATGTGCTCCTTGGGATCGAAACCGAACTGCCGGGGGATGCGCTGTGTCACCAGCTCCACGATTGCGTCCCGGGCCGCTTCGGCGGACGAGCGGGGCACGAAGAAAAAATCCTGCCCGTTCTCGACTCCCTGCCCTTCCAGATCGGGATACTCCCCCTGGTTGATTTTGCGGGCATTGGTGGGGATAAGGCTGCTTTCCTTCTGGCGGAAGATTTCGTTCAGGCGGATGGTGGGGAACAGGCCGCTTTCGATCAGATCATGCAAAACGAATCCCGGCCCCACGGCGGGCAGTTGATCCACGTCCCCCACCAACAGCAAATGGCATTCCGAAGGCAGCGCTTCCAGCAACGCGGCCATAAGTTCGGTATCGATCATGGAGGCTTCGTCCACTACCATGAGATCCACCTTGAGCGGCCGCGTGCTGTTCCGGAGAAAACCGCCGTCTTCCACGTTGTATTCCAACAACCGGTGTAAGGTGAGAGCCATGCGTCCCGTGCTTTCGGAAAGACGTTTGGCCGCTCGCCCGGTGGGGGCCGCCAGGCGGATTTTCGCGCCGCGCCCGCCCCAGAGATGCAGCACGCCTCGCAAAATGGTGGTCTTCCCCGTGCCTGGCCCGCCGGTGATGATCACCACCTTACTCGTCAGGGAGGCCGAGACCGCTGTCCGCTGCAAGTCCGCCAGGCGCAGCTTCATTTGTTTCTCGACTTTATTCAGTTCGGTCTCGCCGGGCGCTTGCAACGCGATCCGGGAAGGCGCGGTGACCAGCCGGGCAAGATGTTGGGCCACGCCGCGCTCGGCCCGGTAGAGGAAATACAGATACACAGGCGACTGGCTGTCTTGGGCGGAGGGAACCACGTAAATCTCCCGCTGGTGAGTCAGCGTTTCGACTGCTTGGTTCCAGCCCTCGGCGTTATCTAAAGGGATCAGCCGGGTGACGCGTTGAAGCAATTCTTCCCATGGAACAAAGACATGACCATCGTTGGTTGAGGCCAGCAAAGTGTAGCGCACCGCTCCGGCGATGCGTTCCGGACTGGTTGCGGCCAGACCGGCCTTACGGGCCATGGCGTCCGCTTCGCTCCAGGGCGGCCGCGCCGGCAGGTAAAACGAAACGTAGGGATCTTGCGCCAGGATAGAGATCGCGGACGGCCCCCACTTGCCAAACGCTTGAGTGGCCACGCTTTTGCTCCATCCCAGTTGTTGCATGTCACTGATTATGTTCCGCTTCGAACGGAGCGTCCGGCGCGCCATGGGTTATCCCCCGGTTCGTCAAATAAAAAGATTATGGGAGAGATAGCTTACTCTGCCCCGGCATGGTCCTTGAAGACCTTCCATGAAATCCTGCTTCGAATCTAGTATACTGCTTTTCGGCTTTTACGGAGATAACGGGAATCGTAAGGGAAAAAAATGAAAATCCGGAGGTATCCATGAAACTGGTCCGTTTTGGTAGACCGCGGCAAGAAAAACCGGGCGTGTTGACCTCGTCGGGGGAGATCCTCGATGTCTCCTCCTTCACCAGGGAGTACAACGGCGCGTTTTTTGAGGAGGACGGCATCGCGAAATTAAAAGCCTGGCTTGACGGGCATGCCGCCTCCTTGCCTGTGGCCCCCGCGGGCGTCCGGCTAGGCGCCCCCATTGCCCGCCCCGGCAAGATCATTTGCGTGGGTCTCAACTACGCCGACCACGCCAAAGAATCAAATTCCCAGGTCCCTCCTGAACCGGTCATTTTTTCCAAGGCAATCACGGCTTACAGCGGCCCATACGATCCGATCCAGATTCCCCGCCATTCGACAAAGACAGACTGGGAAGTGGAACTGGCGTTCATCATCGGCAAGCGGGCGAAATACGTGGAAGAAAAAGACGCGATGCGGCACATCGCCGGATTGGCCGTGCTCAACGACGTCAGCGAACGCGAATTCCAGGCGGAACGCTGCGGCCAATGGATCAAAGGCAAAAGCCATGACACCTTCGCGCCCATCGGCCCCTGGCTGGTGACGCCGGATGAAATCGAAAACGTGCAGAATCTGGCCATGTGGCTCAATGTCAACGGACAGCGCATGCAGACCGGCAACACCAGCACCATGGTGTATCCCGTGACCTTTTTGCTCAGCTATATCAGCCAATTTCTGACTTTGGAAGCGGGAGACGTGGTGGGCACGGGCACGCCTCCTGGCGTGGGGATGGGAAAGACCCCCCCGGTATTCTTAAAGCCAGGCGATGTGGTCGAACTCAGTGTGGAACACCTGGGAACGCAACGGCAGGAAGTCATCGCGCCGGAATGAATGTCCGGACAGATCCCCGGTTGTGACTAATACACCGGCTTCAACGCTCTCAAATTCATGGCTCCAATTTTATGGCTCCAAAACACGCCGCAAGGCTTCTTCCAGATGGGGCGTTTGAAAGATGAATCCGCTGTCCAGCAATGTTTGAGGAATCACCCGCGCGCCACTCAACAGCATCTCCTCCGCCATGGGGCCGAAAACCGCCCGTGCCGCGAAAGCCGGCAAGGGAAAGAGGGTCGGACGGCGGAGAACCCTCCCCAAGGTTTTGGTAAAATCCCGGTTGGTGACCGGATACGGCGCAGTGACATTGACCGGGCCTTCCAATCCCTCGGTTTTCAGGATGTGATACAACGCGGCCACAGCGTCATCGAGGGCGATCCAACTCATATATTGCTTCCCGCTGCCGATCACTCCGCCGAGTCCCAGTTTATAAGGAATCAACATCAAACCCAACGCCCCGCCCCGGCGAGTGAGCACCATGCCCAACCGCGCGTTCACCACGCGGATGCCCCGTTGCCGGGCTGGGTCTGCCGCCGCCTCCCAATCCCGGCAAATCTCCGCCAGGAATCCCTGTCCCGGGGGGCTGGACTCGGTCAGAACTTCATCCCCCCGGTTGCCGTAATACCCCGTCGCGGACGCGCCAAGAAAAACGCGGGGCGGTTGTTCCAATGCCGCCAGCGCTTCACAGAAAAACCGCGTCCCCTCCACCCGGCTCTCCCGGATGCGCCGGCGGGCGTCTTCCGTCCAGCGCCGGGCGATGCTCTCCCCCGCGAGATACACGGCGGCGTCGTATCCTTCCAGGCGGGAACGGTCAATAGAACGGGTTGCGGGATTCCATTGAATCGACGCCTCGCCTGGCTTGGGTTCCCGCCGCGTCAAGCCGGTCACCTCATGACCTTCGGTTTTCAAGAAGTCGGACAGGGCGGACCCGATCAATCCCGTTGCGCCGGTCATCAGAATACGCATGGCTGTTTCTCCTCGGCGGGCACTCTGATACAACCTGTTCAGAAATTTCGAAACGCGTCTCCCACGTTCTAGGGTCTTATGGATTCAAGGATAGTATATTGTTTTCATCCACGGGAAGTGGATCCCCCGGGAAATCGGAGTCAGAAAAACTGAGAACATCGCTTCATCATCGAATATAATAATAGATCGCTTTCCAATCGCGTTTCTTCTCCCTGTGTGATTTGATGGATACGGTTAGAAGGCGGGCGCACGAATCGATGCCATCTCCCGCTGGGATAAAACGAGGGCGAAGGATGTCCAATGGGTGGAAGCCCCCTTTTCTTTGTTATGGAGGTTCTTTGTTATTGAGGTCATCGCAAAAAGTTCCCATTCGATTTCCTCTCCGGTACGCCTTTCCCATCGCTCTGATATTTAAGATATTTCATTTTATCCGTCGGATGGGCTAAACTTCCCGATCGTTTTATAAAACAGACTAACAAAGCAGGCACATCCTTGCCGGGCCATGACACACGAGCAGGATTCACCAAAGCCGTTGAAAATTGATGCAGGGATCAAGGGAATGAGACACGACCTCTCGGCCATGGCAGAATTTTTATTAATGGCGGTTCTATTATTCACTTTGCCGGTGACGATCGGCGGAGGGGGGATGCTTCTACTGGCCGATTCTCTATGGGCGGCCGGCGGGGAGGCGCCTGCCTGGCACCCCTTTTCCCTGTCGTGGAACGACGCGCCGCTGAATCTCTCCTTCCTATTGGACGCGCCAGCCGGCAAACACGGTTTTTTGGGCATCAAAAATCAACGGTTTGTTTTTGAGGATGGCAAGGAAGCCCGGTTTTGGGGCGTAACCTTGAGTGGCTCGGCGTGTTTCCCCGCGCCGGAACAAGCGCCGGTGATCGCCGACCGTCTGGCGCGCTTTGGCGTCAATCTGGTCCGGTTGCATCAATTGGATGCGGATTGGGCCGAACCGAATCTGTTCGCCGCGCCGGATCAGCCAGGTGTATTCTTCAATCCGGAAACGCTGGACCGCCTGGATTATTTCCTTTTCCAATTGGAAAACCGGGGGATCTATGTGTGGCTAGGCGGCCTGGCCTCCCGGCGGTTAAAAGAATCGGATGGGATTCCCGCCTGGCAGTACATTCCACTGGGGTTGAAAGGATATATTTATTTCGTTCCCGAAATCCAAAATCTGCACCGCCAATATCTGCAAGCCCTCTGGTCGCACCGCAACCGCTACACGGGACTCGAGTACCGCGACTCGCCCGCGATCGTCCTCACCGATCTGTTTTATGACAACAATTTACATATCGACCCTCCCCGCCTGCAGCCCTTCGCCGGATTGTTCGAGAATCTGTGGCGGGATTGGCAGGCGGCACGGAAGGAAATGCCGCCGATTCCCTTTGATTACGGTTCTCCCACCCCGGAAATGCAACAATTCATGGCAGACGTCATGGGCCGCGCCAATGTCGCCTTCCATAACTTTCTGCGGAGCATCAGCGTTAAAATTCCTCTTGCCGGCACCGGTGCGGTTACCGCCCTGCGGGATTTGCCTATCCTCGAACCGATGGATTTCATCCAGGCCGGAGGATTATGGAATCCTCCCCGGCTGGGGAGGAAAATTTACTCCAACCGGCGCATGGTCGATACCGATCCGGACCGGGAGGCGAATCTCTTCCACTGGTTGGCTTTTTCCCGGCTCGAAAAAAAACCCTTCGTGGCCTCCATGTGGGGATGCCCCTGGCCCAGCGCGTACCGGGCGGAACTGCCGCTCTGGATGGCCGCCATGGCCGCCTGGCAAGATTGGCAAGGGTGCGTTTTGACTTCCTCCCTGTCCACGCTTGAACCGGAGAACACCGCCATCACCGGTCCACTGGAAAACTGGAACGATCCCGCCGTATGGGGATTGATGCCGGCCGCCGCTCTGTTGTTTCACCGCAAAACGATGGAACCTGCGCGCCCGTTGGCGGTCATGGGGGTCCCCGATTCTCTGCTTTTTTCTGAAGCGCCACTGACTCCTGCCGAATGCCGGACCACCCGGCTGGCAGACCAGGCGCGAATCTCGGTGCGGCTGCGCGCCCGGCCGGGCCGGTCTTCGATCCTCTCACCGACGCAGCCCGAATCGGTTCAGAACGGCCGGGAAAAAACCAAAACCCGCCGCGAACTGCGCCATGACCCCCGGCGCGGCCTGGTCTGGGTAGATACCAAACAAGCCCAAGCGGTGATCGGCCGCTTGCGGGAAGCGGCCAACGAGGAGCCAGCCTTCTTGAACGTGCAATCCGATGTGGATTTTGGCGTGGTGTGTGTCAACAGTCTGGACGGGTTGCCGATTCCCCAATCGCGGGATTTGTGGATTACGGTGATTTCCGAGGCCCAAAACCAGGATTTCCGGTCCATGCCCGTGGACGGCGATTTCCAAATCGAGTCGCCCGGACAGGCTCCCGTGCTCATTCAAGACACGCCCGTCCGGTTGTTTCTCGAAACCCGCCAGACCGGCTGGATTCTGCGGACCGTGGATGGCGCCGGCCGGGAGGGCGCTCCGCTTCCTTACCAGATCGAAAATAACCGTCTATCCTTCCAAGCGGGGATTCACGGTTCCATCTATTATCGTCTATCATGCCAACCGGCCTCGGAGGCCTAGGCCGTGAATCCGCGGAAAAACCGCCGTTAAAGGATAATCACCTGTATTATCCAGGCCGGCTATTACTTGACCTAACACGAAGGAGAATTGCCTGGCATGTCTGCATCCCGGCGTTGCCTTGTCACAGGAGGAGCCGGTTTCATCGGCTCTCATGTCGTTGACCAGTTGGTGGCAGAAGGACATGAGGTATCCGTATTGGACAATCTGAGTACCGGCAAGAGGGAGAATCTCCCGAAGAACCTGGATCTGTATGTTTATGACATTTTGGAGGACATGACGCCGGTTTTCCGCATGGTCAAACCCGAGGTGGTGTTTCATCTGGCCGCCCAGGTGAGCGTTTCGGTCTCCGTGCGCGATCCCCGGTATGACGCCACCCAGAACGTCGTGGGTACCATCAACCTGCTGGAGCATTGCCGGCGGTATGGCGTGCCGCGAGTCATTTACGCGTCGTCGGGAGCGGCATACGGCGAACCGGATTCCCTCCCCTTGCGGGAAGAAGGTTCGACTCTGGCCGTGTCGCCTTACGGCATCAGCAAATACGTGGGCGAGCGGTATTTGTATTATTACCAGCAGCAATTCGGGATTTCGTTTATCGCCCTCCGGTTCGCCAATGTGTACGGTCCACGGCAGGATCCCCACGGCGAGGCCGGCGTCGTCTCGATTTTCTGTGAGCGGATGCTGAAGGGGGAAGAAGCGGTCATTTTCGGCGACGGCCGACAAACCCGCGATTTCGTGTATGTGGGCGACGTGGCCCGCGCCTGCGTGATGGCCATGGACGCCCCCCCTGTAACCGACACGTTCCCCGCGTTCAATGTCAGCACGCAAAAACAAACCACGGTCAATACCCTCTTCGATTTGATCGCGGAGAACGCCCGGTCCAAACAATCCCGGATTTACGCCCCCGAACGGCCGGGGGATGTCCGGGATTCCTGCTTGGCCAATGACAAAATCCGCCAATACATCGGCTGGAAGCCGGAGGTGGACATCAAGGAAGGGATCCGCCGGACCGTCGAATATTTCCAAAAACATATGCCGCAAGCAAATGCAGAGAGGCAATGATCCGCGGGCTGGGAGATCCCGCCACTCCCTCCATCCTTATTTCCAATACGGGAAACGCATCATGACCGATATCCATTCGTGCGCGAATCTCTATCAGCAACGATTCCAATCCACTCCCCGGGCGGCCGGCATCGCCCCAGGCCGGGTGGAAATCCTGGGCAACCATACCGATTACAACGGCGGCCTGGTTTTCACCGTGGCCATCGACAAGACCATCACCGTCTGCGGAGAAAAAATACCCGAACCGCGGATCACGGTGTACTCCGAGGCCCTCCAGGAGGAAACCAGTTTCGCCCCTGAACCGCTTGTCAAGGATTCCGCGCATCCCTGGGCGGATTACGTCAAAGGCGTGCTGGCGCAATTGCGGAAGCATGGCATCCCGTGGGGTGGCTTCCAGGCGGTGATCGGCGGAGACCTGCCCATCGGAGCGGGAGTCAGCAGTTCCGCCGCGCTCGAGGCCGCCACGGCCTTGTTCATCAAAGCCCTGTATCCCTATGACATGGACAAATTGCGGCTGGCGCAACTGTGCCGGGCGGCGGAAAACGAATTCGTGGGCATGCCCTGCGGCCTGCTCGATCAATTCTCGTCCTTTTTCGGCGAGAAGGATTCTATCATTATGTTGGATTGCCGCGATCTGACCCACAAAATCCTTCCATTGCCCTCACCGGTGCCCCGGATTGTGTTGTGTGATTCAGGCACCCGGCACGAACTGGTGGATAGCGAATACCGTGTGCGGCGCGAACAATGCCAAGCCGCCTGCCGCGTGCTTGCCAACCTGCTTGGGAAAGAAATCAACCAACTGCGCGATATCACGATGCTTGAGTTCATGGATCTGGAAGACGCGATGGACGATGTCCTGCGCCGCCGCGTCCGGCATGTACTATACGAAAACCAGCGGGTGATGCGGGGCGTGGCCGCAGTTCAACTCCACAACCTGCACCACCTGGGAGAATTGATGGTGCAATCCCATCAGAGCTCCCGCAATCTGTTTGAAAATAGCTGCCGGGAACTGGATTTCCTTGTCGAAGAGGCCATGCAGATACCCGGCTGTTACGGAGCGAAACTTACCGGTGGAGGATTCGGCGGCAGTACCGTCAATTTGGTGCAGCCTGAACACACGGAGGAATTCATCCGCGCCATCCAGGAACGCTTCGAACTAAAATTCGGCCGCCCCTGCCCTACGCTGGTCTGCTCGGTCGGCGAAGGCGCGCGGATGGTGGAATTGTAGATGAGAAAGACAGAGGGTTATCACCGGCAGCCTGGAAAGGGCCGGTAGAATCTTACCCTTAGGTTCCTCCGCTCCTACGTTCTGTTGGATTTTCATCAGGATTTGGTTCCAGAACAATGGAATGGCCGTGCCGATGCCCGTGGAGCTTGTATACTTGCCTAGGGCTTTGGCTCAGGGAAAAAGCCGAGAGCAAGATAACCAATTCCCTCTCCCGCTGGGAGAGGGATAGGGTGAGGGAAGCCCGGAACAGGCGCCATATCGCCTTTTCATGCCAATTTGCGGATCCAGGCCTTTGGGGGAATTGAATCTACGCTGAAGAAACTCAACATAGCCGGTGAGGCTTATTCTGAAACGAATTTATCTAAAAAGAATATACTTGAGTGGCATTCAGAAGGAATGGATCTTGGAATCTGCCTTTTTTGAAAAAAACCTTGTTAAACCATAATCGGGGAGAAAACCATGCGTATCTTAATCAACCTCCTGCTTCTTTGCCCGCTCTTAGGTTCACTTGGTATATTTTCCTATTCCGCGGAAGAAACCACCGGGTCTCCTCATCACCTCCTCTGCGAGTATTTGGTGAATCCCCTGGGGCTGGATGAGCCCGCGCCGCGCCTCTTCTGGCGCTTGCCGGAGGAGTTTCAAAAGCAAACCGCGTATCAATTGCTGGTGGCTTCCAGCCCGGATTTATTGCGTGAATCCCGCGCCGATGTGCTCGATACAGGCAAAGTCGATTCAGATCAATCCATCCACGTCGTGTATTCCGGCCCGCCCCTGCGTTCCAACGTCCGCTATTATTGGACGGTCCGTGTCTGGGACGAGCAGGGCCGCCCCAGCCCCTTCGCCCCGGCCGCCTTCTGGCAGATGGGCCTGCTGAATGCCTCGGATTGGAAAGCGCAATGGATCGGTCTGGAAGGCGCTCTGCCGGACAACGCCGCGCCGCACGTGGGCTATCACAGCCAACTGGAAAAATCCGCGGAGCATACCAAGTGGGTGCAAATCGATTTGGGCCAATCCCGCCGCGTGGACCGGGTGCGGCTGTACCCCTGCCAGCCTTTCGATTATTCCAAGAATCCCGGTTTTCTGTTCCCCGTGCGGTTTCGCGTGGATGTTTCCAATGATCCCGAGTTTCAAACGAGTGAAACCGTGTGGGACCTAACCAGCGGGGATTTCCCCAATCCCGGCGCGGCGGTGGTAGAGCAGGCATTCCCTCCCCGCAAAAGCCGTTATGTCCGGCTGACGGTCACCCGGCTGGCCCATCGCGACGCGGACAATTACGCCTTTGCCCTGGCCGAGCTGGAATGCTTGTCCGGAGAACAAGTAATCTCCCAAGGCCGCCCGGCGGCTTCGTTCGATACCATCGAATCGGATGTTTGGTCACTGCGCCATGTGAACGACGGGATTAATGAAACGCGCGAGGCCCGGTTCGCCCTGCCCAGTCCTTCACCAATGCTGCGCAAGACCTTCACGCTGAACGTACCCGTCCGCCGCGCCACTTTGTATGCCACCGCGTTAGGGCTTTATGAAGCGCGGATCAACGGATTACGCGTGGGGAAAAATCTTCTCGCCCCGGAGTGGACCGATTACCATCAGCGGATTCAAGTACAGGCTTACGACGTGACCGGAATGCTGCGGCAAGGGGAAAACGTCATCGGCGCGATGCTAGGGGAAGGCTGGTACGCCGGCATGGTGGGCCTCTTGGGGCCGCGGCAGTATGGTTCACGGCTGGGTTTCCTGGCGCAGTTGGAAATCGAGTGTGGAGATGGAACCACGCGCACGGTGGTCACCGGTCCGAGTTGGAGAATCACGGATCAGGGCCCCATCCGTGGTTCGGATATCATCCGCGGTGAAACCTACGACGCCCGGCTGGAAATGCCGGGTTGGGACACACCGGGCTTCGATGACAGCGCCTGGCAACCGGTATCGCTCCTGCCGCCTGGGGACGTGAAACTCGTCGCCCAGCCTAACGAGCCGATCCAAATTACTCAGGAACTCAGCCCGCTGAACATCACGGAGCCCACGCCGGGTGTTTATGTCTTCGATCTGGGACAGAACATGGTGGGCTGGTGCCGGCTCCGGATTCGAGGCGAGGCCGGGCAACGGATCGAAATTCAGCATGGCGAAATGCTGAATCCCGATGGCACGGTCTATACGCAAAACCTGCGCGATCACAACCGCCGGGATCCCGTGCAGGAATATCAGAAGGACGTTTTCATTGGCCGGGGCGGTGAAGCCATCTTCGAACCGCATTTCACCTACCATGGGTTCCGCTACGTGGAAGTGAGGGGTCTGACCCGCAAGCCCTCGCGGGGCGATATGGCCGGCTGCGTGTTCCATTCCGCCGCGCCGCTCAATGGGACTTTCGAATGCTCGGACCCGATGCTCAACCAGCTGATGAAAAACATCGTCTGGACCAAGCGCGGCAACCTGCATTCCACCCCCACCGATTGCCCCCAGCGCGACGAACGCCTGGGGTGGATGGGCGACGCGCAGGCGTTTTCGCAGACCGCCTGCTACCTCATGAACCTGGGCGCGTTCTATACCAAGTGGTGCCAGGATATCCGCGACGCGCAGGCGGACGACGGCCGCTTCGCCGATTTCTCGCCCAATCCCGCCAAGAGCAAGAACGCGTTTCTGGCCGCTCCCGCCTGGGCGGACGCGGGGGTGATCATCCCCTGGCGGATGTACGTCAATTACGGCGATTCGCGGATTCTCGAACGCCATTACGACGCGGCGAAACGGTGGGTGGAATATGTCCGGAGTCAAAGCCCGGAGGGGATCTGGATTCAGGGACGCGGCAACGATTACGGCGACTGGCTCAACGGCGATCAACTGATTTTGGAAAATTGGCCCAAGAAAGGGGCCGACACGCCGCGGGAAATCTTCGCCACCGCGTTTTACGCCCATTCCACGGAAATTTTGTCAAAGATGGCGAAAATTTTAGGAAAGAATGATGAAGCGGAACAATACGCCCGGCTGGCCGGAGTTATCAAGGCGGCGTTTTGTAAGCGTTTTGTCCAGCCGGATGGACGCATCACCAGCGACAATCAAAGCGTATACGGCCTGGCCTTGCATTTTGATCTGCTGCCGGAAGATCAACGTCCGCTGGCGGTTCAGCATCTTCTCCGGAAGATTGAAGAGTACAACCAACACATCTCCACCGGCATCCAGGCCACGCACCGTATGATGCTGGAACTGGTCCGCTGGGGGCAAGCGGATACGGCTTACCGGCTGCTGATGAACCGGACCATCCCCTCGTGGGGTTACATGATCGATCAGGGCGCGACCACTATTTGGGAACGATGGGACGGCTGGGTGGAGGGGCGTGGTTTTCAAAATCCCGGCATGAATTCGTTCAACCATTACGCCTTCGGCTCGGTGGGCGAGTGGATGTTCCGGCATATCCTGGGCATTCAGCCGGATCCGGAGCATCCGGCATACCGGCATTTCGTCATTCATCCCATCCCCGGCGGGGGGCTGACCTACGCGAAAGGCACGTTGGATACGTTGTATGGAACCATCCGGATTTCCTGGAAACGGGAAGATCCGTCCTTCGAAATGGAATGCGCCATTCCCCCCAACACCACGGCTACGGTATATGTACCGTCATCCAATCCCGAGAAATTGACCGAGACGAACGGAAAACTTATTGCCCCACCCCGGTATGAGAAAGGCTGTTTCGTTTTGGAATTGTCTCCGGGTACCTATCATTGGATTACGGAGTTGAAATAGAAGCGGATTTCCCACTTTACGGTCCCCTATTTTTTTGATAGGTTTAATTTACTCCATGGACTGGTTATTCATATAAATCACCAGACCAGAAGGAGATACAATTTCATCAATCTGGGAGGTTCTAAAATGAACAAAATCAGGGGAGTAGTGCTATTTGTGGTGCTGGGTGTCCTCGTCTTGCCGGGATATGCCCAATATGGCATCTTCGACAAGACCGCGGATTGGGGCGGTCCCGATTCGCCTCCTCAGCGGGGCAGTTATAAGGTCCCAGGTGAAGTGGTCGTCACCGGCAGTGGAGCCAGCGCGGAATACACCATGTACGGCAACGGGGATGACATCTGGGACAACAACGACGAAGGCTTTTTCGTCTATACGGAGAAAGCCGGCAGCTGGAGGCTCTCGGCCCGGGTGATGTGGCTCTACAACGGCGGCGGGAACGAATGGGCCAAAGTCGGGGTGATGATGCGCGAAACGGGGAACTCGGCCACCTCCCGGCATTACTGGATCGAGTTGCGTGCCGGCTCGGGAAGCGATGGAGACCGGACGGACGCGCAATGGCGGGCGACTACCGGCGGTTCGTCCAGCAACGTGCAGATCCTTGAAAATGGCGCGGATGTTTCGGATCCCGGAGACGGATTGTACCTGCGGATCACCCGGTACGCGGAAATCGATCTCGTCGTGAGCGAATATTCGTATGATGGCGTCAACTGGGTGTTCGCCCACAGCATGAATATGGAATTTCCCGAAACCATCGCGTGGGGCTTGGCCATCAGCAACCATCTGGACAATGAGGATCTCGCGGAAGCCATCGTTTCCAATGTCAAATTGGAGCAAGTAGCGGCCATTCCCTTCACTGTGACCCGGTCGATGAATACCAAATCGTTTGTCCCGGGGCAAACGATCACCACCACGCTGGCTGTCCAGAACTTCGCTCTCCAGGCCACCGAAGTCAACATCACGGAGACTCCACCGGCCGGTTTCGCCATCAGCGAGATCAGCCATGGCGGCACGGAGAGCGGCGGCGTAATCTCATGGACCCTCTCTGCCCCGCCGGGTCAAACCCTGGTCACGTACAAAGTGACGGTTCCCACGAGCTATGATCCGGCCGTCAATGGATACAGCGTGTCATGGTCAGGATCCGGAGGCGGGCTGGACACATCGGGCATCACCAACATGTTCTTGGTGGACGTGGCCATCGGCGAAACGTTGTTCTCGTTCGATTTTTCAGACGTGAGCCAGCTCGATCAGTGGGAAGACCTGGCTGGAGTGTTCGATATCGCCGATGGGCATTTCTATGAAATCGTCGACGCGGGCGGCCCCCTGGTGACGCTCACCGGCGATCCCACGCTGACGGATGTCGCCGTCACCGTCAAAGGAATGGGCCTGGTGGGAGACGCCGACTGGGGGGTGGTGGTCCGGTGCACGGACCTCGGCAACATGTACTCGTGGCAATACGTGAATGGCTACTTGAGAGTCCTCAGGTATGCGGGAGGCACCCGCACAGAACCCCTCGGCGTGAGTATCAATTATGCGGAGGAATTGAACGTATGGCGGGAATTCACCCTCATCGTGAAGGGCAATGTCCTTTATGCGTTCTTCGATGGGGAAATTCAGGGGATCGTCGTGGATAACGCCTTGTCAGCCGGCCAAGTGGGTCTCTTCGGCTGGGTCAACGCGGGAACGGATTTGAGCGCCGTGCCCGGCGGCATCGCGTTTGATGATTTCGTGGTCTCCACTGTAGCTGGACCTCCCACGGCCGTTGGGGAATGGTCCTTGTATTGATGGGTATGCATTGGTACTGAAATAGTCTTGGAATATGGTCCAACCAAGGGCGGGTGAAATTCCCCGCCCTTTTTTTACTTTATGGTGACTATGCAGGAGGCCTTTCTCGCGTGGGGATCCCATCCCCCCTTATAACAAATCAGAACCTGGATCCTCGTCTCGGGGCGGGCATTTTCCTGGCCCATCTCCGGGCAAAAATTTTCTGAGATTTTTTGAAAAATCCCTGTTGACATTGAAAATGACTCATGATATCAATAAGAATGTGAGGATCGAAAAAGGATCCCAGTATGTGGATCCCGGTCTTCCCAGGGAGGGCGAGCGCATTCGCCCAGGCAAGGGTTCCGTGGTTGTGAAACCATGACCCTAAACATCATACGTCCTGAAGTGTGATAACTTCAGGAAACAAGAAAGGTAGGCGTTTATGCGGGTACAAGAAACGCCAACCAATGGTTGAAGGAAGGAGTCATTCAAAGCGATTTGGTGACTCCTTCCTTGTTTTAAACCTTCATTTTCCCTAATCTCGTTCCGATTGTTATTTGTTTCTATTCCATCCTTGGATATGAGAATCGCTGTTCATTCTCGCCTGCCCAGGGGAGTGGTCCCATCATCCCATATAGGATTCCCAGTTCCTCAAACGATTGAAATCCGGTTATGCTCTCCCTTATTTCCCCTGAATATGATAATGTAAACCTGCTTGTTCCTTGCAGAAGGGGCGTACCAACCGATGCGTCTTTCAGCCAGCCAGGTTTCGTTGAACCGACGGAGCCGATGGCTTCTCTTCGTCTTGTTTTTTGCGGGGGATGGTTTTAGCCACCCGCCCTTCCCGGCCTATATCCAGCACCAGACTGGAATTTATATCGGATCTCAAAACATCGACATTGAATTGGAACTGACCTTCTTCAACACGGTGGCCTTGCGGGAACGAAATGATATGGATGCCGATGATGACGGCCAAATCTCCCGGGAGGAAACAATCCACTATCTGAAAGCGCACGAGGAAGGTTTTCTGGACTCCCTGCGGCTTAGAATCAACCAACAATCCCTCCCCATCGTATCCTTATACGAACCGGAGATGGACCTCCTGGCGGACACGCGAACCGCTCCCAGCCCCTTCCTTATCCGGCTGTATTATTTTTCCCACACGCCCCAAGAACTCGCGTCCGGGGGTACCGTGGAACTGGATGACCGGTTGTTTCCCAACGATCCCGCGGTCTGCCATTGGTTTTTCACCCTGTCGGACGAATCTGCCCCGCAAGAAAAACCGCACGCCGGTTATTGGCTCTCCCCAAAATATGAAACTCAGCCCCGGCGCGCGTTGGCGCGGATTGGGCCATCCCATCCAGCCCATTCCCGTACCGCCTTACCCCTTTCCACCCTGTATCCCTGTTTAACGCATATCCAATGCGTACCAATGGCCCTGCTTGTCCCTGGCTTCCCTGCAATGGCATCCGGATGGGCAAGCGCGGGATTTTCCCTATATTTCCCATGGCGGGAAAGATTGATGAATACGTGGGGAGGTTCATGATGAAAAATACTTGGCGCATTTCAATCGGCGTGTGGACACTGGTTTGGATGCTCAGCGGCAGCGGCTCAGCCTGGGGCCAAATCACGGAACCGGAACTTTCCGGCGCGGCAGAACTGGCCGGCGCGTTGATCCAAAATCATTCCTATCTTTTCGCAAGTGTGGATCAAACGCGGTTGGATCAACTCAACCGGCGCTTGCGGGAATTCCGGAACCAAGCGCAAAAAACTTCATCAGGACAAGAGGCCGCAGCCATCATGAATCAAGCGGCAGATGCGATCCAATCCCTCTATGCCATCCTGGAAAAGGCGCCCTTCCGAATGGTGATCACGCCCGGCGCGCACGCTCTAACCCTTCCCCCCGATAAACCTGTAGAACTCCCTGGCGATGTGGGAGCGTTGCTCTTCCAGATTCAACTGGGCGAGGGTCCGGTCCGTTGCCAAACCCTCGATCTCGACTTCGCCGAGAAGTCGGCTATCGACATTGAAACGGAAGCCACCGGAATCCATTGGGTCCTGGTCAGCCTCACCAACGTGCCCGCGAAACTCACAACTGTTCCCGTGAATATCCGGCGGGGACCGGAACCGCGCATCCGCTTCTATGTGCAAGTGCAGACTCCCGCGTTCGGCCGGCTCAAAATGGAAATTCTCTCGGACGAAACGGGCAAGCCTGTTCCTGCCATGGTCCGTCTGGTCTGGAAAACCGATGGGCGCGACCGCCGGCCTGGCAACGCCATCGAGATCGCGCCGCAGATGGACAACCAAGGCCAGCCTTCGGGACGGCGCCGGGCACAACTCCCGGGACGTCTCGCGGGACCGTACTGGTGCGTGCCCAAGCCCTTCGACATGACTCTTCCCCCCGGGGAATGGGAAGTGACCATCCGCCGCGGCGTGGAACATATTCCCATCTTCCAGACCATTTCCGTGGCCGCCGGCCAGGTGAGCGAGTTCACGTTCCAACCCCGCCGCTGGGTGGATATGCGCCGGTTAGGCTGGTATTCGGGTGATGATCATGTCCATTGCCAGATCCTCAACGATGGCGACGCGGGTCGCCTCATGGCTTGGGTGCAAGCGGAAGATATCCACCTGGCCAATGTGGTGAAGATGGGCGACCTGTACCGCACTTGGTTCGAACAGCGCGGGTGGGGGCCGGAAAACCGGGTAATCGAGGGGGATTACGTCTTGTCCCCCGGGCAGGAATGTCCGCGGACGCACAACGAACTGGGCCACACCATCCACATGAACACGAAAGAAATGGTGCGCGACACCAGCCAATATTATCTCTACGACACGGTGTTTGACGCGGTCCACGCGCAAGGCGGTTTGTCCGGCTATTGCCACGTGTTGTTCAACATGTTTCAGGTGCACCGCGACATGAGCATCAACATCCCCAAGGGGAAAACCGATTTTGTCGAGGTGATGCAATTCGCCCAGATGGGGACGGACCTGTTCTATGATTTCTTGAACCTGGGATTCAAAATGACCGCTTCAGCCGGTTCGGATGTGCCGTGGGGCGGCACGGTCGGCGAAGTCCGGGTGTACGCCTTCCTGGGAGAGATCCCCTTCACACCGGACGCTTGGTTCGAGGCGGTGCGGCGCGGACGCACGTTCGTCACCAACGGGCCGATGATCGACTTCCGCGTCAATGCCGCCTATCCGGGGGATGAGATCGCCGGGAATCCGCAACATCCGCTCCGGGTTCGGGCACGGGTTTGGGGACATCCGGACCGGATGGTTCCCACGGAGTTGGAAATCGTGTCCCAGGGCGAAGTGATCCGCAAACTGGAATCACAGGATCCTCTGCGGCAGGAATTATCCCTCGAATTTGAAATGCCTGCCGGAAATGGATTTTGGATCGCCGCCCGCGCCAAGGGCAGCGACGGCTCCCTCGCCCACACCACGCCCATCTACGTCACCCGCGGCAACCTGCGCTTTTGGAAATACGAAAATGTCAATGAGCTGATTGCCAAGCGCATGGCCAGTTTGGACGAAGTAGAAAATTTGGTCAATCAGGCCCGGGAGGACCTGAAACAAGGCAAGAATCCGGACAATCGTGAAACACGCCAGCTTGCGGAACAAGGCCCGGCTTTGCTGGAACGGGTGAATGAAGCGCGAAGAATCTACGAAAATCTGCTCCGGTTAGCCCAGGAAGAACAATCAGCGCGGGCTCCGTCATAAGGGAATCTCCGCCTGGGGGGATTTACTGTACAAAGATATTCGGTCGATTTTTTATTCTTGCGCTATTTAAGGCTTCATCCCTTTAGGAAGGCTTGTATGATTGGAGGCAGCGGAACGATACGCCGCGGTTTCGGGCATCTCGAAAGAATACAGGCCTGCGGGAGGTCATTTGGTGAGTTCGAATAAGGAAACCATCGTAAAAGCTCTGACGGCGGTGAAGGATCTGCCCACGCTGCCCACCGTGCTTACACGCCTGCGGAACGCCCTGGAAGATGAAAAAATGGGCGCGGAGGGTATCGCCCGGATCATTTCCGAGGATCCCACCCTCACCAGCCAGATTCTCCGTGTGGTGAATTCCGCCTATTTCGCCGGCAAAGGCGGCCGCATCACCTCGGTCCAATATGCCGTCTCCCGGCTGGGCATGCGGGAAATCAACCGGATCTGCTCGGTCTTGGCGGTCATCGATACTTTCAAACACATCGGGCCGCATCTGGACCACCGGGAATTCTGGAAGCACAGCGTCATGACCGGCATCACCGCCCGGATCATCTACCGCTTCCTCCGCAAACCCCTCTATCTGGTCGAAGATGAAGCCTACGTGGCAGGATTGCTGCACGACGTGGGTATCCTGATCCTCGATCACTATTTTCCTGCCTATTATATGCGCACCCGCCAGCAGGCTCAGCAAGAAAAAAAACCCTACGACCTCGTGGAACGCGAAACCATGGACATGGATCATGGCGAGGTCGGCGGCTTGGTGTTGAACCTATGGAACCTCCCTCCGGCCGTGGTGCAAGCGGTCAACTGGCATCACCGGCCTGATATGGCGGACACGCAACACCGGAGTCTGGTGAGCATCGTCACACTGGCGGATTCCATCTGCCGGGAATTGGCCATCGGCGAACCGATGGAAGGCGCAATCGTCTCCGGCGACAGCCAGAATCTGGAAGCCATCGGCCTTTCCTCTGATCAACTGCCCCTCATCAAAGAAAAAGTGAAGGAAGAAGAAGCACAATGCCAGTCCCTGTTGTCGTCATGAGCGGCTTCAAGCAATTTGCCCAGGATTGAACCGGAATCCACTATAAAGCCGCTTCGGACAAGGGCTATGATCGGATCACGAGTGGGAAACAACATCCAGTCATCCCCGGTGTGCTGAACAGGCTTATCCTTCCCTCCGGCCGTTCCAACCCAATTCATCCGCGTGGGGTTTCAAGGCATCGATCAGAAACTGAATGTGCTCACCCAAATCAACGCCCAGCAATTCCACCCCCGCGCGGACTTCGTCCCGGTCCACCTTGGCCGCGAAACTTTTGTCTTTCAGTTTTTTCTTAACACTGGACGGCGCGAGCGTATGAATGCCATCCGGGCGCACGAAACAGCACGCCCCGATGAAACCCGTCAGTTCGTCGCAGGCCAGTAAGGCTTTGTCCAGCGGGGTTTCATACGGAACGTTCCATTTCGTGTAATGCGCGGAAACGGCATGGGCGATGGCTTCCTCGCCTTGTTCGCGCAGCCAGGCCACAGTGCGGTTGGGATGCTCGTCCGGCCATTGTTCGTAATCGGCGTCATGCAGGAGTCCGGCGATGCCCCAGGCTTCTACGTCGCTTTCCCCGTTGCCATACCGGTACGCCGCCGCCCGCATGGCGATCTCGATGGAACGCGCGTGAATCCGTAAGGCCTCGTTCTTAGTCCACTCGCATAGTTTTTCCCAGGCTTGTTCCCGTGTCAAAGGCATGGAAAGAATACCTCCGGTTGGTCCCGTACTGCAATGAGTTTATTCCAGGATGCAAATCCTGGGCTTGTTTCATAATAGGGATTCCTTTGCGATTCATACTGCCAAGTATGCTAGGGTATTTCTCGACGGATTGGACACTCGTCAGGTTTCTTGTTTAGAATCCCCTCACCCTGATCCGTTCTCCGTAACTGTCAACCGGAATGGAGCACTATCTCACGGCCCTATTCGGGAGTGGAGGATAGCGGGTAATGCGTAACCCTTCCTTCTCCCTCCGGGTGAGGGTGGCCTTTCCACCACGCTACGGGTTGCCGTATTTTGTTTCAGTTCCTCAAATAAAGTGTGCCCCTCTCAGAAGTGGGCTTTCAAGGAATCCAGGAGTTCAATCCTGGGAGAGAATTTTCTCTGCAATCGAGCAAACAAATACCCCTTCTCCTCTTCGAGGCAACCCGGCTACCTCATCCGCAATCCGGCCCGTGTGGGATCGTAATCGGGATTAGGCCAAGGCATTTGAGCGTTGACTTGCGCTCGCCAAGCCGCCAGATCCTGCTTCAAGGCGGATGCCGCTTCGGGAAGCTGTTGGGACAGATCGTTGGATTCGCCCACATCTTCTTTCAGGTTGTACAATTCCAGCTTCCCGTCCTCGAAGAACTCAATCAGTTTGTAATCCCCCTTCCGCACCGCGCCGTAAGGCGTGGCGCCCCCGGGATGATAATGCGGGTAATGCCAATAAATCGCCTCACGGCCCAAAGTGGCCCGGGGATCTTGGAGCAAGGGGACCAGGCTCACGCCGTCCACGGATTCATTGGGAACCGGAATCGCTGCCATCTGCGCGATGGTGGGAAAATAATCCACACTGGTCACTGGTTCGGCGCAAACGCTCCCTGGCGGCGTCACGCCCGGCCAACGGACCAACAGCGGCACGCGGACCCCGCCCTCGTAGGCCGAACCTTTCCCCGCGCGCAACGGGGCGTTGGAAGTATTGGGCAACAGGCCGCCGTTGTCACCAGTGAAGAAGATCACCGTGCGGTCCGCAAGGCCCAGTTTATCCAACGTGGCAAGAATCCGGCCCACGGTTTCATCCACGCTATGGATCATGGCGGCGTAGATGGGATTGTTATGCCGCGCGTGGGGATCGGCCTTGCGTTGGTAATATTCGATGAGTTCCTTCTTGGCCTGCAACGGATTATGCACCGCGTAATGCGCGAAATAAAGGAAGAACGGCCGGTTCCGGTTCTCCTCGATGAACCGGACCGCCTCGTCGCCCAGGCGGTCGGTCAAATATTCCCCCTCCGGGCCTTCTTTCAGGATGGGCATTTTGTACGGGCTGAAGTAACTGGGTGGGTGCCCCAGGGAATTGCCCCCCACGTTGATGTCGAATCCCTGCGTGTCGGGAAAAAACGGATCACCACCCAGGTGCCATTTGCCAACGTGCGCGCAAGCGTACTCCTTGGATTTCAGAACTTCGGCAATGGTGGTTTCCTCATGCGCGAGTTGATTGTGGATCGCGGGAATCCGCAGCTGGGCAAAAGGCCGGTTATGGCCGGGAATCCAATCCGTAATCCCCAGCCGGGCGGGGTATTTCCCGGTCAAAATGGCAGCGCGGGTCGGCGAACAGACCGTACAAGCGGAATAAGCATCGGTGAATTTCATCCCTTCGCCGGCCAGCCGGTCCATGTGTGGCGTCTCGTAAAACGGGCTGCCGTAGCAGGCCAAATCGGTCCAGCCGAAATCATCGATGAGGAAAAAGATGAAATTTAACCGATCGTGGCCGGTTTCGGCAGCGGCATACCGGCCCATGCTCAACGCCATGGCCCCGCCCAACAGGCCCGGCCCCAATCTCTTCAGAAATCTCCGGCGGTCGATATTTCGTGGATTCATGGTTATTGACTCCTCAATACGGCCGTTTTTTTATGGTAGGGCATTTCCAACAGCCATTAGCAGACCGGATGAATAGATATCCGGCAACGATTCACTCGATTGCGGAGAACGCATACCTTGCGCTCTTTCAGGATTTCCCGGTTATCGCGGGAAGCGTTGTTCTTCGTCAAACTGCTCTTCTTGAAAAGGTCTATTCCGATTTTCATCTCGGCCCGTTCTTCCCTGCCGCTTGAAAACGGTAGAGAAATACATCTCCTTCTTCATGGATCAATTCCAAATAGCGGTCCACGAACTCCTGCCAGGCGGTTTCGATAGCCTTGGCCGGCGTCACGCCTGGATGCCGCTTATACAAGACCAAATCCACGCCCAGGCCGGTCAGTTTCCCGGCGGCGGCCTCCGCGCCTTGCTGGAGCCATGCGTCCATCTGTTCGCCGAAGTGGGCATCGCTGACGATGGATTTGCGGTCTAAATAAAAAAGATAACCGGTGCGGTAACCGTATAATTCCTCTTCCGGCGCGATGTGGGCGTCCATCCAGTCCTTCATCCGGAACAGAGGTTCCGTGAAATGCCCCCGCTCAATCAGCCAGGCGCGGCGGGCCGGTTCCGAGAGATGCACATCCCCGAACCAGCGGATGTTGGGACTGCTCAAATAATACAGCCGCTGTTGCGTGAAGGTGACCAGAAGGCTGATCAACACCAAGAGGCTAAGCCATCGGCCCCGCCGGAGCTGACGGCTCAACCAGGAGACAGCCAAGGTGATGCCCAGCACCACCACCCCGTAATTCGCCGCGTACAAGCGGGCCACATCCGATCCCCATAGCATGGGAAACAACAGATAGGCAAATAGCAACTGCGTGACTGGTGAAAACCACCGTTTGGGGCGCAGGGCCAGCAACAGACCAAGCGACATAAGGCCGAGGAAGAAAATCAAATCGGCGTTGTACAGCAACCAGAGGATGTTGGTTTCAACTTGGCCCACGAACTCGCCGATGCTCTTGGATTTCAGAATATTCAGTCCATGGTTGTTGGCATTGGACCGCATGGCAGGAACGAATTCTTCCTGCGTGGGGAAGATCTCCTCCAGCATGGGATACATGGGATTGCCGGTATAGAGAAACGATTTGATCATCCAGGGGCTATAGAGAAGCCAGGCGATAACCGTAAAGAGCGCTAACCGGATCAAACCTTCGCGCCAGGAGGCTCTTTTCCAAAGAAAATACCGGAGGGCGAGAAACAACCACTGTGGGACAAAGCCGAACAACAAGCCGTTGAACTTGGTCCCCATCGCCATGCCGCAAAACACCGAAGAAAGGATGAACCAGCGGTTGGAGTTCGTTTCCAGCGAGTACCACAGCAAAACGGACGACAAAAACACGTAAAAATAAACCCCGCGTTCCACATTCACCATCACCGGCATGCGGAAATGCAGGCAGCAGAGATACACCGCCACCGCGAAAAGGCTCCATTCCCGCCGGCCGTACCGCCGCACGGCCGACGCCAGCAAGATCAACATGGGAATGAAATGGCCGTAGATGAACATCTTGGCCGTGGTGTCGTTGCCCGCCAGCAGAGAAAAAGTGTAATGCAGGTGAAGGTTCATCGGGTAATGCGAGGGCATGTTGAAGGGTACCAGCTGGATCGCGCCCCCGTGGGTGATGTAGTACAAAGGCACGCCCAGATGATACCAGACCGAATCCACTTCCCGCTCCGGCACGCAGACTCCCAGGAAATACCACGTCAGGATGAATCCCGTGATCAGTCCCGCGAGGGGAGATTGGCGGAAATAGGGAACCGCCGCGCGCAACATGCCCTGCCCTTCCCGCCACCAGGCAGGCAACACAGCGAGAGAAATCCCTACCGCGATCGGCACGAGCACCCAAAACCGCAATCCCCCAACCAGCCCCAGCATGAAATACACGCCGGACAGCGCCGCTTCGCCCAGCCCAAACGAAACCGCCAGCCAATACCCATACGGCAAGGCAGGGCGCATCCGCCGGGCCAGGAGAAATCCCAATCCCCAGACCCACCCCAATTGCCATATGCCGGACAGGAGATTCAACATGAGGTTATTCGTGGAATCCCGGTGTTGGATTTATGGATGCCGGAAAACCATCCGCCGGAATGCAACCATCCTCACCCCTCCACGCGGTGGATGCGCGCGCCCAGGGCGGCGAGACGCTCGTCCAAACGTTCATAGCCCCGGTCGATCTGCTCGATATTCTGGATTTCGCTGATCCCTTGGGCGCACAACGCGGCGATCAGCAGGGCCATCCCCGCGCGAATGTCCGGGCTGCTCATCACCCGGCGGCTGAGGGGCGTCGGACCAACCACCACGGCCCGGTGCGGATCGCAGAGAATAATGTTGGCCCCCATGGAAATGAGCCGGTCCACGAAAAAAAGCCGGCTCTCGAACATTTTCTCAAATATCATCACCGTGCCCTGCGTCTGGGTAGCCGCCACCAACGCGATACTCATCATATCCGCGGGAAACGCCGGCCAGGGGCCGTCATCGATCTTCACCAGCGACGTGTACAGGTCGGGCTTGATTTTCAGAGGCTGTTGGCTGGGCACAAATATGTCCTGTTGGCGGATTTCCACCTCGATGCCGAGGCGTTGGAACTGGGTAAGGATCATCCGCATGTATTCCGGGGCGGCATCCTGGATCAGCAACTCGCCATGCGTCACCGCGGCCAGCGCGATGAAACTCCCAACCTCCAAATAATCCGCGGCGATGCAATGCGTGCCACCCCGCAAACGCTCCACGCCCTGGATGGTCAACACATTCGAGCCGATCCCCTCGATGCGCGCCCCCAGGTGATTGAGAAAATTGCACAACTGCTGCACATGCGGCTCCGAGGCCGCGTTGCGCAAAATCGTTTCGCCCTCCGCCAGAGCCGCCGCCATCACCAGGTTCTCGGTGGCCGTGACGCTCGCCTCGTCCAGCAGGATATCCGCCCCTTTCAGGCGGCCGTCACACCAGAGTCGATACACGTCGTCGGCCAGTTCATACTTCGCCCCCAGGGCCTCAAAGCCAAACAAATGCGTATCGATCCGCCGCCGCCCGATGCGGTCTCCCCCGGGCAGAGGGATCTCCGCGTGGCCGCAACGAACCAACAGCGGCGCGGAAAGCAACACGGACGCGCGGATTTTCTGGCATAACTCCACAGGCAAACCGGTGGACCGCACGGTTTCCGCCCGGATCGTGATTTCATGAGCGCCGGGGCGGCGCGTCGCCGCCCCGATCGACTCGAGAATGGTGAGCAAATTGTTCACATCCCCGATGCCGGGAACGTTTTGGATGTGGACTTCCTCACCGGTCAACAACGCCGCCGCCAGAATGGGCAACGCTTCGTTTTTATTGCCTGCCGGCCGGATCGTCCCGCTGACCGGATGCCCTCCCTCCACCAAAAATTTCGCCATGGCATGATCCCTTCTACACCGGTGGTTGTTGGAGCCAGTATATCGCCGTACCCCGGTTTCACGAGGCGGGATACCGCTCCAATACGCTGCGGAACGGCCGGCCCGGTCCCTGTTCGATTAGACGCAAGATATAAACCGGCCATTCCGGATAATTCCGCAGTAACCGGACGTTCTCTTCCCTCCCCCAGTCCAACGCCACAATCCAACCATGCCGCAGGAACGGATCGAGAAACGAAAACACGGCGGCATAATCGTCGGCGTTCTCCACGAATATGACCGCGTTCTCTTCCTGCACTCCCGCGCGCAGGGCGGCGGCGGCCTCATCCCGCGTGCCCCAGTAATCGTCGCAAAGATCCCCCCAACATGCCACCCACGTAGTCCCCGCCGCCGTCACGATGCTGATGAGTAAAAATCCATAAATCAAACCCTGGACACGGGGATAGGCCCATCGTACTCCCGCTCCCCAGACCCGATGGATTTCCTCGATGCCCCGCGCCGTCAGAAAGATCCAGCCGGGGATCGTTTCATAATAAAACCGGGGGCCGAAACAGTAATCCTGGTAAAAATAGAAAAAATAGACAGCCGCCACCATTCCAATGGCCGCCACGCAAAACCAATCCGCGCTTCTCCGGGTAAAACCGGGGATAAACAACAGGAATGCCAGCGTCAACGAAGGAACCGGCCAGCCAAACAAAAACAGATTCAACCCGTTGAAATTGCAGATCGTGTTGGCCAATCCCCGCATGGGATTGTGATGCACTCCCGCGGGAACCGGGGGTCCCAAGGGATGCGGCCCCCAAGGTTTCTCGCCGAATCCCATGGGATTGGCGTCAAAATAATGAACATAACCCGGAATCCATGGCGAGCCGGTCGTCCAGGCGTTGTACATCAGATAAAAAACGGCCGGCGGCGCACATCCGGCGGCCATCACTAGGGTCGTGAGGACAATTCGCCTCGGATGCTTCCACCATCGGATGCCATACCCCGCCATGACTACGCTCAACACCGCCAGCGCGGTCAACGGGCGGATCAGATAGGCGAATCCCGCGGCCAATCCAGCCGCCAATCCCAGGAGAACCGGGCGTTTGGGGGAAAGGCGGCCTCCCGGAACAAAGAGCAACAGGATCACCAGCAATAGGAACAACAAGCAGGGAGGGTGATTCATGTACTCCGAACCCATCATCAAGAAAAAAGGCGACAAGCCCATCAATACGCAACCCAGCCGCGCGGTGAAGGGCGTGGAAAAACACCAGGCCAAGACAAAATACGCTGGAACAATCGCCCCCGACACCAAGGGATTCAGCCAATCCGATATGCCCAGCCGCACGGGTAAGGCTAGCCAAAGCGAATGACCGGGGGGATAGATCGAATACCATATCCCACGCTCCACCACGAGATAGAGCCGCTCGAAAAACCGGGAATCCGGCGGAGCCGGGGCGGCCATCATGCCATGGGCGAACACTTTGGCTTGGAAGAGTTGCGCGAGGCTGTCCTGGATGTGCGGGACATTTCCCAACGCGTACACGTAAATGCCGTGCGCCGCCAGAACCGCCCAGGCGGCCGGCAACCCGATCCAGAGCCCATCCCGCCAACTCAGAAAGGGATCATGCAGCACGCGGTCGAGTTTCGCGAACCGGCGGCCCCACCGCTCGAGAAACGCGATGTAACAAGAGGACACCATCCCCATGGCCGTGGCGCTCAGGCACAATCCCATGAACCAAAGGGCGCCATACCACATCCATTCTTCATAAAAAAAAGAACCGTGAATCCACCAGTTGCCCCAAGGCAACATGGTGAGCAGCAAGCCGGCAGCAGCCGGCCCGTATCCCCACGGCCGCGCGAGTCCATACCCGCCGCGTAAGGCGGGCCGCACGGCGAAAAGGGTAAATGCCAAAGCCACGGCCAGGATCACGCCCACCAGCCAAGGCGAATGGTACCCCGCCACGCGAAGGAAATGGATCCACGGGGCTTGATGGTTTGTCCCGCTCTTGGCGATCCAGAACAGCAGACCAAGCACAACAGCAAGCAACAGCAGGATGGCGAAAGCGAACCAATAGCGTGTCTTTGCTGACATCATGCGAGCCGTTTTTATAAGCGGAACGTAATGTAAATTCGGCTTTATTCTGATCCAGGCAATCCAAAAAACCGAGTGAAATGCCGCCCAGCGAACATATTTTTAATTTTTTTTCGATTGATTGATATTTTTTGCTTGACAATATTACATCGGTTGTAATATATATAAATAAATCCTACCCATGGAACCCCGCCCGGACAGCGAACGGCCGCGGGAACCGTGAAAGCGCTGAAGGAGGTGAACCAGTAATGGTAGCGAAGAAATCCATGGCAACGAAGAGGACGGCCGCCGGAAAGTCGGCCACCCCGGAAAAAGGGACGGCCAAAAAGGCTGCGGCTAAGAAAACCACGGCTAAGAAAGCGACCGTGAAACGGACAACGGCCAAGAAAGCGACAGCCAAGAAGACTACGGCGAAGAAGACCACGGCCAAAAAAACCACCGCCAAGAAAACCACGGCCAAAAAAACCGCTCCCAAGAAAGCATGAGAACGGTTTCACCGCGGTGAGCGGGGTGCCTGCGGATACCGGGAAACAGCGCGGTGTTTTCAGGCGGCCGGACCGTGAAATAAAATCAACGCGGTCCGGGAACGTGAAGCCAATGCGGTACGTGGGATTGTGCCGTCTAAGACGGCCGTAGCCGTTGCTATCCGCCTTGTTGGGTTTGAGGGGCATCTTCAGTGCTCTGAAGGTGCTGTTTTTTTCTCTTTTGCCTGGAAGGAAAAACGATGCTATGATGGTGTATCCATGTTTCACTCATTATAATATGCAAATGCTCGATCCTGTTGCAGATTGAATACCATTCATCCCATTCGGATACCATGCTTTGCGAGGAAAGCCATGAAAACCGCTAAAATCCGCCCGATCAAATCCGCATTTCAATCTGGGGAAGTCATCGCTTTGATCCAACGGCTGGACGGGATCAAAATCGACCCGGTCCGGTTGCATTACTACGAAAAGACCGGACTGATCAAGGCCAGCGTGCGGTCCGCTCAGGGCTGTGGCAAACATAAACTCTATTCGTTCGCCGACCTGGTGATGCTGCGGTGGTTTCTCCAATTGCGCAAACAGGGATTGAGCATGCAAAAAGTCCGCCGGGGGATCTCCTACCTGCGCAAAAACATGCCCCGCTATATCGAAAAACCCTTCGAACACGAACTCTTTTTCGTGACCGACGGCCAGGATATGTTCGCTTTGGTGAATGGCGAAGAAGCCATCTCCCTGGTGCGCAATCCCGGACAAAAATTTTTTGGGGTGATGGTGTACGATTTCAAGAAGATGATCGATGACACGCTGGAGGCGGTGGAAAAGGCCGCTTGAGATACGGTTATCCTTCACAAAACGAGAGACTGGCGAAAGTCACCACCGACTCGGTCTCCCGTTCCACCGCTTGGCCGTAATGCAACAAACGCCCGGAACCGGGCCGGGCAATGTCGAGCACCATGTAGATGGGCGAAAGGCCGCAAACGTTATTGCGGTCTTTATTTTTGGCGATGCGCGCATAAAAACGTTCCGCCTCTCCGCTTTGGATGGCCTCCAGCACGGCTTGGTCCTCCCGCTCCACCCGGGCCAGCTCGGCAGCCGGAATTCCCTGTTCGTGGCCGAACCGTTTCCCCACATGGCTCAAATCGACTCCCGCGATCAGGGCCACCCGGCCGGGATATTCGTCCACCAGCCGGCGCAGCAGATCCAGACAGGAAGCCAAATCGGGATCTTGCCGGGGCGAAATCCCCTCCTGGACGTACCGGTGAAACGATCCGCACAGAATCGGCACGATTTTCCCCTGCCAATCCCCGTCCAGGATATACCGCAGCCAGACGGCTTGGAACTCCGCCGAATGCTCGTTCCGGTGCAGCCATTCCTCCTCGAAGACATCCACCGGCGCTTCCCGGCTGAATTGTTCGACAAAGCGCGTATCAGTCGGCATCCGCCCCAGCGGGGTGTTGTAATCTTTAGGTGTCAGAATGAAGAGGCTGTGCACGCTTTGATGGGCGGTGCCGAAGATCAGATACAGATCGGCCGGCGCGCAACGGGCGGCTTCCCTGTAAGCGTGGGCAAAACCGGCTCCCCCGCGGTGAAAATCGATGTGTGGGGCAATCAAGACCTTCAATTGCTTTTGAGAATGGATTGAGGACCGGGGCGTTTCTTCCCCAATCGCCCGCATATACCCCTCCAATCGGCTCCGCAATAAATCCGCCTCCGCGGGATACACCGTTCCCGCGTGGGCTGGTTCCCGGCAGGGGGAAGCCCGGAACTGTTCCTGCAAGGCCTCCAAAGCGTGTTGATAGGTCTCCGACTCCAGGAACAATTCCTGATCGAGCCGTTCGATAATCTCCTCGATTTGTCTCCGGGTGATGAGTTGCTGGTATTGCCGCATGAACGCTTCCTGGATGTCCAGGAGAGAATGGCGGCCGTCAAACAGAGAGACCACGAAAAAAACCGGCGGTGGTAAAACGAGAATGTGCGGGGCGATCCCGCGCGGATCCCGCAGGCAGATTCCATACTGGGGCCCTTGATGGTGGGGAAACGCCTCCACGGGACGGATTTTGGGATAATCGAGATCAAGCCGCTCCGCCACCTATTTGGCTCCTTACAGGCTGATTCCCTCTATACAAACGGCGTCCCTCAGGACGCCGGATGAGCCGTAACATCGGGGCGACTGGATTCGAACCAGCGGCCTCCTACTCCCGAAGCAGGCGCGCTACCAGACTGCGCTACGCCCCGTTTGATTGGCAATTTTCATTCATCACATGACAATCCTAATTTCAAGCCGGGATTTCATCAAGGTGACGATAAAGAAGTCTCGTCATTTTCCGCTGTCAGCCGGACTTCTCTCTTAGTTCATCTTTACGATGTCGCCGTTGCTCGTCAATCCATTCGTGACATCATAGGGAAATCCCATCCCCAAAACATTATTGTACGCGCCCCGCTTGCCATCCGGTCCCGCCCCCAGCAACACATACGTCCCATTGGTCAGAGGCCTTAAACCCACCTTGCTCAGTTGCGCTTAGTTGGACGGCGCAAAGAAACTTAAACCATAGTCGGAGCCGGGGATCGCGGGATCTTCATCAGCGTACATATACGTATAGGGTGGAACCAGGTCTTGCGAAATCAATTGACTATTGGAATCCGCCCCAGAAGTCGGCGCAAAAAAGGGATCCAACGGAATCGAGGACATATACGACACCGGTGAGGTCAAAGGGGCAAAGAGTCCCGCCATCCCCCCCCGGTCGTTTTGGGCTTTGCCGCCGATGCCATGAAATATTTTGTTCATGCGTTCAATCCCCTCGGCGATGTCATCGTCCCAAAAATCCACCAGCAGGACACCCTTGTCCAACCGCAGTTGCTCGATAGCCGTCATGATGCTGCGCATGTCCGCCTGGGCGCGCGCGATTTTGGCCCGCATTTGGGCGTTCAAAAAGTTAGGCACCGCGATCGCGGCCAAAATGCCGATAATGGCCACCACAATTAACAACTCGATGAGCGTAAATCCCCTGTTCTTCATAAAGATAGCCTCCTCCTCCAGTGAGTGAATTCAATTATAGGGGAAATCGTATCACTCATCCACTCATCGGGAGGGAAAATTGATACACTTGATGTAAAAAATTGTATGTCCTGATGATCCGGCCGGTGAAAGGGGCCTTCTCCAAGGCTCTCCCCGCAGCGTCTCCATGTCCACTATCAAAAAATCCCAACGTTTTGCGGATACCTCTGCCGGTTTTCGCGCAAAAAATCCTCCCCTTTGGGAGTTGGCAATCAGCAAACCATCCCGCGCCACATTTTTCACGGCACGGTTAAATTCCGGCTATCCAGAAATCCTGGAAAATCGTAGGATAGTGAATATGGATCACATACCGCCATGATTGGATTATAGGAAGAAATAAATTCTCGAATTTCATGGACAATTGGGATTTCTCGATTCAGTGGAGTGTGGATCATCCGATATTCCTAGGCATCAACAACGAATCCGTTACCGGACAAAACTCCACACAGAGAAGGATCCGGTTTTTATCATTATGCGAATGCTACTTCTTCTTCCACATTTTTTAGTTTTCTCCTTTTTATTGGGTTGCGGATTCTGTTTTCCAGCGGCTTCTCAGACGGAGCCGCCGGTTCCCGGCATGATCCCAGAAGCCTCCGCCACAGTTTCTGATCCGTCATCCGCTGCCACGAAAACGCTTTATGTTTTTGATCTAGAATCGTACTTAAATCGGCATCCTGAAAACAAAGTTTGGCAGTATGATGTCATCAATCTGGTCACGGCACTGCAGGGTCTTGTCAACCGGAAAGAACCCAGGCTTTATATCCTCTACGTCCGGGAGCGTTTGTCATCCAGCGGAATCAACATCGACCGGTACTGGCTGGAAAAAATCCATGGCAGGCAAGGATTTTTAGCGGAGTATGAATTGATTCCCGTCCGTACGCTGGAGGAACTGATCTCGATCTTCCGGAGTTATTTTTCGGCCATCGTCCTTTGGGATCCTAAACTGCCCGCTACCAGTAATGTCGCTCTGACGATCGCGGGCGCGGATGGCATGCTCCCCCTCCGCCACGATCCTTCGCCCGATTCGCTTTACAGCCAACTGGTTGCCGGTGGACCCCGCCTTCCAGTCCAGGTTCGCCTGTCCGACAAGTTCAATGCCGTCAGCAAGATACCCGACACCAGCCTGGACACCACCACCACGGCCAAAACCGACGCCTATGTCTGGGCGAAAACTTTGTATCTGGATGGCGGAGCGTGCGCTCCCGGATTGCTGGCATTTTTCCCTGATCCGGCCGACTGGGATTCGCGCGCTCCGGGATATCAATACCCCGATTTGCAGACGTGCATGATCGTCAACCGGGATTTTTATGTGGCCCGGAAAGCCTTTTTTCTCGATTTGGATCCATGGTGGGATGAACCGGCCACCGATGGACCACAAAATCCCTTTTTTACCGGGATCGACCAGAAAATCCTGCTGGATATCTTGAAATCCGCCCATGACACGGCATCCCGCGATATCCGGTTGCTGCGGGTGGGCGGCTTTGTTCCCTGGTGGTTCAAGTACAGCAACGCGGAGGGGCGGATCGGGAAACACACGCCGGAAGAAACGGCGGAAGAATTCATCGGAACCCTCTCGGCCTTCAACGGCCTTCTCGACGCCGATGGAGTGCCTTTCGCTTCTATCGCCAACGCTTCCGTCTTTCAACATTTCCCTCTCCCGGAGCGGTATGTTCAAAATCCCGTCCCCCCGCCCCGGCCCTTGGAGAACAAAAACTATCTGCTGTTTGTCATCGGGGCGTTTCAGTCATCGGCCATGCTGTACCAAGCGGTTCCGTTCCTCTGGAACGATCTGTTCCGGGGCGAAATCCCGCTCGCCTGGGCCATTTCTCCGCTGTTAAGCGAACGCGTGCCCCACATATTCGATTATTTGTATGAAACGAAAACGTCCAACGACTATTTTGTGTCGGGCAGTGAGGGAGCGGGTATGTGCTACATCAACCGGTTCACCCCTCCCAACCGGCCGGCCGAATTAGGGAACGCGTTGCCGTACTGGAACGAATTTTCAAAGGATTTGTACCGCCGGTTCGATCTGCACACCACCGTGGCCGCGGATCTCCACCGGGAAGCCCAAAATACGATGTTTACGACAGCGTTACAAACAGAATTTTTATCCTTTTCCCCTCAAGGCGTGGCTACCCTGAAGCCGTTTCAACAACTGCTGGCTGGCCGCCTGGTTCCCTTTATTCGGGAAACCGCCCAGTTCCACCACAAGATGGTGCCCCTGGACCAAGCAGTCGAAACCATCCTGCGGGCCAGCGCCAAAGATCAACCGACGTTTCAGGTTTACCGGTTCAACTTGGCCAATCCTACGGCCTTGGTGCAGCTCTATCAGCGCCTTCAAGCCTCTTCCTCCCAGTTTCCCTATGAACTCGTCGATCCATTCACGTTCTTTTATCTGCTGCGCCAGTATCGGGCTAAAGACGATCCCACCGCCAACGCCCTCATTCCCGCTTACCTCTCTCATACCATTCCGGTGGAGATGCGGCCAGGCGAAACACTGCCCGCTACCGTCACACTGCGTAATGATGGCTGGGATATTTGGAACGGGCCGCAACTCCCCGTGGACCGCCGCTACCGGTTGACGTACCGGTGGATCTACGAAGGAGAAACCACCGCCATCATGGGCCGGCATCCCGCGTATATCGAAGGACCTGTGCCGCCCGGCCAACAAACCCGGGCCGCCATTCTCATCGTCGCTCCAGCCCGCACGGGACTCTATCGGTTGGTGCTGCAATTTGAGCAAGAAAATGTCCGCGCCTCGTATTTGGAAGAAGAGGTCCGGATTTTGGTGAAATAGTTATCGGTGAAATAGAAGGCACAACTTACCCGCGCGCGGTACTATCGCAGTGCTCTATTCGTAGTATGAGTGGGAATGGTGATGCGAACCCATCCCCTCTCTCTCTGAGTGTAGGCCGGGGTGAAGGAAGTCATGGAAAAGCGCAATCTATTTTATTTATCTTTGAAAAATTGGGAAAAGGAATACATACAACGATAGAATAAGCCCAAGAAAAAAAACTCCCCAGAGAAGGCTGTCCATTGAATCTTGTGCAATTCAATGAAAAAATGACCAATCGGAATTTGGCGTTTGGACCGAACCGATACCCGGTCCCGCAGGTGCGGTTCGGTATCTTCGTGTTCGAACCGGAAAAGCAACATGCCCTTTGATCTGACTTTGGGATAGAAAGCAAAACGTATGGAATTTGAATTCATCGAGCGTGTGGTGCGGTTGGTCGAGGAGGCTGACATCAGCGAGTTGGAAGTCGAGTCCAAAGATGGACTGCGGCTGGTTGTCAAAAAACACGCTTCGGCTCCCCCCGCTTCCTCCCTCCCACCAACCCTCCCGGCCTATTACTCATCCTATCCCCCTGCTCCCCTGCCGGTTCCCGCTGGTCCAGGAGAGACGCCGGCCGTGAAACCTGCGGAAACCGATGAAACCGTGGATATCATCAAATCGCCTATGGTGGGCACGTTTTACCGCGCGCCGGCGCCGGATGCTCCGCCCTTTGTCCAAGTTGGAGACGTGGTGCAATCCAACACAGTGGTCTGCATCCTCGAAGCAATGAAAGTGATGAATGAAATCAAGGCCGGGACTGCCGGAACCGTTCAGGAAATCCTGGTGGAAAACGGCCAACCTGTCGAGTTCGGCCAACCGCTGTTTAAAATCAAGAAAAAATGATCGGGTACATCTGACTTACTGGAGATTCCGTTTTGAAAACACACGGACTCCTCCATGGGAATATTCCATTACAACCTCACAGGAAGAAAATCCGGGTATAGAGGATGTTCAAGAAAATATTGATCGCCAATCGGGGCGAGATCGCGTTGCGGATCATCCGCGCGTGCCGGGAATTGGGCATTTCCACGGTCGCGGTCTACTCGGAAGCCGACCGCGACGCCCTCCATGTCCGCTTCGCCGACGAGATCGTATGCATCGGGCCGCCTCCCCCCGCCGAATCGTATCTCAACATCCCCCGCATCCTCTCCGCGGCGGAAATCACCGACGCGGAAGCCATCCACCCCGGTTACGGTTTTTTAGCCGAGAATCCCGCGTTCGCCGAAATTTGCGGATCGTGCAATATCGTCTTTATCGGCCCTTCGCCCAAATCCATCGCCATGATGGGCGATAAATCCATGGCCCGGGCCGCCATGCGACAAGAACAGATCCCTACCGTTCCCGGTTCTGACGGCATCATCGAAAACGCGGAAGAAGCAGTTTTCATGGCGCGCAAGATCGGATATCCGGTGATGATCAAGGCGGCCGCGGGAGGAGGCGGGCGGGGCATGCGCGTCGCCCATACCGATGTCAGCCTGGTACAGGCCTTTATCACCGCGCAAGCCGAAGCCGAAAAAGCCTTTGGTGATCAGCGGCTGTATCTCGAAAAACTCATCCTCGAACCCCGGCATGTGGAAATCCAAATCCTGGCCGATCAACAGGGCAACATTTTGCACTTGGGCGAACGGGATTGCTCTCTCCAGCGGCGCCACCAGAAAGTCGTCGAAGAAAGCCCCTGCCCCATCATGGATGACGATTTACGCCGCGCGATGGGCGAAACCGCCATCCGTTGCGCACGCGCCGCCGGTTACTACAGCGCGGGTACCGTCGAATTCCTGCTCGACCAAGACCGCCGGTTTTACTTTATGGAAATGAATACCCGCGTCCAGGTCGAACACCCTGTAACCGAAATGGTCACCGGCGTGGATGTGATCAAGGAACAAATCCGCATCGCCGCCGGCCTCCCCCTGACCTTGACACAGGATGCGATTGAGATGCGCGGCCATGCCATCGAGTGCCGGATCAACGCCGAGGATCCTTATAATCAGTTCATGCCTTCCCCTGGCAAAATCACTGGTTTTCACATGCCGGGGGGGCCGGGAATTCGAGTTGATTCACACGCCTATAGCGAGTACGTCGTCCCCCCCTATTACGACTCCCTGCTCGCCAAATTGATCGCCTACGGGCGGGACCGGTGCGAAGCTATCGCCAAGATGCGCCGCGCCCTGGACGAGTTTGTGGTAGAGGGCATTTCCACCACCATCCCCCTCTTACAACTCATTATGGAAGATTCTTCGTTTTTGCAAGGCAAAGTCCACACCAGCCATCTGGATTCCCTCCAAAAGCGGCTCGATATGGAGCACGCGTAAGGCGGAAACCCGGCTTGGCCTCCGAGAGAGAAAAGCTAGTAGCCGAAAATGGGATTGAAGCAAGGATTTCTTTCCTTCCTTTCGTATTTTAATATTTACATATTTCCCAAACCCCAATTCGAATTTATTAAAAATATTTATAATAATTTCCATTTTTATCTTCTCTTTCCGTTGGTTTTGTGTTAAAAATGGAAACTCTCAGCATCGGGGCGGAGGAAAGTAACACGCATTTAAATTGAATTATCAATTCATATAATTTTTAGTTTGAAAAAAAATGCGAAAAGGGAGGTGGTATAGCCGGTTCCCGGGCTATGGGAACCGGAGATTCAGCGCATGAAAACGTCCAGGGTTTACATTTTGGAAAAAATGGCAGATCCGATGAATCATCTTCGGGCTACCAAGCACTTCGCGAGTCTTCGCTGCGGCAAAAAACGCTAGAGAACGCTATTTTTCACCCAAAGGGACAACCATGCAACCATTCAAACACCGTCATCCTCGTTTCACGGCAGGTTTCACGTTGATCGAACTGCTAATCGTTGTCGCCATTATCGGCATCTTGGCGGCCATAGCGGTGCCCAATTTTCTCAACGCGCAAATCCGGGCTAAGATCAGCCGGACGCAAGCCGACATGAAGGCCGTCTCCACGGCTCTGGAACAATATTTTCTCGATTGGAACTCATACGTGGAAGACCACGATTATCCCTCCGACGTCAGTCAACGGGGCTTGTTCCGGTTAACCTCGCCCATGGCCTATATCGCTTCTTTGCCCGTGGATGCCTTCGGATCCAGTACGGCAAAAAACTTTTCCGAAGGCAATCCCACTTTCGAATTCGGCTCCGGCAACGCCAATACGCCGAACAAACAATGGCCGGCGCAGGCGTATATCCTCATTTCACCAGGTCCCGATTTGTCCGAGGAGGTCAGCGGTAATGATGGATTTCCGTTTGGCACAATCATTTATCAGTTCGACATTTCCAATGGATTGAAAAGCACCGGCGATATTATCCGCTTGGGTGGACAATGGAATTCGGGTCGCATCATGATGGATGGAAGGATGATTGCCGGCGGGTGATACTCTCCGGGCGCGCCATAAAAAATCATCTCCATCGTATCTTCCCGTAGGACTCTGGAAAGGAGGTGAGCGGCCATCAGACTAACAGGCAGTATAGAGAACTAATGAGAATCATAATCAAATTGTAAGGAACTAGGGGAGGATTGAACATGAAACGTATAGGCAAAAATAGGATTCGACGGCTGAGTAACCACGAGATTCCCGCGTTTATTTGGCTTTTCCGGTTTTGGCTGGTTCCGTTTTTGTTCCTGCTCACCGGTTTCACTGCCCATGCCCAGGTCCCCATCATTTTTCAGCAAGGCCTGGGCGGATACACGGGCACCCATGACACGTTTTTCCAAACAGGGAATCCCGGAGCGATTCATGGCACGGAAACGGCGTGGGAATGGGATTCCTCGGATGCCGGTGGAATGAATTTCGGTTTCATCCGCTTTGACAACATCATTGGAACCAATCCGGGACAAATCCCGCCCGACGCGGTGATTCTCAAGGCGGTGCTGACCTTGACCGTCACCGGCAGCGGAACGGCCAGTCAAATCGCCACCATGCACGAACTATTGGTCCCATTTGACGATACTCAAGATTTCTACTCCTTTGGAGACGGCAGCGGAGACGTGCCCCTGGCGGATCAGGACTACGTTGCCGAACCCATCGCCTCAATTCCGGGACCTACCTCCGGCGATATTCTGGAGTTGGATGTCACCGAATACATCAAAAAAGTCGCTGCGGGCGGGAATAACTATGGTCTTATTTTTGTTCCCGGCGGCAGCGATGGGGTGAATGTCGCGTCCAGTGAGGCCGCGTCCGGCAAACCCATGCTGACGGTAACGATCGAAGGAGTCGCGCCCACGGCCTCGCGTTCGTTCAGTAAAGCGGGATTTATCGGCGGTGATGCCATCACGATTTCCATCCAAGTGAATCTGAGCCAAGGCAGCCAGGACATCACCGTGGTGGAGACGATCCCCGCGGATTGGTCGGTCAGCGCTATCAGCGATGGGGGAACACTGGCAGAAGGTAAAATCACTTGGACCCTGGCGGGATTCAGCGGTTCCAGAACGTTGACCTACACCGCGAATGCCCCGGCTTCCCCCAAACTCGGCGCCCAATTCAGTGGGGTGCTCCATGACGCGGCGAATCACATTATCCCCATCGAGGGAAGCGATACCCTGGTGGTGATTCCGCCCCTGTATAAAACCGGCAATGTGCTGGCCGTGGGGGTATGGAATGATAACAGCGGCAGCAGCGATTTAGCCGGTTGCGCGGATCTGTCAGATAACAACGGCGTGATCTATGTGCAAGACACCAGCGCCGCGGGCGGCTGGCCGGCCGGGACAATATTCCGCTGGAAAGTCGTCTTCTATGATGATGGAACGCCCAGCGGAGAAGAACCGGGCTGGCAAGGACGGGATTTCACGAACGACACCGAAGCCAACGGGTGGATCCAACAAACCGACGTCGGCTTCACCATCGGCTATGGCGGCAATGACGCCGAGAACGGTGAAACCCTGCTCGATTCAACAAATGAAACCGTGTACACGCGCTCGATCTTCGACGCCCGCAACTATGAAACAATCTCCGAAATGACCTTAAAATTGGCCGGGGATGACGAAGCCGTGGCCTGGCTCAACGGCGTGCTGATCGGCTGGACCGCGTCCGGAACCAGCGACCGGGGCGAAACCGCCCCCGATTATGTCTTCGACACCACTATCAGCGGCGGCGCGGGCGGCCTGGAAAGCGGATCCAATCCCACCGTGTACTCGGGCAGCGGCACGCGGATTTTCACCTTCCCCGTCTATCTGGTCGAAGCCCCGCCCGTTCCGGTTGTGGACTGGTCTTTATTCTGAACATTGCCTTGAAGATTGCATTCTTGGATTACATGCCAGTGGCGGGACAGGGAATTTCCCCTGTCCCGTTCGTTTGTTAGGGTTCAATCGTACCATCCGAATTCTCCCAACCTCCTTTTTCTGGTTCTTCCGGCAAGCAATTACCCGATTTTCTCCCTTGTTTTTTATCTTGTTTGCCACTCCTGCTGGATTTGTATATACTTCATTCTCCCAGATCGATCCACCACTGCTTGGATGACGAAAGGCGAAGGAGTCATGGCCGGTTCGCACACCACTCCGTGGGAATCGCAGAGCCTCGATCCCGTTGTTCTAAAAGACTTGCGATTGATCCTGGCCCCGGAGCGGGTCTCTGACGAACCGGTCGACCGGCTCACCTACGCCTATGACGCCACCCGCAAGCAATATCCGCCGCAAGCGGTACTCTGGCCGGAAACGGCCCAAGAAATCGCCGCCATATTGCGGCTGGCCGGCGGACGCGGCATCCCGGTTTACCCCCGGGGCGGTGGCACGGGTTTGACCGGCGGGTCATTGGCCACCCGCGGAGGGATGGTGCTGTCGCTGGAGCGCATGACCGCCATCCGGAACGTGGATAAATCCAACCGGCTGGTAACCGTGCAAGCCGGCATCCCGTTGGGGGAACTGAAAACCGCCTTGCAAAAGCAGGGATTCTTCTATCCCCCCGATCCTTCCAGCGCCAAAACGGCCACCCTGGGCGGCACTCTGGCCGAATGCGCGGGGGGATTGAATTGCGTGAAATACGGCACTACGAAAGACTGGGTGCAAGCCGTGGAAGCCGTCTTGCCCACGGGCGAGATCATTCACATCGGTTCCAAAGCACGCAAAAGCGTGGTGGGGTACAACCTCCTGCAATTGCTGATCGGCTCCGAGGGCACCCTGGCGGTTATCACCGAGGCCACGTTGCGCCTGCTTCCCTTCCCGCCTCACCGCGGCACGTTTATCGCTCTGTTCGACTCGGTCACCGATTCCGCCCGGGCGGTGCAACGGATGCTCGACAGCGGCGCGGTGCCGTGCGCTATCGAATTCATCGACCGCCGCAGTCTGGAGGCCGTCAACGCGTACCGCCAGGACGCCGGCCTGCCTGTCGTGGAAGCCTTGCTACTGGTAGAGGCGGACGGGTATGATTCCTCCCGCGTGGAAGAAGAGACTCATACCTTCGCTGCGCTGTGCCGGGAATGCGGAGCTACGCGAATCACCCAGGCGCAATCCGCCCAAGAAAGAGAACGTTTGTGGGACATCCGCCGCAGCCTGAATCCTGCCATGTACGCCCAGGCCCCTTTTAAAACCAATGAAGACATCTGCGTGCCGCTCTCCGAAATCGGCGCGATGCTGGACGCGGCCTACGCGATCGGGAACAAGTACGAGATTGCGACGTTGTGTTTCGGGCACGCGGGGGATGGAAATATTCATGTCAATTTCATGACCCACGAAGAAGAAGATTCCCGTGTGGACTCCGCCGTAGCTGAGCTGTTTGAACGCACGGTGGCGCTGGGAGGATCGATCTCGGGTGAACATGGCATCGGGATCACCAAAGCGCCTTTTTTGGAATTGGAGTTGGGAAAACGGGAACGGCAGTTGCTGCTGGACATCAAGAAATTGTTTGATCCGATGAATATACTCAATCCGGGTAAAATGAATTTGGAATAAGAAGCCGGGATTTCATGATCGACCGGTTTTGGCGAACCACGTATCCATTCGGGTTCCCAGCCAAAATCTGATCCATGGGAAAAATGAGTTCGTCCGCGATTCGATTGGGCAATTTCGCAACCATTTTTATAACCGTTTTTATAACTGTTTTGATAATTTCGTTCTTCTCGTTCGCGGCCCGCGGACAGGAAGCGCCTCCGTTCATGCCTTCCTTGTTGGAAACCGATCAAGGAACCAATTCACTGCTCAACTGGCTTCGGGCGGATTTGATGCGCAAATACGAGGAAGCGCAAAAACCTCCGGTGCCGGCTTCCGCCTCTTCGATCCGTCCCGCGCGGCCCCGTCCCGAAAGGGAAACCCGGAAATCCGGCGAATCCGAACCGGTGGATATCTCCCGCTATCTCAAATCGGAAAGCGATCCGGCCAAACCACCAGAGAATTCCAAACTTCCCGTACCCCCGCCTCCTCCCGCTTCCATACCCGAACCCACTGCCGATCGTGATTTGTGGTTGAATGTACCCATTGAGAAACGGATCGCTTTCGCGCGGGATCTCTTCAAACGCCGGAAATTCGAGGAAGCCCGAAGCGAGTTGGAAGCCATCCTGGAAAAGCAGGGGGAAAAAAAGGACAATCTGGATCTCATCCTCCTGCGCGAAAAATGCCTCTTCCATCTGCGCGAATACCAAATCGTGGAAAGCGATTACTACCGGTTGAAGAATTTCTATCCCCGCCGCAAAGAAGTGCAGGAATTACGGCAATATCTTTTCCGGGAATCGGGATTGGACGAATTGGAGAAAGCCGTAGCGCAAAATCCCGCCGATCCGCAAGCCCAGCGGGCTTTACTGGACCGCTACTTGCGATATGGCTGGCTGGATTTTGCCGAGGAATTTTTTCTCACGGTGCAGGATACCTCCCCGCCGACCATCAAAAGCCTCAGCGAAGTCTATTACAAAAAGGGAGATCATGCGATGCTGATCCACCTGTCCCGCAAGGCCTTTTTGCTATATCCCCAAGAGACGGAATTCCTGTACAACGAGGCGGTCGGGCTGTATAACCTGGGGGACGCCATCTCGCGCAAAGAGGCCCAAGAAAAATTCGCGAAAGTCGCCAGCATGGCCGGCAATGCCCGCCTGCGGCGCAACGCCCAATGGTATCTGCAACGCCTAGCCTCCCCGACTCGTTGACTGCGGTTAGGCTTCGTATGACACCAATCCCTCTCCCTCTGGATGAAGGATTAGGGTGAGGGACGCCCGGAAAAGGCAAGATTCATCCTTTCATGGAACTCGATCAAATTGTCGCAAGTAGTGGTATCCACCCTCGAGAAAGTTACCCGCATCCGCATGAGAATAAAACGGCTGGCCTTTACCTTCTTTGTAATTCTTAGCTTAGGATTCGTCATTTCATATATGTTCGATCCTCCGTTCCACCCTCGGATTCATATCGACGCCTCAGAATCCAGTGATTTCGGCCTTCCGCCGGAAATTCTCGCTACATATGAATTGCGTTTCCTCAAACCCCTACCCCATTCGGCCTATGTCTATTGCCAATTTGAATCCCGGGAAAAAACCGATTCTAAAAACCGCCGGATTCATGTCCTGGGATTGTTGATCGATACCGCCCAGGGCCGGCGGATACTCTCCGTCCAATGGGACAATTTCCGGATCTGGCCGCGGGAACAACAACGGATTCAACTGGCCGAAGCGTTTCTCCTCAACGGCGAGCCGCAACTGTTGCTTGAATGTTTTCACATCACCTATCCGGATTGGTTCATTCGGATTCGAGAACAATACCCTTCCCTGGCCCGGTCGTTGGGATGGCTTTTCGTGCGCCACCCCACCCGGCAATACCATGTGGCCCGCCCAGGGACATTGCGGAAAAACCAGACTTTCCCCAAGATTCTTTATCCTTCTTCCCAATTGGCCGATACGTTCACCGGCGGCGATTCATCCATTGGCCTGATGTCCGAATTTCAGTTTACCTCGGGTCAATGGATGAAAAAGAACGCGTGGACTGACGCCCCGTTGCCCTTTAATTGCGTTCCCGTCGAGAACCGCGCGTACATGGGATTGGATTTACGTAAGCGGGCCTTTATCTTTTATCAGCGGACCGATCCCCCTTCGGTCCGGCAAATCGCCTGGGACACCATTTACACGCTTTATCCCCAGTTGCGGCAGGCTCAGGTGGAATCGCGCGCGCAATCCCTCAAGCCTCCACAACTGACACCCCTTACCAGCCTGCCCGGCCAATCCTGTTTGTTGTTTGTTTCGGAACTCGATCCCGCCCGGCCGGTAGTGGAGATCCAGGCGGACCAGATCGCGGCGGGCAGCCCCCGGGATATCTTCAAAATCGTAGGGGATTTCTTCCCCGTTCCTCCTCTGGCCGCCATGCGCAATAACGAAATCTTGGTGTTTACCCCGCAAAACCACACACTGCCGGATCTCATTGCCGCCGATACCCTTTTTATCAGCGAACGGGAGAAACATCCGGACGGTTCCTGGGGCCGGTTCGTAACAGAACCTACCGCAATCCCCTTGCCGGTTACTCCCTCGCCCCGACGGTTCAGCCGGATTCCTTTGGATGGCGATCATCTGCTTTTTTACCACGAGCAGGCCCTCTGGACAGTGCGTTGGGATGGGAAAGAAGAAATTCAAGTATTCCCCCTGGCCAATGACAAGAAGGGATAAGCCGATTGACCAGGGATGGAAAGGTTGTTTAATCTCCAATCGGTTCCTATCCATTCCGATTCATTTCCGGGAGCACCGATAAATGACAACCAATGCCGTCATCGCCATCCGTGCCGCGATTCTGTCAGTTTACGATAAAACCGGCATCACCGGCTTCGCCCAGGCTTTATTTGAACGGCATGTGCTCATCTTATCCACGGGGGGCACAGGTAAAGCCTTGGCAGAGGCGGGGGTTTCCTACCAAGAAGTCAGCGCCTACACCGGATCACCGGAAATGCTGCAAGGCCGGGTGAAAACCCTCCACCCCCGGATCCATGGCGGACTGCTGTTCAAGCGGGAGGATCCCGCCCAGGCGGCCGAGGCCGAAAAATACGGCATCCACCCCATCGACCTGGTGGCCGTCAACCTTTATCCCTTCGAGGCCACCATCGCCAAACCGGGCGTGACTCTGGAAGAAGCTACGGAAAACATTGACATCGGAGGGCCGGCCATGATCCGGGCCGCAGCCAAAAATTTCCAGTCGGTCACGGTGGTCACCGATCCGGCGGATTATTCCGCCGTCCTGGATGAAATTCGCCAAGTGGGTGGCATCACCTTCGCAACCCGTCACCGCCTGGCGGCCAAGGCGTTTCAGTACACGTCGAAATATGACCAGGCCATCGCGGCATTTTTGGCAAAACCGCTACCCTGAATGGCCACCCCCTCGTATGCGAACGCTACCGACTCCCTCGGCATGTATTTCCCTCCTGTTTCATAGTGTCTCAACCTCCTATCCTTAAGTCCAATATCTTGACAGATCAACCTCCAGACTTTTTGGCACAGCGACACCCGTCCTTCTCCGTGCTACGTGCCAATATGGCTCAAAAAATAGGATAACCCTTTTTCTGGAACTCAATCAAATCGTACATATAACAATATAAATCAACATGTTACAATAAAAATACGATTCTGGAATACAACTTGCTCGGATAACTAAACAGCTCGATGGGCAAGCCGGAATTGCGCCGCGGCTCCCCGCGAAGGGGAGTTGGCGTCCTGCCCACGGCTGCCGGAATGCGTTATGGCTGGAAATGACGTACAGAGATTCAAGGATGTTGACATGTTGGATCACGCAGCACCTCCAGAGCACGAGAAACCATGCCAAGAGGAGAAAGCACATCCGAAAAAAGATGTAAAGTTCGCGTTGGAAGAAAAGTGGCAGCAAGAATCCCAAGGGGAAGAAAGCGTGGATGATTTCGTAATGAATGAAAAAGAAACGGGACAAACCACAGTTAGTGATAGTGAAACAGCGGTTATCAGCCCCGAAGCATATCAAAAGACAGTCCAAGAACGCGATGAATATCTGGACCACCTGCGAAGATTGCAGGCGGAATTCGATAATTACCGGAAGCGGGTTCTAAAAGAAAAAGCGGAGATGCGGGACCTGTTGATTCAGGACTTCATCTTTCAATTATTGGACATCGTGGAAATCCTGGAACGGGCCTTGCATCCCGATCATGAAACCAGTGATGTGGAATCCTATCGAAAAGGCGTGGAAATGATTTACCAGAAGTTCATGGCGGTTTTGAAGGACCAGGGATTAAGCCGGATCGAATGCGTGGGACAGCCGTTTGACCCCTTCATCCACGAAGCGGTAATGCAAACGGAAACCACCACCATGAATCCGGGAACCGTCGTCGCGGAAATCACGCCGGGATATTTCTTGAAAGACCGGTTGCTGCGGCCTTCGCGGGTTCAAGTCGCGGTCCTGCCAAGAGAAAGTGAACAAGGCTCATGAGCGTTGCGGTCCGGCAGGCCGTTTTCCAAAACCGGAATTCACGCCATTGGGCTGATGGTACGAAACTGGAACAATCACAGGAGAATCTATCATGGGAAAAGTAATCGGAATTGACCTTGGAACCACCAATTCCGTCGTGGCCGTGATCGAGGGAGGCGAACCGGTTGTTATTCCCAATTCGGAAGGAGGCCGCACCACTCCATCGGTCGTCGCGTTTACGGATACCGGAGAGCGGTTGGTGGGCCAGGTCGCTAAGCGTCAGGCTATTACCAATCCACACCGGACCATCTTTTCGGCCAAGCGGTTCATCGGCCGGAACATCCATGAAGTGCAAGAAGAAATCAAACGCGTTCCCTATAAAGTGGTCCCCACCGGCGATGGAGGTGTCGCTTTCGAAATCGAAGGAAAAACCTACAAACCGGAGGAAATCTCGGCGCGGATCTTGCAAAAAATGAAACAAACCGCCGAAGATTACCTGGGTCAAAAAGTGACCCAGGCGGTCATCACGGTTCCCGCGTATTTCAACGATAGTCAGCGGCAGTCGACCAAAGATGCCGGCCGGATCGCCGGTCTGGAAGTCCTGCGTATCATCAACGAGCCGACCGCCGCCGCCCTGGCCTATGGCCTGGAAAAGAAAAAAGACGAGAAAATCGCCGTGTACGACTTCGGCGGCGGCACGTTCGATATTTCCATCCTCGAACTCGGTGAGGGCATCTTCGAGGTCAAATCCACCAACGGCGACACGCATCTGGGCGGAGACGACATCGACCAGGCCATCATCGACTACATTGTCGCCGAATTCCGCAAGGATACGGGGATCGATATCAGCAAGGACCCCATGGCCCTGCAGCGGCTGAAGGATGCGGCCGAAAAAGCCAAGTGCGAACTCTCCAGCACCATGGAAACCTCGATCGATATCCCCTTCATCACGGCGGACGCCTCGGGACCCAAGCACCTGCAGATGAAACTCTCCCGGGCCAAATTCGAACAGATCGCCGGACCGATCATGGACCGCTCCATCGAACCCTGCAAACGGGCATTGGCCGACGCCGGCCTGCAGCCGTCCGATATTGACGAGGTAGTCCTGGTGGGCGGATCCACCCGCATTCCCTACGTCCAGCGGATCGTCACCTCCCTGTTCGGAAAAGAACCTCACAAGGGGGTGAATCCTGACGAAGTCGTAGCCGTGGGCGCGGCCATCCAGGCCGGCGTGCTCAGCAAGGAAGTCAAAGACGTGCTGCTGCTCGATGTGACTCCCCTTTCCCTGGGCATCGAAACCTTGGGCGACGTGTTCACCCGGCTGATCGAGCGCAACACCACCATCCCTACGCGCAAAAGCCAAATCTTCTCCACCGCGTCCGACAACCAGCCGGCGGTGTCGATTCATGTCCTCCAGGGTGAACGCGAAATCGCCTCGCAAAACCGGACCATCGGCCGCTTCGACTTGATCGGCATCCCCCCCGCGCCCCGCGGTATCCCGCAGATCGAGGTGACGTTCGACATCGACGCTAACGGCATTCTCCACGTTTCCGCCAAAGACCTGGGGACAGGCAAAGAACAAAAGATCCGCATCGAGTCCTCCAGCGGCCTGTCGGAAGAAGAGATCAAACGGATGGTCCGGGACGCCGAGTTGCACGCGGAAGAGGACAAGCGCAAGAAGGAAGAGGCCATTCTGCGCAACGAGGCCGACCAACTGGTCTACACGACGGAAAAGTCGCTGCGCGAATACGGGGATAAAATATCCGCGGCCGACAAACAGGCCGTGGAAAACGCGGTCCAGGACTTGCGCAAGGCTTTGGAAGGCACCGATATGACGGCCATTCGCCTCAAACGGGATGCCCTCGCGCAAGTCAGCCAAAAATTAGGCCAGGCCATCTACGAAGACATTGCCAAACAACAAGCGGCGGCGGGAGCCGGAGGCAGCACCAACGGCCACGCCGGGGCCTCGGCGGGAACCTCGAGCCGCGAAACGGGCTCCACCCCGGGCAAGGATGATGTGGTGGACGCGGAGTACACCGTGGAAAAGGAATGACGGGACAATTGACAGATTCATGCCGGGAGCTTTCAATGAGCAGGCTCCCGGTTACTCGTTTAGGCAGAACCTGTCCTGGAGGCGGAACCTGCCAGCCTTACCGTCCTTGAAATTGCGTTGACTGAGGAGGTCGAAAATGCCGACGTATGATTATGTGTGCGATCATTGCGGACACGCATTCGAACTGTTTCAATCGATGAAGGAATCTCCCATACAGGAATGCCCCCACTGCCATGTCAACGGGGAGGTTCGCCGCTTGATCGGTACCGGAGCGGGGATCATCTTCAAAGGCACCGGCTTCTACGAGACGGATTACAAACGCAAGCCGGCCGCGTCCTCCGGGGAGGGAAAAACGAACGGCAAGACTTCCTGTTCCTGCGCGGACACCGGAAAATCACACATCGAGTCCAAGACAGAATCCAAGTCTGATTCCACGAAAGACCCTTCACCCGTGAAAACGGCCTGAACGGAACAGCCTCAATCCGGCATGTTTTCAGGAGGAATCTTATCTCTTCCGTCTTGGCGTTCGGCCCTGTTTTTGGGAGGAGGATCCGTGCTCATCGTCCTGCTGATTTTGATGGGCCGGCTGGCGGTTCTCTCCGGCCAAGCCTGCCGGGGGGCCGGTGAAGCGCTCCTCGCGGGCCGGGTGGAAGAAGCGTTTCAGGCATACCTGGAGTCGATCCGACATGATTTCCCAGGCAATCCTTACAGCCCCAAAGCTTTACGGGGCGCCTTGAACATCATCGATGGATACCATGAGCAAGGCCAGGCCGAAAAGGAACGTCACGCATTGGAGGACTTGCGCGCTGTTCTCTATTCCATTCGCTCGTTTCACCAGCCGTACGCGGATTTCCTGCGCCAGACCGAACAACGCCTGCGGTCTTTGGAAACCCAATCCCCCTTCCCTTGAATCGAGGGGCCGGATCGGACCGTGCCTTCAGACTGCGGCCTGGGTTTTGTTTTTCTGCGCCGTCCTCTTGAATGCGGCTCCGGAAGAAACGGCGGATTCCCCTCCCTCCGGAACGCCCTCCCTGGAGATTACCCTCCGCACCGAAGGCCCGCAGGCCGGGGAGGTCCATGCCGGTCAAACTTTTCTTTGGCGGATCATCGTCCGTTGGTACGGCGGTGGCCCGCAAATCAATCCCGAGATCAAAAAAGAACCGATTTTCGAAAATCTGACAGTTTTGACACGTTCCACTACCCTCCGTACTGGAAGCACAGATGACCGCCTCTTCCATGAAAAAGAATTTCTTTACACCCTGCGCCCGAACAACGAAGGAGACGCCATCATCGGAGCATCGGCGGTCGCGTATACACAACCGGATTCCGGCTCGGCAGGTCAAGAAGCGTATCTGACCGCCCCGCCCCTCGTGTTGACGGTATCACCGGCGCCGTTTTCCTGGAGCGAGGCGGTGGGAAACGCGGCGCGGAATCCCTATGGGCAATTTGCCGGCGCTTTTTTGATCTTGGCCGCGGGGGTAGGCGTTACTCTCTGGCGGTGGAGACGTTCCAAAAGAACTGAATCACAAGGCCTGCCGGCCGCAACCACAGACCCGGCTCTCGAAGCTTTGGATGAAGCCGACCGGTTCCGGCTGGAGGGAGACCGCGCGCGCTACGTCCGGATGCTGGAAAAAGCCGTATTGCTGGCCCTTAAAAAACGCCAGCCGGATATCGAGGGCGGCTTGTCCGCGTTTCGCGGCCGGTTGGAGGAACCGGAAAGGGCCGTCCTGGCGCGCTTTTTGGATGAATGCGAACAGGTCAAGTTCGCGCCCAGCATCCCTTCGCCGGACCAATTGGACAGGATCCGGGATGAGGCCAAACGCTTGGTCTCTCCGGCATAAACCGCTATAGTCACTGGGGAATTGGCATGCATCTCATGAAATCCCCTGGTGTGCCGGTCGTGGTGGAAACCGGCAGTTGCTCATTCCCGCAGTCTGACGGCAAAGGAGGAAAGCGTTCGTGGTAGAAGCCGTGTCATCCAGTCACGATATTCATGCCATCGCGGAACGGATTCGGCAGGAAAGTTCCTTTATCCCTCCCCTCATAGAACAAGTCGACCGGGTCATCATCGGCCAGCGGTATATGGTCGAACGCCTGCTGATCGGATTGTTGACCGGCGGGCATGTGCTGCTCGAAGGAGTGCCCGGCCTGGCCAAAACACTGACGGTCTCGACCTTGGCCAAAACGATCCGGGCCTCGTTTCAACGGATCCAGTTCACACCCGACCTGCTCCCCGCCGACCTCATCGGGACCATGATTTACAACCAGCAAACCGGTGCCTTCGTCCCCAAAAAAGGCCCCCTTTTCGCCCATATCATCCTGGCGGACGAAATCAACCGCGCGCCGGCTAAGGTCCAAAGCGCCTTGCTCGAAGCCATGCAGGAAAAACAGGTTACCATCGGCGATACGACGTATCCCTTACCCGCCCCCTTTCTGGTCATGGCCACCCAGAATCCGATCGAGCAGGAGGGAACGTATCCGCTCCCCGAAGCCCAAGTGGACCGCTTCATGCTCAAACTGAAGATTACCTATCCCACCAAGGCCGAAGAACGGGCCATCCTCGACCGCATGACCGGTGAAGACTATGAACAACCGGAACCGGTTCTGGATCCGGAACGGATTCTCGAAGCCCAAAGAGTCGTGCGGCAGGTGTATGTGGACAGCAAAATCCGGGACTACATCGTGGACATCGTCTTCGCCACCCGGGCGCCCCGGATGTACAACCTCAACATCGAGGACCTGATCGAATACGGCGCCTCGCCCCGCGCGACCATCTACCTTACCATTGCCGCCAAAGCCCACGCGTTCATCAAAGGCCGCGGGTACGTGACCCCCGAAGACGTGAAATCCATCGGCATGGACGTGCTGCGCCACCGCGTGATCCTCAGCTACGAAGCGGAAGCGGAAGAAATGACACCCGAACAAGTGGTGCAACGGATCTTCGACACCGTGGAAGTCCCCTGAGACGGAGCGGCGCGTCATGACGCACACTCCCGCCATCTCCATCATCGTCCGCACGTACAACCGCCCCCGGCGGCTCCGGGAATGTTTGCATTCGCTCTCCCAACAGACCTGGCGGGATTTCGAAACACTGGTCGTTAACGACGCGGGCGATGACGTGGAATCCCTCCTCTCCCAAGAGTTGGGAACACTGCCCTTCCGGTATCTCCGCAATCCCGAAAACCGCGGACGCACGGCTTGTCTCAATATCGGCGTGGAAGCGGCACGGGGGGAGTACATCGGCTTTCTGGACGACGACGACATAGTGTACCCTGTCCATTTACAAACCTTGATGGAAGCGGCCCGCCCCCAACGGCGGCCCGTCGTCTACACGGATGTTCTGAATGTGACCTATCAACCCGGTCCCCGGACGGGCGAGTGGATCCGCGAAAAAGAACAACTGGTCTATTCCTTTGATTTCGACGCCGATAATTTTTTGTTAGCCAACTACATTCCCATCCATTGCCTGGCCATCCGCCGGGATTGCTTCGACCGGGTAGGTCCCTTCGATGAATCGTTGACCATTCTCGAAGATTGGGAATTTTTAATCCGCCTTTCCCGGAGTTTTCCGTTCCTGCACATCCCCAAAATTACGGGAGAATACCGGCGGCGCGATGACAACTCCAACATCCGGGAAAGCGAAGCGTACCCGGTTAACGAACAAATCATCAAACGGCGGTACCGGAACGAACGGGACGCCCTGTTCGACAAAATATTCAAACGGACATTTCAGCAACAAAGGGAAATCCGCCAGCAGACCTTTCATGCCCAGATGCTGATGCAGCAGATTCACCATCTCCAGGGACAACTGGCCCAAGCCCGGAGTGACGCCGCCCGGCCGCGGAATGCGCCCGGCGCGCAACAAGGAGAACCATCGGCATGATTCCACGGGAACTGATCCGGAAAATCCGGCGGATCGAAATCCGCACCAACCGCATGGTCAACGATGTCCTCGCCGGGGAATACCACTCGGTCTTCAAGGGACGGGGGGTAGAGTTCGAGGAAGTGCGCGAATATATGCACGGGGACGATATCCGCACCATCGATTGGAACGTCACCGCCCGGATGGGCAATCCGTTCGTGAAACGGTACCGCGAGGAGCGGGAACTGACGGTCATGCTCGCGGTGGACGCCTCGTCCTCCAGCCTCTTCGGCACGGCAGATAAAATGAAGGGGGAACTGGCGGTGGAACTCTCGGCGGTGCTGGCCTTTTCCGCCATTAAAAACAACGACCGGGTCGGGTTGGTGCTCTTCACGGACCGGGTAGAGAAATTCATCCCTCCCAAGAAGGGCAAAAAGCATGTGCTCCGTCTGATCCGCGAATTGTTGATGTTCGAACCGGCGGGCGGCTCGACCGATATCAAAACGGCGATGGATTTTCTGGGCAAAATTCTAACCCGGAAAACCGTAGTGTTCTTGCTGTCCGATTTTCTTAGCGCCGGATACGAAGAGGCACTGCGGATGATGAACAACCGCCACGATTTGGTCACCATTAGCATCACCGATCCCCGGGAAATCGAAATGCCGCCCATCGGATTTCTGGAATTGCAAGACGCGGAAACCGGGGAAATCGTGATCGTCGATACCTATGACGCCAGCATCCGGCAACGGTTGGCCAACACCGCCGCCACCGACCTGGATCAATTGACGAAAAGTTTCAAGCGGATGCAGGTGGATCACATCCCGGTCCGCACGGATAAGCCATACATCGATCCGCTGGTCCGCTTCTTCCAACAGCGGGCCAAACGCTATTGATCGATTCTGGGAGGTCACTTCGAGGCATCGCCATGCGGGATATTGTCGTTTCCACTGTGACGATCGGATTGCTGCTCGTGATCCTGGTTTTGCTGTTGCTCGGCCCGGGCGGTTCCCAGCCCTTATCCTTCATGCTTCCCGAACAACAGCGCACCCTGGCCGCCGCCTTCGAGGCCCAAGGACTGTATGAACAGGCCGTGGAAGCCTACCGCCGCTACCTGGAAATGGCCGCCATCCCGGATGAGCAGCGGGCGAACCTGCTGTACCGCATCGGCACGCTCTACCTGGATCAATTGGCCGATTACGAAAACGCGCTGGCCACATTTATCCGCGTCAGCCACCTTTATCCCAAGGCCGCCGTCGCCCGCGAGGCCGAAAAGCGGATGGTACGCTGCTTTGAAGAATTGCGGCGCGGCACCGACGCCCAACGCAAACTGAAACAATTGACCGACCTCAAACCGGAAGAAGACCAACCGGGAACCGGCCCGGTGGTCGCGCAAATCGGTGACCGCCAGATCACCCGCGATCAACTGGAGCGGGAACTGAACCAACTCCCCGAAGCCCAACGGAAAATCTACGAAGATCCGGCAAAAAAACGGGAATATCTTCACTCCAAACTCATGGAAGAACTTCTCTATGACATGGCCCTCCGGAAGGAATACGATAAGAACAAAGAGATCCGCAAGCAGGTGCGCGAATTCGAGAAAATGCTGCTGGCGAACCGCGTCATGGAAGAAGAAATCCGGCAAAAAGTCCAGGTCTCTCCCGGCGACATCGAACTATACTACAAGGCCCATCCGGAAGAATTCTCCGTTCCATTGACCCTGCGGATCGCGCATATCCAAGTCTCCACGTTGGAAAAAGCGCAGGAGGTTAAACAAGCCATTGCCGAAGGCAAAACCTTCGAACAGGCAGCCGCGGAATTTTCCGAAGACTCCCAAACCAAAAACCGCGGCGGCGAACTCGGGACTCTCCAGGAAGGACGGGACACCGTACCCGGTTTCGGCCCCTCCAAGGCTGTCGCGGATCAATTGTTCGCCTTGGAGGAAAATCAAATCAGCGACCCAATCCCAGGCCCTGGCGGGTATCACATCTTTCGGATCGTGCAACGCATCCCCGGCCGGCTAATGCCCCTTGAGGAAGTGCGATCCCAAGCGGAGCGCCAAGTATGGTTGCGCAAAGCCCGGGAATTGCAAAATGATCTGCTGCAACGTTTATTGAAAGCGGAAAATGTGAAGATTTTCGACTCGTCCCTCATCGAATCCCCTTCGGCTCCAGCCGGACCACCAATTCCGGCACAATCCCATCCCGCGCCACCGAATCCTGCTCCAGTGGATCCAAGGGGAACGCAGTAAAGGAATTCTATTCCGAAATGATGATCCAAGGTCTTTGCCTCTATAGTCTGTTTTCCCTGCAGGTCACCCTGCTGGCGGCCGCGCCCGCGCCCCCGGACGCAACCGGCACGATTCCCGCCGCGTTGTACCCCAGCGTGGAAACCCGCGTGGACCGCAGCGAAATCCTCATCGGGGATGTCTTCCATCTCACTGTCACGGTCACTCACGATCCCACGGTGACCATCCTGGAACGGGAAACGGCCCTCCAACTGGGGCAGTTCGAGATCAAAGACATCAATCCCGGTTTCGAAGAAAAACTGGACGATGGGCGGCTCCGCCGGACCATCGATTACCAACTGTCCACTTTCTTCACCGGCGAGTTCGTCATCCCCCCGTTTTCCATCCATTTCCGGACCGCGGACGGCCAAGAGGGCACGATCCAGACCAGCCCCATGAAAATCATAGTGCGCAGCCTGACACCGGAGGAATCGGAAAACCTCGACATCCGGGACATCAAGGATCCCGTCGTCTTGGAAGGCCCTTCCCGCGCCTGGATCCTTTGGACCATCGCGGGGGCGCTCCTGCTCCTCGCCGCCGCGGCGTATTTCCTCTGGTGGTACTACAAGAATAAGGAAATCCCGGCGCCCGCTGTCCCGCCGCTGCCCCCGCATATCGAAGCCCTCCAAGCCTTGCGGGAATTGCGCGGACGGCGTGATTGGATCGAGGGCCGGCAATACAAGGAGTTTTCCACCCGGTTGAGCGAAATCCTCCGCGTCTATATCAGCCGGCGGTGGGGAATTCCCGCCCTGGAAGACACCTCGGATGAAACCTTGCGGGATCTGGCCAAGGTCAATTTGCCGGAAGGGATTTTCGAATCCTTTCAAAATTTCTTTATGGATTGTGACTTGATGAAATTCGCCAAACATGAACTGCCCGCCGAGGACTTGGAGCGCTTGATCGGCGTGGCGGAATATATTGTGGAAAACACGCACGAGGAATTGATCTTTCTGCCGGAAAGGACCGGCATGGCAGAACCGGAACCGGCCGGCGTGTCCTCCGGCGCGGGAGGGGGGGACACCTGATGCGATTCGCCTATCAAGGTTTCCTGGTGCTTCTGTTGCTGATTCCCTTCCTGGCGTGGCGCTACACCCGCCGGCAGGGAGCCGCGCCACTCTTCTATTCGGACATCAGCCGCATCAAGAAGGTGTTCGCCGTCACCGGCAACCGCCCGCCGTTTTCACACCGGTTCCGGCACGTGCTCTTCGCCGTACGCTTGGTCGTGTTGAGTTTGTTCATCCTGGCGCTGGCCCGGCCTCAGGCCGAGCTGATCACCAGCGAGGTGTTCACCGAGGGAGTGGACATCATGCTGACCCTGGATGTTTCCAACAGCATGATTCTCATCGACCTGGACGTGCAGAAGAAACGCACCCGGCTGGATGTGACCAAGGAAGTCGTCCAAGCCTTCATCGAGGGCCGGCGGTATGACCGCATCGGCATGCTGGTGTTCGCCACCGACGCGTTTCTCCAATGCCCCCTCACCGTGGATTACGGGATTGTCAAGAACTTCCTCGGCGAAGTGCGGATCGATATGATCCCCGGCAACAGCACGGCCATCGGCAACGCCATCGCCGCCTCGCTCAACCATCTCCGGCATACCGAATCCAAATCGAAGGTCATTATCCTCGTCACCGACGGGGCCAACAACGCCGGGCAGATCGATCCCCTCACCGCGGCGGAGATGGCCAAGGCCCTGGACGTGAAAATTCACAGCATCGGGGTAGGCGGCCGCGGCACCCCCTATATTCTTCAGGAACATCCCTTGTTTGGCCCCATCATGAAGCCTGTGCCGGAGGCGGAACGGATCGATGAAAACTCGCTCCGCCGTATCGCCGAAACCACCGGCGGGAAATACTTCCGCGCCACGGACACCGAAAGTTTCAAGGAAATCTTCGCGGCCATCGACGAATTGGAAAAATCCCAAATCCGTTCAGAGGGGAACCGCCGCTTCCGCGAACTGTTCCCCTATTTCCTCAATCCCGCCTTGGGATTGTTGCTCATTGAAATGGTATTGTCGAACACGCGGTTCCGGAAATTGCCATGATGTTTGGAGACCATGTTTATCTCAATATGCTGTGGCTGCTGTTTCCACTGGGCCTGTTTCTCCGTTGGGCCTGGAAACAACGCGTCCAGGCCTTGCATCGGTTCGGCAACCCCGAGTTGGTGGAGCGGCTGGTGGAAGGCGTCAGCCGCCCCAAGCAAAAAGCGAAACTCGTCCTCCTCTTTTTCGTCTTCGCGTTTTCCTTAATCGCCCTCTCCCGCCCCTTGTGGGGGCAGCGCGAACAGATCTTGGTCTCCCGCGGCCACGATATTCTCGTGGCCCTGGACGTGTCCCGCAGCATGCTGGCCGAAGACATGAAACCCAACCGGCTGGCCAAGGCTAAGTTCGAACTGAATGAACTCATCAGCCGGCTGCAAGGCAACCGCATCGGCCTGGTGATCTTCGCAGGCGATGCTTTTGTCCAATGCCCGCTCACGCTGGACTATTCCGCCGCCAAAATCCTGCTGAGCGAAGTCGATGTCGGTTCCGTCCCCGTTCCCGGCACCGCCATTTCCCGCGCCATCCGCAAGTGCCTGGAATCGTTTCCCCCCGGCGAACGGGAATCGCGGGTTATAATTCTGATTACGGACGGGGAGGATACGGTGGAGGATCCCAAGGCGGCCGCGGAGCAGGCGGCCAAAGAAGGGGTGATGATCTACGCGATCGGCATCGGCAATCCCCTGGGCGTGCCCATCCCCTTGCGGGGCGAGGACGGCGGGCTGCAAGAATACCTGAAAGACAAATCCGGCAATGTGGTGACCAGCAAACTGGACGAGGACACCTTGCGCGCCCTTTGCCTGACGACCGGCGGCGCGTATTACCCCGCGCGGGCCGACACGCTGGAACTCCAGTCCATTCACGATCACATGGAAGAACGGCGAAGACAACGGCTCCTGCAAACCCGTTTCATTTCTCAATACGAAGAACGGTTTCAATTTTTTCTTTTCCCGGCCCTGGTGCTCCTGGTGGCGGAAATGCTCATGACCGACCGCAAACGCGCCGTCCGGCGCACTGTGGGGGGATTCACCCACGCGGAAAATCATGCACCCCGGCCGGCGTTGCGGGAAAAGGAGGCGCAATCATGACAAACCGGCTTTCTTGGATGATGCTTGGGGGGCTGGCTCTGGTCCAGGTGGGGTGGATCAATCCATTGCGGGAGCGCGTGGAAGCGGCCAACCGGATTTACGAGGAAGGCAAATACGAGGAGGCCATTCAGCAGTATACGGATATCGCGGCCGCCTATGCCCCCGAATCGCCCGAATTGCACTTCAACATCGGCAACGCCTGGTACCGCGCGGGGGATTACGAAAAAGCGATCGCGGAATACCAAAAAGTGACGGGCGCGCCCGATGCCCGCTTGGAAGCCATGGCCCAGTATGGAATCGGCAACGCCTATTACCGGCTGGAAGATTACGCCAAGGCCATCGAATCGTACATCCAATCCCTGCGCCTTAATCCGGACGACGAGGATGCCAAGTACAATCTCGAATTGGCCCGGCGCAAACTGAAAGAACAAATCGACCAAAACAAAAACCAACAGCAACAGGATCAGCAACCGGATCAACAAAACCAGGATCAACCACAGGATCAGCCCGGTCAGGATCAAAACCAGCAAGATCAGCCACAACAAGATCAAGAGCAAGATCAATCCAACTCCAACGAGGATCAGCCACAACCCCAAGATCAACCGGAACAACCTCAAGATCAACCACCACCCAATCCGGATCTGGAAAATCCGGAAGAATCCGCCGGTCAACAAACACAGGAATCCCGGCAGGAAATGACCCGGGACCAAGCCCTCCAACTGCTGCAAAACCTGGAAGAGGACGAAAAGGAAAAACGCAAGGAACTGAAACGGCGGCCACCGGTCAATCCCAACCTTAAAGTGGACAAGGATTGGTAAGCCCGGAAACCAAAACCCCAGCGGGAGAGGATCGATGGAAGCGTTTGTGGGGATTCATGGGAAGCGGATGATTTGGAGTCTAGTGGTTCTCGCCGCCGGAATGGGACTGACGCTTTCCACCTACGCGAAAGGTTCGGTCACCGTCCGGCTGGATAAAAACGTGCTGCGGACCGGAGAACAAACCCGCCTCGTGGTCTCTATCACCACGGACGGCGAACAAGTCCAAGGACCCCCCGCCATTCCGGCCGTCGAGGGATTGAACATCGTCGCCCTCAACAATTCGTTCAGCCAACAATTCAGCAGCATCAACGGCCAAACCCAAATCACCCTCCGCTACGATTATTTCTATGATGTCTATGCCATGAAGGAGGGGAAATATACCATCCAGGGAGTCCGCGCCGCGTTGACCTCCGGTGAGTTGACCGGCAATCCAGTGGAAGTCACCGTCTTCCCCGGCGCCGAACCGGCCCCCACCCGCTCCCCTTCGCTGGCCACTCCGCAAAAAGAGAATTGGCATGATGTCTATATCCTGGCAGACATCAGCAAGAAAGAGGCCTATGTTGGCGAGGAACTGATCCTCTCCTATGACCTCGTCTTCCATCAAAACTTCCGGCAATGGTTCGAACGGACCATGTTTCTCCGCCGGGACTACGCGGTCATGAACGAGCAGAGCGGCGCGTTAAAGGATTTTCTGTCCGAAACGGTCAACCTGAAATTCGAAGGGGATATGACTCCCGTCCGCCTCTCCGGCCGCAAAGAATTGTTCTTCCAGAAACCCCTTGTGCGGTACATCCTCTTTCCTCTCAAGGCAGGTGAGTATTCCTGCGCGCCGTTCGATACCATCGAGGTCATGATTCCCGCCTACCGGGGCTTCTCCGCCAACCTGACCCCCGTGCCGATCACGCCCGAACCGGTCCCCCTCCGGATCAAACCGCTGCCGGAAGAAGGCAAGCCGGACATTTTTAATGGGGCGGTAGGCCGCTTTCAAATGAAGGTCTCGGCTGATCCCGTCGAAATCATCGAAGGGAACACCATCACCTTGTCGATCAGCCTCGAAGGTTTCGGCAATATCAAAAACGCTCCTTCACCGGTGTTGCCCGGCTTGTCCCAATTCGACCAGTTCGACCCCACCCGCAAGGAAGACGTGCAGGTTACCCCCGAAGGAGTCCGGGGCCGGATCGACTATTCCTACGTGCTGATCCCCCATGACGTTAACGCCACCGAAATCGGTCCGGTCCGCTATGCGTACTTTGATCCGGAAGAGGAAAAATACAAAATCCTCGAGTCGCAGCCGATCTCCCTGACGATCCATCCCTCGCCGCGCTCCGGTTCGCGGGTGGGACTTCCTCTGGGGCAAAACCGGCGGGTGATCACCCGCGCGGGCGATGATTTCCGGTTCATCGTCACCGCCCCCGCCGCCATTTCGACCGTGACGCTGCCCCTCTACCATTCGCGGAAATTCCGGTTGCTGTTCCTGATGCCGGCCGTACTGCTGGCGGCCGGCCTGGTCATCAAAAAACGCAACGAATTCCTGGCCGTCAATCCCGCCATCGCCAACCGGAAAAAAGCGCCCCGTCTCGCGCGGCGGTTCCTGAAAGACGCGCGGCAGGCGTTGGAGCATAAAAACGCCGCCCAGGTTTATGCCTGCCTGGGCAAGGCCATCACCGATTTCATCGCCTACCGCTGGAACGTGGCCTGTGCCGGCCGGACAGGTCCCGAGTTACGGGCCACCCTGCAGGATCTGGGAATGGATGCGGAGTGCGTGGATTCGGTGCTGCAAATCCTAAGCGGGTTCGACAGCGCCCGTTTTTCCGGCGCGGGCCAGACCGAGGAACAAATGCGGGCGGATTATGCCAAGACGGAACAACTCCTCGGTACATTGATGAAACAAAAACGCTGATTGCCAAGGAGGCCGGGCATTGCATTCAATCTGGTTACTAGCACCTGGGCTGAGCGTCTGGTTGGGGATCACCCTGATGGGTTTCTTGTCCGCCGCGGCGGGCGCGGACAGGGAGACGCTTTCTCCGCGCTACCCCGCCGGCTTAGACCGCCAAGGCATCCTCGAACAGGCCAGCGAGTTTTACCGCCAAGGCCGGCTGGAAGAAGCGCTCGAGGGCTTTGAATACCTCGCGGACCTGGGCATCAAGAACGGGTACCTGTATTACAATCTGGGCAACACCTGCTTCCGGCTGGGCCGGCTGGGCGAGGCCATCCTGTGGTATGAACGCGCCACCCGCTATCTGCCCCGGTTCAGGGATCTGCAAGTCAATTTTGCGTTCGCCCGGAACGCCCTCGCCGATGAGGAATTTCAAAAACCGGCCTATGGGGGAACCCTCGGCTTACTGCTCGCCTTGCATGGATTTTTCAACCTGCGCGAGGGCCTGATGCTTACCACGGGATTGTTCTGGCTCCTGGCCGCCCTGGTGGGTCTCCGCTGGTTCCTGCCCAACGGCGCGGCGGCCGCTTGGCTGCGAATCCCTTGTTGGATTCTGATCATTGCGTTTATACTTTCCTGTTTTTCCTCGGCATTTAAAATATATCAACACGAGTGCCTCGTCGAAGCGATCGTGATGAGCCCGGCGGTTGAAGTGAAAACCGGTCCGGGTAACGATTTTTCGACATCGTTTTCCTTGCACGAAGGTACCAAGGTCTCCCTGGTTCAAGATCAAGGGGACTGGGTCCGGATCACGTTGCCCGGCAACACCCTGTTCACCGGCTGGCTGCCGAAATCCACGATCCAGGCGATTTAGCGTCCGGGCCCGCCCGGAAGAATGCCCATTCACCGGGACTTCCATATCCCGGTTAACGAATCCAATCGTACAGCCCCAACAAGGAGGGATGTATCCATGGCAGCAAAACACCTGTTGTTTGAGGACGAGGCCCGGCAAGGCCTGTTGTCCGGCATCCAGAAATTATCCCAAGCCGTCAAGGTGACTCTGGGACCTAAGGGCCGCAACGTGGCTCTGGATAAAAAATCCGGCGCCCCCACCGTGACCAAGGACGGCGTAACAGTCGCCAAGGAAATCGAACTGGAGAATCCCCTGGAGCAGATGGGCGCGCGCCTGTTGCGGGAAATCGCGTCCAAAACCAGCGATGTCGCCGGCGATGGAACCACCACCGCCACGGTGCTGGGGGAAGCCATCTACAAAAACGGCCTGCGCATGATCACCGCGGGCTACGATCCCATGGCCATCAAACGCGGCATCGACAAAGCCGTGGAAAAGGCGGTCGATGAAATCCTGACCCAAGCCAAACGCATCAAAGAAAAACACGAAGTCGCCCAGGTGGCCGCTATTTCCGCCAACAACGAAGAAGCCATCGGCAACCTGATCGCCGACGCGATGGAGCAAGTCGGCCAAGACGGCGTCATCACCGTGGAAGAGGGCAAAGGCCTGGAGATGGAACTGGACATGGTCGAAGGCATGCAAATCGACCGCGGTTACCTCTCGCCCTATTTCGTGAATGATCCCGAGCGCATGGAGTGCGTCTTGGAAAATCCGTACATCCTTTTGCATGAAAAGAAACTCTCCTCCATGGCCGATCTGCTGCCTCTCCTGGAGCGGATCGCCCAAAGCGGGCGTCCTCTGCTGATCGTGGCCGAGGATGTGGAGGGAGAAGCCCTGGCAACCCTGGTCGTGAACCGCGTGCGCGGCGTTCTGCAAGTGGCGGCGGTCAAATCGCCCGGCTTCGGCGACCGGCGCAAGGCCATGCTCGTAGATATGGGCATCCTCACCGGCGGAACCGTCATCAGCGAGGAACTGGGCCTGAAGGTTGAAAACGTGACCTTGGACGATCTGGGCACCGCCAAACGGGTGGTGATCGACAAGGACCACACCACCATCATCGAAGGCGGCGGGAAGAAATCGGAGATCAAAAACCGGGCCGAGCAGCTGCGCCAAATGATCCTCGAAACCACCTCCGATTACGACCGGGAACGGTACCAGGAACGCTTGGCCAAACTGGCGGGGGGCGTGGCCATTATCCGGGTCGGCGCGGCCACCGAGGCGGAAATGAAAGAAAAGAAAGCGCGGGTGGAGGACGCCCTGCACGCTACCCGGGCCGCCATCGAGGAAGGAATTGTCGCCGGCGGCGGCGTGGCGCTGATCCGGGCCGCCGCGGCTCTGAATGAACTCAACCTGCCGGGCGATGAAGCCGTCGGCGTGAAAATCCTGGCCCAGGCTATGGAAACCCCGGCCATGCAAATCGCCTACAACGCTGGAGCCGAAGGCCAACTGATCGTCACGCAGATCAAAAAGGAAAAGAAAAACGTGGGCTTCAACGCCCTCACCAACACCGTGGAAGATCTGGTCAAAGCGGGTATCATCGATCCGGCCAAGGTAGTGCGCACCGCGTTGCAGAACGCGGCCAGCATCGCCGGCTTGCTGCTCACGACGGAATCGGTCGTGTACGAGATCCCGAAAAAAGAAGAAAAATCCGGTGCGAATCATGCCCATCATCACTGATGCGGTCTCTTCCTGCCCCACGCCCAACCCCGGCCCGTGGACTTCCACGGGCCGTTTGGTTTCCCGCCATCCGGCAGGAACCGGTATCCTCCTGGGCGTGTTTTTCTGGATCTACCGGTCCCAGTATTATTCCGGCGACGGCGACCAGCTGACACGGATGGTGGAAGGCGGCATCTGGATGGTCCAGACCGAACTGGCCTCCCACGCGGTTTTCCAATTCGCTTATCAGCTCCTCCGCCCCTGGGGCTGGGATGGCTTGAGCACCATCAACCTCGTGTCTTGCGTGGCGGGCGCGGTATCGATTTTAGTTCTGCTCAAATTTCATGAAGCCTACGTAGGGGGGAATCCGCTTTGGACGCTGGCCTTGTTTGGCTCATCCGGATTGATCCTGTATTGCAACGGCCACACGGAATACTACACCCTGTTTCTGGCTACCTTGTTCTATTACGGATACGCCGCCGTGGGATATCTGCGGGACCGGTTCAGCAGCCTGCGCGCGGCGGTGGCGTTCTCCGTCTCCGCCTGGATGCAC